>CAZWON010000001.1:0-199653 GCA_964635565.1 uncultured Planctomycetia bacterium
TATCATTACCTACGCCATCATCAAATACCATCTTATGGATATTCGTGTTGCTATCACCAGAACAGGAATATTCTTAACTCTTTATACTCTTGTTCTTGGTGTGCCTTTTTATATTGGATATAAAACACATTCTTGGGTTTTATCTACATCTCTTGCAGTTATTCTTGCTACTATTGGTCCTGTTGTTTACCGTATCCTGCAAAAAAAAGCAGAGGATATTCTTTTAGCCCAACAGCGTCATTATCAGAAACTCCTTCTTCAGGCTGCAGGAGGTATGGTAAGAGAGCATAACTTAAAGCGTTTATTTCGTTTAATTGTCCATATTGTTAAAAAAGCAGTAGGTATTGAATTTGCTTGTATTTATGGTCATAATAGCGAGAAGAAGACTTATGAGTTAATGGCAGTGCGTGATAGCCGTTATTCTGTAAGCCAGCATATTGTTTCTGAGAATGCAGAGGTAATCAAATATATAAAAGAGAAATCTTCACCCTTTATTCCTGAAGAAGCACCTCCTGATATGCGCAAAGACTTAGAGAATATTATTGGCAGTTCTTTTGGTTTAATTGTTCCTTCTGTTATTGAGAAAGATTTATTGGGTTTTCTTGTTTTGGGAGATAAGTTCAACAAAAGCACCTATACTCAAGATGATATCAATGTGTTTAATATTCTTTCTCATCAGGCATCTTTAGCCATTGAAAACTGTTTGTTCTTTGAGGAATTCAAGAAGGCCCAGAACCGCATCTTTGAAGCAGAAAAACTTGCCTCCATTGGTGGTATGGCAGATGGTTTAGCTCATCAGATAAAAAACCGCCTTAACTATTTCTCTGTAGCCAGTGGGGAATTAAAGATGGAAATAGAAGATTTGGCAAAAAAATGCCCTCAAATTATTAATGATAGTCATTTGAAAGAAAGCTATGATTATATCCTGCAGATTGCTGATTCTCTCCTTGAGAATGTAAGAAGAACTGACCAAGTGATAAAAGGAATTTTAAATTATTCCCGCACTCAGGAAAAAGATACCTATTTCGGCTTCTTTTCCCTTAAGGAAATCATAGATTTGTCCTTAGGGTTGCTTAAAATAAAACATAAAGAAGCCTCTTTTTCCCTTAAAGAAGAAATATTCTGCGACAATATTTATGGTATAAAATCACAGATGAGTGAAGTAATTTATAATCTTTTGGATAATGCTTACGAAGCCTGTTATCAGAAAAAATCTCTTTTATCTTTGGAGGAGCGCAAGAAGTATTCTTTCCAGATAGCAATTTCTTCTTCTCAAAAAGAATCTTCTTATATAATTACTGTTTCTGATAATGGTATTGGTATAGAAGAAGAGGATAAGTTGAAAATATTTGCCCCTTTCTTTACTACTAAATCATCATTTAAACCTGTTGAAGGTGTAAAATCTGGAACAGGTATTGGTATGTATATCGTGAAACGCCTTATTGAAGAAAATCATAGAGGAGAAATTTGGTTTGAATCAGAATATATGAAAGGTACTACTTTTTATATTAAGCTTCCTTTTAAATCCTCCTAACTTGACAGAAACTTTTGAAAATAAAATGTAAAGTTAGCTTAGGGAATTGGTAAATATTTATAAATATTTAATGGTATTTTGGTATTTTCCTGGGGGGTTGGTAATTTTGGTTTGGTAGTATATTAAAAGGAGTTTTATGAAAAAAAAGGAGTTAGGTTCTGGTACATATTTATATCCCATGCCTACCACAATCATTGGTGCGGATGTAGATAGGAGGGCCAATTTTGTTACCATTGCTTACTGTGGTATTGTTCAGCATAGTCCTGCAATGATTGCTTTTGCTTCTGGTCGTGCCCATTACACTAACAGTGGTATTAAGGCAAATAAAACTTTTAGTGTGAATATACCTGGTGAAGATATGGTTGCAGTGACCGACTATATTGGTATGCATTCAGGAAAAGAGATAGATAAGTCTGAACTTTTTGATATTTTCTATGGCAAGTTAAAAACTGCGCCTATGATAAAAGAGGCTCCTTTGAATCTTGAATGTAAGCTGGTTAAAGTGCTTGATTTTGGGGGAATGAACGAAGTATTTATAGGAGAAATCGTTGAGACATATGTAAATGAAGATGTACTTACTGATGGTCTGCCAGATATAAAAAAGATTAAACCAGTTGTTTTTTCTATGCATGACAGAAATTACTGGAGCGTAGGAAAACATTTGGGTAAAGCCTGGAATATAGGGGGAAAAGTCAAGAGAAAGAGGAATAAAGAGAAATAGAAAGGAGAAAAAATGGATGCAATTTTTAAACGGCGTAGCATACGAAGATATCGCAAAGAACCCGTGCCTGTTGAGCTTATAAAAAAGCTTCTTAAAGCAGGAATGGCTGCTCCTTCGGCAGGGAATGAACAACCGTGGCATTTTATTGTAGTGAGAAATAAAGAGACCCTGTATCGTCTTTCTAAATTAAGTCCTCACGCTAATATGTTGAAAGATGCACCTGTAGGAATTGTTGTGTGTGGCGATTTGAATGCTGAAGTCTATAAAGGATTTTGGGTACAAGATTGCTCTGCGGCGACAGAGAATCTCCTTATTGAAGCAACATATTTAGGATTGGGAGGAGTATGGCTTGGGGTTTATCCTTTAGATGAACGCATTGAATATGTAAGAAAAGAATTAGGAGTACCTTCTCATATTGTTCCTTTTGCTGTTATTCCCATTGGTTACCCTGCTCAACAATTATCACCAGCAGATAGGTATAATGAGAGCAAGGTGCATTACGAGAGGTGGTGATGATACATTATTGTCTCAAACAGTATTGTTTCATTGAAGCTCTAATTTTCTGCTACATTATTAAGTCTGGCTTAGAAATGTAGCACCTTTTTCTAACCGCGTAGGTTAGAACGGTAATCAAACCCCATTGTAAGAGAGAATCTTGGGGGAATTTTTAATTTTCAATTTCTAATTTTCATTAAATTTTCAATGACTTAATTTTTAATTAGAAATTGAAGAATTAGAAATTTAATAGAAATTAAAAATTCTCTCTTACAATCAGGTCTGTAGCTTGTATCCTAAGGAGGCGTCTTTAATTTCTTTGAATCTTTTTAATAGATATTTCTTATTGTTAAAAGTGTTACCTATCTTTTTGTATAATACGTTTTTGGAAATTTTTATTGACAATGATATTATTGTTGGTATACTTTTTAAAAAATTTTTATTTTTTATCTCTTTTATTGTGAAATAATTCACAATCTAAATGAAAGACAACATTTTTGTAGCGACAAAGCAGAGTTTTTGTAATTTTTTAGAAACCCTTTCTAAAACGTATACTGTAGTTTCTCCTTATGGAGAAGAAAACTATTTTTTTGAAGTCTTTAAGGGGAAGTTTGTTTTTAATAAGTATCGTCCTGTAACTTCTCTGCGCCAGTTTTTTGTACCTTCCCAGCAGTTTTTAGGAAGCTATTTTTTAGAAAAAACAGTTAAGAAAAAACCATTTTGTATTGTGGGGGTTAAGGCGTGTGATTTACAATCTCTTAAGATTCAAGATTATGTATTCTTAGAATCAGAAATTGATGAGGAATATAAGAATATGCGCGATAACAACATTATTATTTCCAGTGACTGCATTGCTTTTAAGAATGTATGTTTTTGTGTTGGTTTGGATATTAATCCTTATCCTGAGGAGTTGTTTGATTTGAATATTTCTTTGGTAGACGATGTTCTATTAGTAGAAGTAGGTTCTTTGAAAGGTAAGAAACTTATAGAGGAGAACCAGAGTATTTTCCAAAATGCTCGAGAAAGTTACTTAGAGGAACGAACAGTAAGCCGAAGTAAGTTGGTGGAGGAGATAAGAAGAAGCCTCAAAGAACAAGGTTTGCCTTCCAAAGAAATACTTTATGAGTTGGTAAGAAAGGGATATGAGAAGAATATATGGGAAGAGGAGGCTTTAAAGTGTGTAGAGTGTGGTGCTTGTATTATGAATTGTCCTACTTGCCACTGTTTTCTTATTTTTGATACGAAGGAAGGTTCTTATTTCTTAAGGGGCCGTATTTGGGATGGTTGTCAATATAAAAATTTCAGCCGAGTTGCAGGAGGAGCTAATCCTCTTAAATTGCGGGCTCAACGATTGCGCAATCGTTACATAAAGAAATTTGAATTTTTTCCTGACCGAATAGGTATTTATGCATGTACAGGTTGCGGTAGGTGTATTGAGTCGTGTATTGCTAAGATTGATTTACGGGAAATTTTTCGTTACCTTTATAATTATAATAAAAAATCTAAAGTATAAATGGGTATTTATTCTCCTATAAAGGCAAAGATTACTAAGATTATCGAAGAGACCTCTGCTATTAAGACATTTGTTTTTGAGACAGAAAAAGGGTTTTCTTTTTCTACAGGGCAATTCGTAGAGTTAACTTATCCGGGTATAGGAGAGGCACCTTTTACTCCTTCTTCCAGCCCTCTTCGGAAAGATGAGTTTGAAATTACTATTATGAAAGTAGGTAAGGTTACTGCGTTCTTCCATAATGCTAAAGTAGGGGATGTATTAGGTTTGCGTGGTCCTTATGGGAGAGGGTATCCGGTGGAGAATTTTCGTAATAAAGAAGTGCTTATTGTAGGAGGAGGAGTGGGGCTTGCTCCTTTACGTTCGCTTATTTTTACTCTTTTTTCTTCTTTAGATGATTTTAAAAAGATAGTTATATGTTATGGGGCGCGGACACCCCAAGATATTGTATATAAATCTCAGATTAAGGAGTGGAGAGGGTATAAGAATGTTCACTTACGTTTAACCGTAGATAAAGGAGATAATAAATGGGATGGTAATGTGGGGGTAGTTACGACCATTCTTGAAAATTTACCTCTTAAGGCAAAAGAGGCTGTGGGAATAGTCTGCGGGCCACCAATTATGATGAAGTTTACTACCTTAAAACTTTTAGAAATGGGCATATTACCCCAGAATCTTTATCTTTCTATGGAGAAAAATATGAGTTGTGGTCTCGGTAAATGTGGTCACTGTCGTTTAGGGAAATATTATGTTTGCAAAGACGGGCCTGTATTTTGTTTTGAAGATATAAAAGATATTCATGACATTTGGGACTAAATTTAATAAGCTTTAATTCAATGAAGCGGTTATTTATTGATTTAGAAAAATGTGATAAATGTAAAAAATGCGTAGTAGAGTGTAGTTATATTTATCATCCTCAGAATAATGGTATTACCTCAATAAGAGAATTAGCTACTTTTAGCTTACTTTGTCGGAAGTGTGAAGAGGCACCGTGCGTTAATGCCTGTTATCATAATGCCTTAAAGAAAGATGAAGAGGGAATCCTTCATCGCGCACGTTTTCTTTGTACCTCATGTAAAAGTTGTAGTATTGCTTGCCCTTTTGGTACAATTCTGCCTGATTTTTTAGAGTTTCTTGATTCTAAATGTGATTTTTGCCTTAAGCGGGATAAGATAAAATGTATAGAAACCTGTCCTTACAATGCTATTCAGATAAAGGATATCCAAAGAGAAGATATAGAAAAAGGAATATTTTTTGTTTCCGATAAATTAGCAGTCCATTCTTTGAAGTGGCTTAAGGATGACACAATACTTTATAAGAAAAGATGAAATTAGTATTTAGTTATTTTATTTTTCCTGGTTTTTTATTTACTTTACTTTTAGGAGGATGGGGGTGGTGGTTAGAAAGGAAACTTACTGCCCGTTTTCAGTATAGGATAGGTCCACCGTGGTATCAGAATTTTATTGATATTATGAAATTATTCTATAAAGAGCAGATTATCCCCGTAGAGGCAAATAAAACTCTTTTTGTTCTTTCGCCAATTATTAGTTTTTCTTCAGTAGTTCTTTTATCTTTAATGATTAACCAGAGTTATTTTTATGGCAGAGGGTTTGTAGGAGATATAGTAGTTATTCTCTATTTAATCATTATACCTTCTCTTTTTATCATCTTAGGAGGCATAGCTTCTTCTAATCCTTTGGCTACAACAGGTTCAGCACGAGAGATTAAACTTATGCTTTCTTATGAATTTATTTTTATCGTTAGCTTAATTATTGTTATAATCAAATCAAAAGGAGTGATATCTTTAGAGGGTATAATGGATTATCAGCAAAAGTTTGGTTCTCATCTTTGGAGTATTTCAGGGGCGATAGGATTTGTCTTGAGTATTTTTTATATTCAGGCAAAATTGGGAATTGTACCTTTCGATGTAAGTGAGGCAGAGCAGGAGATAATGGGGGGGCCTTTTATTGAATATTCCGGCCCTCTTTTAGGATTTTATAAGTTAACAAAAGCATTTCTTTATTTTATTTTACCTGTGCTTTTGATTTTACTTTTTACGGGAGAAAGTTTAGGGTGGCATTTAATCTATAAATATCTTATAATGATTGTCATTATTTCTGTAATAAAAAATACCAATCCGCGGTTACGTATAAAAGACATTCTTAAACTTTTTTGGTTTTTATTTTTCCCTTTAGGATGCGTGGGGGTGGTTTTGGCAATAATAGGGTATTGAAATGGGGCTAAAAGAAAAAATACTCACTAAGTCATTATGGGTTTATCATGTGAGCTCAGGTTCCTGTAATAATTGTGATATTGAGATTCTGGACTGTCTTACCCCTCGTTTTGATATTGAGCGGTTCGGTATGCAGTTGGTAGGAAGTGTTCGTCATGCTGATGTAATTCTTGTTACAGGAGCAATGAATAAAAAATCTTTAAAGCGATTTAAGCGTGTTTATGAACAAGCTCCCAAGCCATGTTTTGTAGTGGCAGTAGGAACGTGTTCTTGCAGTCAGCATATGTTTCGTCCCAGCTACTCTATGGAGGCTGCTTTGGATGAGATTATGCCTGTAGATGTTTATATACCGGGTTGTCCTCCTAAACCTGAGGCAATAATTGCAGGGATTGTGAAGTTGATTGAAAAGGTAACGAGAAAATGATTAAAGATGATGTCAAGAAAAAACTTGAGGGTAAATTTAAAGAGTGGCGCGTAAAAAATCCTCGTCGTATTTATTTAGTAATTGATAAGGTTGATTTAAGAGAAGTTGCCGAAGTTCTGTATTCCCATTTTAAAATGCGCCTTTCTACTGTAAGTGGCATAGATAATGAAGATAATTTTGAGTTAATTTATCATTTTGGGTATGATAAAACAGGAGAAATTTTTAGCATCCGTATTTTTATTAAAAATAAAG
Organism: uncultured Planctomycetia bacterium; assembly: GCA_964635565.1. Lineage (GTDB taxonomy): Bacteria > Omnitrophota > Gorgyraeia > Duberdicusellales > 4484-171 > CAZWON01. The sequence continues at coordinate 7,170 of CAZWON010000001.1, forward strand.
ATAATCCCAAGATTGATTCTTTAACACCGATGTTTAGGGCAGGAGAATGGATAGAAAGAGAGATTCATGAAATGTTGGGTATAGATTTTGTAGGTAATAAGAATTTAGAGCATCTTCTTTTAGACCACGATTGGCCAGAAGGTAATTATCCTCTTAGAAAAAGTTGTATTTTAGAAAAGAGACCTTACCCTTTAGAAGAGAGAGATAATGAATAAGAGAAAGATTGTCCCTATTGGTCCTTATCATCCTCTTCAAGAGGAGCCAGAGTTTTTTAGACTTGTTGTTGAAGGGGAAAAGGTTGTAGATGTGGAAATAGAGATTGGTTATAATCATCGGGGGATTGAGAAACTTTCAGAGTCAAAACATTGGGACCAGGTTACTTTTTTGGTGGAAAGAATTTGTGGAATATGTTCTACCTCTCATCCTTTTGCTTATGTTCTGGCGGTAGAGGATTTATTAGGGATAGTTTGTCCAGAAAGAGGTAGTTATATAAGAATGATTATTGCAGAATTGGAACGCATTCATTCTCATCTTTTATGGTTGGGATTGGCAGGACACTTTATTGGTTATAATACTGTATGGATGTGGGCTTGGCGAGCACGGGAGCCAATTTTAGACTTATTTGAACTTATAACAGGCAATCGCAACAGTTATGCTATGATGAAAGTTGGTGGAGCGCGAAGAGACATAAAAGAAGAAGATTATCCTGTAATTAAAAAGACTTTAAAAGAGCTTTATAAAGAACTAAATCTTTTTAAAAAAGCAGTAGAAGACGATCCTATAATTCATAAGAGAACCAAAGGGGTAGGTATTCTTACCAAGAAAGATGCTATTTCTTTTGGCGTAGTAGGTCCTACTGCACGAGCTTCAGGAGTGGATATTGATGTCCGCCGAGACGATAGTTATGCCTGTTATGATAAAATAGATTGGGATGTGGTAGTTTTGGATGAAGGAGATGTGTATGCTAAAGTTGTTGCCCGGATTATGGAGATGTATGAGTCATGTTCAATTATTGAAAAGTCTCTTGCCAAAATACCTCAGGGAGAGATAGCTATAGAAGTTAGAGATATCCCTGAAGGCGAAGGTATAGGAAGGGTAGAAGCTCCCAGAGGTGAGTGTTTTCATTATGTGCGTAGCGACGGAACTAATCGTCCTGTCCGCCATAAGGTTAGAGCACCTTCTTTTATGAATGTTCCTACAAATTTGGTTACCGTTCCAGGATATACTATTTCGGATGCTGCAATAACTCTAGCAGCAGTAGATCCCTGTTATTGCTGTACAGAACGGAGCGCTGTCTTTTCACCAAAAGGAGAAAAAATTTTAAATGGAGAAGAATTGATAAAGCTTTCTCAAGAAAAGACACAAAGATTAAGAAATAAGATAACAAGTTGATGAAACTATGAGTTGTTTATTCTTGGTTGATGATTTATCTAAATTCATTGGTTTTTTTGTCATACTTTTTACCTTGTTAATTTTTGTCTATTCGTTGTTTTATATCAAAAAGAATAGGTTCTCTTACTACCTATGGTTTTTTCTTACCTCATTTGTTTCACTTCTTGCTGTATTTTCCAATCATATTTTTCTTTTGCTCATCTTTTGGGGGTTTTTGGCTCTTACGTTATTTAAACTTATAAATTTTTACTCTCAAGATAAAGTAGCTGCTGTTGCTAAAAAGACCTTTATAATCGTTGGAGGGACAGATTCCTTTCTTCTGTTAGGTTTTGTTCTTTATTTATATCTTAATTCGTCCGTATATCTTGTGGGTGAACCTCTTGTTCTTCATAACGGATTGTCTTTTTTGGCTTTTTTCCTTATAGCCTCTGCCTGCTTTGCTAAGGCAGGATGTTTTCCTTTTCATTCTTGGGTTGTTGATACTGCAGAGTATGCGCCAATTCCTGTTGTTGCTTGCCTTCCTGCTTCTTTAGATAAGCTTTTGGGTATTTATCTTTTAGCAAGAATTACTAAAAATACTTTTCTCTTAAATAATTTTGCCTGTGGAGTTTTGTTGTTTTTAGGAGCAGTTACTATTGTAGGAGCAGTTATGATGGCTTTGGTGCAACATAACGTAAAAAGGTTATTGGGATTTCATGCGGTATCCCAAGTGGGTTATATGGTTTTAGGGATGGGATGTAATTCTCCTTTAGGTTTAGCAGCTGGTTTATTTCATATGGTTAACAACGCTATTTACAAAAGTTGTTTATTTCTAGGAGCAGGTAATGTAGAGGAGAGAATGGGCACCTTAGAGCTTAAGGATTTAGGGGGATTGTATAAATTTATGCCTTTGACCTTTATTGCTATGTTGATTGCGGCTTTTTCTATTTCTGGTATTCCTCCTTTTAACGGATTTGTATCTAAATGGATGATATATCAAGGGTTGATAGATTTTATGAATAATGTAAATTCTTTAGGGATGAAAATAATCCTTTCATTTTCGTTAGTATGTGCACTCATTGGTTCCTCTTTAACACTTGCATCTTTCTTGAAGTTAATAGGTGGTATATTTATGGGAAAAGAGAGGAAAAAAGTAGAAGAGGTTTCTTTTGCAATGTACTTCCCTCCTTTATTTCTTTCTTTACTATGTATTGTGTTAGGATTTTTTAGTGTCCCTTTAGTCTTTCATCATCTACGTAGCTTTACTGGTATTTTTTCTTTAATAGGGATTTGGAAGCCGGTGATGGCTACAAACTTTATTCTCATAGGAATCATTTTAGGATGGATTATTTTTAGCATCTTCTCTAAGATAAGAATTACTGAGCGATACGTAGGAGGAGAGATGGTTGAAGAAGAAGTAAAAACAGAGGATTTCTACACTATTATTAGAGATTTAAATCCTCTAAAAAATGTATATAATAATGCAGAGAAAGGGCGGTTTGATTTGTATGAGCAAGGGAAAAACCTTACATTTTTATTTACTAAATTTTTAAGTTATCTTCATAACGGGGTATTACCTACTTATCTTGTTTGGTGTCTTTTAGGGGTAATGGGATTGATTTTAGTTTTTTTTAAGTAATATGTTAATGTTAGATATTCTTATTATTTTTATGATCATAGGAGCTCTAATTGCTCTTGAAGTTAAGGATTTACTTTCCAGCGTAGTGGCAGTAGGAACTGCAGGGTTAGCATTGAGCGTCTCTTTTCTTCTTTTAAAGGCTCCTGATTTAGCCCTTACTCAACTTGTAGTAGAGATATTAATTTTGGTTATTCTTATTCGTGCTACTATTAAGAAAGATTTACCTTTTTCTACTACTGGCCGGTGGTTTTTCAATACTACAGCTACTTTTGTATTTTTGGCAATTTTTTTGTATATAGGTTATGAAGCCTTAAGAGATTTGCCTAAATTTGGTCAGCCTTTAATGCGGGTAGCTCAGTTTTACTTAAAAGAAGGGTGGATGAAAACAGGAGCGGCGAATCTCGTTGCCAGTGTTGTGCTTAATTTCCGTGCTTATGATACCTTAGGAGAAGTAACTGTGCTTTTTGCTGCTGTGGTAGGAGTATTGGCAGTGATGCGTCATAAGGGAAGGAAAGAAATAGGGGAACCTGAAGATGAAGGAGAGTTATAGCAAGCAGTCAGGAATGACTCTTATTGTAAAGGTAATTACGCGCCTTACTGTAGGATTGATTCTTCTTTATGGTATTTATATTGCTCTCCATGGTCATTTAAGTCCAGGGGGAGGATTTGCAGGAGGTGTTATCATTGTTCTTTCTTTTATTCATCTTATGCTTGCTTTTGGCAGGGAGGAAGCTTTTAGACGTATTTCTAAACGGTTTGTATCACTTTTTGAAGGTTTAGGAGGATTATTGTTCCTTATAATTGCTATTTTAGGCTATAAGGCAGGTTATTTCTTCTATGATTGGATTATTTTTAAAGGTAAACCATTTAGCCTTTTTTCTGCAGGAACTATTCCTCTTTCTTATTCAGCTATTGGACTTAAGGTTGCCTTTGGGCTTTTTGCTATATTTTTGGCTTTAATTACTCTTAAATTTAAGGTGAAAAAATGAGTCCTTATATATTATGTTTTCTACTTTTTTCTGTTGGTATTTACGGAATACTGCGAAAGAGAAATATTATTAAGATAATTATTGGCACAGTGATTTGTGAATACGCAGTGAATTTGTTTCTTATTATATTTGGCTATCGTATGGGAGGGCATGCTCCCATTTATTCACCCGATAAAGATATAAATAATATGGTTGACCCTCTTGTTCAGGCGCTGGTTCTAACTGCAATTGTTATCGGTTTAGCAACTACTGCTTTGGTTGTCGCAGTAGCCATTAGAATTTATGAGAAATATGGCACATTTGATATTACTAAAATACGGAAGTTGAAAGGATAAGATGTTACCATTATTTGTTGTTGTACCTTTAGCAGCGGCGTTTCTTATTGTAATTTTAGCTAAGCGTTTTGAATTTCTTTCTGATTTTTTATCTAATTTAGCAACTGGTTTTTCTTTCATTCTCTCATGTGTTCTTTTATTCATCTTATCCCATTCTTCTTTAAAGGTAATGGTATATAAAGTAGGAGGATGGTTGCCTCCTTTTGGTGTAGATTTAGTAATTGACGGTTTTTCTTCTTTTATGCTCGTTACTATTAATATTGTAGCTTTTATGTTGAATATTTTTTGTATAAGTTATATGAGAAAATATAGTGCTAAATGGAAATTTTATACCTTATTTTTACTTATGTTAGTAGGAATGAATGGTATTGTTATAAGTGGGGATATTTTTAATATGTTTGTTTTCTTAGAGATAGCTTCTGTAGCAAGTTTTGCCTTAGTTGCTTATGGTGTAGAAGCAGAGGAGCTTGAGGCAGCATTTAAGTATATCATAATGAGCGCTGTTGCATCTTCTTTTATTCTTTTGGGTATAGCATTTTTATATTCTTATACTTCTACTCTTAATCTTGCTGATATAGCAGGTGTTTTAGAAGCTAAAGGGCTAAGTAATGTAGTTATCCTTGTAAATATCCTTTTTATTATGGGGTTTGGTTTAAAAGCAGCAATTGTTCCTTTTCATGCCTGGCTTCCTGATGCTCATCCTTCTGCACCTGCTCCTGTATCTTCATTTCTGTCAGGTATACTTATAAAAGCATTGGGAGTTTATGTTCTTATAAGGATTTTTTACAATATTATTGGCATAAACAGAGCATTACTTGCGGTTTTTACTTTCTTAGGGGTTCTTTCTATTATGGTGGGAGTTCTTTTAGCATTGGGCCAGATGGACTTAAAGCGCCTTTTAGCATATCATTCTATAAGCCAGGTGGGTTATATTATCTTAGGTTTAGGGTTAGGCACACCTTTAGGAATTTTAGGAGGGCTGTTTCATCTTTTTAATCACTCTATATTTAAATCTTTGCTCTTTCTTAATTCAGGAGCAGTTGAGTATTCTTTAGGCACACGGAATCTTGAAGAAATGGGAGGATTAAGAGAAAAGATGCCTGTTACATCTTCTACAAGTATGGCTGCTTCTATGGCTATTTCAGGAGTTCCTCCTTTTAATGGTTTTTGGAGTAAGTTAATTATAATTGTTGCCTGTATACAGGTGCATAAAATTGGATTAGCATTCTGGGCAGTTTTAGGGAGTATATTAACTCTTTCTTCGTTTATGAAGGTTCAGAAGTATGCTTTTTTTGGGAGTTTAAAAAAAGCATATCAGAATCTAAAAGAAGTTCCCTTTTCTATGCAGTTTGCGATGTTGGTTTTAGGGATTATCTGTGTTATAGGAGGTATATTGATTTTGCCTCATTTTGATTCTTTTTTCCTTTTTCCAGCACAGCAAGCAGTAATGAGAGGTTTGGGATATAAGGGTTTAATATATAGTGTATTGAAATGAAAAGCAGATTTATTCTTTTTGTTTTGGGATTTACAGTCTGGGTTCTACTTAATTTCTCTTTAGAAACTGATAATTTAATCATAGGAGCTTTAGTTGCTTTTTTAGTTGCTTTTTTAACAGGAGATTTATTTACCCGCCGTCCCTATGCTTTTAAGCATATTGAGAGGTATTTATGGTTTTTATATTATATTCCTATTTTTGTATGGGAATGTTTTAAAGCTAATGTAGATGTTGCTTATAGAGTATTGCATCCTAAAATCCCTATTCGGCCAGGGATTGTTAAAGTGAAGACTAAGCTTAAGTCCGATACTGCCTTAACTTTTTTAGCAAATTCCATTACGCTTACTCCAGGCACCTTAACCGTAGATATTGATAGAGAAAAAGGAGTAATGTATATCCATTGGATTTATGTTCGTGCAAAGGATACCGAAGAGGCAAGTAAACGCATTGTTTATCGTTTTGAACGTATATTAGAAAAGATTTTTGATTAGGATGAGATATCTAAAGTATATTCTGGGGCTGATATTTATTGGTGCGGTATTAGGTATAATTTTATTTCATCCTTTAAAGATAATTTCCTGTAAAGACATACCTTTTGAGAATTTTTTTATGCGGGGATTAGGCATTATTACTCTAAGTGCTTTTTTATGTTTATATAGAATTTTACGGGGGCCTACTGCTTCTGATAGAATTGTGAGCATTGATATGTTGGGAATTCTTATTGTGGGGATTTGTGCTCTTTTGACGATTACTACTAAAAGAAATTGGTATATTGATGTTGGCATTGCCTGGGCCCTGCAGAGTTTTATTTCAACTTTGGCTTTGGCAAAATTTTTGGAAGGGAAGGATTTTGATGAGTGATATTTTAGGTTTGATTTTTATAGCTATAGGGCTTGGTTTTGATTTCTTTGGGTGTTTAGGGCTCGTCCGTTTACCTGATGTTTATAATCGTCTCCAGGCTGCTACTAAGTGTGTAACTTTTGGGACCTGTAGTATTCTTTTTGGTACCTTTTTGATAATGGGAGTAACTCCAGCAGGGGTAAAATGTCTTTTAGCTATTCTTTTTTTAATATTGACTTCGCCTACTTCAGCGCATGCCTTAGCAAGAGCATCACATTTAGCGAGTGTTAAACTATGGAGTAGAAGCGAATGTGACTATTACGGTAAGGATTAATTTTTTAAAGGAGTTAATAATGAAGTACCCTAAGTTAAGAGAAATTAAAAAAGCATTAAGTGCCTTATTCAGTAAAGCATATACGACGTCATTTCCTTTTCGACCCCATATTCCTTTTTTATCCTTTCGGGGTAAACCCTATTTTTATGAAAAGGATTGCATAGGATGTGGAGCGTGCGTTAATGTTTGTCCCACAGGAGCATTAAGTATGTTGGATATAAAGGATAAAAATGGGTATAAACGCATTCTTAAGATACGCTGGGATATATGTATTGAGTGCGGACAGTGCCAGCTTAATTGTTTAACAGAAAAAGGCATAATACTTTCTAATGAGTTTGATATTTCTACTACAGAAAAAAGAGAATTGCTTTATCAAAGTATAGAAAAGAAGCTTGTTACCTGTGAAGTTTGCCACCAGCCCATTGCTCCCTATGATCAGATAATTTGGACAATAAAGAAATTAGGTCCCTTGTATACATCTAATACTTCTCTTATTGCCTTTACTCAGGAGCATATAAAGTTAAGAGAAGTTTTTTCTTTTACTGCTGAAGAGATTGGGCGAGAGGATAGGTTTCGTATTCTCTGTTCTTACTGTCGACGTAAAGCAGTAGTTACTTCATAATCTTTTTACTTATGCCAATTTCTATAAGTGAACTAATTAAAATATGCTATTCTATTGCCAGAGAGAAAGGATGGTGGGATAAACGGCGGAATGATGCTGAGCTCATTGCCCTTATGCATTCGGAGCTTTCCGAGGCGCTTGAGGTATTAAGAGAACATAAATCAAAAGAAGAATTAGCGGAAGAACTTGCTGATTGTTGTATAAGAATTTTTGATTATTGCGGAAGGAAGAAAATAGACTTAGAGAAAGCAATACTAAAGAAGATTAAAAAGAACAGAAAACGTCCCTACCGCCATGGAGATAAGAAATACTAAATAAATAGCGCAATAGCGTATATTAAGGTGGTGGGTGAAGGGTGAGAAATAGCCCTTAGTTCTTAGCTGTTAGCTCATAGGAAATAGGGGTAGTGGACGGTGGTTAGTGGATAGAGATTAGCTCGTTGTTCTTAGATAAAAGATAGCAAGAAAGATAGTTGATATTCTAGATGTGGGGTAAAAAGACTAGGGGCTAAGAACTAAGAGCTATTACAAGCACTATGAGCTAAGAGCTATGAGCTAATATTAACAACTATGAGTGAAGAGTTAATCACTACGAGCCATAGATTTTGATTTATGGACTACAACTGTGGAGTGTCGTGATATTGATTAAATTTAAGGTTGATTATGAAATGTGTGGCATTTGATTTAGGGAAAGTTTTATTTGATTTTGATTACAACATTGCTTTAGAGAAAATAAAAGATAAAGTAGGGGTAGATATCTCCTATATTATCGATGCTTTATTTTATAAAGATTTTGCAGGGGATTTTGAAAGAGGAGAAGTTGGCGCATTGGATTTTTACAATAAGTTTAAGCGAGCTTTTAAGGCAGATATTTCCTTTGAGGAGTTTAAAAGTATATGGTGCGAAATTTTCTGGCCCAAAGAGGATGTGATTGAGTTTTTAGAAAGATTAAGAACTGTATATCCTATTTATTTGATTTCCAATATTAATGAATTGCATTTTTTTTATCTTTATAAAAAATTTAGTAGTGTATTCTCTCTTTTTGATGACCTCATTCTTTCTTTTAAAGTAAAGGCAACAAAACCAGACATTAAGATTTATGAAGAGTTAAAAAAGATTACAGCACTATCCTATAGAGAGATTATCTATATAGATGACAGAGAAGATCTGGTTGATGAGGCAAAGAATTTAGAATTAAACACTATAAAATTTAATAGCTTAAAAGAACTTATTCCTCAGTTAGAGAAATATAGTATTTTCTGCCCTTCCCGAAAGGAGACAGATATATTATTGGAATTAAAAAAACACATAAAAAATAGTAAGAATACTTTGCTTATAGGCATGGGGAATCGCCTACGTAGTGACGACATGGTTGGTTCTTCAATCATTGAAGCATTGGATGGTAGGTTAACTATAGAGACGTTAGATGTTAAAGAGTCTTTGGAGAACTATTTAGGTAGAATAAAAGCCTCTCATTCTTCATTGGTGATATTTCTTGATTCTGCTTATTACAACGAAGAGGAAAGATTTAGACTCTTTTCTCCTTCACAATTACAGGACCATTTTTATCTTACGCATGATTCTTCTTTACATTTCGTTGTTAAATACTTGCAAAAGGATAACTCCTTTGATATACTACTTGTTGGTATTAAGGGTTATGACTTTTTTCTTGGTGAAACAATGAGTAAGGAGACTTTGAAGGGGAAATATATATTAGAGAATTTTTTTATGAGGAATTTTTGTAAGGATAACAAGGTAAAATGAGAAAACTAAGCTTACTTTTATGTATAGTTGTTTTTATAGGGTGTGCGCCAGTGTTAGTAGGGACAGGCATTGTTACAGGCTATATTTTGAGTAATGATTCTGCAATGGGTAACATAAGCATTGGCTATCACCAATTATGGACTGTATGTAAAGAGACACTTGATTATGAAGGGGCAGATATTATTTTTGCCAAAGAGTCTGCAGGAGTAATTAAAGCAAAGTTATCTGATGTTGATATTACTTTAAAGATTGATAGTGCATCTTCTGATATTCAAAGGTTAAAAGTCTCTGCCCGTAGGTATCTTTTACCTAAGCCATACATAGCGCAGGATATTTTTACTAAAATTGTTAAGAGCTTAGAGTGATAAGTTTATTTTTTCTTATCTTTCTTCTCAGTTGTTCTTACACACCCTGCTGTAACCATATAAAAGTAATTCAAGTTATTGATGGTGATACAGTAAAACTTTCTGATGGGAGACTGTTGCGCTACATTGGCATAGACACTCCTGAGGTAAGAGTAAGAGAAAAATCCCGTTTTGTCTACAATCCCCAACCTTTTTCTCTGGAAGCCAAAGAGTTAAATAGAAAACTTGTGGAAAATAAATTTGTAAGAGTTGAATTTGATATTGAGAAGTTTGATGTATATGGTAGAATGTTAGGCTATTGCTTTGTAGATGATATTTTTGTGAATGCCAGGCTTATTGAGGAAGGGTTAGCAGTTCTTTATACAAAGCCTCCAAATGTAAAATATACCGATTTATTTGTAACCTTACAGAAAAAGGCTCAAGCTTTGCATAAAGGGATATGGGGAGCTTATGAAGTTGTGTCTAGTAATGGAGCTTACAATTTTATTAACCAGATTAGAACGGTTAAAGGGAAGGTTAAAGGGGTATACACCTCAAAAAAAGCAGTTTTCCTAAATTTTGGAGAAGATTATAGAAAAGATTTCACTGTAGTTATTTTCAACGACTGCTTAGGATTTTTTAAGGAAAAAAATATTAATCCCTTAACTTTCTACAGAGATAAAGAGATAAAGGTGTGGGGTAGAATTAGAGAATATAACGGTCCAGAAATTATTGTATGCAATCCCTCTCAGATAGAGGTAGTCAATGAAAAATAATTTGTTATTATTAGTTATTTTGTTGGGTTTTTATGGATGTGTCACAGTTTATAATCCTGCCACCCAGAAGGAAGAAATATATTTTGTAAGTGATGAGGAAGAAATTGCCATGGGAAAAAATTTAGCGCAGGAGATTATTAATAATAATAAAATTATAAGAGACAGAAATAAACTGGCCTATCTTGTTAAAGTAGGAGAAGAGATAGCTAATGTGTGTGATAGGAACTACCTGGATTATCATTTTTATATTCTTGATAAAGAGGGGATGAATGCTTTTTCTCTGCCTGGCGGTTATATTTTTGTTAATGATGGTCTTTTAGAGAAGACTACAGAGGGAGAATTAGCATTTGTTTTAGCCCATGAAATTGGACATATTTGTGCTCGCCATTCTGTAAAACGACTGCAAGCCTCATTAGGGGCAAGTATTGTATTAAGTCTTGCCTTAAAAGGTATAGATGATTTCTTAATAAAAAGAGCTATAGATATAGTTTATAATGTTGTATCTTTAGGATATGCACGGAAAGATGAATTTTTGGCTGATGCCTTGGCAGTTAAATATACTTATAAAGCTGGTTATAATCCCTTGAGGGGAATAAGCCTTATGGAGAAGCTTAAAAAGAACGCCCATAATGATTATACTTTAGTATTCTTGCGCAGTCATCCCCCTGTAGATGAAAGGATAGCTAATATAAAAAGGAAGATAGAGGGACTGAAGGAAGACAGTAGTTGAATTCTTTAAAGAAGATTTTTAGTTGAACAAAAAGGTATTAGGCGTTATTATTTAATGTTGCGATAAAATGATTGCAAGATATATACCCAGAGAGATTGGTAAAATATGGAGTGAAGAGGAAAAGTTCAAGCGTTTCTTAGAGATAGAAATTTTGTTAGTTGAAGCTTTGGAGAAAAAGAAACTTATCCCAAAAGGAGTCTCAGTAAGAATTCGTAAAAAAGCAAATATTTCTGTAGAAAGAATAAAGAAGATTGAGAAAAAAACTCGCCATGACATAGTTGCTTTTCTTGAAAATCTTTCTTCTTCTATTGGCAAAGATGCCCAGTATCTTCATTATGGCCTTACCTCTAGTGATCTTTTAGATACTGCCTTAAGCTGGCAAATTAAAGATTCCCTTAAAATAATTTTAAAAGATTTAGGTATTCTTATAAGAGAGGTTAAAGGCAAAGCTCTTAAATATAAAGATACGCTATGTATTGCTCGTACCCATGGCGTACATGCAGAAATTTATAGTTTCGGATTAAAATTCTTGTATCTATATAATGATTTAAAAAGAGAGTACGACCTTCTTAAGCAGAGTATTAATATTATCTCTACAGGGAAGATTTCAGGGGCAGTAGGAACATTTGTTTATTTTTCTCCTTGGGTAGAAGAATATATCTGTAAGAAAATAGGCATTGGGTTTTCAGCTGTATCTACCCAGATTGTTTCTCGAGAGCGGTTTGCTTATTATCTTTCTCTTTTAGCTCTTTTGGGCTCTACTTTGGAGCGTTTTGCCACAGAAATCAGACACTTACATCGCACGGAGGTTAATGAGGCTAAAGAGCCTTTTTATAGAGGACAGACAGGTTCAAGTGCAATGCCACATAAACAGAATCCTATTATTTGTGAGAGAATCTGTGGTTTAGCACGAATATTAAGAGGTAATATGTTAGCTTCCTATGAAAATATAAATCTTTGGCATGAGCGGGATATATCGCATTCTTCCTGTGAGAGAATTATTATTCCTGATTCTTCTATTGTTATTGATTATATGTTGAGGAAAATGACAGAGGTTATAAAAAATCTAAGGGTTAATACCTCAAATATGATGAAAAATATTGAGTTAAACAGAGGTCTTGTTTTTTCTCAGAGAGCACTTCTTAAGTTGATGGAAAAAGGAGTGGAACGCATTAAAGCATACGAGATTATCCAGAATATCTCTTTAAGGGTAATAAATAATAAGTCTAATTTTAGAAAAGAAGCCAAGCATGATAAACGTCTAAAACGATATCTTAGCGAGAAAGAGTTAGAAGATATTTTTATTCCTTATAATTACCTTAAAAATATAGATAAAATATATAAACGTCTCATATAATTTTGACCTTTTTACTCTTATTTTTGTTTCTGATTTTTTTAATTCCTTAAGGAAAAATAATGATATGGCGCATTGATGTTTATAGGAGAGAAAAATCGTCTTCTAAGCTTTCTGAAGAAATAAAAGATTTAGGGATAACTAAGGAAATAAATATTTTTACCAAAAAGATATATTTTATTGAAGCGGACCTAAAAGAGGAAAATCTTCACCAAATAGCAAAAAATCTTTTAATTGACCCTCTCTTAGAGAATTATGTGCTTACAGAAGGCTTCTTCTCCCGGAAGCCCTCTTCTGATGAAATAATCATTACTTATAATCCTGGTGTATGTGATACAGTTGCCTTATCTTTAGCCAGAGCTATAAAGGGCTTTTCTTTTTGTGTTAAGAATGTTCGGACTGCCCGTTACTATAAATTTACTGGCTTAAACACAGAGGAGATTTTTTTTATAGCCCAGAAATTGCTGTATAATCCTCTTATTGAACATATTCTTGATTACAATACAGTAAAAAAACTCGATAGCCTTGATGAATTTTCTGGGGGCAAATATCAATTCAAACTTAAAAAAGTAAATATTATTGAGGCAGATGAAAAAGAGCTCATAGATATTTCCAAGCGTGGTAATCTCTCATTAACATTGGAAGAGATGGAAAGAATAAAAGAGTATTTCACCCAGGAAGGAAGACAACCTACAGATTGTGAATTAGAGACTATTGCTCAAACTTGGTCAGAGCATTGTGCCCATAAAACCTTTCGCGGGATAATTCAATATCAAGAAAAAGACCCTCAAGGTGGCATTATTAAGGAAGAGAGGATAGTTAATCTTTTGAAATCTACAATTATGAAGGCAACTCAAGAAATAAATTCTTCAGGATGTGTTTCTGTTTTTGAGGACAATTCGGGGATAGTAAATTTTGATGATAAACATAATATTTGTTTTAAAGTAGAAACACATAATCATCCTTCAAGTTTAGAACCTTATGGAGGCGCTTCCACGGGTATTGGAGGAGTTATCCGGGATATTCTGGGAACAGGTATTTCTGCAAAACCTATTGCTAATATTGATGTATTTTGCTTTTCTTCCCCTCATTTGCCCTATAAGAAGGTTCCCTGTGGCCTTTTACATCCTAAAAGGATTATAAAAGGAGTAGTTAAAGGAGTAAGCGACTATGGGAACAGAGTAGGTATTCCTACAGTAGCAGGAGCAGTAATATTTGATGAGCGATATTTGGGTAATCCTTTGGTTTACTGTGGCACAGTAGGAATAATTCCCAAGAAAGCATCTTTTAAGAAGGTGTGTTCAGGAGAAGCTATTATTCTTTGTGGTGCACCTACAGGCAGAGATGGAATTCATGGTGCTACTTTTTCTTCAGTAGAACTTTCTAAAGAGACAGTTACTCTTACTTCTGCAGTACAGATTGGTAATCCCATTGAAGAGAAAAAGCTGATAGAAGCAATAATAAGACTGAGAGATGCTAATCTCATCCATGCGATAACTGACTGTGGGGCAGGAGGATTATCCAGTGCTATAGGAGAATTAGCCAAGGAGTGGGGAGCAGAGGTATGGTTAGATAAAGTTCCTCTTAAATATGAAGGGTTAAGTTACACAGAAATATGGATTTCTGAATCTCAGGAAAGAATGGTTCTTTTTGTGGAGAAAAATGACTTGGAGGAAATTAAAACTATATTTGATGAAGAGGAGGTTCTTTTTTCAGTAATAGGAGAAGTGAACGCTACAAAAAGACTTACCCTTTTTTATAAGGATAATAAAGTAGCTGATTTAGATATGGAGTTTCTTCATAAAATACCTACCCTTCGTAAAAAAGCAATATGGGTAAAAAAAGAAGAACAGTGTTACAAGGTAGAGGAGAAAGTTAATTATAATGAGGATTTAAAGAAACTTCTTTCCAGTTTTAATATTTCTCCTAAAGATTGGATTATTCGCCAATATGACCATGAGGTTCAGGCGCAGTCCGTAATTAAGCCTATTTTAGGGATAGAGAGAGTGGGAGTATCGGATGCTGTAATAATAAGACCAACTTTGGCAAGTAAAAAGTGTATTGCAATTGGGGTGGGCATAAATCCTTTTTATTCTGATATAGACCCTTACTGGATGTCTGCATTAGCAATTAATGAAGCACTTCGCAATGTGCTTTGTGTAGGAGGTTCTTTAGAGAATACCTATTTTTTGGATAATTTTAGTTGGCCAGCTCCTACAGATGAACATAGTTTAGGAGGGTTAGTAAGGGCTTCAAAAGCTTGTTATGATTTTTCACTATTTTTTGGAGTGCCTTTTATTTCAGGTAAAGACAGTCTTTATAATGAATATGTTGTTGAAGGGGTAAGAATTGCTATTCCGGGGACGCTGTTAATTTCTGCATTATCAATTATTGACGATTATAATAAAGTAATAGGGAGTAGTTTTCAGCAAGAGGGAAACTTAATCTATATTTTAGGTCTTACTTTCTCTGAAATGGGAGGCTCGGAATACTTTCGGAGTTTAGGTATAAAAAATAAAGGTATTGTGCCTAAAGTTGATAAGCAACTTTCACAGAAGATTTTCACTTCTTTAGAAAAAGCAATAAAAAATAGGCTAATTTCTTCTTGTCATGATTGTTCAGAAGGAGGATTGGCAGTAGCTATTTGTGAGATGTGTCTGAATTCTGATAAAGGAGCATCTATTTTTTTAAGTGAAGTTCCTAAAGATAAAGACCTTCTTAATTATGAAGCTTTATTTTCTGAGAGTTCTTCAAGGTTTATTGTTGAAGTAGAAAAAGATAAAAAAGAAAAATTTGAAAGATGTATTAAAGATATTCCCTTTGGTTTAATCGGCTGTGTATCTCCAGATAAGCGACTTATCGTCTATGGGAAAGATGGTAAAGAAATAATTAACAATTCTTTAGACTGTTTTTATAAAGCCTGGACAATGACATTTGAAGAGTTCAGATGAGGCCTAAAGTTTTGATTTTCCGTACAGCAGGGACAAATTGTGATAGAGAGACAGAGTTTGCTTTTAATTTAGCAGGAGCAGAGCCAGTATTGTCCCATATTAATACTATAAAAAACAAAAGGGATTTTTCTAAGTATCAAATTATTTGCATTCCTGGTGGTTTTAGTTATGGTGACGATTTAGGAGCAGGGAAAATCTTCTCTTTGGAGCTACTTCTTTGGTTTAGAGATTATTTAGAAAAATTTTTAAATAAAGGGAAATTAATCTTGGGGATATGTAATGGTTTTCAGGTATTAATAAAGACAGGGATTTTGCCTGATGCTGATTTTAAACAAAAAGTAACTTTAACTAATAATGATTCAGAACGTTTTGAAGACAGATGGGTATATCTTAAGATTGAAGAGGAAGGAAGTGCTAAGGATATATGGTTTAAAGACTTACCTCGTATTATTCTTCTTCCTGTTGCTCATGCTGAAGGAAGATTTTTTGCTCCTTCAGATGTATTAGAAAGAATAGAGAGTAATAATCAAATAGCATTGCGGTATGTTAATAAAGAGGGGAAAGCTTGCGGTTATCCTTTTAATCCTAATGGGTCTTATAGGAATATTGCTGGGATTACGGACAGAAATGGAAAGGTTTTAGGGCTGATGCCTCATCCTGAACGTTTTATTTTTAAACATCATCATCCTTTTTGGCCTAAAGAAAAAATGTTTCCTTGGGGATTGAAAATTATTAAAAATGCTGTAGAGTATATTAGTTAAGTGAAGTTATGAGAGAGATAAAAGAGCACTGTGGTTTATTTGGAGTATATAATAACGAAGACGCTTCTTTTCTTACTTTTTTGGGCCTTTATTCCTTACAACATCGAGGAGAAGAATCGTGCGGAATAGTTACCTTTGATGGTTCAGGTTTTCATCATTATCGAGGGATGGGATTAGTAGGTGAGGTATTTACTGAAGATAAGGTAAAGGAACTTAAAGGATATCAAGCAATAGGCCATGTACGTTATTCTACTACTGGTTCTACTGCTGTGCGTAATATCCAGCCCCTCTTTGCTAATTCTTATCATCTGTCTTTAGCTTTAGCTCATAATGGCAATTTGATAAATTCACTCTCTTTAAGAAAAGAGCTTGAATCCAAAGGTTCTATTTTTCAATCTAGTTCTGATTCTGAAATTATATTGCATCTTATTATGCGTTCTAAGAAGGTAACTATGGTAGAGAAGATCTTTGATGCTTTGGAGAAGATTAGGGGAGCGTATTCAGTTATAATGATGGATAAAAATGGCATTATTGGCATAAGAGATCCTTTAGGGTTTAGGCCTCTTTGTATTGGTAGAAGAGGTGAGAGTTTTTTCATCTCTTCAGAAAGCTGTGCTTTAGATCTTGTGGGCGCTGAGTTTATAAAAGAAGTAGAGCCTTCTGAAGCTGTGATAATTGATAAAGAAGGGATACATTCTTATAAAATGCCAAAGGTATCTAAGAAATTTGCCTTTTGTTCTTTTGAGCATGTGTATTTTTCCCGTCCCGATTCTATTATCTTTGGGGAAACAGTGCACTTGGTAAGAGAAAAGTTAGGAGAAAAATTAGCCCAAGAACATCCTGTAGAAGGTGATTGTATTATAGGGGTGCCTGATTCAGGAACATCTGCTGCATTAGGATTCTCTAAAGCAAGTGGTATTCCTTTAGAAATTGGGATAATTCGTAATCACTACATAGGAAGGACATTTATTCAACCTTATCAAAATAAACGGGAATTGGGAGTAAAGGTGAAGTTTAATCTTTTAAGAGAAATAATTAAAAATAAGAGGATAGTGATAGTTGATGATTCTATTGTGCGGGGTACAACTTCTAAAATAAGAGTTAAGAATTTCAGAAATATGGGGGCTAAAGAAGTGCACTTACGGATTTCCTGTCCTCCCCATCGTTTTGGTTGTGTTTACGGAATAGATTTTCCTGATGCTAAAAAACTCATTGCCCATAATATGGGAATAAAGGAGATTGAGGAGTTTTTGGAAGTAGATAGCTTAGGATACTTAAGCCTGGAAGGTATGCTTAGCTGTTTTAAGCATGCAAAAAACTACTATTGTACTGCTTGCTGGAGTGGTAAGTACCCTCTCAAATTTCATAATGTCTATAAGTATTCTTTAGAAGAAGAATTATGATTACTTATAAAAAAGCAGGTGTAGATATAAAAAAAGCAGAGATTTTTGTAAAAAAAATTAGAGGAAGAGATGAATCTCAGCCTTTTTTAGGATTTGCTTCTGTATTTGATACAAAAGTTTTTAAGAATTACAAAAATCCCTTTTTAGTTTCTTCTTGTGATGGGGTAGGGACAAAGTTGAAAATCGCCCAACAACTGGATATTCATTATTCTGTAGGTATTGATTTAGTAGCAATGAATGTTAATGATATAGTTTGTTTAGGAGCAGAGCCTCTTTTTTTTCTGGATTATATTGCCTGCGGTAAATTAAAAATAAATATTCTGACCAGCATAATAAAAGGAATAAAAAGAGGATTAAAGGAAGCAGGATGTGTTCTTATTGGAGGAGAAACCGCAGAAATGCCGGGAATGTATAGAAATAATGAGTATGATTTAGCAGGATTTTGTGTAGGTGTTGTGGAAAAAAATAGATTGATTGACGGAAGAAGAATTAAAAAAGGTGATGTTGTTTTAGGATTGGCTTCCAGTGGTATTCATTCCAATGGCTATTCTCTTATAAGAAAGATATTGACACCGAAGGATATAATTAAGTACTCCTCTCAATTGCTTAAGCCAACACGTATTTATGTAAAGTCAGTCCTTTCTTTACTTAAAGCTACCGGATATAATTTTCAGATTATTAAAGGAATTGCTCATATTACAGGAGGTGCTTTTTATAACAAGGCAGTAAAAATTTTACCTCCTTCTTTGGGGATGATTATTAATAAACGAAGTTGGCCAGTTCCTAAGATATTCAGAGTTATTAGAGAAAAAGGAAAAATTAGTGATAACCAGATGTATTCGGTGTTTAATATGGGTATAGGAATGATTATTGTTGTAGATAGAATATGGGCAGAACGTATTCAGAAGATTCTTGCTTCCTATCGAGTAGCCTCTTATATAATAGGTAAGATTGTTGTTAGCAGGTCAAAAGTAAGAATTCTATGACTAACGGAGAACATTAAATACCTTTAGAGGGAGGTTTGAATGAGAGTTTTAGTAGTAGGGGGTGGCGGAAGAGAACATGCTCTTACATGGAAGATTAGACAGTCTCCTCTTGTAGAGGAAATTTGGTGTGCACCAGGTAATGGAGGTACAGCAAGTATTGCGCAAAATATAGATATTAAACCTACAGATATCAAAAGTCTTTTGGATTTTACTTTAAGAGAACACATAGATTTAACTATAGTAGGTCCAGAGGCTCCTTTAGTTGAGGGGATTGTAGATAAATTTGAAGAGAAGAGTCTTAAAATATTTGGGCCTAAAAAAGATACTGCTCTTTTAGAGGGAAGTAAGGTATTTGCTAAGGAGATAATGAGAAAATTTAATATTCCTACTGCTAATTTTGAAGTTTTTAATAGTGCTTCTGTGGCAAAAGATTACCTTAGAAAAAAAGATATCCCTATAGTTATTAAGGCTGATGGTTTAGCAGGAGGTAAAGGGGTAATTGTAGCAGAGTCAAAAAAGGAGGCAGAAAAAGCTGTAGATTTAATAATGGTAGAAAAGAAATTTGGTATTTCAGGAGAAAAAGTAGTTATTGAGGATTATCTTAAAGGGGAAGAAGCTTCTATATTAGCTTTTATAGATGGGGATTCGGTTGTCCCTTTAGTAAGTTCTCAAGACCATAAAGCGGTTTTTGACAACGATAGAGGTCCTAATACAGGAGGGATGGGTGCTTATGCTCCTGCTCCTGTAGTTACTGATATAGTTTTTGAAAAGATAATGAAAAAGATTTTTTATCCTCTTGTTAATGGTTTAAAAAAAGAAGGATTGCTTTACAAGGGAATTCTTTATGCGGGCCTTATGATTAAAGATAATCACCCTTATGTTTTAGAATTTAATGTGCGTTTTGGTGATCCTGAAATTCAGGCGATTCTTCCTAAATTAAGGACCGATTTAGTAGAGATTATTCTGGCGACGGTTGATAGTAAATTAAAAAATGTGTGTTTAGAATGGGATGAAAGATTTTGTTTATGTGTGGTATTAGCTTCAGGAGGATATCCTCTTAGCTACACTAAAGGGAAAGAAATTTTAGGTTTGGAGAAGATAAACAATAAGGAAGATATTTTTGTTTTCCATGCAGGAACCAGAAGGATTAGTGAAAAGGGAAGAGAATATTTTGCTACCAATGGCGGGAGGGTTTTAAATATTGTAGGGTTAGGTCTTAATATAAAAGAGGCTCAAGAAAAAGTTTATAGAGCAATAAAGGATGTGTATTTTGATAATATGCATTACCGTAGAGATATTGGGAGTAAAGCATTGAATTTTTTATCTTAAATTGTAAAATGTAGGAATGAAAAAGCCAAAAAAAATTACGATTATCTTAGGAAGCAAATCAGACCAAGAAAAACTAAAAGATGGCTTTTCTCTTTTAAAGGTGTTGGATATCCCCTATGATTACCATATTATTTCTGCCCACAGAACTCCTGAGAAATTACGACGTTTATGTAAACGAATAGAAAAGAAAGGTGTTGAGGTAGTAATTGCCTGTGCAGGGTTAAGTGCAGTTCTACCAAGTTTTGTTGCTTCCTATGTAGATATTCCTGTGATTGGTGTACCCCTTAGGGGTAAGGAATTTGAAGGTTTAGATAGTTTGCTTTCTATTATTCAAGTCCCTAAGGGGTTAGGAGTTGTAAGTAGTGGTTTTGATGTAAGGGGATTTATAAATGCTATAATTTTTTCTTTAGAGATTCTTTCTCTTAAGGATTTTACCTATAAGAAGAAACTTCAACAACTTAAAAATAAATTTAGAAAATGAAAAAAGTAGTATTAAGTGGAACCAATCCTGATATTTCTGTGGTTAAACAGGCAGTTGATATTCTTAAAAAAGGTGGTATTGTTGCTTTACCTACGGAGACAGTCTATGGTTTGGGTGTAATATCTAACAATAAAGATGCGGTTAAAAGACTGTTTGAAGTAAAGAAAAGACCCAAAGATAAGCCCTTTACTTTGTGTTTTCCTGATAGAGAAAGAGCAACATCTTTTTTAAGTATTATGCCTCCTTTTGCTTATAGGATGATGGAGGTTTTTTGGCCCGGACCTCTTACTATAATTTTTTATAGTAAAGATTCAGAAAAAATAGGAGTAAGAGTCCCTTCTAATCCTATTATCCAGATGATTCTTCAGGAACTGAATATCCCTGTGTGTTTACCATCCGCTAACATTAGCGGCCAAAAAGATGCGGTTACCGCGGAGGAAGTAGCAGATATCTTTGATGATAATATAGATTTAATAGTTGATGGAGGAAGTGCTTCTTTTTCTAAACCATCTACTGTCGTTGATATTACTTACCACCCTTTTAAAGTCCTAAGGGAAGGGGTTATTCATATAAATGAATTGATGAAGATTTTTTTTAGAAAACGTATTATGTTCGTTTGCACAGGTAATACCTGCCGTTCGCCAATGGCAGAATATATCCTAAAGAATATCTTATCTAAGAGTAGTCCTTATGTTGTAAGGCGATATGAGATTATTTCTCGAGGTATAATTTTTTTAGATAATCAACCAATAAGTAATGATACTTATAATATACTGAAAGAGAAAGAAAATATAGATGCAAGCAGTCATCGTTCTCAGAAGATAGACCGCGATGTTGTCTTATCCAGTGACCTTATTTTTGTGATGGAAGAAATACACCGCGAACATATTGTAAAGATAGAACCTACCTCAGAGCCAAGAATTTTCCCTTTAAAGAAATTTCTTCCTCCAAACTTAGAGAGAGATATACCTGATCCTATTGGAAAGTCTTATGATTTCTATGAAGAAGTCTATTCTCTTTTAAGGAAAGCTATTGAGGAATTATCGGAGTGGCTCCTTAATTAAGGAGGGTTTAAGTGCGGATTGCTGTTGCTAGTGACCATAGAGGATTTAGACTTAAGAATATTATCTCTGATTATCTTAGTAATAAAGGAATTGAGATAGTTGACTGTGGAACATTTTCTTCTGAACCTTGTGATTACCCTGATTATATTTATCCTGCAGCGGTCTTAGTAAAAAAGAGAAAAGTAAACAGAGCAATTGTTGTTTGTTATACAGGTATAGGAAGTTGTATCGTAGCCAATAAAGTTAAAAGGATAAGAGCAGCATTAGTATTTAATATAAAGACTGCTCTTTACTCCCGTCAGCATAATAATAGTAATGTATTAGTATTGCCTGCAGGGTTTATGAAAGCAGATTATGCAAAAAAAATAGTTATTCGCTGGCTTAGCGCAGGATTTGAAGGAGGAAGGCATGAAAGAAGGTTAAGGAAAGTTCAGAAAATAGAGGAGAGAGAAAATGTTTAGAGAATTAAAGAAGAAGGATCCCTTAGTTTATGAAAGTATTATTCAGGAGATAAGAAGACAGAGGGAGCAGATTGAACTTATTGCCAGTGAGAATTTCGCTCCCTTAGAAGTTTTAGAAGCAGCAGGCACCCCCCTTACCAATAAGTATGCTGAAGGATATCCTAAGGCGAGATGGTATGGAGGGTGTGGTTATGTAGATGAAGTGGAGGAGGTTGCAAGGGAGAGGGTGAAAAAGCTTTTTGGAGCCGAGCATGCTAATGTTCAGCCTCATTCGGGAACGCAGGCTAATATGGCAGTAATGATGGCAGTTTTAAGCCCTGGTGATACTGTTCTTGCTATGGATTTAGCATGTGGAGGTCATCTTTCTCATGGGCACCCTCTTAATTTTAGCGGGAAGTTTTATAACATTGTTGCTTATGGAGTAAGTAGAGATACAGAATGTTTGGATTACGAGGAGATAGAGAAATTAGCAATTATACATAAGCCCAAACTTATTATTGCAGGAGCAAGTGCTTATCCGCGTATCATTGATTTTAAAAGGTTTAGAGAAATAGCAGATAAAGTTAAAGCATATTTATTAGTGGATATGGCACATTTTGCAGGATTAGTAGGAGCAAAGATTTATCCTAATCCCATTCCTTTTGCTGAGTTTGTTACTTCTACTACCCATAAGACATTAAGAGGCCCGAGAGGAGGTTTTATTCTTTGTAGAAAAGAATTTGCTAAAAAAATTGATACTGCAGTTTTTCCTGGCACACAAGGGGGTCCTCTTATGCATATCATTGCTGCTAAAGCAGTAGCATTTGGTTTAGCTTTAAAACCCCAGTTTATAGAATATTCTAAGAATATAGTAGAAAATGCCCGTTATTTTTCCTTTTGTATGGAGAAGAGGGGATATCGTATTGTAAGTGGGGGCACAGATACCCATCTTTTTCTTGTGGATTTAAGATCTAAAGGTTTAACAGGTAAAAAAGCAGCATTGATTTTAGAGGAGGTGAATATTACAGTTAATAAAAATTTAATTCCTTTTGATCCTAAGCCACCTATTGTCGCTAGTGGTATTCGTATTGGAACACCTGCTATTACTACGCGAGGGGTAAGAAAAGAAGGGATAGAAAAAATAGCGGAATTTATCGATGGCGCTCTTAGAGAAAAAGATAACCCACAAGTTATAGGAATGCTTAAAGAGAAGGTTATAGATTTTATTGGAGAGTATCCTCTTTATACTGAGATTGAAATTTAGATAATTTAATTATTGCAAAAGCAAACTTAGAGGTCACATTTTTAGTTTTTTATAATACTTTATGTGATATTATGAAAAGGAGTAAGTTTTTAGAGATAGATAGAGAAACAAAGCGACCTAACTGGGATGAATATTTTATGGAGGTAGCGCATCTGGTTGCTAAACGTTCCACATGTTTAAGAAGAAAGGTAGGGGCTGTACTGGTGAAAGGAAAGAGAATTCTTGCTACAGGATACAATGGCGCTCCCAGCGGCATTGTGCACTGTAAGACTTCGGGATGCTTAAGAGAGCAGCTTAAAGTGCCTTCAGGACAGAAACATGAGTTATGTAGAGGTTTACATGCGGAGCAGAATGTGATAATTCAAGCGGCATTATACGGGGTATCTGTGGAAGGCAGTACTTTATATATTACTAACGCTCCCTGCAGTATTTGTGCTAAAATGATTATTAATGGGGGGATAAAAGAAGTAGTTTTTGAAAACAGCTATCCTGATAAGATGGCAGAGGATTTTTTAAAACAGGCAAAGATTTTATTGAGAAAAATAAAAAGATGAAATGTCCTTACTGTAGTCATAATGAGGATAAAGTAGTTGATTCTCGAGAAACTCAAGACGGAGCTTCTATAAGAAGAAGAAGAGAATGTATTAACTGTGGTAGAAGATTTACTACTTATGAATATATAGAAAAGAACCCTCTTATGGTAGTTAAAAAAGACGGTCGGCGGGAGCCCTTTAATCGTGAAAAGATTATTGCAGGGCTTCTTAAAGCTTGTCAGAAAAGAAATATAAGTATAGAGAGAATAGAGAGATTAGTTACGGAGGTAGAAACAGTTATTCAGAAGAAGTTTGACCGAGAAGTAGAGTCTGGATATATAGGAGAGATAGTTATAGATAAGCTTGCTAAGATAGACGATGTAGCTTATGTTAGGTTTGCCTCAGTATATAGGCAATTTAAAGATGTAAATCAGTTTATGAGAGAGCTTAAGGATATCTTGCAGAGTAAAGTAAAATGATAGAAGTAGAGTTATCTAGAATTATTATTGACGAGCAAAAACAGGAACAGATAATTATTCTTAAAGAAAAAAAAGGCAAGAAAATTCTTCCTATTGTTATTGGTTTAAATGAGGCTGCTGCTATAAGAATGCAGTTAAGCGGTTTTAAACCTCCCCGTCCTCTTACGCATGATTTATTAAAGTCTTTGGTTGAAGTGGCATCTTTTAATTTAGAGCGAGTAGTTATTGATAAGCTTATAGATAGTACATTCCATGCTAAGCTTCATTTTAGAACCTCCCACGGTGATATTAAAATAGTAGATGCCCGTCCTTCTGATAGCGTTGCTTTAGCAGTAAGGACGAAGTCACCAATTTTTGTACAGGAGGAAGTGTTTGAGAAACTTCTTATGAGTGATTAATGAAGATTGGTATTGGGTCTGATACACACGATAATATTTCCAAAATAAAAGAGATGGTAGAGATTCTTAACAGAGAGAAGGTGGGTTTATTTTTGCATGCAGGAGATTTCATTGCCCCTTTTTCTCTTTTACCTTTAGAAGAATTAAAATGCGAATGGTTTGGGGTTTTTGGCAATAATGATGGTGAGCAAGAGGGTTTATTAAATAAGTCAGGAGGCCGAATTAAATCTCCTCCTTATTTTTTGGAGTTATCTTCGAAAAGAATTGCTCTTATGCACGAACTTAAAGAGGTGAATTCTCAAATAGTAATTTATGGACATACCCATAATCCTAAGATTAATCGTGAAGGTGATAAAATATTTATAAATCCAGGAGAAGTCTGTGGTTGGCTTACGGGAAGGTCATCTCTTGCGATATTAGATTTAGATGATTTAAAGTCAGAAATTATATATTTTTAAACCCGCCTTATTTATGAATCTGAGAAGAGCTTTAAAAAAAATTCCTTATTTAGGAACGCTTTGCAGATTATCTCGAAAGAGTAATATTAAAGTATGGCTGGTGGGGGGATTTTTACGTGATATCTTTTTAAAGAGAGATAGAGAATTTTTAGATTTTGATTTCTGTGTAGAGAAAAAAATTCTTTCCTTTGTCCATATCTTTAAAAGGTATAGTAAAGCAAAGATAGTTGTTCTGGATGAGAAACAAAAGAGTTACCGTCTGGTAATAAAAAGAGATAAGAAAATATATACTTATGATTTTACACAATTACGCGGTAAAAACTTAGAGGAAGATTTATCTCTTCGTGATTTTATTATGAATACTTTAGCTTTAGAGATAAATATCTTGCCCAGAATAGAGGTTATTGATTTGTTAGGAGCTCGCTTTGATTTATTTAGAAGGAGAATAAGGGTAGTTAATGAAAGAGTGATTAAAGACGACCCCTTAAGAATATTAAGGGCTTTTAGTTTCTCTGCTAATTATAATTTTAAGATAGAGAAAAGAACAGAAAAAATTTTAGCAAAATACAGAAAACTTTTAAAAAAAGTTTCAGGAGAAAGAATTAATGAAGAATTGTTTAAAATACTTTCTGTTCTTTATTCTTACCCCATTATAAAAAAAATGAGTGAATTGTTTATCCTTGATGAGATTATCCCTTACGTAAAAGAGCAGAGAAATGTTTTTCAGGGAGCTTATCACCATTTGGATGTATGGGGGCATTCTCTGGAGGCCCTTTTAAGATTCGAAATTTTGTTTAAAAAGAGGCTTTCTAAGGATAAAAGATTTATAGAATATCTTTATACTTCTCTTACTAGTAAACATAGGCTTATTGATATAATTAAATTAGCCTGTCTTTTGCATGATGTAGGGAAGCCATTTGCTAAGAGGGTAAAAAATAAAAAAACTATTTTTCATACTCATGAAAAAATTGGAGCTGAACTTATGGAAAAGATATACCAACGCCTAAAGTTATCCTTTAAAGAGAAAGAGGTGTTGAAGCATCTTATTTTCTGGCATCTTCGGCCAGGTTATTTAGCTGACCAAGAGTATCCCTCAAAGAGAGCGGTTTATCGTTTCTTCAGGGATGCAGGAGATGAAGGAGTAGCAGTTATTTTGCTCTCCTTGGCAGATTGGCGGGCTACCAGAGGTCCCTTAACCGATAGTAAAAAAAGAAGAAGACATGAAAGGATAATGTTGAAATTAATTGATTATTATTTTAAAGAGAAGCAAAAAAAACCTTTACCTAAACTGGTTGATGGATTTGATATCATGCGAAAATTTAAATTAAAGCCTTCTCCTTTAATAGGAGAAATTTTAAAAAGGATAAAAGAAGAGCAGGCCTTAGGAAAGATAACTACTAAGCTCGATGCGTATAGTTTAGCCCAAGCGATTATAAAAAAGAGAGGGAGGTATAGATGAAGATAAAAGGTTTAGAAATTCGTGTTATAAAAGGAGATATTACCCAGGCTGATACTGAGGCAATTGTAAATCCTGCTAATACTTCTCTTAAAATGGGAGGAGGAGTTGCTTTAGCGATTAGGAAAAAAGGTACGGAGTTAATTGAAAAAGAAGCAGTACAGAAGGGACCTCTTTCTCTTGGTGAAGCAGTGTTAACTTCTGCAGGTAAACTTAAGGCTAGATATATTATTCATGCAGTAACTATGGGTTTAGATTTTAAAACAAATGAAGAAATAATTCGTAAAGCCACTTATAGTGCTCTTTTATGTGCCCAGGAGCATAAAATCTCCTCATTAGCTTTTTGTGCTTTAGGATGTGGTACAGGGAAATTTTCTTATGAAGCAACTGCTAAGATAATGGCGCAGGAAGTATTTCGTTATATTCAAAACATAAATAGTTTTTCCTTAAAGAAGATAATATTTGTTCTTTATTCAGAAAAAGCTTTTTCTATTTTTAAGAATAATCTGGAGAGATATTTAGAGTATATGTTTAAGAAGACCTCCTGGGGGCCCTTTCTTACTGTTGATGGTATTGTAGAGTATAAAGGAGGTATTGTATTGATAGAAAGAAAAAATCCTCCTTTTGGGTGGGCGCTTCCTGGGGGATTTGTTGATTACGGTGAGAGCGCTGAGAATGCAGTAATAAGGGAAATAAAAGAAGAGACCAACTTAAATTTTAAAGATATACTTCAATTTCATACCTATTCAGAACCTGACCGTGATGTTCGTTTTCACACTGTATCAATAGTATTTGTGGGCAAAGGAGAGGGTAGCCTTAAAGCTAGTGATGATGCTAAAGGAGCAGGCGTTTTTAAAAAACGCACATTGCCGGAAAGGATTGCTTTTGACCACAGAAGGATTATCGAGGAATATTTCGCAAAAAAATATCATATATAGTCCTAATGGAAAGAAATAATATTCGCTATATCAAAGGCATTGGCCCTAAAAGAGAGAAGATTTTTAATCGATTGGGTATTTATACCATAAGGGATCTTCTCTATTATTTCCCTTTACGTTATGAAGATAGGCGCAACATAAAGAAGATAAATCAATTAAAGGAAGATGAAGTTTCTTTAGTAGAAGCTAAAGTATTAGCCAGAAATTTAAAGCCTTTTAAATTTAGGCCTCATTGGCAAAGAAGAGTTAAAGATAATATTTTTGAGATAGCAGTGGAAGATGATAGTGGGATTCTTATGTGTGTATGGTTTAACCAGGGATATTTAAAAGATTATATAAAAGTAGGGGATAGAGTTATTATTTACGGGAAAGTAAAAAGATATAAAGGGAAGTTACAGATGGTTTCTCCTGAGTTTGAACTTTTAGACGAAAAAGACTCTTCTCTAAATATAGGAAGAATCGTGGGTTTCTACCGTCTTAAAGAAGGATTGACTCAGAAAAATATAAGAAAGGTAATATATTTCTGTTTAGATAATTTTGGGAATAAGGTGAGTGACCCTTTACCTTATTATATTAGAAAAAAGAATAATTTATCTAATATTTATCATAGTTTAAAAAATATTCATTTTCCTGATTCCTTAAATGAAGCTCTGTTTGCACGCCGACGTTTTATATTTGAAGAATTATTTTTCTCTCAAATTTTAGTATATTTACGGAAAGCTTCCTACCGTGTAAAAAAAAGTATTTCTTTAATTTGTTCTCCTAAATTTATTTCCCAATTAAAGAATAGTCTGCCATTTTCTCTTACTTCTTCTCAGGAGAAAGCAATAGAAGAGATTATAAATGATTTAGCCAAGCCTTACCCTATGCACCGTTTACTTCAAGGAGATGTAGGAAGTGGTAAGACTGTTGTAGCTTGTTTTGCGCTAGCAGTAGCGGTTAAGTGTGGATGCCAAGTGGCATTTATGGTTCCTACAGAAGTTCTTGCTTACCAGCATCTTATGACATTTAAAAAATTATTTAAGGGATTTGGTTTCCGTATAGAGGTTTTAACTTCAAGCTTAACCCAGAAGAGTAAAAAGAAGATTAGCTATGATTTGAAAAATGCAAAGATAGATATTATCTTAGGAACACATTCCCTTATAGAAGAATCTATTAGTTTTAAGAAGTTGGGGCTTGTGGTTATTGATGAACAACATAAATTTGGGGTTGCTCAGCGTGCTCTTTTGTCAAAAAAAGCAAGAGGTTATTTTCCTCATTGTTTAGTTATGAGTGCTACACCTATTCCCCGAAGTTTAGCACTTTCATTGTATGGTGACCTTGATTTTTCTGTAATTCAAGAATTACCTCCTCATCGGAAACAGCCCAAGACTATATGGATAGAGGAGGATAAAAGGAGATGGGTTTATGATTTTTTAAGGGATAAGCTTAAAGAAAACCGCCAGGTTTATATTATTTATCCTGTAATTGACGAGAGTAACGATAGTGAATTAAAATCACTTACTCAGATGTATAGGATAGTGAAAAGAGAGTTTAAGGATTTTAGAGTAGATGTTTTTCATGGAAGAATGAAATCGGGAGAGAAAGAAAGAATTATTAAAGAATTTAGAGATAATACAATAGATATTCTTATTGCTACTACTGTAATTGAAGTAGGTATTGATATTGAAAATGCTACTGTAATGGTAGTAGAGAATCCGGAAAGGTTTGGATTGTCTCAACTGCATCAGTTACGGGGAAGGATCCGCCGTTCTATCTACCAGCCTTATTTTATTCTTATCAGTAGCTCTAAGATAAGTGATAATGCACGTAGAAGATTAGAAGTTATCAGTAAAGTAAGTGATGGTTTTAAGGTTGCTGAGGAGGATCTTAAATTAAGAGGCCCAGGTGATTTCTTTGGCCATCTTCAATCGGGTTTTCCTCAGTTAAAGATAGCTAATCCTTTAGAGGATCTTGCTATTTTGAAAAGAGTAAGGAAATGTGCTTATGAAGTAATAAAAAAGGATCCTTTGTTAAAAGAGTCTTTCCATCGGTGCATAAAAGAACATATTGGTTTCTGGCGGGGAGGGTTTAAATAAAACTGAAGAATAATTAAAAAACTATATACCATCCTATTAGCTAAAGAAAGATGCGTATTATTGGAGGAAAATTTAAAGGGGCACCTCTAAAGGCTTTTAGAAATATTAAACCTGCCTCTTTTAGAGTAAGGAAGGGGATTTTTGATATTATAAGAGAGATTATAAAAAATAGTGTAGTATTAGATCTCTTTGGTGGTAGTGGGGCCTTAGGAATTGAAGCTTTCTCTTGGGGAGCAAAGTTTGTAGTGTTTGTGGATATTCATAGAGGATGTACTAAAATCATAAAGGACAATGTTTCTCGTCTTAAGCTTTCCTCTTCTAGTAAAATTATCCTCAAGGATAGTTTCAAAGCAATAAAGGATTTCAGTAGCAAAAATTTGTTATTCGATATTATTTTCGTTGACCCCCCTTATTATAAGGGTTTAGCCAAAAAAGCCTTGCAAACACTGGATGAATATGATATATTAGCTCCTTCTGGGTATATTATTGTTTTATGCTACCGCGAAGATGCACCAGGAGATTGTTACCAGAGTTTTAAGGTTGTTACTGTTAGAAATTACGGCCAGAGCAGATTGTTTGTTTATAGAAAGTAGTCTTTCCCATGAAAAAAGCAATCTATCCCGGGACATTTGACCCTATCACTTTTGGCCATATAGATATTATAAAACGAGCGGCATTTATTTTTGATGAAGTAATTATTGCGGTGGTAAAAAAGCCTTCAAAGAATATTGTTTTTTCATATAAGGAAAGGTTTAATTTGGTTAAGGAAGCAGTAAGAGATATTCCCAATGTTAAAGTTGAGGGTTTTGATGGTTTAGTGGTAGCTTTTGCTAAGAAGAAGAGAATAAATGTTATTGTGAGGGGTTTAAGGATGATTTCTGACTTTGAATATGAGTTCCAGATGGCTTTAACCAACAGAAATTTATCTCCTCGAATAGAGACTATTTTTCTAATGCCCCATCCTAATTACTCTTATCTTTCTTCCCGGTTAGTCAAAGAGATAGTTTATTTAGGAGGTAATCTAAAAGATTTTCTACCCTCTGAGTGCATAGAGGCTTTAAAGAAAAAGTTAAAAAGAAAAAATAAGTTTTTTTAGAGACGATAAAAAATATGCATATATGCGTATAGAAGTAGAGAGAATAAAAAGTAGTCCTTTAGAGATAAGCGAAGATATTAAGGCAGAAAGGTGGGATTTAGATAGCTTTGATGTAAAGTTTGTGGGGAATATCCATCTTAATTGTAAGTTCATAAAAGCAGGTAGAGAGATTTTTGTTGAATGTAATATTGCTACAGAACGCAATATTATCTGTTCTCGGTGTTTAAGTTGGGCTCATCAAGTGTGTAGGCAAGATTTTAAGCGCAGTTATTCTTTGTCATTAATAGATAGTTACTTAGATATTGATGAAGATATAAGAGAAGAAATTCTTCTTAATTTCCCTATGAAGGTATTATGTAGCCCTGATTGTAAAGGGATATGTTCTGGTTGTGGAGTAAATCTTAACATTGAAAAATGCAGGTGTAAGAAGTAAAGAGTTTGCGTCAGTATTGATTAATTTATAATGTAGCAATTGATGAAGAAGAAGATGCTTATGATTTTTAAAATAGTAATACAAGAAAGAGAATTTTTTGTGTTAAAGAGAATTAAAGGAGGTTATTTATATGGCACATCCTAAAAGAAAACAATCGCATTCCCGGACACGTAAACGGCGTACCCACTATAGACTTTCTATACCTCAGTTAGTAAGATGTTCAGAATGCAGAAGACTTAAACCTGCTCATATGGTTTGTCCTTTTTGTGGATATTACAAAGGCAAAGAAGTAGTGGTTATAGAGTATAAAGAAAAAAAGAAGAAGACCTGATGATTGAGGTTAATAAAAGATATAAGATAGGGATAGATATTTCAGGAGGAGATTTTGCTCCTTCAGAGATATTTAAAGGAGTGGTATTAGCCAAAAAAGAGTTCTGTTTAGATATAGTTTTGATAGGTTCTCAAGGAGAAATAATAAAAGAGGCAGAAAAAGAGAAGGTAGATTTAAGTAACTTTGAAATTGTTGATGCGCCTGAGAAGATTGGTATGAATGATGAAGGAGCAATGTCAGTAAGGAGAAAAAAGCAATCATCGATTGTTATTGGAGCAAAACTCTTAAAAGAGAGAAAAATAGATGCTTTTGTTTCCTGTGGTAATACTGGTGCAGTAGTTAGTGCAGCAAGTATAATGGTAGGGCTTATTGAAGGTGTAGAACGACCCGGTATTGCTGTTCTTCTTCCTAATTTTAAAGGAGTCTCTTTAGTTATTGATGTAGGGGCTAATATTAATCCTAAGCCATTACACCTTCTTCAATATGGGATTATGGCTACTTTATATTATGAGGTAGTATTTAATAAGCATAGTCCTACGGTTGGTCTTCTGAATATTGGAGAAGAAGAGAGTAAAGGTTCAGAATTTATAAAGATTGCCCATAGACTCTTCTCATCTTCATCTTTAAATTTTATAGGAAATGTGGAAGCGAAAGAAGTTTTTTCAGGCACCTGCGATTGTATAGTATGCGATGGTTTAGTAGGTAATATTGCTTTAAAAGTTTCTGAAGGTGTGGCAGAAATGACAGCAAAATTTTTGATTGATGCTATAAAAAAAGATTTTTTAGGAAAATTAGGTATTCTTTTTATAAAAAAGAGTCTTAACAAGCTTAGAAGGTTTACTGATTATGCTGAGTATGGGGGAGCACCTCTTTTAGGGGTTAATGGGGTTGTAATTATTGGCCATGGCCGTTCCTCGCGCTATGCAGTTAAGAACGCTATTAAAGTTGCTACTCAGGAGTTAAACCGTCAATTAATTGATACTATAAGAGATAAGTTAAATGAGATATGCCAGGATAATAGGGTTAGGCAAGTACTTACCTCCTAAGGTATTAACAAATCAAGACTTAGAGAAAATTGTTGATACTTCTGATGAGTGGATTACTACGCGCACAGGAATAAAAACACGCCATATCGCTCAAGATAAAGAGAGTACTTCTGCAATAGCGTTGCCCGCAGCAAGATTGGCTTTAAAACGTGCTCAATTATCAGCAAAAGATTTAGATGCAATTATTGTTGCTACTATAACTCCTGATAATCAATTCCCCTCTACTGCCTGTTACTTACAACACTATTTGAAAGCAGAAAAGGCTGCTTCTCTTGATATTGCTGCGGCATGTGCTGGCTTTATTTATGCATTGGTATATGCTCAAGGCTTGATAGAAAGCGGCATCGCTAACAATATTTTAGTTGTGGGAGCAGAAACCCTTTCAAAACTTACCGATTGGGAAGATCGTTCTACGTGTGTTCTTTTTGGTGATGGAGCAGGAGCAGCAGTGTTATCTTCGGGAAGAAAAAAGAGTTTCCTTGCCTCTTCATTAGGAGCAGATGGTTCTTATGGAGAGTTACTTATTCTTCCTGCAGGTGGCTCCCGTCTACCTACTTCTAAAAAGACTGTAAAAGAAAAGATGCATTTCATTAAGATGAAGGGAAATGAGCTTTTTCGTCTGGCAGTAAGAATTATGGTTGATGCTGCCAAGGATGCTTTAAAAAAAGCAAATTTAGATAGTACCAAGATTAAACTGTTAGTCCCTCATCAGGCAAATATTCGTATAATTAATGCAGTTGCTACAAGGCTTAAACTTCCTTCTCATATGGTGTATTTGAATATTCAAAGATATGGGAATATGTCCTCTGCTTCAACTGCAATTGCTTTATGTGAGGCGTATGAGGAGGAACTCATTAAAAAGGGGGATATTGTGGTTCTCGATGCTTTTGGTGGAGGACTTGTATGGGGAGCATTAGTTATAGAGTGGGTTTAATCAAATAGCGATTAGCAGATATTAAGTCTAGTATTCTCGCATCAAAGAAAATGTAATCTAAGAACAAAAATTAAGAGAGTATTTATTGATTATTTATTTTTGATTATGAATGCTGTTATTTTTCCTGGTCAAGGCGCACAATATCCCGGAATGGGAAAAGATTTTTATGATAATTTTACCTCTGCTCAGAATATTTTTTCCCATATAGATGAAATTGTAGGATTCCCTCTAAAGGAAAAGTGTTTTTATGGTACAAAAGAAGAATTAGAAGATACATTTTTTCAGCAACTGGCTATTTTAGCGACAAATTTAGCTATCTTTGAAGTTTTTAAAGAGAAAAAAATAAAAATAGATTATTTTTCCGGTTTAAGTTTGGGAGAATATAGTTGTCTTTATCCTGCAGGTGTGTTATCTCTTAAGGATTTAGTAGTTTTAATTAAAGAGCGTGCTTTAGCAATGCAAGAAGCAGCAAAAATAAACCCTTCGTGTATGTTTGCGGTGTTAGGGGTAGAAGAAGAAATGTTGAGAAATAATGAGGGAGAAGGATTTTATATTGCTAATATTAATTCTCCTTCTCAAATAGTTATATCGTTAGCTAAAAAAAATAGACAACGTATTAAAGATGCTCTGGAGAAAATAGGGCTAAAGGTAATAGAACTTTCTGTTAGCGGTGGGTTTCATTCTCCTTTTATGGAGCCTGCTAAAGAGAGACTTAAGAAGGTAATGGATAGTTTAGAATTTTCAAATGCTCATACACCTATAATAAGTAATTTTACTGCCAAAGGTCATACGGATAAAGAGGAGATAAAGTCTAATCTTATAAATCAGCTTACCCATTCTGTTCTATGGAGAAAATGCGTAGATTATATGGTAGAAGCAGGGGTAGATACTTTTTTTGAAGTAGGACCGTCTCGCATATTAAGGGGACTTATACGTAAAATTAATCCTGCCATTAAAGTAATTAATATAGAGAAAAAAGACGATTGGGATAGTCTTTAAAGAGATATGTCTGTACATATGAATCTGCTTGTTATATTTACTTAGAAGGAGGGAGATATGCGTTTTAAAGATAAAATAGTTATAGTGACAGGAGCAGCACAAGGGATAGGCAAAGAAATAGCTTTACAGTTCTGTAGAGAAAAAGCGAAAGTAGTTCTTTTTGATATAAAGAAAGATATTCTTGAGGAAACTGAGAAAGAATTAGGAAGGTATTCTGAAGTTATGGGATTGATTGTTAATGTAGTAAATTTCGAAGAAGTGGGAAAAAATATCAACAAAGTTATTGACAAGTTTTCTAGAGTTGATATATTAGTTAACAATGCGGGGATAACCAAAGACAATTTGGTCTTACGGCTCTCTGAAAATGAGTGGGATAGTGTTTTAGCAGTTAACCTCAAAGGAGCTTTTAATTGCATAAAGGCAACAGCAAGATTTATGGTAAAACAGCGATATGGAAGAATTATTAATATTTCCTCTATTATTGGAATAGTAGGTAATGCTGGCCAAATTAATTATGCTGCTTCTAAAGCTGCCATTATTGGTATTACCAAAACCTTAGCGAAAGAGTTAGGTTCCCGAAATATCACTGTTAATGCAATTGCTCCTGGTTATATTGAGACTCCTATGACCGAGAAATTAGATAAGAAGGTTAAGGAGGAAATGCTTTCACGTATTCCTTTAGGGAGATTTGGGAGGCCTTCTGATGTGGCAAAAGCAGTTTTATTTTTAGCATCAAATGATGGTGATTACATAAATGGCCAGGTAATTGTTGTAGATGGAGGGCTTATTTAATGTGAGGAAAGAGGAGAAACATTAGATGTAGAGAGATTGAATTGGGAAAAAGGAGGTAAGAATGGGAATCGAAGAGAAAGTAAAAGACATAATTGCTGAACAGTTAGGCGTAAAAAAAGAAGAAATTAAACCGGAAAGCTCCTTTATTGATGATTTAGGAGCCGATTCTTTAGATACAGTAGAATTAGTTATGGCGCTGGAAGAAGAGTTTGGTATTGAGATTCCTGATGAGGATGCGGAAAAAATGACTACAGTAGGGGATGCTCTTAAATATATAGAAGATAAAGTTAAGAATAAATCTTCCTAAGCTCTTTTACAATGAGAAAAGTAGTTGTTACAGGATATGGTGTTGTCTCTCCTGTAGGCGTGAGAGTGGATTCTTTTTGGAATGCTCTTATTCGTGGTGAGAGTGGTATTGATTTGATTACCCATTTTGATGCCTGTGGTTTTGATTCACAAATTGCAGGAGAAGTAAAGAATTTTGATCCTTCCTCTTTTCTTTCCTCCAAAGAAATTAAAAGAAGTGCCCGTTTTGTCCAATTTGCTCTCTGTGCTGCTTATGAAGCATTTAAAGAGAGTCATTTAGATGTAAATAATTTTGATCCTTTTCGCATAGGAGTAATTATTGGCTCGGGTATTGGTAGTCTGGAGATAATAGAAGAAGAACATAAGATATTATTGAGTAAAGGGCCAAAGAAAATATCTCCTTTTCTTATTCCTATGCTTATCACTAATGAGGCAGCAGGAGTAGTAGCAATTACTTTTGGATTGAAGGGTATTAATTTTTGTACTGTTACTGCTTGTGCTTCAGGGGCACATGCTATAGGGGAAGCTTATAGGGTGATTCAACAGGATAATGCTGATATTATGATTTGCGGAGGCACAGAAGCTTCCATAACTCCTATGGGCGTAGGAGGTTTTTGTGCACTTAAAGCTCTTTCCACAAGAAATAGTGAACCTCAGCGTGCTTCAAGGCCTTTTGATAAAGATAGAGATGGCTTTATTATAGCTGAAGGAGCAGGTATTGTTGTCTTAGAAGAGCTTGAGCATGCAAAAAAAAGGGGAGCAAACATTTGTTGTGAGATCTCTGGTTATGGAGCAACTTGTGATGCTTATCATATAACTGCTCCTGATCCTGAAGGTAAAGCTCCTGCTAAGGCGATGGAATTAGCATTGAAAGAAGCAGGAGTTAAAGAAGAGAAGATTTATGTGAATGCACACGGAACTTCCACACCGTTAAATGATAAAATGGAAACAATAGCTATGAAAAAGGCATTTGGGAATTATATAGATAATGTTGTTGTAAGTTCTACTAAGTCAATGATGGGTCATACCTTAGGTGCTGCAGGAGCTATAGAATTTGTTGTTACATGTTTAGCACTTAAGAACAAAATTATTCCTCCGACAGTAAATTTGGATAATCCTGACCCAGAGTGTGATTTAGATTATACCCCCCATAAAGCACGAGAATTAGATGTTAAGATAGGAATGTCTAATTCTTTGGGATTTGGTGGACATAATGCTAGTTTGGTAATAAAGGAACTTAAGTAGCTCTAATTAAATTTAGAGTCCAAAGCTTAATAGTTCTTATTTTTCTGTTGTTAGTCCATAAAAATTTTATGATACCCATTGATTAAGCTTGCCTTTTTAAGAGAAGTGTAAGGTTAGAAAATAAAGGGGAATATCTAATTTAGAGAGATAGAGTGATGGGGTTAACATTGATTGAAAAAATATTACTAAGAGCCTCAAGAAAGAAGCAGTTTACAGACTTTGTTTATGCGAAGGTTGATTTTTGTTTTGGGAATGATATTACTGCTCCTTTAGCAGTAAAACAATTTTATAATGCTCATTTTAAGAGAGTTTTTAACCCTCGAAAAGTTGCTTTTGTGTGCGACCATTTTGTTCCTGCACGGGACTTAAAAGCATCTAACAATGTAAAAATCTTAAGAGATTTTTCTCGTAAATTCGGTATTAAAAATTTTTTTGATATAAATAATTGTGGGATAGAACATGTGTTTTTATTAGAAAAGGCATTCTTTAAGCCAGGAGATTTAATAGTAGGGGCAGATTCTCACACGTGTACTTTTGGGGCCATAGGTTGTGCAAGTTTCGGTGTAGGCTCTACGGACTTAGCGGGTGTAATGAGTGAAGGTAAGTGTTGGTTTAAAGTTCCTTCTACTATAAAATTTATTTATAAAGGGAAAATTCCTCCGTGGATTTATGGTAAGGATCTGATTTTGTATACTATAGGTAAAATTGGGGTAGATGGTGCTCTTTATAAAGTAATGGAATTTAGTGGGCCTGTAATAAAACATCTTGATATGGAACAAAGATTAACCATTACTAATATGGCAATTGAGGCTGGAGCTAAGACAGCAATTATAGAGCCGGATGAGAAGACACTTAAATATTTAGGAAGGTTTACAAAGAAGCGGTTAAAAATAGATGATATTAGAGATTTAAGGTCCGATAAGAGTGCGCAATACGATGATATTATAGAGATTGATGTAAGTAAGATAGAACCGCAAGTAGCTTGTCCTCATCTTCCCAGTAATACTAAACCAGTGAGCAAGTTGAAGAAAGTTGTTCTTAATCAAGTTGTAATTGGTTCCTGTACTAATGGACGAATTAGTGACTTACGCCAGGCTGCTTTTATTTTCCGGAGGAAAAAAGTGAAAAAGGGTTTACGGGTTATTATTATTCCTGCAACCCCTTTTATCTTTAGGCAGGCAGAGAAAGAAGGATTAATCAGAATATTTTTAGAGGCGGGTTGTGTGATTTGTCCTCCTACTTGTGGGCCGTGTTTGGGTGGGCATTGTGGCATATTAGATGATAAGGAAATAGCCTTATCTACCACTAATAGAAATTTTATTGGAAGGATGGGTAGTCCTAAAAGTTTTGTGTATTTAAGTTCTCCTGTAGTTGCTGCAGCTAGTGCAATTACAGGCAGAATAACACATCCTCGTGAAATAAACTGAATAGTAATAACGATTAAAAATTAGTTCATAGCTTTATTTTTAGTTTATAAATTCATATAAATAATATAAACTTAGTATATATGATTATAAAAGGGAGAGTTCATAAATTTGGAGATAATATCAATACCGATGATATCATTCCTGCTAAATATCTTGATTCTCAGGATAAGGTTTTTCTGGGCTCAAAGTGTATGGAAAATATTGATGCTTCTTTTGCAAAACGTATAAAGAAAGGTGATATAATAGTTGCAGGTAAAAATTTTGGCTGTGGGTCTAGCCGTGAACATGCTTCATGGGCAATTAAAGGATGCGGAATATCTCTGGTTATTGCTAAAAGTTTTGCGAGAATTTTTTATCGTAACAGTATAAATGTAGGTTTGCCAATTTTGATTTTTCCTTATACAGATGCAATTAATAACAGTGATATCCTTGAAGTTAATCTTACAAAAGGCGAAATTAAAAATATTTCTCAGAATAGAGTTTATACTTGCGATAAGTTTCCTTTTTTTATGCGTCAGATAATAAATGCAGGAGGAGTTATTGCTTGGATAAAGGGGAGGAAAAATGCCTCACACCAAAAAAGTTAAAGTGACATTGTTTACGGTTAATGCAAAAATAGAGGGGTATCTTCCTTTAGGAGAAGGCTTATTGCTTTCTAATTATTTAAATAAGGCAACGACCCATTTTATTACTTTAACAAAAGTCTCTGTATATAATTGGGAGGGGAGAGTGCAGTTCGATGCCCCATTTTTGTGTGTCAATAAAGAGTCTATTATTTTTGCAAAAAGTGAGGGAGATAAATGAAAGAGTATAAAATTGCGGTTATTCCAGGTGATGGCACAGGTCCTGAAGTTATTAGAGAAGGGCTTAAAGTTCTAGAAGCAGTTAGCAAGAAATTTAGCTTTAAATACCAGAAAGTGCTTTATGATTTAGGAGGAGAAAGGTTTCTTAAGACCAAAGAGGTGATGCCGAGTAGTGTGTTAAGAGAGCTAAAAGATGTAGATGTAATATATTTGGGGGCGATAGGAGATCCGAGAGTTAAACCAGGGATTTTAGAAAAAGGAATTCTTTTGCGTCTTCGCTTTGAATTAGACCAGTATATTAATCTGAGACCTGTGGTTCTTTATGACAAACGCTTTTGCCCTTTAAGAGATAAGGAAGAAAAAGATATTGACTTTGTGGTCGTGCGCGAGAATACTGAAGGGCTCTACTGTGGGGCAGGAGGATTCTTGCGGAAAAATACCCGAGAAGAAGTAGCTATTCAGGAAAGCATAAACACTTATAAAGGAGTTGAGCGATGCATACGGTTTGCTTTTGAATATGCCCAAAAAAGAAATAAGAAAAGACAAGTTACTTTATGCGGGAAGACAAATGTTTTAACGTTTGCTTTTGATTTATGGGAAAGGATTTTTTATAAAGTTGCCGAAGAATATCCTGGTATAAAAACCGATTATGCCCATGTTGATGCAACGTGCATGTGGATGGTCAAAAATCCTGAGTGGTTTGATGTAATTGTTACGGATAATATGTTTGGAGATATTATTACCGATTTAGGAGCAATTATTCAAGGAGGTATGGGTATTGCGGCGGGAGGTAATATCAATCCTGATGGTGTTTCTATGTTTGAACCCATAGGGGGCAGTGCCCCTAAGTATACAGGTAAGAATGTTATTAATCCTTTAGCAGCAATTTGTGCACTTTCTATGATGCTTAATTTTTTAGGAGAGATAAAATCTGCAGAGGCAATAGAGAATTCTGTAAAAAAAGTTGTGCGAGAAAAATTAAAGAGTCTTGCTGCTGGTAGGATGGGGTATTCTACTACAGAAGTTGGGGATTTGGTAGTGAAGAATCTTTAGTTACATACACACAAGATTGGTATGAGGAAAAAAGAGAGGTACAATATAGCAGTTATTGGCGTAGGAGCAGTAGGGATAGAGATGCTGCGTATTTTAAAGCAGCGTTCTTTTCCTGTTAATAAGTTAAGAGTTTTTGCTCGTAGTGAAAGGGATATTACCGTTGATGGGGATATTTATCATGTAGAAGCAATTGAGGGTAAATCTTTTAGCGGAATAGATATTGCTTTTTTTGCAGGAACCGAAGGAGAAAAAGGAGCATCAGTTACCTATGCGGATAAGTTTATTTCCGGGGGGGCAGTAGTTATTGATAATGGTGCAGATTTTCGTCTAAAGGAAGGAGTGCCTTTAATTGTTCCTGAGGCAAACCGTAAGGAAATTTTAACCCATAAGGGATTAATTGCTAATCCTAATTGTACTACCATTCAGATGATTGTGGCTTTAGCAGGAGTATATAAAAAGTATGGTTTAGCTCAGATTATTCTTACCAGTTTTCAGGCAACAAGTGGAGCAGGTAGGAGAGCAGTTGAGACACTTTGCAATGAGACTGTCCGTATTGTAGATAAAAATAGGGACAAAGAATTTCTTTTATGGGAGAAGAGAATTGACAAATTTTCTGAAGTGTTTCCTTCTCAAATTGTTTTTAATGTAATTCCCCAGATAGGAGAATTTAAGGATAACGGTTATACTAGTGAAGAAGAGAAAGTAGTCTGTGAGACGCATAAGATCTTTTCCGATGCAGAGATAAAAGTCTCTGCTACGTGTGTGCGGGTTCCTGTATTTACTTCACACTCAGAGGCTATTTATTTTACAACAAAAAAAGATGTTACCTTCAAAGATATTGAAAATACCATTGCTAATTCTGAAGGAATTAAGTTTCTTTGTAGGGACAGTTATCCTTTGCCTCTTGATGCAGAGAATAAAGATGAAGTTTATGTGGGAAGATTGCGCCTTGACCCTTTTAACAAGAATTCTTTCTGGTTGTGGTGTGTAGGAGATAATCTTCGGAAAGGAGCTGCTTTGAATGCTATTCAAATTGCTGAAGAATTGATTAGATAGTCTTTCTTTATATTCAATTAAATAGCTTATAATATTTAGTATACTTTATGTACAAGAGCGTGTTATTCTGCATTGTATAAAAAGGGATTCCTTTTTAGTCTTGTGCGAGTAAGTCATTCTATTTAAGAAGCAGATATCACTATCGAGATAATCCCAAAAGATACAGAAAATACTTTCTAGGAAAAAACAGAGTTTACTTCAGAGGAAGACATAGCTATCTCTTGAAGATGCGGTTAAGGAGAAGATCAAGTCTTTTTTCTCCTGTAAAAATATTTTGTGAGTTAACACGTTGCTGAGACCTCCTGCTGTATGTTTTTTTCAATATGCAAAGGTTGTTGTTGCTCTTTATGATAAAGAAGGTATAAAGAAAGCATTTCTACTCTTACTGAGGACGGAAGCATTAAGCAAGAGATAGAGATAAGATAAAAATGTTTGATTTGGTCCTTTTAGAATCACACCAAAGTTTTCTATAAAAGGCTTAAAATTGTTCCCAACTTCCCTATTAATAAAACTTTCTATATTATTTTACCTTTCTTTCTTTATGCTATAATTATCTTATGATGAAAAATATATTTTTAGAAATTGAATATGATGGTAGCGAGTATTTTGGCTGGCAGATACAAAAGGAAAGATTAAAAAATCCAGACATTAAATTAAAAGGACATAAAGAAAAAGTAAAAACTATCCAGGGAGAATTAGAAAGTTCTCTTGAAAAACTTTTTAGGAAAAAGATAAGAGTTGTTTATGCAGGAAGGACTGACCGTGGTGTCCATGCAAAAGGGCAGTGTGTTAATTTTAAGATTGATACAGCAATACCTCTTAAAAAAATAAAAATCGCTTTAAATGCATTGCTCCCTGAGAATATAAGAATTAAAAAGATTAAATTTGTGCCATTAAGTTTTCATGCTCGTTTTAGCGCAAAATCAAAGGTCTATCGTTATGTTATTCTAAATAAAAAAGACCCTTCTGTTTTTTTATACAAATATGCATGGTATTTACCTCAGAGGGTAGAAATAGAAAGAATGAAGGAAATCGCTTCTTACCTTAAAGGAGAAAGAGACTTTTTCTTTTTCGCTAAAGGAGCATTGAGATATAAAAGTTGCTGTCGGAAGATGATTAACGTTTCTGTAAGAAAGAGACAATCTTTAATTTATATTGATATGGAAGCAACAGGCTTTTTGAGGAACATGGCGAGGAATATTGTTATGTTTTTAGTGAAGATAGGAGAGGGAAAGATTAATTTAAAAGAAGCTAAGAAGATAATAGATAGGAAAATAGCTTATATTCCTAACCCTGCTCCTGCGAAAGGACTGTATCTTTGGAAAGTAAAGTATGAAGAAGAGAAAAATTGATATTTATAATATTTTCGGTTTTAGTTTGCTCATTCTAATTACTATACTGTCTTGTGTACGTTTTAATTATCTTCCTCAGTTTATCGATGATTATTACCATTTGTCCGTAGCTTTTGGTTTTATTAAATCAGGAGGGTGGACAGGGATAGACTGGTGGAATTTTTCTCCTTATGGTCGGCCTCATCTTTACCCACCCTTGTATCATTTTGTTATTGTTAGTTTAATATCTATGGGTATTGATGGAATAACAGCATTAAGAATCACAGAAATATTAATTGTTCCTCTTTTTTTCTTTTTATTATGGTATATTTTTAAAAAGCAGATTTCCTCTTTTTTTTCGTTTTTTTTTCTTATAATATCCAGCAGTTTTTTTGCTTTCTATTCTTCAGTTTCTGGAAATATCCCTGCTTCTTTAGCAGTAATTTTTGGAGTTTTATGTTGGTATTTTCTAAAAGAAGGAAAGATAATTTCTAGTATTTTATTTTTAGCCCTTTCTTTTTATACCCACGCTGGTATTCCTTGGATTTTTGTTATATCTTTGTTAATTTTAGGAATTTTTAGTAAAGAATGGCGAAAAAAGTCCTTACTTATAATTTCAGCTT
This sequence comes from uncultured Planctomycetia bacterium, assembly GCA_964635565.1. Lineage (GTDB taxonomy): Bacteria > Omnitrophota > Gorgyraeia > Duberdicusellales > 4484-171 > CAZWON01. The sequence continues at coordinate 50,256 of CAZWON010000001.1, forward strand.
CTATTGTATTAGCTTCCCCTTTTATTATTCACCAGCTCCATTATCTTTCTTATGTCCATTTAACGGTATTAAGAGAAGTTAGATTTTCTCATTATAGTATTCTTATTTTGTTAGCAGGTTTATTTTCTTTGCTTTACTGTCTCAAGATAAGAGGATTTTTTAGTTTCTTGTTTCTGGGGTATACTTTAGGAAGTATAGTTGTATTTTTTAAATACCCCTATCGTTTTTTTTCTGCCCAAGGGATGTTGGGTTTATGTATGGGGATAGCTTATATTTTAGGCTATTTTAGAAAAAATTTGTCTTCTAAGAAAGAGTTTTTAATTACGCTAATTTTAGGATTATTTTTTTTCTTTATCCATCCTACCGTTGATTTAAAGAACGGAAAGCTTAAATATAATTTTTTAAACTCAACTTATTATAATTTTATTTCAGGAAAATTCGTTCATATGTTTGAATTTAATACTTTATTTTACCCTAAATACTATACTCCTATTGTGGAGGTAATTAAGAAATATACTAATGCTAATGATATTATTGCTTCTAATATTCCTGTAGCTTCGCAAATTTTTTCTGCTTTAAGTAACAGACCTACTTCTTCTTCTATAATGGTAGAGGTAGAGAGCTTTAAAAGAGTCTCTCCTTATAGGCTTGCAAAAATTATTGTTTGGATTAGGCCAGAATATAAAGAGCTTAATTACTGGATAAAAAGATTTAATCTTATTAAACTTTATGATAATGAATTAGGCATTGTGCTTTTAAATCCCCATTATTCTGGTAATTTTACTCCTTTAAAAGCAAAAATCTCCTTTAAAATAGTTAATTTATGCTCTTTATTTTTTCTCTTTATTTTTCTTTTAGATAATGTTAAAATTTTAGGAAAGAATAGAGTGGTATTATTTAGGAAGGAAGACGTATGAAAGAGGAGAAGAAGGATAAGTCGCAGGGTGAACGGCGGAAATACTTCAGGAAAGAAATAATTACAAATCTTAGTTATAGAGTTATTACCCCTTGTGGAGGAGAGGGTGTTACGTGTAACATTAGTGAAGGTGGATTGTGTATTGTTTTAGATAAAGAGATTCCTTTAGGGAGTATTCTTGAGTTAAAGTTCGAGCTTCCTGGCAAGGAAAGTGGTTTCATTGAGACTTATGCCCGTGTAATATGGCAGGAAAAGATAGATAAAGGATTTATTACAGGGGTAAAATTCGGGACTTAACACATCTTTAAAGTTGTTGTTGACAATCTCCTACCCCTCTGTTATATTTTACTGTAAAAAATAGTTTAAAATGGGAAGAGGTATAAGGACAATTTTAAGAAGATTGAGTAACCTCTTTGGTGCTTTTTCTAATGATATTGGGATTGATTTAGGTACTGCTACTACTTTAGTATATGTAAAAGGAGAGGGGATTGTTTTGTGTGAGCCTTCTGTTGTGGCAATTTACAAGAATACTAAAGATGTATGGGCAGTAGGAGAAGAGGCAAAAAAAATGTTAGGGAAAACCCCAGGAAGCGTTGTGGCTATAAGGCCGATGAAAGACGGAGTAATTGCAGATTTTGACATAACAGAGAGTATGCTACGGCATTTTATTAAAAAGGTACATCCGCGAAAAGTTATTGTTGGACCTCGAGTAGTGATAGCTGTTCCTTCAGGTATTACTGAAGTAGAAAAGAGAGCGGTTAAGGATTCTGCTCTTAGAGCAGGAGCAAGAGAGGTTATTCCTGTAGAAGAGCCTATTGCTGCTGCAATAGGAGTAGGGTTGCCTATTGCTGAACCCCAAGGCAATATGATTATTGATATTGGTGGAGGTACTACAGAGATTGCTGTAATATCATTGGGAGGTATTGTGTATGCTCGTTCTATAAGAGTAGGGGGCGATGAAATGGATGAGGCTATAATTGAGCATATGAAAAAGAATTACAACCTTATGATTGGAGAACGTACTGCTGAGGAGATAAAAATAAAGATAGGTTCCGCCTGGCCACTGGATGAGGAACTTACAATAGAAGTTAGAGGGCGGGATTTAATAACAGGTCTTCCTAAATTTATCCGTGTTAATTCTGAGGAAATAAGAGAAGCTCTTCAGGCTCCTCTAAAAGAAATAGTAGAGGCAACAAAGGTGACTTTAGAACGAACTCCTCCTGAATTAGCTGCTGATCTTATTGAGAGAGGTATTGTACTCTGCGGAGGAGGTTCGCAACTGAAAGGATTAGATAAATTGATATCAGAAGAAACAGGGCTTGCTTCTTTTACTACGGATGATCCTTTAACAGCAGTTGCCCTGGGAACAGGCAAAATCTTAGAAGAGCATAAGTTTTTAAAACAAATCTCTCTTGTATCTACCTTCTAAATTCACTAAATCAAAATTTGGTATTCTCCTATTAATACTCGTAGTACTTATAGTATATTTTTTTGTCCATTCTTTTTTTAAAAGGGTAGCTATATATTTTTATGGGAATTTTCTTTTCTCTAACAGTAGACTTAAACAGGAGATAGTAAGGATTAAAGCGGATAATCTGCGTCTTTCCCTGGAGAAGAAATATTATCAGGACATAAAAAAGGAAAATGAAAAGTTAAGACGCATCTTAGGGCTTAAAGAGGAGTATAGAATAGATATTCTTCCTTTAAGAGTAATAAGTGCAGTGCCAACAAGATTTAAGAGGACTATTTTTGTGAAGGGAGGAAAAGACCATAAGTTAAAAGAAAATACTCCTGTTCTAGACGAAGAAGGTTTCTTAATAGGAAAGATTTCTAAGGTTTATAATAATTTTTCAGAAATAACCCTTATTAATGACCCAGATTTCTTTATTACAGTTAAAATAGGAAATAATTTGGGACTTTTAAGAGGAACACTTTATGGGATGCTTAAGGTATATTATATTGAGAAGGATGTAGAGATTGACGATAATGAGGAAGTTTTAGCATTATTGTATTCTTGGGGAAGAAATTTTCCTATAGGAAAGGTAGTTAAGATAAAGAAATTATCTAATAGTTTTTTTATGGATATCACTGTTAAGCCATATTCTAAGCTCTATCCTTCCTTAATAGTTTTTGCAGTTAAATGAGAAGAACTGAAATATAATTTTAACTTTTAAATTTTAGTTTTTATGATATGAGAGATGTGGGTTTAAGGACTTTTGTACTTTTATTTATTCTTTTTTTTCTTGATATGGCAGTCCCTTTAGATTTTATTTTTAAGATAGATTTTCTTATGATAGGAATAATCTTTATTACTTTTTATATGGATTATACCTTTGTTTTATTTTACGTTATTTTATTTGGTATGGCAAAAGATGCGGTATCTTCTAATTTTCTGCCTTTTTATACTTGCAACTTTATTTTTACTGTTTTATTGATAAAAATACTCTTAAGACATTTTAGAGATAAGACTCTTTTTAGACTTATTATCGCTATTATAGCTATAATCTTTAATCTTATTCTTAATATATTTGTTGTAAGATATATATCCTTATTGTTCTCCTTAAGTTTTATTCTTTACTCTTTTTGTGGATTTCTTCTTATGGATTATGCCTTAAAACAATGGATAAAAGAGTAATTAGGAGAGTAACTCTTATAGGGTTTTCGCTTATTCTGGGAGGATTGTTTTACTTTCAGATTATCAAGGGCGATTATTATTTGGTAAGATCTAAGGCTAACTATATAAAGGTTATTCCTCAGGATACAATAAGGGGTTCTATTTTGGACAGAAATAAAAAGTTACTTGCTTATGACAAACCTATTTTTAACATTGCTGTTATTCCTTATCAGATAAGAAATAAAAAAAGAGACCTTTTCTATGAGCTGTCTCATTTCTTAGGCGTTCCTTACAATAAAATAAATAGTAACTATAATCGCAATGTAAAAAGTTTCTTTGCTCCGGTAAGTATTATAGAAGATATTAGCAAAGAAGAAGCATTACGTACAAAGGAGAGATTCGGTGATGATATAATCATTAAAGAGATGCCGTTTCGTTTTTATCCTTTTAGTAAGGAAGTCTCTCATATTTTAGGATATGTAAAAAGAGCAGAAATTTTATACAATAAGCTTAAAGCTTATGGTTACACTCCTTATCAAAGGGTAGGCTTCTTAGGAGTGGAGCAGTATTACGATAGTTATTTAAGAGGTAAAGACGGCGGTAAATTAGTTGAGGTAGATTCGAGTGGTAAGATAGTAGGGTTTTTAGGTGAACAGGTTCCTCAGCGAGGAATAGATATTACCTTAACTATAGATTTACGTATGCAGATAGCTGCTTATAAGGCATTATCGGAAGAGAAAGGAGCCATTATTTTGATGGACCCTTACAATGGAGAGATTTTTGTACTTTGTTCTCGGCCTTCTTATGACCTTAATAAGGTTACAAAGGGCAAAGGTGTCCAAAATATTTTTAGAGACAAAAGGAAACCCTTTATTAACCGGACAATCCAGGCAACTTATCCTTTAGGGTCAGTTTTTAAGCCTATTGTTGCTATAGCAGGTTTAGAAGAGAAGTTAATAAGTAAAGATACTACTTTTAATTGTCCCGGATATTTTATATTTAAGGATTCAAAATTTTCTTGCTGGGATATTCATGGAGTTCAGAATCTTATTGATGCGCTCGTTCATTCCTGCAATGTTTATTTTTATAATCTCGGTTTAAGAGCAGGAATAGAGAGAATTTACCGGTGGGCAAAAAAATTTAATTTTGGCAAGAAAACAGACATCGACTTACCTTATGAAAAGAAAGGTATTGTGCCTAATCCTAAGTGGAAACGAAAATATAGAAAAAAGATGTGGTTTACAGGAGATACCATAAACATTTCTATTGGGCAAGGCTATTTAGAAGTAACCCCCCTGCAGGCATTAGTGGCAATCTCTGCTTTTGCCAATGGAGGTTATATTGTAAGGCCTCATCTTCTTAAGAAGATTGGAGATGAAGAAACTGCCTTTTTGAGTAAGAATTATCTTAATATTTCTTCTTTTCATCTTAAAATAATAAAAGAAGGTTTAAGAGAGGCTGTTTTAAGAAAAAGTGGAACTGCCCATTTGCTTTATAATCTATCTTTAGGTATTGCTGGTAAAACGGGTACTGCCCAGACTTCGGGGAAATCACATGGTTGGTTTGTGGGGTTTTTTCCTTATCGCCGACCCCGATATAGTATATGTGTATTTTTAGAGAACGCAGGCTCAAGTTATAGAGCCTTAAAAGTAGCTTACCAACTTTTGTTGCAATTTAAAAGAGAGGGTTTAATTAAAGATTAAGGTTATCTAAAAAGGTTATTAGAAATATTTAAAAGAAGTAAAATATAAAATTAAAATTCACAATATAAATAATGTCTGTTATTATTATGTTATCAAGGAGAGAAGATAATTTTTGTGTCTTGTGGTATATTTGATAATCAAGATAGGTTGTTTTAAGAGAAGGATATTTATAACAAGGAGCGAGTATGATTTATAGAAATAGGAAACCTTCTTCTATAGAGGAAAAAGCAAAAAAAACACAGGGTGATACATTTAAACCTGAGGATATCGATGTATCTATTTTACAGACTATCCCTTATAAGTATCCACAAAATAAAATAACAGTGAAACTGCAGTCTAACGAGTTCACATGTCTTTGTCCTTTCTCAGGTTTACCTGATTATGCATACCTTTCAATTTCCTATATTCCTTATAGAAAGCTCATTGAACTTAAGTCATTAAAGTATTATTTGTATGCTTTTAGAAGTGTTAAAGTTTATAATGAGCACGCGGTGAATAAGATTATGGAGGATTTGAGAAAAGTTCTTAGGCCTCGCCAGATTATAGTAGAAGCAGAGTTTACAACGCGAGGCGGGATTAAAAACAAGGTAACTGCTTCTTATATTTCTAATAAAAGACACCGTTAATAGGGGAAATGAAGTAGAATGAAGAATGCACAAATCGCTAGGATTTTTAGAGATATTGCTAAGTTGTTAGAGTTAAAAGGTGAGAATCCTTTTAGAATAAGGGCCTATGAGAGAGCTGCTTTAAATATTGATAGTTTAGCGGAGGATTTAGAAGTATTCTTAAATAGAGGCAGGCTTACGGAAATTCCTGGGATAGGCAAAGACTTAGCCTTAAAGGTAGAGGAAATTATTAAAACAGGTACCTTATCCTTCTATGAAAAATTAAAGAAAGATATTCCTGAAAGCCTTCTTTTAATGATGGAAATACCTGGTTTGGGCCCCAAAACTGTTAAATATATTTACGATAAGTTACATATAGATACAATTGAGAAGTTAGATTCTGCTGCTAGGAAAGGCAGGTTGCGTACTATTGAGGGGATAAGAGAGAAGACTGAAGAAAATATCATTAAAGGAATTGCTCTTATTCGTCAGGGAAAAGAAAGGACACCTTTGTATTTTGCCTTACAGATAGCTGGTCAATTTATTAACAGTTTAAAAAAAATAAAAGAAGTAGAGATTATAGAACCTGCAGGATCTTTACGCAGAAGAAAGGATACTGTAAAGGATATTGATATTCTGGTTATATCAAAGAAGCCAAAGAGAGTTATGGAATGTTTTACAGGATTACCTCAGGTTAAAGAAGTTATTGCCCACGGAGAGACCAAATCTTCTGTAGTAGCAAAAGAACGTAATATTCAGGTTGATGTAAGGGTAGTTAATAAAGATAGTTTCGGAGCCGCTTTGATGTATTTTACAGGTTCAAAACAGTTCAATATTAAAATGCGTCAGCTTGCAGTTAAGCGGGGATACAAGATTAATGAATATGGGGTATTTTCTCATAAAGATAAGAAAATTGCGGGAAGAACTGAGGAAGAAATTTTTTCTCTTATGAGGATGGAGTATATTCCACCCCAATTACGGGAGGATAGAGGAGAAATAGAGGCAGCTTTAAAGAAAAAACTTCCTCATCTTTTAGAATTAAAAGATATTAAAGGCGACTTGCATATTCATTCTTTATATAGTGATGGAGATTCTTCTATTGAAGAAATAGCAGAAGCAGCCTTAAAGAGAGGTTACGAATATGTTGCTATTACTGACCATTCTCAATCTCTTAAAGTAGCAGGGGGCTTGGAGAAGAAGGCAGTTTATAAGAAAATAGAAGAGATAAAAAAGATAAATAAAAAATATAGGAATTTCCACATCTTATGTGGGAGTGAAGTTGATATTCTTTCGGAAGGGAACCTTGACTATTCTGACGGTATCCTGAAAGAGTTTGATTTAGTAATTGCTTCTATTCACTCCGGATTCAAACAATCAAAGAGACAGCTTACTAAAAGAATTATCTCTGCTTGTAAGAATAAGTATGTTCATATTATCGGTCATCCTACAGGAAGACTTTGGGGCGCGAGAGATGCTTATGATGTTGATTTGGAAGAGATATTTAAGGTAGCAAAAGATTATCACGTCGCCTTAGAAATTAATTGTTATCCTCAACGGATGGATTTAAATGATGCCAATGCCTTATGGGCAAAAAGAAGGGGGGTGAAGTTATCCTTAGGTACAGATGCACATATATTGAAGCAATTAGATACAATGGAATTGGGTTTAAATGTAGCACGCCGAGGTTGGCTTGAGAAGAAGGACATTCTAAATTGTTTAAGTATCGAATCGCTACGGAAATGGCTAAGAAAATAAGGATTTTTATCTTTCTTTTTATATTTTCTTGTTGCGATAGAGTGCCTTATCAAAAAACTTTTATAATATCAGGTACATATCTTACCGTCACTTCTTATGAAAAGCAGGCTATTTCTGTGGCTTATGATGAATTCAAACGGTTAGATAAGATATTTAATATTTATGATCCCTCTTCAGAAGTTTCTTGTCTTAATAAAAGTTACAATGAACCACTTTTAGTTTCCTCGGAGATGATAGAGCTTCTTCTTTTGTCTCGTCAGGTATACGACCTTACTGAAGGGAATTTTGATATTTCACAAGGAAGAGTTTATAATTTTTGGAAAAAGTTAAAGGAGGGTAAAAAATTAAAGAAGTTCCCTTCCCTGGAAGAGATTCAAACTTTGGTAAAAAAAGGAGGTATGGAGTTTATAGAGATTAATCCTACTACCCATACAGTAACAATTAAAAAGAAAGGATTAAAGTTAGATTTCTCTGGAATTGCCAAGGGTTTTATGGTAGACAAAGCAGTTATGCGTTTAAAGAAAGAAGGTATAAAAAATGTTTTAATTAATGCGGGTGGAGATATATACTGTTTGGGAAAAAATAAAGATTCATTTTGGGAAGTAGGTATAAGAGACCCCGCTTCTAAAGAAGGGATAATTGAAGTGCTTTCTTTGTTTAATGAAGCAGTAGCAACTTCGGGAAGCTACGAACAGTTCTTTATCTATAACGGAAAACGCTATTCTCATATTATAAATCCTAAAACAGGTTTTCCCGTCACCAATGATGTACTTAGTGTTACAGTGATAGCTAAGAACTGTACTATAGCAGATAGCCTTGCTACCGCATTTTTTGTAATGGGACTTAGAGGGATAGAGAAGTTTTTAAAGCAAACTCCCTCAACAATGAGAATATTTGTTATAACAAAAACATCTCAGGGGAAAAAAATACATGTTTTCCAATAAAGTTACTCCCTTAGATATCATTAATAAGAAAGGTAAAGATAAAATAACTATGCTTACCTGTTACGATACCTCTTTTGCCTCTATTCTTGATGAGGCAGGAGTAGATATTATTCTTGTAGGAGATTCTTTAGCAAATGTTGTATTAGGAATGGATACTACAAAAGATATAAGTTTTAGGGAGATGTTTAATCATACACGGGCAGTACGAAAGGCAGTTAAGAGAGCTTTAGTGGTTGCGGATATGCCCTATAAAAGTTACCAGATAAATAGAAGAAAAGCTTTATACTATGCAGAGAAGTTTATTAAAGAAGCAGGTGCTGATGCAGTAAAATTAGAGTGGTTTTTTTATTGTAGAGAGATAACCCGCCTTTTGGTTAGGCACAAAATCTCCGTTATGGGACACATTGGACTTACCCCTCAGACAGCAGATAAGTTAGGAGGGTTTCTTGTGCAGGGTAAAAATGCTGAAAAAGCTCTTATGCTTATCGAAGAAGCAAAGGCTCTTGAGAAGGCGGGAGTTTTTAGTATGGTAATTGAATGTGTTCCTGCAAAAGTATCCAAAGTTATTACTGAGACTATAAAAATCCCTACAATTGGGATTGGGGCAGGTAGCGGATGTGATGGCCAGGTTTTGGTCCTTTATGATTTGTTGGGATTATATAATAAACTCAGCCCAAGATTTGTTCGCAAGTTTGTTGATTTGTCTTCTCTTATAAATAAAGCAGTAAGAGAGTTTATCAGCAAGGTAAAGAAAAATCAGTTTCCTTTACCCCAAGAGAGCTTTTCTATAAAAGAAGAAGAGTTTAAAAATTTCCTTAAGCTGTTAAAAAAGCGATACTAACTCTTTTTTATCCTCCCCTTTTATTTAATCTCCTTGAGGAAAGTTTTTTCCGTTAGTGTAAAATTTAGTGGGGTAGTAGAGAAGGAAGAATAGTAGTAGTAGTTTTTTCCATCAATGTTGACACACTAAATATTTTGTGGTATGGTAAACCACTTTATGAAGAAGAAATTATCTATTGGGCTTGTAGGATTTGGGAATATGGGTAGGGCATTAGGAGAAGCTCTTTTATCTGAAAGTGCCTATCAGTTATTAGCTTACGATAAAGAGAAAAAGAAGCTGAAAGGAATAGATTCCATTATTAGGAAAGAGAGCTTGGAAAAAATTATTCCTTCTGTTAATGTGGTAATCTTAGCGATAAAACCGCAAGATATAGAAATTTTTATAAAGGATGCAGTTAGATATTTTATAAAGAAAAGACCTCTTCTTATTTCTATTGCTGCGGGGGTTCCTACCTATTTTTTTGAAAAAAGAATTAAGGGAATAAGAGTGATAAGAGTGATGCCTAATTTAGCAGTAAAGGTAAGAAGTTCTGTCTCTTTTATGTGTAAGGGAAAGTTAGCTACGAAAAAGGATTTAGATGTTGCGTATAAGATTTTTAGTTGCGTAGGGAAGGTATTTGTAATTAAGGAGAGTTTTTTAGATAAGGTAACGAGTATAAGTGGGAGTGGTCCTGGCTATGTATATTATTTTATGGATGCAATAATGAAGTCCGCTCTTAAACTGGGTTTTTCGCAGGAAATTGCCAGAATGATGATTGAAGAAACTTTTTTAGGGGCGGTTAGATTTGCAACATTAAGCGGAAAGGAATTTTCTAAGTTGATAGAAGATGTTGCTTCGCGCGGTGGTACAACAGAGTCCGCTCTTAGAATTTTTACTAAGAAAAGATTGAACTCTATAATTAATGAAGCGATAAATTCTGCTTATAAAAAAGCAAAAGAACTTGCTAACTATTATCATAAGTAACACACATAAGTAATAGTAGCAAAGGGGGGTTATGGAAAGAATAGGTATAATTGGAGGAAGTGGGCTTTATAAACTGGAAGGAATAAAGAGGAAAAAAGAAATTTCTTTAAGGACGCCTTTTGGTAAACCTTCGTCGTCTTATATTATTGCTGAATTTCAGAAAAGAGAAGTCGTTTTTTTACCTCGTCATGGAAAAGAGCATACAATTTCCCCATCATTAATTAATTATCGGGCAAATATTTATGGCATGAAAAAACTAAATGTAGGGTGGATTGTTTCTGTAAGTGCGTGCGGTTCTCTTAAAGAAGAGCTTAAACCACTTGATTTTGTTATTCCTCTTCAGTTTGTTGACAGAACCAATCAAGCCAGGAAGTATACCTTTTTTGATGAGGGTATTGTAGTTCACATTGGTTTCGCTTATCCTATATGCGAGAGCTTGGCGAAAAAAATAGAGGAAGCGGCAAGAAAGGTAGGAGTAGAGGTCCATTTTGGAGGGACATATCTTAATATGGAAGGTCCTCAATTTTCTACTCTGGCAGAGTCTAATCTTTACAGAAGTTGGGGGATGGACATTATTGGGATGACTAACCTTGCAGAAGCACGTTTAGCTAAAGAGGCAGAGATTTGTTATGCTACTTTAGCCTCAGTTACTGACTATGACTGTTGGCATCCTTCCCATGATAGCGTTACTGCGAGGATGGTTATTGCTAATCTTATTAAAAATGTAGAAAATGCTAAAAAGATAATTAAAGAGATAATCCCCCTTATAGAAAAAGAGAGAACATGTAAATGTAAGGATACTTTAAAAAGTTCTATTGTAACGCAAAAAAAATTTATTCCCAAAAAGAAAAAAGAGGAGCTTAAGATAATTTTGAAAAAATATCTATAGGAAAAATGGACTATCGTAATACTCTTAATTTACCGCGGACAACTTTTTCTATGAAAGCAAACCTTATGTATTTAGAACCTAAGATATTAACTTTCTGGGATGAAATTAGGATTTATGAGCTTTTGCAAAAAAATAGAGAAAAGAAAAAAAAGTTTGTTCTTCACGACGGTCCTCCTTATGCCAATGGCCCTATTCACATAGGCCATGCTCTTAATAAGATACTTAAGGATATCATCGTTAAATTAAAGAGTATCTCGGGCTACAATACACCTTTTATTATAGGGTGGGATTGCCATGGTTTGCCTGTAGAGCATCAGCTTTTTAAAGAGTTAGATAAGAGCAAATCCGAAGTAGATGTGGTAGATTTTAGAAAAAAAGCTCGTCAATTCGCTTTAAAATTTGTAGATTTACAGAAAGAGGATTTTAAACGTTTGGGTATATTTAGTGATTGGAAAAAGCCTTATCTTACTTTATCTAATGATTATGAGTATTGGGTGTTGATTCTTTTAAGAGAACTGGTTGTTTCCGGATATGTATATCGAGGAAGGCGACCTGTTAACTGGTGCGTAGTGTGTGAAACTGCTCTTGCTGAAGCAGAAGTTGAGTATGTAGATAAAGAATCGCCTTCTATTTATTTTCTCTTTAAAATAAAAGATGCTAAAGGAAGAGTTAAAGCCAGCAATGTATACTTTTTGATATGGACAACTACTCCTTGGACTCTTATTTCCAATGTTGCAGTAGCAGTTCATCCTGATTTAGACTATGGAGTTTTTGATTATAAAGATAAATCACTGATTTTTGCTTTAGAATTAAAGGATTTTCTCAATAAAAAGTTAGGGATTACCTTAGAAGAAAGCGAAGTATATAAGGGTAGAGACTTAGAAGGTATTGTACTTCACCATCCTTTTATAGAGAGAGAGTCGCTTGTAGTTAAAGCAGATTTTGTTTCTTGTAAGGAAGGAAGTGGATGCGTCCATATTGCTCCTGGTCATGGTCAAGAGGATTTTTCTTTGGTAAAAAAGTATAATTTAGATATAATTATGCCTTTAGATGAAAAAGGAATTTTTACGGAAGAGGCAGGCAAATTTTCAGGAAAGGATATTTACGAAGCAAATAATTTAGTAATTGAGTTATTAAGAAGTAAGGGTTATCTTATTAGAAATGAAACTGTCATTCATTCCTATCCTCATTGTTGGCGGTGTAAAAATCCCATTGTTTTTAGGGCAACCTACCAGTGGTTTTTGGATATAGAGCATAATAATCTTCGCAGAAGACTCTTGGAAGTAATAGAAAAGGTAAAATGGATTCCTTCTTCAGGAATTGAAAGAATGCGCAGTATGTTAACCTTAAGGCCTGACTGGTGTCTTTCTCGTCAAAGACTATGGGGCGTCCCTATTCCTGTAGTTAAATGTAAGAGCTGTCGAGAAATTATTCTTAATGCGGAAGTAATAGAGAGAACAGCAGATATTTTTAGGAAGGAAGGTTCTGATAGTTGGTTTATGAAAGATGTTTTGTATTTTTTACCTTCTGATTTTAAATGTCCCCGGTGTGGCAATATAGAATTTGATAAAGAAAACGATATATTGGATGTATGGTTTGAATCAGGGGCAAGTTTTCTGGCAGTGGTAAGGAGTAATGAAAATTTACGTTTTCCTGCGGATATATACCTTGAGGGAAGTGACCAGCATAGAGGGTGGTTTCAGGTTTCTTTAATTCCTTCTGTAGCAAAATATAATACCGCTCCCTTTAATACTGTTCTTACCCATGGGTTTGTGGTAGATAGTGAAGGGAGAAAGATGTCTAAATCATTGGGCAATGTTATTTCTCCTCAGGAAATTGTTAAGGAATATGGGGCAGAGATACTTAGATTATGGGTTGCTTCTAGTGATTATTCAGAGGATATAAAATTATCCCGCCAGATAATAAATCAACTGATAGATATTTATAGAAAGATAAGGAATACTTTAAGATTTATTATGGGGAATCTCTACGATTTTGACGAAGATGTTGATTATATAGAAGAAAAAGAGCTGAAAGAAATTGATAAGTATATGTTGTATAAGAGTAGAGTATTTTTAAGGGAAGTTATAAGAGACTATGAAGGCTTTAGTTTTTATAAAGTTTGCCAGAAAATATTTAATTTCTGCAACCTTGATTTGAGTTCTTTCTATCTTGACATATTAAAAGATAGATTATATACTTATTCCCCAGTTTCAAAAGAGAGGAAATCAGCACAGAATGTGCTCTATTATATCATTAAAGCTCTTTTAAAAATTATTGCTCCTATTTTACCTTTTACTGCAGAAGATGCTTTTCTTTCTTTTCATGCCTGGAAAGGTAAACAAGAGTCAATATTTCTTCATAGTTTTGATGAGGATAAAGAACAAATGCACATAGAGAGGGATATTCTTGTAAAGGGAGAAAAGATTTTGGCTTTAAGGAGTGAAGTTTTAAAAGAGATTGAGAGAAAAAGAGAAGAATCTATTATTGGTAGTTCTCTGGAGGCAGAAGTTAATATTTACTGTGACAAGGATGATTATTTATTTTTTAAAGAGCGGGAAGATATCTTAAGAGAGGTTTTTATTGTTTCCAAAGTTAGAGTGGAAAGAGGCAACTTTAAAATTGAAGTTAAAAAGGCAGAGGGTAACAAGTGTTTACGTTGTTGGAATTGGCGTAAAGACGTAGGGAGCAAAAAAGAGTATGTTGATTTGTGCTTAAGATGCGTAAGTGTTTTGAAAGGAGGAGATAATGTTAAGAAGAAAACCGCAGAGAAAAGGTAAGACAAATAGATCAGGAAAAAAGACTGTCCAGAGAAGAGCAAGGTTAAAAAGATTAAGAGCTAAAGACTTAAAGAAATTTAAAGAAATTCTTATAAATTTTAAAGAAAGTCTTCTTGATAAGATAAGAGATATTTCTGCAGATACTCTTATGAAATCTCAGAAGGATATTTCCGGAGACATTTCTGGCTATAGTTTGCATATGGCAGATGTGGCAAGCGATAATTATGAGAGAGAATTTAATTTAGACCTTGTTTCTAATGAGCATAAGATATTGTTTCAGATAGATGAGGCTCTTAAGAGAATAGAAGATAAAAGCTATGGAATATGTTTGTTGTGTAATAAAAACATTACCAAAGGACGCTTAAAGGCTATCCCTTATGCACGGTATTGTGCAAAATGTAGGGAGAAACTGGAGAAGGAAAACAGGATATAAAATGGGGTAGCTACCTTAGTCAGCGGTATTGTTTTTCTTATAGATTACTTTATAAAAAGTTATCTTAAAAACAACTTACCTTTTCAATCAATTCCCATAGTAAAGAATGTTTTTCATATTACTGTTGTTTTTAATCAGGGAGCGGCTTTTGGGATTTTAAAAGGTTGCTCTACACTTCTTATATACATAGGATTTATTTTTATTGTTGTTCTGGTTGCGATGATTAAAAAAGAGAAGAAAAATATGACATCTAAGGTAGCTTTGGGATTAGTTTTAGGAGGAGCGTTATCTAATCTTTTTGATAGGATATTTTATGGTTTTGTAGTTGATTATATAGATATAATAATATGGCCGGTATTTAATCTTTCTGATATGTGTATAAATGTTGGTGTGGGTATTTTTCTTTTTTATTCATTGATTTATAGTGAGAAAAGAACTTTGCGTAGACAAAAAAAATAGGGGATTGCGCTTAGATAAGTTTGTCGCTTTAAACAGCTCTAATTTATCACGTACGAGAATAGGCAAAATGATTGAAAGAGGAGAAATTTTAGTTAATGGAGAAAAGAAAAAGTCAAGCTATACTGTAAAGGAAAAAGATAAGGTCGTTGTTTCGTTACTTTATGAAGAGATAAAAATCCTTAAGCCTTATCCTGTAACTGTTGATATTTTATATGAGGATAATGATATTATTGTGGTTAATAAACCTAAGGATTTAGTTGTTCATCCTCCTAAGGAAGGTTGTCAAAGGACGCTCGTTAATGCTTTAATATATATGGGTAAAAAATTATCGTCGGTTAATCCCGCAAGACCAGCGATAGTGCATCGTCTTGATAAAGAGACTACAGGGGTTATGGTGCTGGCAAAGAACAATTACAGCCATCTCAAACTCATTAAAGAATTTAGAGAAAGAAAGGTTAAAAAAGAATATCGAGCAATGGTTTGGGGAGTATTTAAAGAAGATGATGTTTCTGTTGAGTTGCCCTTAAAAAGACACGAGCGCAATAGACTTAAAATGAAAGTGAGTATGTTTAAATCAAAACAAGCTATTACCCATATTAAGGTATTAAAGAGGTTATCAGATTCTACTTATGTGCAATTACTTATTTCTACAGGAAGAACACATCAGATAAGAGTCCATATGAATTTTTTAGGATATCCTATTGTAGGAGATAAAAAATATGGTAGAAAAGATAACTTCGGTACTTTATTTCTTCACTCATTTAGATTAGGGTTTAGGCATCCTTCTAACAGAGAATTTATGGAGTTTGAGGCACCTCTGCCAGATTGGTTTAATAGGTTTATGGAAGAAAATAGCTAATAAGTTTTTGATGAATTATTGAGATTAATTAATATGGATTTAAGTAAGAAAATGGTCAAAGTAAATCCTTTTTACAAGATTAGAAGAGAGATTACTGTTCCTTCTGATAAGTCTATTTCTCACCGTGCTGTTTTTATATCTTCTCTTGCTAAAGGAAAAACAACGATATATAACTTTCTTAATAGTGAGGATACACTTGCTTCTTTAGAATGCATGAGACAATTGGGAGTAGGTATAAAGAGATTATTTAAAGAAAGGTTAATAATTTCTTCAAGGGGAAAATATTTTCCTAAAAGACAATACACAGTATTAAATGCCTATCAATCAGGTACTACTTTCCGTCTCATAAGTGGCCTTTTAGTAGGTCAACCTTTTAAGACAAAAATTGAAGCAAGTGGTTCTTTAAAGAAAAGACCGATGAAAAGGATTACCCATCCTCTCAGGTTTATGGGAGCAAGAATAAAGGGAAGACTAAAAGGGAGCGAGGAATTTCCTCCTCTATATATACATCCTGTTAAAAATTTATATGGGATAAGATATAGGCTTCCTGTTAGTAGTGCCCAGGTTAAATCAGCAATTATTTTTGCTTCATTGTTTGCAGAAGGGTCAACTAAAATAGAGGAGATTTATCCTTCCCGTGATCATACAGAAAGAATGCTTAAATTTTTTGGAGCTTTTTTAAAGAAGGAAAAAAGATTTATTTATTCCCAGGCTCAAGATATCAAAGCATCCCCAGAAATATTTATTCCTGGGGATTTCTCTTCCGCGGCATTCTTTATTACCTTAGGTATTCTCTTAAAAGATTCAGAATTATGTATTAAAAAAGTAGGTATTAATCCTACAAGAATAGGATTTCTAAATGTATTAAAAAGGATGGGTGCGCGTATTAAGATAGTAAATAAGAAGAATTATTTTGAGCCTTTTGCTGATATTATAGTTAGTTCTTCTTTGCTAGTCTCAACGGTTGTGAGAAAAGAAGAGATACCTTTAATGATTGATGAGATACCTTTATTATTTGTTTGTGCTTCTTTTGCAAAAGGTACGACTATAATTTACGGGCTTAAAGAACTGAAGGTAAAAGAGACAGATCGTATTTCTTCGATGATTTACAATCTTAAACTTTTAGGAATTAATATAGGTGTCCATTTTTTTAAAGGAGATTGGTGTGTTGTAGTTAAAGGCATAGGAGAGGATAGGAGGCGATTAAAATCAGGAAATTTAAAGAGTTTTGGTGACCATCGCACTGCCATGAGCACAATAATTATGGGTATAGCCTCAGGATGTACACATACCCTTGATGACATTCAATGTATAAACAAGTCATTTCCTGATTTTATAAGAAAAATAAATCTATTGCATAAAAGAGCAGTGGTTAACTATGAGGATAGCTAAAATTATTTACAAGAAGAAAAAGAAATGGGGTATATTAGAAGATGATTCTATAATAATTTTAAAAGAACCCCCTTTTAATAGTTTTAAGTTGACAAAAGAAAAGATTCCTTTAAGTAAGGTTAAGTTTTTAGTCCCTGCTTCACCTACAAAGATAGTTTTGGTGGGTTTAAATTATAAGGACCATGCTAAAGAGCTTAAAATGAGACTTCCCAAAGAACCGATTATATTTCTGAAACCGCCAAGTACCCTCATTGCTCACAAAGAAAGTATCATTTATCCCAAAGGTGTGAAGCGCCTTGATTACGAAGCGGAAGTTGCTGTAGTAATTAAGAAAAAAGTAAAGGGTATTTCTCCTCAAAGAGTTAGAGAGTATATTTTGGGATATACGTGCCTTAATGATGTTACTGCACGCAATTTACAGAAAAAAGACATCCAGTGGACACGAGCAAAGTCTTTTGATACTTTTTGTCCTTGTGGGCCATATGTTAATACAGATTTTTCTGGTAATCTAAGAATAAGAACCTATCTTAATGGTGTTCTTAAACAAGATTCTTCTACAAGCAATTTTATTTTCCCTATAGAAAAGTTGGTCTCTTTTATTTCTAAAATAATGACGCTTTATCCTGGGGATATTGTTTCTACAGGAACTCCTTCAGGTATTGGACCTATGAAAGGGGGAGATGCTATTGAGATAGTGGTTGATGGTATAAGCCCCTTATGTAACAGAGTAGTTTTTGGCAGTTAAGTATTTTAATTATCCCATTCTTCCATTAAACATCCTTTTAAATTAGTAACTTGACATGATGGGAATTTATATGATATACTTTGTTATGTAAATAATTAACTTAATTAAATATTAAGGAAGTTAACTATAATGAAGAAAAATATGAGTGATTTTTCCTATGAAGTACTTAATCTTATGCCCCATTTATTAAGAGGCATGGTAAGAAAACATAAAGATGATTTGACAGAAGGACTTCTTACTTTACCTCAATTTCTTGCTTTAGATTTAATTGACAGAGAGGAAGGAATGAAGATGAAAGACATTGCCCAGCAACTTAATATAAGTCTTCCTGCAGCGACAGGAATGATGGATAGGCTCTATCATTATGGGATGATAAAAAGAGAAGCAGATACCAACGATAGGCGCATTGTGAAGATTGTCCTTACAGATAAAGGAAGAAAGACATTAAATAATACCAGAGACGCACGAAGGAAAGCTATTGAGGATGTTTTTGGGAAGCTTTCTCAAAAAGAGAGAGAGGAGTATTTAAATATTTTAAGAAAAATAAAGAAGATACTTTATGGGAAGAAAGAAAATCTTTAAGATTTTTTTGGTTCATTTATTTTTACTGGTGGGTAATCTCTTTCTTAGTTATCCCCACGATGCAGTAGATTCTATTTATGTGAGCATTTTAGATATTACGAAATTAGCCTTAAAGAATAATCTTGATATTCAAATTGCTAAGTTTGATGCCTATATAGAAAGGAATAGTCTTCTAGAGGCAGAATCAATATTTGATACATTTTTTAATGCCCAGATAGACTACACAAAGAATAAGCTTGATACCGCTTCTGTACTTCTGGGTACAACCAGTTTAACTAATGATTATTCTTTAGGTATTACCAAGAAAAATCCTTTTGGCACCACTTTAACTTTGAATGCTTATAACAGACGTATATGGAGTAATTCTTCTTTTTATTCCTTAAATCCTAATACAGAAGCCAATGTAGAAATTTCTTTAGCACAATCATTGGTTAAAAACTTTTTTGGTTTTTCTGATCGTGCAAATATAAAGATTACGAAGATAAATATTGCTAATTCTGATTTTTCTTCTCTGGACAGTATAGAATTTTCTCTATCAATTGTCCAGAAAGCATATTGGGAGTTTGTTTTTCGATATAAACAGTGGCAAATAAAAAAAGATATGCTCAAAGAGGCTCAGAATCTATATGAGATTTATAAAAGAAAAATCAAGATTGGTCTTGTGGAAAAGCCTGACCTTTTAGCTGCGGAAGCAAATGTTCTTTTAAGAAAAAACGATGTTTTAAATGCTGAGATGCTTTTTAAGGAAGCGAAAAATAATCTTTTGTATCTTTTAAATATTACTGATGTTGATAAGAATATTCTTCCTTTAGATAGTTTAGATACTACAACAGAGAATTTTAACTTATATGAACAATTAAAAGTTGCTATTAACAAAAGACGTGATTACAAAATAATAAAGAATCAGATTTCTGCTTCGCATCTTGATATGGTTTTAAAAAGGAACGCTCTTTGGCCGGAAGTTGATTTAAATGTTTCTTTTATAAAAAATGGAATAGATTTAAATTATAAGGATGCTTGGCGAGAGGTGAGTTCTGAGAGCAACTATTCTTGGTCAGTAGGAGTTAAAGTGAATTTTCCTTTAGAAAGGAGAAAGGAGAAAGCAGATTATAATAAGGCAAAACTAAACGAGGCAAAACTATTACTTCTCCTTAAGAAGACAGAGAGGATTATTTTTAAAGAGATTAATGATAGTATTACTGAGGTTAATATATTAGCCAGCCGGATAAAGACTTTAAGAAATATAGTAGAGTTACAAAAAAGGAAATTATCTGCCGAAGAAACAAGACTTAGGTATGGACGCTCTTCCAGTGATATTCTTATTCGTTATCAGAACGATGTTCTTAATTCCCGTCTTTTGCTTACGGAGATGCTTTTTTCTTATCGTATTGCGTTGGTGGAATTAGCCCGAAAGAAAAATACACTTTTATCCCAGTATTGGAAAGGGGAATTATGAAGAAACTTCCTGAATTTTCCATAAAAAATTCTTTATTTGTCAATTTACTTTCTTGTGTTCTTATTCTCGCTGGATTTTTGTCCTTATACCATTTAAAGAGAGAAGCTTTTCCTCCTGTATCTTTTGATGTAGTTACAGTAACTACATACTTTAGAGGAGCGGATTCTCAGAAGGTAGAAAGATTGGTTACTGCACCTTTAGAGAGGGAGCTTAGAGAAGTAAATGACATTAAAGAGATAACTTCTTCTTCTAATGAAGGTGTTTCTTTAATTTATCTTAAGATAGTAAGTGATGTGAAGAATAAGGAAAAGGTAATGACAGATATTCAGAAGGCTGTAGATAGAGTAACCAATTTACCCCAAGATGTGGATGAACGGCCAATAGTTACGGAGGTAACCAGTGGCCAGATTCCCATAATAAAAGTAGCTTTAAGCGGAAATCTTTCTGAGTTTAAATTAAGAGAGCTTGCGGATAGACTTAAAGATTTATTGGAAAATATAAACGGTGTATCTTCTGTAGATAGAAGGGGATGGCGTGATGAAGAGTATTGGGTTCAACCTGATATTGAGAAAATGCTTAAGTTTCATATTTCCTTTTCTGAGTTAGTTTCTGCTTTATCTCGCCAGAATGTAGATATGCCTGGGGGTAAGCTTAAAACAGAGAGAAAAGAGTTTTCTGTTAAAGTAAAAGCGGAGTTTAAAGACAAAGAAGATATTGAAAATACTGTGATAAGAGGTAATGATTTGGGGAACTGGGTGAGGGTAAAAGATATTGCTTGGGTTAAGCATGCTTTTGAAGATGAGATAGTATTGAACAAAGTATTATCTACAAGAGCAATAACTTTGACTGTTATAAAACGGGAAAATGGCGATATTCTTAAGATTGTTGATAATATCAAACGAATAATTAAAGAGTTTAAAAGAAAGAGCCCGCCTGAGCTTAAAATATCTACTTTCTATGATATGTCGTATTATGTAAGAAGAAGATTGGGAGTCTTACGTTCTAATGGTTTGATTGGTTTTATTTTGGTAGTATGGGTATTATTTTTATTCTTGCATCCGGTCTCTGCTACTTTCACTGCTTTAGGAATTCCTATTGCTATGTTTACTACCTTCTGGGTTATGGATTTTATTGGTTTAAGCATAAACCTTATTACTATGTTTGGTCTTATCCTTGTTTTGGGAATGGTAGTAGATGATGGGATTATTATTTCTGAAAATACTTATCGTTATATAGAAAAAGGTTTCTCCCCAAAGGAAGCAGCTATTAAAGGAACTTCTGAGGTATTGCTTCCTGTATTAGCAACAGTGCTTACTACAATTGCTGCTTTATCTCCTCTTATGTTTATGAAAGGGCTTATTGGGAGATTTGTAAAATATATTCCTTTTGTAGCAATAATAGCTTTAAGTGCCTCTTTAATAGAGGCTTTTATTATTTTACCTTCTCATTTAGCTGATTTTGCCCGTCCTATAACTTCTAAGAAAAAAGGTAAGTCAGAGAAGAAATGGTTTAAATATATATTAAGGAAGTACCAAAGGCTTTTAACAGTATCTTTACGGAATCGGTATAAAGTACTTGGTATAGCGTGTAGTGCTTTTATTTTATCTATAATTGTTGCTAAATTTTTTATGCCTTTTATTCTTTTTTCTGCAAAAGGTGTAGAACAATTTTCTATAAGAATGGAAGCAAAACCAGGGATATCTTTAGAAGAAACCAATCGATTAATAAAGAAAGTGGAAGATATTGTTTCTGCTATATCCCCCAAATACTTAGATACATACGAGACAATTGTAGGAAGACTAAGGGAGGAGAGAGGTTACGATCCTAATGCCAAACAGGGTAGTAATTTTGCTCAAATTAATGTATATCTTACGCCTTCAGGAAAACGCGATAAAACTGCTCACCAGATTATTAAGGACATTACTCCTAAGTTGAATGAGGTTTTTAGCCAATTGAAGCAAGAAGGAGTAATAAAATTATATCCCCAGGAGTTTAAGGAGGGTCCTCCGGTGGGTAGGCCAGTAGACTTAAGAATTAGAGGAACAAACTTTTCTAAATTAAAAGATATTACTTTAGAAATTGAAGATTATTTACAGACTCTAAAAGGAGTGTCTTCTATAAGTAATAGTTACGATTTAGGTAACAAAGAGATAAACGTTGTGGTTGATGAAAATAAAGCAGCTAAAGCATACCTTACTAACTCTGATATTGCTTTTGCTATCCGATGTGCTTTTAGTGGAGTAGTAGCTACCACAATCAAACGGTCAAAAGCAGAGAAAGAGATAAAAGTTTTAGTGCGTCTTCCTAAAGATAAGAGAGATAATTTAAAGGTATTTGAAAAGATAGTAGTTCGTAATAAGTTTGATAACCTCATTCCTCTTAAAGAAGTTGTTAAAATTGAATATAGACAGTCTTTGCGTTCCATAAAACATCTTAATGGGAAACGGTTCATTTCTGTAACTGCTGATGTTGATAATCGCCATATAACTTCTATGAAAGTAAATGCCCTTCTTAAGAATAGATTTAAAAACTTAGGAGTTAAATACCCGGGATATACTCTACATTTTAGTGGAGAAAATGAAGAGACAAGAGAATCTTTAGCCAGTTTATTTAAGGCTTTTATCATTGCTGTTTTGGTAATATATTTAATTCTTGCCACTCTTTTTGGTTCATTATCTCAGCCATTTATTGTAATGCTTACGATACCTTTTGCTCTTATAGGAGTAGTGGTTGCTTTTGTGTTTCATTTTGAACCTATAAGTTTTTTAGCTCTTTTAGGATTGGTAGGGTTGTGTGGTGTTGTGGTTAATGATTCTATTGTTTTGGTTGACTTTATAAATAAATTAAAGATAAAAAACCGAGACCGACCTTTAATTGAAATAGTAAAAGAAGCGGGCACTCTACGTTTACGGCCAGTAATTCTTACTACTATTACTACAGTAGCAGGTTTAGGCACCGTAGCTTATGGTATTGGGGGAATGGACCCTTTTTTAAAGCCAATGGCTTTAGCAATATCATGGGGACTTCTTTTTGCTACTTTTCTTACTCTTATCGTTATTCCCTGCGTTTATCTTATAAGTGAGGATGTCAAGAAATTTTTAAGAAGAATTCCCTCTAAATAATTTTCTTTTGCATAAGATAAATGTCTTTTTGAATATTTCTATTATCTATGATAAGCTTTTAGGCTATTTTTAGTTAATATTCTACCTTAAATTCCCCTAAAAACATTTTGATAAATTAATTAAATATGATATTATTTATATTGTTAAGGAAGAAGGCAAAAAGATGAGCAATAAACTTTGGGGCGCAAGATTCAAAAAGAAGACTGATAAGGATTTTGAAGAATTTTCAAAATCTATAGAGTACGATTATAAGCTTGCTGAGTATGATATTCTTCATTCCTTGATACATGTTGAGGCTTTAGCCGAGGAGAAGATTATTACAAAAAAAGAGAAAGAACGATTTATTTTAGCATTAGAAAACATTTTATTATCGGCAAAGAGAGGTAAGTTTAAGTTTGATATTACCTCTGAGGATATTCATACGGACATTCAAAACAAAGTTGAAAAAAAAGTTGGCAAACTTGCTTATAAATTTCATACTTTTCGTTCAAGAAATGAACAGATTGCTTTTGATGAGAAGTTTTACTGTGTAGAAGAAGCAACAGCTATTTCTTTTCTTATAGAGAGTATTTTGGATTCGCTGAGTTATCTTTCCTATAAGTATAAAAATAAATTTTTTCCTGGGTATACCCATACTCAAAGAGCGCAGGTGGTAAATTTTTCTGACTATTTGGGTGCATATTCTGCTATGTTTAAAAGGGATAGAGAGAAATTAAAACATTTTATAAAGAACACTATTTTATATGTAAAAAGTGGTGCATTAGCAGGCAGTTTCATAAAAAGAAGCTCTTATATAAAAGCTATTAAAAAAGTTGTAGTTAAGTATAGAATAAAGAATGTAAACATACAGGTTGTATCTAACCCTTTAGATAATGTGGCAAGTCGTGATTTTATTGTGGAGTTGTTAAGTATTCTTTCTCTTATTCAAATGCATCTATCCAGAATGGCAGAGGATTTTATTCTTTATTCTACCCGTGAGTTTAGTTTCTTTAGTTTGCCGGAAGAGTTCTGCACAGGAAGTAGTCTTATGCCCCATAAGAAAAATCCTGATTTTTTAGAACTTGTCCGCGGGTATACAGGAAAAATATATGGAAATATGGTCTCCCTTCTTGTAACAATGAAAGGATTACCATTGACTTATAATCGCGATATGCAATTGGATAAAGAACCCATTTTTTCTTCTGTTAAGATCATAAAGGATGAGCTTAAAATTATGGCGAAACTAATAAGAGGTATAAAACTCAATCTTTCTACGACAGAGAAGGTTCTTGGCGATGATAGTTTTTATGCTACTGAGTTAGCAAGATTTTTGGTTTATAAAGGAGTGCCTTTTAAAGAGGCACATAATATTGTCGGTAGAATGCTAAAGTATTGTGAAGATAAGATGGTGAGTTTAAAGGATATGTCGGAAAATGTGCTTAAGGGCTTTCATACCTCGCTTACTCCTGCTGTGATAAAAGAAATAATTACGGCGAAATCCTATAGGTAGCAAAAAATAGAAACCCCATTTTCATAATGCATAGTTTTCACTATAAAGGTAATACTCTTTATTGCGAAGAGGTAGAGGTTCAGGCAATAGTAGAGGAGTATGGAACTCCTCTTTATATTTATAGTTACAACGCCATAATAGACCATTTCTTGAAACTGAAAAATGCTTTCCGTAAGGTTTCTCCTCTTATCTGTTATTCTGTGAAGGCGAATTCCAACCTTTCTATTTTAAAAATAATGGTGGGAAAGGGTGCAGGTTTAGATATTGTTTCCGGAGGAGAACTCTTGCGGGCAAAGCTTGTAAACTGTTCACCAGAGAAAATAGTCTATGCTTCAGTAGGAAAAACTGAGAAGGAAATAAAAGAAGCAATTAAATTTGGCATTTTTATGTTTAATGTAGAGTCAGTCCCTGAGCTTGAAAAAATAAATGTTATTTCTCAACGGTTAAAGAAGATAGCTTGTGTGGCTTTAAGGATTAATCCACAGGTCCATCCTAAAACCCATAAGTATATTACAACCGCTAAGAAAGAGACAAAATTCGGTATGGATATAAAGACAGCGCGGAAGATTTTTTTAAATTCTTCACATTACAAATATTTAAGAATCATTGGTATTCATATTCATATTGGTTCCCAGATTACTACTGCTACACCTTTTTTAAAAGCAATAAAAAAAGTAATACCCTTAATAAGGGAGTTAAGAAAAAGAAGATTCCCTATTAATTATTTTAATATTGGCGGGGGGATGGGTATAGTATACTATAAAGAGAATTTTCAGAGCGCTTCTGCATTTGCCCAAAAAGTAATACCATTACTTAAAACTACAGGGTTAAAAGTTATTTTAGAGCCAGGAAGATTTATTGTGGGTAATGCAGGAATTTTAGTTACAAAAGTACTTTATATAAAAGATACGGTGTATAAGAGATTTGTTGTAGTTGATTCTGCAATGAATGATTTAATTCGACCTGCTCTTTATGAAGCATATCATGAAATTATTCCTTTGAATAGAAGTCACAAAGTCACAAAGTCACAAAGTCACAAGTTAGTAGATGTGGTAGGGCCTGTATGTGAAAGTGGGGATTTTTTAGGTAAGGGGCGCAAACTTAATGTTAAGGAAGGCGATTATCTTGCAATTTTGGGTGCAGGGGCATACGGGTTTAGTATGAGTTCTAATTATAATAGTCGGCCACGAGCAGCCGAAGTTCTTATTAAAGGCAGAAAATGTTATCTTATAAGAAAAAGAGAGACCTATAAGGATTTAGTAGATAAGGAGATTATTGTAAAGATATAGAAGAAGTATTCTGTAGAGAAAAGTTAAATGGGAAAAGAAAAGAGGGTGGAGTTTTTTAAATTGCAAGCGTCAGGTAACGATTTTATCTTAATAGATAATCTTAAAAAGAATATTTCTTCCTTTCAATTGAGGAAATTAGCAAAAGATTTTTGCCAGAGAAAATTTGGGGTTGGGGCAGACGGTCTTTTAGTAATTGAGCTTTCTAAGAAGTACGATTTTAGAATGCATATATTCAACCCTGATGGGTCAGAGGCAGAAATGTGTGGGAATGGTGCGCGTTGCGTTGGTTTATGGGCAGAAATAGCCCTGGGGAAGAATTATGTGAAATTTGATACTAAAGCAGGAGCTATAGAGGTAGAAATAGAGAAGGGTTCTTTAAAAAGAGATAAGATTAGTATGGGAGAATATAAACGAGTGCGAATAAAGATGAGTGAACCACGGGGATTACGTCTTGATTTTCCTGTAAGGGTTTCCAAGCGGTTAATTAAAGTAAATTGTATAAATACAGGGGTTCCTCATATAGTTGTTTTTGTAGAAGGGCTGGATAAAATTGATATAGAGAGAATCGGTAGAAAACTGCGATTTCATAAGGCGTTTATGCCTGCAGGGACGAATGTTGACTTTGTTGAAGTGGTAGATGATGAGTTCATAAAAATACGTACCTATGAAAGGGGTGTGGAGGCAGAAACTTTTGCCTGTGGAACGGGTGTTGTAGCGTCAGCAATTGTTACGGGTTGTAAAATCATAAAATCACAAAGTCACAGATATAAATTTGATGTCTTAACGAGAAGCGGTGATATATTACAAGTTTATTTCACAAAAGATGGTAGTAAAATAAGTGATGTGTGGCTTAAGGGGAAAGCGTATTTTGTGTATAAGGGACAGCTTAACGCAGATTAACAGTAAGGATATACAGATTATCGCAGACAATAAAATAAAAAAAGTAAAATTATCAATTAACATTTTAAAATGTTCTTTTCAATCTTAATCGTTAACTTTTCATCGCTAATTTTGAATTTGTAATAAATCTGTGTTAATCTGTTATAAATCAGCGGTAATCTGTGTATAAAGAAGGAGGTAGTGATGTTTTCAGGAAGTATTCCTGCTTTAGTTACTCCTTTTAAGAGAGACGGTAGTATCGATGAAGAACGCCTGCGTTTTCTTATTAACTGGCATATTAAAAACAGAAGTGATGCTATTTTAGTATGTGGAACCACAGGAGAAAGTGCTACTTTGTCTCACCAGGAGCATAAACATATAGTAAAAATAGCTACAGAAGAAGCAAGAAGACGCATTCCTATTATTGCGGGGGCAGGGTCGAATTCTACCGAGGAAGCATTGGATTTGGCACATTTTGCCAAGAAGGTAAAAGCTGATGCCATCTTGGTGATTACTCCTTATTACAATAAGCCAACACAGGAAGGATTGTACCAGCATTATAAAAAAATATCACGAGAAGTTAAGATACCCCTTATTGTTTACAATGTTCCTTCCCGGACAGGGACTAACATTTTACCACAGACGGTAGCACGTCTCTATAAAGATTGTAAAACAGTTATTGGAATAAAGGAAGCCAGTGGTTCTTTAGACCAGATAACGAAGCTTATGACTCTTGTGGATAGGAGGTTTGTTCTTCTTTCAGGAAGTGATGAAATAACCTTACCTATTCTTTCTATAGGAGGTAAAGGTGTAATTTCTGTTGTAGCAAATATAATGCCTCGCCAGACTCATGATCTTGTTGCAAGTTTCTTAAAAGGAAATATTGAGAAAGCAAGAAAGTTACAACTTTATCTTTACCCCTTAATTAAAATACTTTTTATAGAGACTAATCCTATCCCTGTTAAGACAGCTTTAGGTCTTATGGGACTTATTGAGCCAAACTTACGGCTTCCTCTCTATAGGATGAATAAGGAAAACTTTAAAAAACTTAAGGCAATTATTAAGAAGTACAATCTCAGTTAACCCTTTTTTCTACTAATATAAAATTGATTTCATATGGAAGATATTAAATTGTCAATAATAATCCCTGTATATAATGAGATAAATACTGTTTTAGAAATAATAAGATTAGTGAAAGAAGAGAGACATAAAAAAGAGATTATAGTTGTTGATGATTGCTCTACGGATGGGACACACGAGGTACTAAAACAGATTGAAGAAGAGAACATTAGAGTTTTATTCAATGATGTTAATAGAGGCAAAGGTTATGGGATAAGAAAGGCATTAAAGTATGTGGCAGGGGATATTGTAATTATTCAAGATGCAGACCTTGAATATTATCCTGATGAGTATGGGATTTTAATAGAAAAAATTATTCAAAATAAAGCGGACGTTGTTTATGGGAGCAGATTTATAGGGGGTGCACACCGTGTATTTAATTTCTATCATTACATAGGGAACTTGGTTATTAATACAATTGCTAATATTTTCTTGAATGCCAATTTTACAGATTTAATGACTTGCTATAAAGCATTTAGAAGCGATGTATTGAAGAGTTTAAAACTGGAAGCAAATGGATTTGGGATAGAAACAGAGATTACTGCAGAGGTTTTTAAAAGAAGATATAGAGTATATGAGGTGCCTATTTCTTATAACGGCAGAACCTATGAAGAGGGGAAGAAAATAAGATGGACAGATTTCTTTACGTGTTTGTATTGGCTTCTAAGATCGATAATTAGAGGGGTTGATTTAGGAGAAGACACATTATTGAAGACGATAATTATGAAAAACAATAACTGGTGGGTTTATAAAAAAATTGAACCTTTTTTAGGGAAGAAAATATTAGAATTAGGTTCTGGTATAGGAGCAATATCGAAATACCTGGTGAAAAAAAATAGAAAAGTAACTCTTACTGATATTAATAAAAAATATACCACATATTTAAAAAGAAGATTTGTTGGCAATCCTCACGTAGAAGTTAAGAATATAGATATTTTAAACATAGATACTGTGTTTTCTGAGGGAGAGTTTGATACTATTATAGGAATAAATATTTTAGAACATATAGAGCACGATATAGAATCTATTAAGAAATTAAAAAAGGTACTTATTAAAGAAGGAAATCTCATACTATTGGTTCCTGCTCATAAAAGTTTGTTCGGGAAATTGGATAGCAAATTGGGCCATTTTCGGAGATACTCAAGGGATGAGTTAAAAACCAAGCTTAAAAATGAAGGTTTTTATATAGAAAGAATAGAATTTATGAATTTTTTAGGAGCAGTAGGATGGTTTATAAATTTCAAACTTTTAAGAAGAGAAAGAATGTCAAAATTAGTAATTCAGATTTTTGATGGGACCATACCGGTTATTGCTTTTATAGAGAGATTTTTAAAATTTCCTTTTGGACTTTATCTGTTATGTATTGCAAAAAATAAATTAGATTTTTAGATATACTCCTTTCATTTTAAATATTTTTCCCTCTACATAAAATATTATAGGCTTTGTTCTTTACCTAGTGATTTCATTCTAAGGTAAAGATAATAAACAATCTAACACGGGAAGAATAAAGAATATACAATTTTCTTGATGATAAGAAGCTGTTTGTTATTTTAAATCTATAATTTTATGTTACAATATTTAAAATAATATATTTTACTCATAATAGATGAATTAACTTAATAAAAAGTAATGAATGAGAAAGAATGTGTATTGTGTGGCTCAACAGAAATAAAAATAATCTTTTCTTCTCCCCTAAATAATACAAAAAAGATAGAACAATTTGGTTTTTCACCTACTGTCTCCGATTTTGGTGTTTTTTATAAGCTAGCACAGTGTCAGGAATGCGGAGTGGTATTTTCTTTACTAGATAATCAAGATTTAACTTTATCATACTCAGCCTCTAATGATGATTTATATTTAAATCAAGCTTTAGAGAGGACAGTTACTTATAAGCGTATATTGCGAGATATTAAAAAATTTGTTTCTGATAATGCTTGTTTTTTAGATGTTGGATGTTCTTATGGATTATTGCTAAAGTTAGCTAAAGAAGTTGGTTCTAAAGTTTATGGAGTTGAGCTAAGCGAAAATGCTTGCAGATATGCAAGAGAAAAATTAGGGTTAAATGTTGTATGCGCAGATGTAGCAGAGATTAAATTTTCTAATAATTATTTCGATGTAATTACAGCTATAGAAATAATTGAACATTTAAGTAATCCTAAAAATTTTATACTCCATATGTATAAAATATTAAAACCGGGGGGATATTATATTTAGTGACTCCTAACCTAAGAAGCCTTTCGGCAAAGATTTTTGGATACCAGTGGTGGTTTTACAGAAGAATGTATTTATATTATTTTTCTGACAGTGCGCTTCAGAATTTTTTAAATAGAAATGGATTTTTAGTAATATCTGCTAAACCCTATAAGAAAACTTTTAAGATTAATTACATACTGCGTCAACTTTCTAAATCTAAAATAAATAAAATATTTTACAATATACTCAATAAAATAGTTAATTTCTTGAGGGTTAGGAACTTATATTTACAGGTAGTTTTGGCGATGTCGTTATGATAGCAAAAAAGATATAGGCATATTGATGAATTGGAAACTAGTACGATGGATAGATATTTATATAGGAATACCTCTGGTATATTTAATATTTCTTATAAAGAAAATATTCAGATTATCTAACATTTCTTCAGAAGAATATAATAATCTTTTGTTTATTAAATTTTGGGGTATAGGTAATATCATTATGATTTTACCTGCAGCGAGTGCATTAAAGAAGAAGTATAAAAATGCAAATATAGACTTATTAACTTTAACAAACAATAAGGATGCTTCTCGTTCTGCAGGGATTTTTAGGGATATTTATACTATAGATACAACCCATATAGTTAAATTTCTTATTACCTCTATAAGGACATTTAAAATATTGATTAAGAAAGATTATGATGTAATAGTTGACTTTGAACAGTTCGCAAGGTTTTCAGCAATATGGTGTGCTCTTATAGGAAGAAAAAAAACTGTGGGGTTTAATACTAAAGGGCAACATCGCTTTATATTATATACAAATCCTACTGTCTATAGAGACGACATTCATATTACAAAATCTTTTTATAGTTTAGTAGAGTCTTTGGGAGTTCTTGCTATAGACGAGATAGAGCCTTTTCCTTTAAACTGCCATGATCATTGTATTAGGACGGTAAGAAGCATATTATCTAAGGAAGGAGTTTTTCCTGAAGATATTATAATTATTCTTCATGTAGGAACAAGTAAGAATTTTGCACTTAGACGCTGGCCCTTTGAGCATTTTGCTGAATTATCTGACAGATTAATAAATAATTTTGACGTAAAGATAATTTTTACAGGATTGACAGAAGAAAAGGTTTTAATAGAAAGAGTTTTTGCAATGATAAAGAATAAAAAAGGAGCAATTAATCTAAGTGGAAAGTTTAATTTTGAAGAATTTATAGCCTTAATTAGACTAAGTGACTTAGTTGTCTCAGCTGATACCGCCCCTGTTCATATTGCTACTTCTTTGGGAGTCCCTGTAGTAGGACTTTATGGCCCAAACACCCCCTTTCTATATGGACCATGGGGTAAGAAGAGTATATGGTTTTATAGACAATTAGAGTGTGCTCCTTGCATAACAAATTATAATGCTAAAATAAACAAATGTGGGCATCCCGAAGGTCAAGGGGCATGTATGAGAAAGATTAGCCCAGATGAGGTATTTTTGGGAATAGTTACTAATTACTTTGACGAAAAATCACCTTTTAGGTTGGAGAAGTTGAAAGTAAATGCGTAGATTGATAGGATTAGCAAAGAATATACTCGTTAGTAATTTTACCGATTTAAGGTATCCCTATAGATTTACTTATATTTTAACCTACCGATGTAATCTTAGATGTAATATGTGTAATATTTGGCAAGAACATAAGGAAGAAGAGCTATCCGTCGCTCAGATAAAGAAGTTTTTTAAAAATTTTTGCAAATTTTCGTGGATTAATGTAAGTGGGGGAGAAATATTTTTAAGAGAAGATTTGTTAGATATTTTTGATATTATTCTCACAACTTGCAAAGATCTGTATCTTTTAGATTTTCCTACGAATGGTTTCCAGACCAAACTTATTCTTGAGGTAATAAACAGGTTGTTAGTTAATTATAAGATACCCAAGATATTAGTCACTATCAGTTTAGATGGTCCGCAAAAGTTACATGATCAGATACGGGGAGTTGAGGGTTCTTGGGATAGAGCTGTGGAAACTTTCAGGCAATTACGTAAATTAAGAAGTGCAAGGTTTAATGTATTTTTCGGCACTACCTTACAGCCAGCGAATATAGGAAAATTTGATGAGACAGTTAAATCTGTAGAAGAAAAAATTGGTAATATCCGTTATAATGACTTCCATGTAAATTTAATTCAGTATTCCCCTCATTATTATAAAAATATAGATACATCAGATTCTAATGATTATGATAAATTATGGCCTCAGTTAGAAAGAATTATTAGAAGACGTAAGATTTTTTTGTTTAGCCCTATTGGTTTTCTTGAATATGAATATCAGAAATTAGCCAGAATTTATTTATCAGAAAAAAAGACGCCTATTACTTGTCAGGCTTTTTCCGCATCTTTTTTTATGGATCCAGAGGGTAATATTTTTCCTTGTAGTATATATAATAAGTCTATAGGTAATATCGTTGACTTTGATTATGATATAAATAAGATGTGGGATACTGTTTCTAGATATAGAATAAGAGAAGAGATTCGCAAGCAAAAGTGCCCTCAATGTTGGACACCTTGTGAAGCATATCAAAGTATTTTGGCTAATTTATTTGTTGTCTTTAAAAGGGGTAGACTATGATTAGAAAAGTCTATATTGATTTTATAAAAAATAAAGTTGTTGAAGGAAAGTGGGATTGGTTTTTTAAAAGATTCTGGCAATACTTTATTATTCATATTTCTTTTATTGCGGGTCGGCCTTTCTGTGGTCCGATTTTAGGTACTTTTGTTGTTAATTATCGATGTAACTATAAGTGTAAAATGTGTGATTTGCCATTGAGAGATAAGTTTATCCAAAAGCAGGGGTTAAAAGAATTCTCAACCTTACAGTTAAAAAAAATTCTTAAGGAATTTGCAAGCTTGGGGACAGCGGGTATAGGTTTTACAGGAGGAGAGCCACTTTTACGAGAAGATATATTTGAGCTTATGAAGTATTCAAAGGAATTAGGTATGATTACTCACTTAAATACTAATGGGTTTTTCCTTGATAGCGAAAATATCAAAAGGCTTCTATATGCTAATGTTGACTCTATAAATATTTCTTTAGATGGAGCCTATGCTTCTACTCACGATGCAATTAGAGGTTATCGGGGGGCATTTGATAGGGTAGTTTATGCTGTAGAGTGTATTGATTTCATGCGAAAGAAAATGGGTGTTCCTATACGCGTGAAAGTAGTGACTGTAATAGGTAAAGATAATATCGATGAGATACCCGATTTGTTTAAACTAGCTCATAGTTTAAAAGTAGACTGTATTGAGTTTATCCCACAACAGCCTTTTTCTGTTTTGACAGATGATACTCCTGTGAATTTTGATAATATTTTTTTAGAAAAGATAGATACAGTGGTTGATTATATTTTGAA
Source organism: uncultured Planctomycetia bacterium (assembly GCA_964635565.1). Lineage (GTDB taxonomy): Bacteria > Omnitrophota > Gorgyraeia > Duberdicusellales > 4484-171 > CAZWON01. The sequence goes on from CAZWON010000001.1 coordinate 83,678, forward strand.
GGAGGGGAAGAAGATAGTAAGGGTAGAAAATTCACCTCGTCATTTAAAATTATTTAAGAATTCTTTTGGGGGTGAAAAGTCACCCCTTATTTGTTTTGCGGGATATAATTCTTATGCTGTGGATTGCTATGGTCAAATTTTTCCCTGTATGCCATGGGTTAATTGGGGGAAATCCGTGGGAAATGTAAAAGAGAGTTCCCTTAAGAAATTTTGGTATTCAGCAATGTATAATAAGATACGGCGTGATATTTCAAAGTGCAGAGATTGTTATCTGAATTGTCAGGCAGAGTTAAATATTTTGTTTAATATAATTTAAAAAAGAGTTTAATTATTTTATAGAGGTTAAATTAATTAATGAAGAATAAAAAAAACCTTTTTCTTCGTTCTACAATACCATTACCATTCTGTATTATAAGTGCAGTTTTTTTATATTTTCTTGCTTTAAGCTGGTTAAAATGGGGCAACCCTGTTGTCGATACTTTTAGAGACCAGTGGGTAGCTTATAACTTAACTGTAGGAAAAACTTTATATAAAGATATTTTTTACCATTATGGTTTTTTAGCGCCTTATTCTATTTCTTTTTTGTATAAAATATTTGGTGTAAATATAATATACTCAGTTTTTTTAGGGATATTTATTACTGGTTTTTCCTGTTATTTTCTTTATAAACTTTCTCGCCTTTTTCTTAATAGGGCATTTTCTACAGTTCTTTTATTAAACTTTCTTTTAGTTTTTGCTTTTGGATGTTATTGTTCTAACTGTATTTTTAATTTTATATTACCTTATAGTTTTTCTTCTACTTTTCTTATAATGTTTATTCTTTCTTCACTATACTTCTATATTAAATTTATAAGAAAAAAGCACTATAGATATTTGGTCTTTTGGGCGCTTTCTATATATTTTGTTTTTTTATCTCGTGTAGATTTTGGTGTTTTTATTTGGTTAGTATTTGTTGCGATTTTTATAGGATGTATCCCCAAAGAAAGAAAATCGAAGGTTATTATATATATGTTTATTCCTTTTTTGATGAGTTTATTGTCTTACTGGCTATTTTTATATCTTAATAATGCCTTTTTTTATTTCCGTGAATCTATAATTAATATGATTTCTTTCTGTTTAGAAGGAGGGAATAAGTTTGATTATATTATCTCAGGGTTTGATAATCTTTCTTATAATTTAAAAAATATTATTATCTCTTTTTTTTCTCAGTTTATAATAGCTTTTCTATTTTATTTAATGAGTGTTGTAATACATATTTTCCTTAAAAGAACAACAATAAAATTATTTCCTCTTTTATTATATACTATATTAGGAATAGTTTCGTTTAGAGTTACTTTTCTTTTTGTCGGAGTTGTTAACTTTTTCCTTCAATACAGATTAATACCTCTAGTGCTTCTTGGGGGAATAATGATATATATTTTTAGGTTATTTTTTAGTAAAGAAAAAGAGAAGATTTCTTCATATTTAGTTTTATTTGTTATTTCACTTTTGCTTATATTAAGGATAATATTTCTTGCTTCTCCTAATGGGTATGGTTTTTTTCTTTTAGTTCCCAGTTTAGTCTGTTATTATATTTTCTTTAAAGATATATGTTTTCCTTTGTTTACCTTTATCATAAGAGTTGCAATTAATAAAAATGTAAAACGCTATTATCTGTTTTCTGTTTCTATTTTCTTTGTTTTACTGTCTTTGTTATTTGCCAGATTTAATTATGAGAGTTATAGTATGAAAAAATGCTCTATTTTTACTCCGAGGGGAAATTTGTATTTTTTCTGCACGCCCTGCACGCAGAGATTCTGGGAAACGGTTTATTTTTTAAGAAAGCATACTGCTAAGAATGCAAAAGTTGTTGTTTTCCCCGAAGGAATAGGAATAAATTTTTTTTCTCAAAGAGATAACCCTTTACGGTATCATACTTTTCTTCCTCCTATAGTCAGAATTGTTACGGAAAATAAAATAATAAAGAACTTAAATAAATACAAAATAGATTATATAATAATACTTTCCAGAGCTACATATGAATATGGATATCCTTTTTTTGGTATTCACTATGGGGAAAATATTTATCATTGGATATTAAATAATTATGAACTTATTAAAGTCTTTGGTCCTTATCCTTTTACTTCTTTAGAATTTGGGGTGGCGATATTTAAGAGAAAATAAAATTTGTTATAATATTAAGAGAAAGGGGTAAAGATGTTAAGAGCAGGGATAAGTGGTATTTGTGGGAGAATGGGAAGGAGAATTCTTAATTTGAGTAAAAAAGATAAAGATATTGAAGTTGTTATAGGGTTAGAAAAAACTGGCCATAAGGATGTAGGAAATATAGTTGAAGGGGTAAAAGTCACAGATAAATTAATAGAATTAGAAAGGTGCGATTGCCTCATTGAATTTTCTACGCCCACTGCTACTTTAGAACATCTTAGATATTTAGTTACATTAAAAAAAACAGCAGTAGTAGGGACAACAGGTTTTAGTGACGATGAGGCTGATGAGGTAAAAAGAATAGCAGAAAAGATTCCTATAGTATTTTCTCCTAATATGAGCATTGGTGTTAACTTAGTTTTTCGTCTGGTGAAAGAAGCAGCAAAAGTATTAAAAGAGTATGAGGTTTATATTGAAGAGGCTCATCATATTCATAAAAAAGATGCCCCTAGCGGAACCGCCAAAAAAATAGCAAATATTATAAATAGTGAGGGTTTCAGCATAAAGACAGAAGATATTGTTTCTATTCGTGAAGATGAGATTGTAGGTGACCATAGCGTTATCTTTAAGAGCACATTAGATGAGATTGAACTTTCCCATTCCGCAAAGACACGTGATATATTTGCTCAAGGAGCAATTGTAGCAGCAAAATGGATAAAAGATAAAAAGAAAGGCCTTTACTCTATGGAGGATGTACTTTTTGGAAGGGATTCATAAATCTCTTTAAGATAAAGAGGAGGGATATGAAAAAGAAAAAATTACTTTTATCACAACGATTACAGAGATTACCTCCTTATCTTTTTGCTCAAATTGAACGTAAGAAACAAAAGTTAAGAAAAAGAAGGGTTGTGCTAAAAGATTTAAGTATAGGTGATCCGGATATTTTAGCTCCTTGGGGGGTAATCAACACTCTTTATAGGTCCGCTAAACAAAAAGATAATCAGAAGTATGCTTTAGACCAGGGCAAAGAAAATTTAAGAAATTCTATAAAAAAATGGATGAAAAAAAGATTCGGAATTAATTTAGATAAGGAAAGAGAAATTTTACCTTTAATTGGTTCCAAAGAAGGATTAGTACATTTACCATTAGCATTTGTTAATCCCGGCGAGTATGTTCTTGTTCCTTCTCCTGGTTATCCTGGTTATAGAGGAGCTGTGGTTTTAGCTTTAGGGAAAATTTATGAGATGCCCCTAAGAGAAGATAATAATTTTTTACCCTCTTTAGAGAAGATACCGTTGGGGATAAGAAATAAAAGTAAACTTATGTATTTAAATTATCCTAATAATCCTACAACTGCTTTAGCGCCTCGTGAGTTCTTAAAAGAAGTGGTTAAGTTCTGCTCTCATTATGGTATTATTCTTGCTTACGATAATGCCTATTCAGAAATTTACTTTGAGAGAAAACCTTTAAGTATCTTTCAGATAAAAGGAGCTGAAGAAATAGCTATTGAGTTTCACTCTTTTTCCAAGACCTTTTGTATGACAGGCTTTCGTATTGGTTGGGCTTCTGGTAACAAAGGTTTGATTAAGTGTCTCTTGAAAATAAAGACGAATATTGATTCAGGAATTTTTGGTGCCATTCAGGATGCAGGAGCTTATGCCTTAGATAAAGAGAAAGGGTATGTTAGAAACTTAAGAAAGATTATTAGAGAAAGAAGAGATTTTTTTGTTAAAGGGTTAAATCAGAAAGGATTTAAGAAGATATACGCTTATAGCACTTTCTATGTATGGGTGAAGATACCTCTATCTTTTAAATCTTCTATGGATTTTTCCCATTATCTTTTAAATAAAAAAATTGTTGCCACGCCAGGAATAGGTTTTGGTAAATATGGTGAAGGATTTGTAAGATTTGCTCTTACAGTAGATATTACCGAACTAAAAGAAGCAATTAGAAGGATATAGCATAGAGCAGGTAGAAAGTTAGTTTATAGCTTTTAGCTTCTGAAGATAATTAACAGTAAAATAGGAAAAGTTTATTATTTTATGATGGGATGAGAAAAAAAGTGGCATTCATTTCATTAGGGTCTAATTTAGGAGACCGAAGAGAAAATCTGAAAAAAGCTCTTGAATATATGGAGGCACATCCAGAGATAACTATCGAGAAGGTTTCTTCATTTATTGAGAGCAAACCTGTTGGCGGACCACCTCAGGGTGACTATCTTAACGGTGTAGTTAAAATAAACACAACGCTTTCTCCTTATGAGCTTCTTTCTACTCTTAAAGATATAGAGAAAAAACTCGGACGAAAAAGAACAATAAGATTTGGACCACGTACAATTGATTTGGATATTCTTTTGTATAGAAAAGAGGTTATAGATGAGGATACATTGAAGATTCCTCATCCCCGTATGTTTGAACGTGAGTTCGTTTTAAAGCCTCTTTTTGAGATAGAACCGGAAATGAGAAAGTTTATTTGTAATTTTAAGAAAACACAAATACGGTCTAGAAAATAATGATTGTTTTAAGGAATGTAAAAAAAGTAAGAGAAATTATCAATAAAGTTAAAAAAAGAGGAGATACAGTAGGGTTTATTCCTACTATGGGGGCGCTTCATGAGGGGCATATTTCTTTAATTAAAGAAGCAAAGAAAAATACCAGCTTCGTAGTGGTAAGTATTTTTGTCAATCCTACCCAGTTTGGGCCGCATGAAGATTATAGAAAATATCCTCGTAATTTCAAAAAAGACAAGGAAATTCTTAAACAAGAAGGGGTAGATTTAATTTTTTATCCCAATGTAAAAGCGATGTACAGTAAGAAATTTTCTACCTATGTAGAGGAAATAGAATTAAGTAAATATCTCTGTGGGAAGCGCCGTCCAGGGCATTTTAAAGGCGTATGTACTATTGTCGCTAAACTATTTAATATTGTATTACCTGACATCGCTTATTTTGGGCAGAAGGATTATCAACAGGCAGTGATTATAAAGAGGATGGTTAAGGATTTGAACTTTTCTCTCAAAATAAAAGTTATGCCTATTGTAAGGGAGAAAGATGGTTTGGCTTTAAGCTCAAGAAATACATACCTTACTTCCCATCAACGCAAAGAGGCTTTATCTTTATACCATGCCTTAAAATTAGCCTATAGGATGGTAAAAAATAAAAAACAGCCTCCCACAATCATTAAGGCTATGCAGAAACTAATAAAAAAAGAGGCACCTTCTTCAAAAATTGACTATATAAACATTGTGGATCCTTTTACCTTGCAAGATGTAAGGAAGATAGAAAAAAGAGTGTTAGTAGCTTTAGCTATATATATAGGAAAGGCACGTTTAATCGACAATATGTTAATAAAAAGATGATATTATCAAGAGGTAAGTTAAAAGTAGGTATTATTGGTTGTGGAGCGATTGGCTCAGAAGTTGCTTATTTTATTGATAGAAAGTTAAATAAGTTTTTTACATTAATAGGCATTTACGATATTAATAAGGATAAAGTAGAGTCTGTGATAGCACATCTAAATAAGAAACCCAGAATATTCAGCTTTCATGCTCTTATAGCCTCTTCTGATATTATTATTGAGTGTGCTTCTATAGAATGTGCTAAAAAATTAATAGAAAAAACAAGAAGAGATAAAATACTATTTATTTTAAGTAGCGGTGTTTTTAGTATATACCCTCGTGTTTTAAAAAAAATTTTCTCTTTTAAAAGAATTTTTATTCCTTCGGGGGCTATTTGTGGAATTGATGGTATTGAGTCTTTTGCCTTAAGTAAGATAAAATCTTTAAAGCTCATCACATCTAAGCCACCATTTTCGCTTGAAGGTATAAAATTTTTAGAAAGAAAGGACATAGATATTAGAAAAATAAAGAAAGAAAAAATTTTATTTCGGGGGAATATAGAAAAAGCTATTAAATACTTTCCCAAAAATATCAATGTTGCTTCAACTTTATTTTTGGCAACAGGTTTTAAAAATATAGAGGTTACAATAAAAATCGACCCCCATATTAAAAGAAATACTCATCGTATTGAATTGATTGCTGATAAAGGCAAACTCTCTATTACCTTAGAAAATGTTCCTTCAAGAGTTAACCCGAAGACAAGTGTTGTTACGATTCTTTCTGTAAAAAATCTTCTTAAAAAGCTTGTAAATACTCTCTGGGTGGGTAGTTGATTATGGAGTTTCTTTCTATCTATGGCGCAAAAGAGCACAATCTTAAGAATATAAATCTTAAACTTCCTAAGAATAAACTTATTGTCATTACAGGTGTTTCAGGTTCGGGAAAATCTTCATTGGCTTTTGATACCATATATGCTGAAGGTCAACGTCGATATGTGGAAAGCCTTTCTAGTTATGCTCGCCAATTTTTAGAGCAGCTTAAGAAGCCTGATGTAGAATACATTGAAGGTTTATCACCTGCAATTGCTATTGAACAACGCACTGCAGGGGGTTCTCCACGGTCTATTGTTGCTACCCAGACAGAAGTTTATGATTATTTACGTCTTCTTTTTGCTCGTATTGGTAAACCATATTGTTATAAGTGTAAGAAGCCTATAACTAAAATGACTCCCGATGAAATTATAGATAAAATTATCAATTCATTTAGAGATAAAAAGGTCTACATCCTTTCTCCTTTAATAAGAGGGAAAAAAGGAGAATATGTTGCTTTATTTAAACGATTACTTAAAGAGGGGTTTGTGAGAGTAAGAGTTGATAAGAAGATATGCGAGTTAGAGGAGGAAATTAAACTGAATAAATATCGTCAACATCATATTGAAATAGTAGTGGATAGGGTTGTCGTTTCTAAAACCTTAAAGAAAAGAATTGCCGATTCTGTAGAGACTGCTTTACATTATTCAGAAGGTCTATTAATAGTTTATCTTGAAGATGAGAATAGAGAAGTCATATTCAATACAAAATTTAGTTGCCCAGGATGTGGAATATCTTTAGAGGAGGTTGCCCCCCGAATGTTTAGTTTTAATTCTCCCTATGGAGCGTGTCCTGCTTGTAATGGATTAGGAACTAAGTTTGAGTTTGACCCTGATTTGGTTATCCCTGACAAAAATAAGTCGTTAAATGAAGGAGCGATTGAACCTTGGAGGAGAGGTAGCAGGGGTTACATTCTTTATTATCGTTCTTTATTAAGAGAGTTGTCAAGAGAAGTGGGTTTTAGCTTGGATATCCCTTTTAGAAAACTACCTAAAAAAATACAGAAACTCATTATTTTTGGGGATAAGAATATATGGATATGGGGTAAGCCCTTTGAAGGTGTGATTCCTCATTTAATGCGTATTTTTAAGAATACGGATAGTGCTTATGTTAAAGAAGAGACAGCAAAATTTATGTCTCGTCTTCCCTGTCCTTCTTGTGAAGGAAAACGTCTTCGTGAGGAAAGTCTTTCTGTATATATACACGATAAATCTATTTGGGATATTGTAAGGATGAGTATTGGTGAAGCTTTTGATTTTTTTTCTTCATTTCCTCTTAACGCTTACGAAAAAAAGATAGCAGAGCACATTCTTAAAGAGGTAAAGAATCGTCTTTCTTTTTGTATTAATGTAGGTATTTCTTATTTGACTTTGGATAGGTTGAGTTCTACTCTTTCAGGGGGAGAAGCCCAGCGTATCCGTTTAGCAACTCAGGTTGGCTCTGCTCTTAGTGGTGTAATTTATATCTTAGACGAACCTACTATTGGTCTTCATCCTTATGATAATAAAAAGTTAATTTATACTTTAAGAAAACTGCGTGACCTCTCTAATACGGTTATTGTTGTTGAGCATGATGCAGATGTTATCAAGAATAGTGATTGGATTGTAGATTTAGGACCGGGGGCAGGTGATTATGGTGGAAGGGTGGTTTATTCGGGGAATTTAGAGGGAATAGAGAATTCGTCTTCTTTGACAGGAAAGTATCTAAGGGAGGAGGAGAAAATATTTTTTTCTTTTCGCAGGCGTTCTTATCGAGATAAACCTTGTCTTTTCATAAGAGGAGCATCTCAATATAATTTAAAGAATATAGATGTTAAAATACCTTTAGGGGTGTTTGTGTGTGTTACAGGAGTGTCGGGTTCAGGAAAATCTACCCTTGTTAATGAGATTCTTTATAAAGCATTAACGAAGAGGTTGTATAAGGCGAGAGAGAAACCTGGTTTACATACTTCTATAGAAGGGATAGAAATAATTGATAAGGTAGTAATTGTTGACCAATCTCCCATTGGAAGGACTCCCCGTTCAAATCCTGCTACTTACACAGGAGTATTTACTTATATTCGGCAGGTTTTTAGTAAAATTGATGAGGCAAGGAGGCGGGGATATAAGCCGAGTAGATTTAGTTTCAATGTTAAAGGAGGAAGATGCGAGGCATGTAGGGGGGAGGGGGAGAGAAAAATCGAGATGCACTTTCTTCCCGATGTGTATGTTCCCTGTGAGGTATGTAAAGGTAAAAGATTTAACGAACAGACTCTTGAAGTTAAATTTAAAGGGCTTTCTATTTCCGATGTCTTAAATATGAATGTAGATAGCGCTTTCTCTCTTTTTAACAATTTTCCTCACATTAAAAACATCTTGCAGACCTTAAAGGATGTTGGTTTAGGCTATATTACTTTGGGACAACCAGCAACTACCCTTTCAGGGGGAGAGGCTCAGAGGATAAAGCTTGCTTCCCAGTTAAGGAAACGTCCCACAGGTAAAACCCTCTATATTCTTGATGAACCCACGACAGGCCTTCATTTCGATGATGTAAAAAAACTACTTTTATGTTTAGAGAGATTAGTAGATAGAGGCAATACGGTTTTAGTGATAGAGCATAATTTGGATGTAATAAAATGCGCTGATTATATAATAGATTTAGGACCTGAAGGAGGAGAAGAGGGGGGGTATTTGGTTGCCTGTGGTTCGCCCGAAGAGATAATAAATAATAGATTGTCTTATACTGCAAAGTTTCTTAAAAGTAAACTGAGAGAAGTTTCTTATGAAAAGTAGGATAATTTTTATTGAGGCAATATTTTTCTTTTCTTTTCTTTCTTTTCGTATTTTTGCATTAGACAGAGAGGATGATGTTTTTTATAAAGCAGTAGATGTATATTCTGAAGGACGTTATAAAGAAAGTGAAAAGTTATTTAATAGTTTTATAAAGTCTTACCCTGATTCTTTTAAAATGCCTTCAGCTGAGCTTTATTTAGCTAAGTCTTTATATTTTCAAGGTAATTACAAAGATACAATTAGAATTTTAAATTCTATTGTGGGAAAGGAAGACTATAAGAATGTCTATGATGAAACATATTATTGGCTGTCAAAGACTTATTATATTTTAGGAGATTATTCTAAAGCCTTTAAGTATATAGAAAAAATTATAAAAGATTATCCTAATTCCTATTTTATATGGAAAAGTAAATATTTACTTGCACAGTTATATTTAAAAAATAGCAGAGGAAAAGACGCTCTTGTTATCTTAAAAGAAATTATTAATAGTTGTAGAGAGAATGAAATTGTTGAGAATGCCTATTTAGGACTGTTATACTTATTACGTAAATACGATGATTATAAAGAGATAAATATTTTAACCTCTCAATATTTAGATAAGAATCCCACAGGAAAATTGCAGGATAAAATGCATTTTTATCGTGCGGAAAGTTACTATAAAGATAATGAATACAATAAAGCTATAGAAGAGTATACTTTTGCTCTTAGTATAACAGATGATAGGCAACTAAAAGATTTAATTCATCAAAAAAGAGGCTTGTCTTTTCTTGCCCAAGGAGATTTGACTCAAGCAGAGAAAGATTTTTCAAATATTTATTTGGAAGAATATAAACTTTTTTCATATGGAGTATATTACTTTAATAAGAAAGAATATAGCTTAAGTTTAGATAAATTAAGTAAATTCTTAGAGAAGTTTTCTGAAAGTGAGTATACTCCTTTAGCTTATTTATATAAAGCAGAGATTTTCTACCGTATGGGACGGATAAAAGATGCTCTATCTATCTATAAGGATATTATTGATAACTGCGATAAGTATTATTATAAAAGTATAGCTGATGACGCTTATTATGGACTGGGGTGGTGTTATATAAAAGATGGTGATTTTAAAAAAGCTATACAAGCCTTTCAACATACCGCTCATAATACCAATAATCTCATGATTAAAATAACTTCAGAGATTCAAATAGCTAATTCCTATAAGAATAAAGGAAAGTTAGATAAAGCAGTAAGGTATTATAAAAATATATTAGAGAATTACCCCGATAGCCTTTATAGTGATTATATTTATTTTCAGATAGGAATGATTATGATAGAGAAACATAACTGGGAAGAAGCTCTTTCTAATTTTTCTATATTAAAAAACAACTTTCCTTCTTCCAGCTTAATACCAGAAGTGCTTTATTATACAGGAGTTGTTTACCTTTCTAAAAAGGATTTTAGAGAGGCCCAAAATGCTTTTTTAAAATTTACAAAGTGTTATCAAGGACATAGATTATTTTGGCAATCGTATTATCTTTATGGAGAGGCTCTTTTGGGGGGTGGGTTGTATAGAAAAGCTGTGGAAGTTTTTAGTGAGGTTTTAAAAAGAAAAGAAAAAGGATTAGAGGAATTATCGCTTCTGGGAATGATTGAGGCGTATTATGGACTTTCTGATTTCAATAATGTTATTAAAAAAGCAAGGAAATTTTTACGTTTGTTTCCCTATAGTGATAATATTCCTTTTGTTTATTTGTATCTGGGGAAAATTTATGAAGCTCAGAGTGATTTTTCTAAAGCAGAATATTTTTATGAGCTCATAATAGAGGAGTATAATAATAGTGAAATTAAAGATGAAGCTATGTTTTCCTTAGGAGTTCTTTATTTTAATAAAGGATACTTAGATAAAGCCCAGTATTATTTTAATATACTCAGAGAGACATCTTTAAGAGAAGAAGCACAGATGTATATAGCGAAAATATTTATTTTTAAAGGTAAAGGTAAAGAAGCCTTAGAAATTTATAGAGAGATATCAAAAACAAAAAATAAATTTAGTAAAGAGGCTCTTTTAGAAGAGGCTTTTCTTTTAAAGGAAATGAAGAGATATGACGAAGCAGAAAATATATTTAAAGAGATAATTAGAGTAGGTGAGAGCTCGCCACGTATCCATTTTGCTTTTGGGTTTTGTTTAGAGAAACTTAACAAATTAGAGGAAGCTATTGAAGAATATTATAAAGTAGTTTATAATTCCAATTCTACAGAGGATAAAATTAAGGCTTACTTCCGTTTAGCACGTATCTATGAACGTAAAGATGATATTGAAAAGGCAAGGGGGATGTATAATAAGATAATTTCCACAGGTTACCCTGAGGCAAAAGTTGCAGAAAAAAGGTTAAGCAGTCTTATAAGGTAAGTACATATTAAGCTAAAATTTAAAAATTAGGAGGGAAAATGATTGATTTAATGTTAAAGAGTTTTGGCTTTATTGCCAAAGGGGGATGGTTGATGTGGCCGTTGATGGCTTGTTCAATAGTCTCTTTAGCAATTATTATTGAACGGTTTTTATTTTTTGCGAGTTTTAAAAAATATAATAGCCAAAAAATAATAGAAAAAATTTTGAAATGTTTCTCTGAAGGGAATATAAAAGAAGCCATAAGCTTATGCGAGAAAAATCCTTATTATCTTACCAATATTATTAAAGCAGGAATATACCATTATAACTATCCTAAAGGGGTTATAAAAGAAGCAATGGAAAATTCTTCTTTGTATGAAATACCTAAGTTAGAAAAAAATCTGAATTTTTTAAGTACCTTAGCACATGTTTCTCCTCTTATAGGACTTTTGGGAACAGTTGTGGGTTTGGTGAAGAGTTTTTATGCCATTGAGCAGAAAGCTGTTACTGCAGGAATGATTAATCCTTCTGATATTGCTGGGGGGATATGGGAGGCTTTGCTTACTACCGTAGCAGGATTATGTATTGCCATTATTAGTTATCTTGCCTATAATTATTTTGTCCATAAGGTTAATATGTATGTATTAGAGGCAGAAAGAGCTTCTACAGAACTCTTAGAAGTTACTTCAGGAGCAAAGTAAATGAGATTTAAAAGGCATATAAATATTGAGGCAGGGTTGAAACAATTAGAGATTACACCTCTTATAGATTGTGTATTTTTATTACTGATTTTTTTTATGCTCACTTCTAATTTTGTAGTTTCTCCTGGTATTAATATAAGATTACCAAAATCTTCTGTATCAGAAGTTGTGCGGACAAAAACAGTTATGATTACTATTTCTTCAGAGGACCTTATATACGTAGAAGGGAAGATATTTACTTCTTCTGAACTGGAGCAGTATCTAAAGAAGGCAGATTGCAAGTCTATATTTATAAAGGCAGATAGAGATTCAAGTTTAGGAGCAGTAGTGGGAATATGGGATATATGTAAGCGCGTAGGAATAGATAAGATAGGGATTGCCACGATTTCTCGGGAATGAAGCTTATTGATTATTAAAAAATTCTGGACATCTATGGCTATTTAATGGTAAAATTAGATTATGATTACAGAAATAGGGATTGTTGCAGGAGAGATATGGGATTTATTAGAAAAGTCAAAAGAAACTTCTTTAAAGAATATTATAAAAAAGATTGATAAATCACCAAAGCTTATTTTTATGAGCATAGGGTGGTTGGCTCGGGAAGGGCATATTATATTAAAAAAAGAAAATAATGACTATAAAGTCTGTTTACGGTAGAAAAAAAGGTGTAGTCCTTGTTGTGGTAATAGGAGTGATGCTTACAATTGTTTTTCTTTGCTTAGCTGTTCTTTATGTTATGTCTCAACAGGCACGCATAGCAGAGCATAAAATTAGAAGGTTACGAGCTTACTATGCAGCTATGGCAGGTGTGGTGTATGCTTTTGACCAGTTAAGGCAAGGTAATGACCCTTCGGGAACACCAGCTTTTCGTATTGGCAGTGGCATTAGAGGATATCCTTTCTTAGGTTTACCTGTGAATATTAATGTTGTTCATGGAGGGGGAGTAGATAATACAGATAAAATAGAGGTAACGGTAGATTATAATCTTTAGAATTCCTGCCTTCTTACATTATCAAGATACCTTTCTACAAACAATTTTAGAAATATAACTTTTTAATAATGTCCTTATAAGCGTAATTGAATATTCTAATTTTATTATTGGGGAGAATTATTATGCAGAACGCTCTTTTAAGACCGCATTTAACTTTGATTATACAACATATAGTGTAAGGAAAGAAATGTCACAATATATAGAAATAAAGTAACAAATTATAATAAATTATACTTGACATAAGTAAATAAAAATAATTAAATATAATTGTATTTAAATTATAAAAAATGAAAGAATCGAGAACAGTACGATTAATGAGTATTAGTGAATTAGCAGAATATTTGGGTCTTAGAAGACAGACCATTTATAATTGGTTGCATCAGAAGAAAATTTCAGGGATAAAAATCGGTAAGGTATGGCGTTTTGACCGTAGAGAAATAGAGAAATGGCTTAAAAACTGTAGTAAAAATAAATGAGTAAAGAATATCTGGGAATATATATAGGGGAGAGCTTCGTTGTTTGTGTACGTTTAGAAGATAAAAACTTAGTAGCTTTTACAAAACTTAATATTTCATCATTAGAGGAAGATGTAAAAGAGGGTGTTGTTAAAAGAGATGTATTATGGGAGGCTTTAATAAATAAAGTGGTAAGAGAAGTAGGAGGAGGTAAGAATAATGAGGCGTTTGTTTCTTTAGAAGATAAGGAGTTTATTTACCGCTGTTTTGATATGCCTCTAATGAGTAAAAGAGAGGTAGAGGCATCTATTAAGTATGAAATAGAAAAATATATCCCTTTTAGTATAGAGGATTTAGTTTGGGATTACGATTATGTTAAGATTCCCAAAGATAAAAAAATAAATTTATCTTTTATAGGAATAAAGAAAATTACTTTAGAAAGATATCTCTTCTTACTTAAAGGTGCCAATATAAGGATATTAAATATTGAACCTTCTGCAGTGGCGCTTATGAGAGTGGTGAGGTCTCTAAAAATTGCAAAGAAGATAAATAATTTTATTATCCTTGATTTCTCTCCTGATGCCTCTTATATTACTTTTTTTTATAATGATTTACCCATATTTAATAGGTTTTTAGGTAGTTACGGAAAAGAGAAAGAGAATGCTGTTGATAAAATAATAGATGAGGTAAGAATTTCTATTCAGTATTTTAGAAGAGAATTTAGAAATTATTCTTTAGATAAGTTGTTCATTATTGGAGACTTGGATACGCAAGATATCCTTTCTTCGATAAAAAAAGAGATAGATGTAGATTCTTTACTTGTCACTACGGAGGATATTCTAAATATTAAAGAAGCAAATGTGGGACATCTCAAAGCTTATGCAGTGGCAACTTCTTTTTTCCTTCCTGCACGATTTAAACCTACCTTTTATGGTGAACAGAAGTTATCTGTTGAAAAAATTGTTACAACAGAACTGCTTGCTTTTAATTATGTACTTTTAGGAGCAGTAATATTGATTGGTATTTTAGGTTGTTTCTTCTTTTATGCTTTGTTAGATAACAATCTTTCTGTAAAGCGCTACCGTATAAGAAAGGAAGTAAAAAAAATAGTTCTTCCTCCTAGTGTAAAAGATAAGTCAATAGAGGAGATTAAAAGGTATATAAAAGGCAAAAAGAGCCAGATGGAAAATTTGAGAAATATTTTTGGAAAGGTTAAAGAGATTACTCCTTTTTTAGATATTATGCCTGATATTATCCCTCAAGGTTTATGGCTTGAGGATTTTTCTTTGAGAAAAGATAAGGGGAGATTGAGTTTATCTATTACCGGTTATGTATTTCTTGCCTCTAAAGAAGAAGAGACAAAGTCATTGGATAATTTTATTTATTCCCTTAGAAATAATGAAACTATTAAATCATATTTTTCTCAGCTGGAAATTATTTCTATTAAAAGAAAGAAAGTAGAGGGGTATGATTCTCTCAGCTTTTCTGTGAAGTTAAAATAGAAAGCAGATGGATTCACTAATAAAGCATAAAAATATAATTGCAGTTTTTCTTATCAGTATAATTTTTGTTTTTATAGCTCGGCAGATTCATTCAAGTTTTATACAGAAATATAGAAAGCTGGATAAAGAAAAAAAAGAATTTGAAGAAAAAAAAGTTTTAGCTAATACGTTATCAAATATTGAGGAAGAGTTTAATAATCTTAAAAAGAGAGTATTTAAAGGAGACATCTTTGATTTTAAGAAGGTAATAGAGAATAACGCTGCTAAGAGAAAAATTATTGTTGATTCTCTTATTCCTAAAGAATTAGAGAATAGGAAGGAATATAAGAAGGTAAGATTTATCCTTGAGCTTAAAACGGATTATGATTCTTTGAGAAAGTTTGTTAGCAACTTAGAATCAACCGGGTGTGTAGATATAAGATATTTAGAGAGAAGAGGGTTCCATAAATATCTTTTAGAGGTGGTTGTAATATTGAAAGAATAGATATGCGAGTATATATAATAGCTTTAGGAACAGGGCTGCTTTTATATCTGCCCTATGTAGGATTAACAGAGGAGGAAAGTTTTAAAAGAGACCTTTTTACTCCTCCTTTCAGGAAGATTGAAAAGAAGACAATGAAGGTTAAGGAACGTCCTTTTAAAAAACCTACTCCTATAAAGAGGGAATTTATTAAGAAGCAAAAAGTTAAACCCCAATATTTAGACTTGGAGGTAGAAGGTATAATTTTAAGCGATAATCTCAAACATGCTATAATTGATGGACATCTTTATAAAGAGGGAGATATTGTAGAAAATAAAGACGCTAAAATAGTAAAGATAGATAAAGGGAGAATTTTTCTTATGTTTAGTGGTGTTTTGTATGAAGTGCCTATTGGAAAAAATATAGAGGAAAAATATAGATGAGAGATAAAAGGAGGGAAAAAATGAGATTTATAATATTATTGATATTTATTATCTTACCTTTTAATTTATTTTGTTTTGACTATGAAATTGATAATATATATGGAGAGTATCTTATTTCCGATATTAAACATAATATCTCTATGGATTTAGAAAAAGCTCCTTTAATGGAAGTTTTAAAGGCTCTCTCTCAGCAGAGTGGACTTAATTTTGTTTCTACAGAAGCAGTAAAAGATAGAGAGATTACTCTTTATCTTGATAATGTTCCTTTAAAAGAGGCAATGGATATAATTTTTAAAGCCAACGGTCTTAGTTATGACTATTTCCCTCAGGCAAAGATTTTTGTTGTTAAAGAGATAGGTAAGCCTAAAATAGAATTGAAGACAAAAGTATACACTTTAAAATATATTAGATTAGCTTCTTCTCGGTTTCAACAGGAAGTAAATGATTTATTGAATTTAGAAGGAACAGAAGGAGAGAGTGGAGAGATTTCAAGTACTTCTACAGAAAGTACTAGCAAAGAGAAAGATATAAAAGATGTTATAGAAAAAGTATTGACTGACAATGGCAAAGTAATAGAAGATACTTATACTAATTCTTTAGTAGTAGTAGATGTTCCTTCCCAGTTTGTTATAATTGATAAGGTAATTGAACAGTTGGATAAACCACAGCCTCGAGTAATGATTGAAGTGGAGATGTTGGATGTTTCCAAGCGTTTAATAGACCAGTTGGGCATAAATTATGAGAATGGTTTTACTATGACTCTTACAGGAGGCAGTTTTAGTACACCGTTTCCTTTTAGGAAAGGATTTTTAGAAAATCATTCCTCTAGTGAGGTTGAATATACAGCTACTCCTTCTACTTTAAGCCTTACTTCTTTAAGTGCTATGCTTAAGTTTTTTTCTAAAGACACCTCTACACGCTTTTTGGCGAGGCCAAAAATATTAACATTGTCTAATGAGACTGCTGAAGTTAATTTATCTACCAATGCTGCCATAGGAGTAACCACTACTACCTCTGATACTGGTACTACTCAGGAAGTAGAGCGAGCATACTTAGGCACAAAGTTAAGAGTTACTCCCCATATTAATCTTGCCACAAAAGAAATTACGATGGTAGTAGAGGTGTACAATCGAGAAGCCACAGACAGTGGTTTAAGCATTTCAGGGCTAACTACAGGGAATTTAAAAGACCCAGAGGAGAGAGGAACAAAGTCTATCGTTCGCCTTAAAGATGGGCAGACTCTTCTTATTGGTGGTCTTATTCGGCAAGATAAGACAGAGACTTTTGAAAAAGTTCCCTTTTTAGGTGATATACCGTTGTTAGGGGCAATGTTTAGATATAAAAACAAGGATAATACTGAAAGGGAACTGCTTGTATTTTTGACACCCCATATTATAGAAAATGAAGGGGATAGCTTTGCTTTTTCTAAGTTGAATAAGTTAAGAGAGCAGAGTTTTTATTCTCGCAGAGAAGCAGTTACCGATGCTTTAGATAGTTTTTCTAAGAGGTAATAGTATGGCAGTTCACAGGAGGTTAGGAGAGATTCTTCTTGCAGAAGGGATGATTACCGAAGAGCAGATTGCTGAAGCAGTTTCTATTCAAAAAAAAGAAGGAGGAAGGTTAGGAGAATTATTAATTAAGTTAGGGTATATAGATGAAGAGCAGATAGTTTATGCCTTAAGTAAACAGTTGGCTATTCCCCGTATTAGTTTATCTTCAGGAAGATTAAAACCCACCGATGATGCTGAGTTAAAAAATATTATTCCTTATGATTTTGCCATAAAAAATTTAGTTTTACCTTTATCGCGCAACCTTAATGTTCTTACTATTGCTCTTTTTGATCCCCTTGATTTGATTCTTATTGATAACTTAAAAAAATTAACAGGTTATGAAATTAACCCTGTTATTAGTACGCGTTCTGATATTATAGAGGCTATTGAGAATTTTTATGGTAAAGAGAGAGCGTTTCAGCAGGCAATAAAAGATTCCTACAAAAAAACAGAGGATACTACTATTGTAGAGGATTATTCTGGTATAGAGCTTAGTTTAGATAAGCTTATTGCTAAAACTGAAGAGGCACCTGTAGTTAAATTAGTGGATTTAATCATAAGACAGGCTATAGAAGAAAATGCCTCTGACATTCATATTGAGCCTCAGCGTGATAAATTGAGTTTGAGATATAGGATTGATGGTGTACTTTATGAGATTCCTCCTCCCTCAAAAACATTACAGTTGGCTTTAATTTCTCGAATAAAAATCCTTTCTAAAATGAATATTGCTGAGAAGCGTCTCCCTCAGGATGGGGGGTTTATGGTTAAAATGGAAGATAGACTTATTGATTTACGAGTTTCTACTATTCCCACAATTTATGGAGAAAAAATAGTCCTTAGAATTCTTGATAGGTCACGTGTCCCTTTAGAATTAGAAAAACTTGGTTTTTTATCGCAGGAACTTAGTCTTATAAAACAGGGGATATCTTTCTCTTATGGTTTAGTTTTTCTTACAGGTCCAACAGGAAGCGGAAAATCAACTACTCTTTATGCATCTTTAAGTGAACTCAATGATAATTCTCGTAATATAATTACTATTGAGGATCCTGTGGAGTATCGTTTGGATGGGATAAATCAAGTCCAGGTTAAAGCTGAGATAGGTTTAACTTTTGGTAATGTTTTAAGAAGTTTTCTAAGGCAGGATCCTGATATTATTCTCGTAGGAGAGGTGAGAGATTTAGAGACAGCAGAAATATGTGTAAGAGCTGCTCTTACGGGGCATCTTGTATTATCTACATTACATACTAATAATGCCAGCGGAGCAATTGTTAGATTGGTAGATATGGGAATACCAAATTATCTTGTTGCTTCCTCTTTACGTTTAATTGTTGCCCAAAGATTGGTAAGAAAATTATGCCCTTTTTGTAAAGAGCCTTATGAAGTGAAGCAGATAAATCTTCCTGCCAACTTCACTCTGAATACTTCCTTAATTTATAAACCCCGCGGTTGCAAAAAATGTAACTTTGTAGGTTTTAGGGGAAGGACGGTGATAGCAGAGGTTATTTTTGTAGATGAAGAGATTAGAGATGCTATATATAAAAATCTCAACCCTAAACAGATACTAGAGATTGCTAAAAAGAAAGGGACATTAAGTTTATTAGAAAGCGGGCTAAGAAGAGTGGAAGAAGGTTTAACTTCTTTAGAAGAAGTTTTATCTGTAGCTATATATTAACTCCTGTTTAACTAATATTTTAATTAAATTTAAAAGAATGGCACTATATAGGTATGTTGCCAAAACAAAAGACGGAAGGACAATAAAGGAAGTAGCAGATGCTAGTAGCCAGAAAGAGCTTATTAATAGGCTGCGGGCGAAAAATTTATTTATCATTTCTATTATTGACTTGAGAAAAGAAGAGAAGAGAGGGGGTAAAAAATTTTCTTTTATAAAAAGAAGCAGAAGGCATGCAGGAATAAAGGCATTAGATATGTGTTACTTTGCTCGTAATCTTTCTGTTGCTCTTTCTACAGGCGTTCCTCTCTTAAAGAGCTTAGAGGTTATCAGTGTTGAAGTAGAAAGCATAGGTCTTTCTAGGATACTGGAAAAAATAAAGGAAGATATAAGGAGTGGACTTTCTTTAAGTGAGTCAATAGAGAAATATCCCCGGATTTTTTCTTCTCTATGGAAAGGAATTATAGAAGTAGGAGAGGCTTCAGGTAATCTTCCTTTTGTATTAGAAAAATTAGCAGAATATTTAGAAATGAGGATTGAATTTGAGAGGAAAATAAAAAGCGCTCTCATTTATCCTGTAATAGTATGTAGTTTTGGTGTCATTGCTGTTACTGTGTTTTTTAAATTTGTTCTTCCTCGGTTTACTACAATTTTTAAGCAGTTTAATATTGAATTACCTTTTCTTACTAACATCCTTATAGGTATAAGCAGGTTTTTTAATGAACATTTTTTTCTTCTCGTAGGTTCTCTATTGGCCATTATCGTTATTTTTTTCCAGTTAAGAAAACTAGAGTTTGGTAGAAATTTTATTGATAGAACCAAGCTAATTCTACCTTTGATAAATGATTTTGTTATTCTTGTTAGTGTGGAAAGGTTTTCTTCTACAATGTATATTCTTCTAGAGAGCGGAGTACCTATTATTTATACATTAGAAATTATTGGAAAAAGCATTGGTAATGTAGTGTTAGAGAAAGTAATTTTTCTTATAAGAGATAATGTAAAAAAAGGAAGGAATCTTTCTGCAGAACTTGCAAGAATGGAAATTTTTCCCTCTTTGGTTTCGGCAATAGCAAAAATAGGAGAAGAGACAGGTAATATGCCTGAGGTATTTAAGAGATTGTCTGGGCACTATCGCCAGGAATTAAACACAAAGATGGAGCGGATTATTGCTCTTTTTGAGCCGTTGATAATTGTTCTTTTAGGAATAATAATTGGGACAGTTGTTATAGCTCTTTTTCTTCCTATCTTTAAATTATCCACATTAGGTAGTTAAAAATCATCTTACTTATTTTCATATTTCCTATTTTAAAATATAATAAATAAAATATAATATAAATATAGAAGGATAAGAGCAAATGTGGAATGAAATATGATGTGATTGTTGTAGGGGCTGGTCATGCAGGGATTGAGGCTAGTTTTTCCGCAGCAAAACTAGGCGCAAAAGTCCTTTTAACTACTTTAGACATAGACGCTATAGGTAAACTTTCTTGTAATCCTGCTGTGGGAGGGGTTTCCAAAGGTCATCTGGTAAGAGAAGTAGATGCCCTGGGAGGTCTTATAGGAAAGATAACCGATAGTTGTGCTATTAGCTATAGAAGGTTAAATAAAAGTAAAGGTAAGGCAGTGTGGGCTACACGGGCTCAAGTAGATAGATTTGTTTATCCTCGTATAGCTAGAAATTATTTAGAAAAAAAAGAAAATATTCATATTTTAGAATGTCAAATAGACCATATAATAACTAAGAATAAAAAAGTTTATGGCGTGGAAACAAACTTTGGCGAAGTTTTTTTAGGAAAAAAGATTATTATTTGCGCAGGAACCTTTCTTAGAGGTATCATTCATATAGGAATGAAAAGTTTTCCCGGAGGAAGATTAGATGAGCCTTCAAGTGATATGTTATTCACTTCCATTTGTAAGTTGGGATTTAGGACAAAACACTTTAAAACAGGTACCTGTGCACGTTTAGATAAAAGAACAATAGATTTTTCAAAGATGATTGAACAGCTTCCTGATGAGGACGTTGAGACCTTTTCTTTATCCAATAATAAAATTAATTCCTCTCAGTTAAGTTGTTATGTAACATATACCAATCCTAAAACACATAGAGTTATTATGCGCAATTTAAAATATTCCCCTCTTTATACAGGGAAAATAAAATCTTGCGGCGTTAGATATTGTCCTTCTTTAGAGGATAAGGTAGTTAAGTTTTCTGACAAAGATAGGCATCAGGTATTTATTGAGCCAGAAGGTAGAGAATCATTAGAGGTTTATCCCAACGGCATTTCTACCTCTCTTCCTTTAGGGGTTCAGTATAAATTTATTCATACTATAGAGGGGTTAGAAGAGGCACGGATTGTACGACCTGGATATGGTATTGAACATGGATTAATTGATCCGTGCCAGCTTTATCCTACTTTGGAATCTAAACTTATTGAAGGATTGTATTTTGCTGGCCAGGTAAATGGTACCACAGGGTATGAGGAGGCGGCAGCGCAAGGGATTATTGCAGGGATAAATGTTGGTTTAAGCTTGCAGAAGAAGAAACCGTTTATTGTTACCAGACATATGGGTTTTATTGGTGTTTTAATTGATGACCTTGTTACTAAAGGAGTTGATGAACCTTATCGGATGTTTACTTCTCGTTCTGAGTTAAGATTATCCCTGCGAGAATCCAATGCTGATTTGCGTTTAGGAAAGTATGCTTACGGTATGGGATTAATAGACAGAAAGGATTATGAAATGATAATTAGAAAACATCAATTGATAGATAAAGAGATAAAAAAGTTAAAATCAACAAAAATTTTTTTTAAAGGAACAAAAAGGACTATCTATGAAATTCTTAAGATGCCCCAGACTTCTTATGATGATTTCAAAAAATACATTGGTTCTGATTTAGATGATAGTTTAGCTAAAAGAGAAGTGGAAATCATAATAAAATACGAAGGGTTTATTAAAAGAGAAGAGCAGAGTTTAAAATTTTTTGATAATTTCAAGAAAATCAAAATACCTTCTAATATTAATTTTAATTATATTCCATCTTTATCTTGCGAGATTAGAGAAAAATTGTCAAAATTTAGACCTGAAAGTTTAGAGGAGGCTTTAAGAATTAGCGGAGTAACGCCAGCAGCAGTCCTGCACATTTTGAATTATATTAACCGAAGAAGAAAGGAGGACGATGGATCTAAAAGTGTTTCTTAATACTTTTATGGTAATATTTATTGCGGAGATATTTGATAAAACAGAATTAGCAATTTTCTCTTTTTCATTAAGAAATCAAGGAAGATTTTCTATCTTCTTAGGTGCAATGATAGCTTTTCTAATCTCTACTATTTTAGCATTAGTTTTAGGAAGTTTTATAAGTCACATCATTAGCGCTAAGTTTATTCGCTATATAAGTTCTGGCATATTCTTGATTACAAGTATACTTATTTTTATAGGTAAGATTTAACACTCAGCTTTCTGTATAGCTTAAAATTTTATCTTGTTTTGTGATATAAAAATCTTTCCTTATAAAATTTTCTAAATGATATTAAGATATTTTCCAATATAATTGGAGAATTTATCGGTTGCTCCATAAGGCGTTAATATCTCTTTTACTTCTCTAAGTTTTCTCTGTATGAGGGTATATTTATCCTTATTATTTATATACTCAAGGGTTACTTCTGCTATTTTTTGAGGATTAATATCTTTTTGCAGAAGTTCTTCTACTATTCTATGAGAGGATAATATATTTACCATCCCTATATATTTTGTTTTGACCATTTTCTTTAGGAGATACCAGCTTAAAGGATTTATTTTATAGATTATTAAATGAGGGATTTCTAATATAGCCATTTCAATAGTTGCTGTTCCTGAAGAGGCAATTATAAACTTTGATTCTCCTAATGCCTTGTAAGAATGAGGGATTAAAGAAAGGCCACGAGCATATTTTTTATAATAATTATCTTCAATATTTTCTGATTTTATTATTCTAAAAAGATAATCATTAAGTTTTTCTTTTAGAATTTTGTAGGTTTTATTTAAAATAGGAAGATGATGTTTTATTTCGTTTTTACGTGAGCCGGGAAGGAAAGAAATAATATTTTTTCTTTTATACTCACTGGCAGGACTAATTATTTCTAAGAGAGGATGCCCAAAATATAGCGTTTTGATTCCTTTTTTAATATAGAAATCTTGCTCAAACTTAAAGATAACTACCATTTTATCTATATATTTTCTAATAATTTCTATTCTTTTTTCTCTCCATGCCCATACTTGAGGGCTTACATAATAGAAGATAGGATAATTTTTATTAAGTTTCTTTGCCAATCTTAGATTGAAATCAGGAAAATCAATAAGAATTATTAAGTCAGGTTTAATATCGTCAATATACCAGAGGGCTTTCTGGAATATGTTTATAAATTTATTTAGTTTTATTAAAGCTTCATATATACCCGAGACAGAATAAGATGTAAGATTTATGAGTTGATGAGAATATTGACGAAGAGCATTTCCTCCTAAGGAATAAATCTTAAGGGAAGAAAATTTGTTTTTTAATTTTTCGCTTAATAGTGCTCCATAGATATCACCTGATTTATCTCCTGCAACAATAATTATTTTCTTCATTTGACTTTATGTTATTGCTTTTTGAATATTCAATGATACCAAGAGAGCATCTTTTGCTTTCTTTGCATAGAGAGTAGAGAAGTGTTTCTTTTTAACTAACTCTATAAATTCATGAATTTCTTTTTTTAATGGTTCTTCTCTGTTAATACGAAGAGTAGAAGCAATAATTTTTTCTCTAATCTTTTTATATACTTCTACCTTTTGCTGGGCATAGTCTAAGGAAATGTAACAATTTTTCATAAATATTCTTATTTTTCTTTCTTTCTTCTGAGATATGCGAGAAGAAGTTATGTTAGCAACACATCCTTTCTTAAAAGTAATACGAGCATTAGCAATATCTTCTGTAGAAGAAAGAACCTTTACGCCTTTTGCTTCTATTTTTTTTACTTTATCTTTAACAAGGTCAAGAATAATATCAACATCATGAATCATCAAATCCAGCACTACACTTATATCTAAAGACCGATGAGGATAGGGGTTCAAACGGTGGCATTCGATAAATTTTGGCTCTTTTACCATTTTTTTAACCGCTAAGTATG
Source organism: uncultured Planctomycetia bacterium (assembly GCA_964635565.1). Classification (GTDB taxonomy): domain Bacteria; phylum Omnitrophota; class Gorgyraeia; order Duberdicusellales; family 4484-171; genus CAZWON01. The sequence goes on from CAZWON010000001.1 coordinate 108,082, forward strand.
CATTATTGTATCTTTCTACATGTCCTACAAAAAGAAGTGTTTTGTACTGTTGAGAAAGGAAAATAAGTTTTGATGCTTCTTTTACGGTATTAGTTAGTGGTTTCTCCACAAGAACAGGAATTCTATATTTTAAAAAGAAAGAGGCGATTTCATAATGGAAAAGAGTGGGGGTAGCAATACTTACTAAATTGACTTTACCTAAGAGATTTCTGTAGTTAACAAGAAATTCTTCTTTAAATTCTCTTTTTCTTGCAGGATTTGTATCTACAAGGTATATTTTTTCTATCTCTTTAATTTGGTTATAGATACGATAATGAATTCTTCCTATATTTCCTATACCAATAATTCCTACATTTAGCTTCACACAACAATATTATCAAATACCTTGTTAAAAGTCAATCAATGTGGTAAAATCCTCACTATCTATTATCATCTATTAGGTAAAATTTATAGAGGCAAGTTATGCGAGAGTATTTTAAATTATTAAGATTTGTTAAGCATCACATAGGTATTTTGGTGGTTGCTTCTTTTTGTATGTTTATCTCTACTATTTTTAACGGGGTGTCTTTAGGGATGATAGTACCTTTAAGTGATAGGGTTCTTACTAACAAGAAAATTATTGTTCCTACCCCTGTTCCTCATTTTGTCAGTCGTATTATAGATAAACTTAATTCTTTAGAGCCTATATATGTATTAAAGATGATGGCTATTATTTTGGTTATTCTTTTTTTTCTTAAAGGGGTAGTATTTTTTTTCCAAAATTATCTTATGAATATGGTGGGTCAGCGGTGTGTAAGGGATGTAAGGAATGCCCTTTATAGAAAATTTCAGGAGTTATCTTTAGATTTTTATGGAAAAAAGAGAACAGGCGAATTAATCTCCCGGATAACTAACGATGTAAGTCTTATAACTCAGGCGATAAGTTATGCTTTAACGGACCTTATTTATCAGTCAATGCAGATAGCATTTTTTACTTTTCTTGTTTTTTATATCTACTGGAAGATGGCGTTGATTTCTTTTGTAGTATTCCCTTTGATTGTTTTTCCTGTGATAGTATTGGGGAAAAGGATAAAAAAATTTTCCATATATACTCAGAGAAAAATGGCTGACCTTAATTCTCAGCTGGCAGAGACAATTCAAGGAGTATATATTGTAAAGGTATTTGGGAGAGAAAGTTACGAATATAATCGGTTTAGAGATGTTAATCAGCAGTATTATAAGTTTATTTTAAAGTCTATTAAAAGAATGATAGTGCTTTCTCCATTGACAGAATTTATTGGGGCGGTAGGAGCTGTATTTATTCTTCTTCTGGCAGGCAGAGACGTTATAGCAGGCAAAATTTCTTTTGGAGTATTTGGTCTATTTTTAGGTTCCCTTATGTCTATGATAAGGCCATTTAAAAAATTATCTGGTGTCTATTCTATAACTCAACAGGCGTTAGGTGCTTCAAAAAGAATATACGATATTCTTGAAGAGAAACCCACAGTAATAGAGAAAGAACACGCATTGCTTAAAGATGATTTTACGCATGGTATAATTTTTGAAGGGGTATGGTTTAAGTACGGAAAAAGTGAAGATTTTGTTCTGAAAGATATCAATCTTAAAGTAAATAAAAATAATATTATTGCTATAGTAGGCCACTCAGGAGCAGGAAAATCTACATTGGTTAGTTTAATACCGAGGTTATACGATCCTGTCCGAGGCAAAGTTTTAATTGATGGGTTAGACTTAAGGGATTTGACTCTGCGCTCTTTAAGAAATTTAATTTCGGTTGTTTCCCAGGAGATGGTGATTTTTAACAATACCGTCCGGGAAAATATTGCTTACGGTAAAGAAGGGTCATCTTTTAGTGAGATAGTTACAGCGGCAAGGAAAGCTTTTGCTTATGATTTTATCCAAAAGTTACCTCAGGGATTTGATACAGTTCTGGGAGATAGGGGATTTAGACTCTCCGGGGGAGAGAAGCAGAGGATAGCTATTGCCCGTGCCTTTTTGAAAGATTCTCCAATTCTTATCTTGGATGAAGCCACCAGCCATCTTGACTCTGAGTCAGAGCGTCTTATTAAGGAAGCACTTTATAACCTTATGCAAGGTAAGACAGTTTTTGTAATTGCCCATCGACTTTCTACTGTTCAACATGCTACAAAAATAATAGTAATGGAGAAAGGAAAAATAGTAGAAGAGGGCACACATAAGGAACTTATTAAGTTAGGGAAAGTATATCAGAGGATTTACCAGTTACAATTTAATGTATAGTACTATTTAATCTTCCAATAGGAGTTAGTTTTTTTGGATAATTTATGTACGTAATAATATGTTGAAAGTGTAAAGAGTTGTGGTATACTTTTATTTCCAAAGATAAACTAAGTTAATAAAGAGAGGAGGTTTATGGTTTTACCTGAAATTATAAGAGACCTGTTGGAGAATGGAGTACATTTTGGACATTTGAGCAAACATTGGAGTCCCAAAATGAAGCAATTTATTTTTGGGAAAAAAAAGAATATATATATAATTGACTTAGAGAAAACTGCTCAGAAGATAGAAGAGAGCAAAGATTTTCTTAAGAAAATTGCTTCTGAAGGGAAAAAGATTCTTTTTGTCGCTACTAAGAGACAGCTTAAAGAGGTTATAGAGCAGTTTGCTATCTCGTGCCAGATGCCTTATATTGTAGAGAGATGGATAGGGGGTTTTCTTACTAATTTTTCTACTATACGCAGTAGGATTGATAAGTATATTGAGCTTAGAGAGAAGAAGGAAAAGGGTGAATTGGGTAAGGTTTCTAATAAGGAATTACTCAGAATTAACAGAGAGTTAGAGAAGATGGAGAAGAATTACCGGGGAGTAGTATCTTTAGAAAGTTTACCTGCATGCATTTATATTGTTGACCCTAAGAGAGAAGTGACTGCAGTAAGAGAAGCACGTAAGCTTAATATTCCTATTGTCGCCCTTATTGATACTGATTCAGATCCTGAAGTTATAGATTATCCCATTCCTGGAAATGACGATGCTATAAAATCTGTAAGTTACATTACTCGTTGCCTTGTAGAAGCAATAAAAGAAGGAATGAAAGATAGCGTTGATTCTAATTATTTTGAGGGAGATAATAAAGATACTGAAGAAAGTGATAGTTATTCAGAAGAAAATACTTCTACAGAAAATTTACAATCTACTTCTTAAGAAGGAGGTGCAATGAACAATCTTGATAAGATTAAAAAATTAAGAGAGTTGACCTCTTTAGGCGTATTGGAGTGTAAGAAAGCCTTGCAGGAAAGCAAGGGAGACTTTGATACTGCTCTTGGTTTGCTTAAGAAAAGAGGCATAGAGATTACAGAGAAAAAGAAAGGTCGTAAAACTGCTCAAGGGTTGATAGATTCTTACATCCATTTTGGAGGAAATCTTGGTGTATTGGTAGAGGTGAACTGCGAGACAGATTTTGTTGCTAAGACAGATGTTTTTAAATCCTTTGTGAGGGATTTAGCTATACATATTGCTGCTTGTTCTCCCGAGTATATATCTAAAGATGATATTCCTGAAGAAAAACTGCGCAATATTTCTGATATTAAAGAATATACAAAAGAACACTGCCTAATGGAGCAACTTTTTGTAAAGGATAATTCTAAAACTGTCGGGGACTGTTTAAGAGAGGTAATTTCTAAAACAGGGGAAAATATTGTAATAAAAAGATTTGCGAGATTTTCTTTAGAAGATGCACTCTAAATATAAACGAATCCTTCTTAAATTAAGCGGAGAGGCATTCTTGGGTAGAAAGCCTCATGGTATTGATACTTCGATGTGTGCCCATCTGGCAGAGCAGATTAAAGAAGTTGTTTCTCTTAAGGTTGAAGTGGCTATTGTTGTAGGAGGAGGAAATATTTTCCGAGGAGCTTCTCGTTCAAAGGAATTTGAGATGGAACGTACTGTTGCAGATTATATGGGCATGTTAGCTACTGTATTAAATGGATTAGCTTTGCAGAATGCCTTGGAAAATAAAGGAATACCTACAAGAGTGATGACAGCTATTCAGATGCATCAGGTGGCAGAGCCCTATATAAGAAGAAGGGCTATTAGGCATTTAGAGAAGAAGCGTGTAGTTATATTTGTAGGGGGGACAGGCAATCCCTATTTTACTACAGATACAGCAGCCGCTTTAAGGAGCATTGAAATTAATGCTGATGTTCTCCTTAAAGGTACAAAGGTTGAGGGAATATATTCAGGAGATCCCCTTAAAAGTAAAAAAGCAAGATTATTTAAAAAGCTTAGTTATATGGATATTATAAAAAAAGAGCTTAAAATTATGGATTCTACAGCAATAACTTTATGCATGGAGAACAAATTGCCTATAGTTGTGTTTAATTTTATGAAGAAAAATAACCTTAAGAATATTATTTTAGGAAAAGAGGCAGGTACACTCGTTAGGTAGGAGGCAATATGGTTATTAAAGAGTTTCTTAAAGAAGTAGAAAGTTCAATGAAGAAAACTATAGAAGCCACAAAAAGAGAATTCGGAGAATTACGTTCTGGCAGAGCCAATCCTAAAATCGTAGAGGGGATTAGGGTTAATTATTATGGTACTCCTACTCTTCTTAAAGATATTGCCACTATTAGTGTGCCTGAAGCAAGGCTTATAGTTATTAATCCTTGGGATCCTAATTCAGTTAAAGAAATAGAACGTGCTATTTTTCAGTCTGATTTAGGAATAGCTCCTCTTGTTGAGGGAAAGGTAATTCGTTTAGTTATCCCTCCTCTTTCAGAAGAAAGAAGAGGCGAGCTTATAAAATTAGCAAAGAAAATATCTGAGGAAGGGAAAATATCTATAAGGACAATAAGAAGGGATGCAAAGGAAAAAATAAGAAGTTTAGAAAAGAGCAAGAAAGTATCTGAGGACGATAGATTTAGAGGGGAGGAGGAACTTCAGAAGCTTACTGATAAGTACATTGAGGAAATAGAGTCTCTTCTTAAGGAAAAAGAAAAAGAATTAAAAGAGTTTTAAGAGCCGCTAGCTCATCAGGTAGAGCACCGGCCTTTTAAGCCGGGAGTGCCGAGTTCGAGCCTCGGGCGGCTCATATTTAGTAACCCTTAATAAAAATTATAAATTTGTAGATATTTTGTTATTTAAAAGATAGCATTATTATTAAGATAGAAAAGTGCTCCATTCAAGATAGAAAGGGAATATTTTTAGAGTTAAGAAATAGATCTGTATTAAATAATCCAATGTTAAAATTTAAAGTAGTTTTTACAGAAAACTTTAGTTTTTAATCCGATGTAAATAAAGGGTTTAATTCTTTTGATAATAAAGTGTTCATCTGTGCCGCGGTGGCGGAACGGGCAGACGCGCATGGCTTAGGACCATGTCCTTTATGGGGGTGGGAGTTCAACTCTCCCCCGCGGCAGAAAATTATAAAAATGTATTCTTCTAAGGAATTCTGCTATTTTTGCGAGGGTAGCTCAATGGAAGAGCACCACGTTGCCAACGTGGTGGTTGCGGGTTCAAGCCCCGTCCCTCGCTCTCAAGCGATAAAAAGGTAAACTTTTTAATAGACCAAAGAAAAATTCTTTTTTATAAAAATTGATTCTTCTGTTATTTAAGGAAAGATATTTAGATTGATATACTTCAAGAATTAAATTGAAAGAGGGAAGTATTGTTGCTAGAGGATTTATATTTTTAGATGAGATTTTAAGAAAAAGGAGTAAAGACGGGGAGCGATATTATGGAGTATTTGCATCCTGACGATATAATTCTTAATATAAAAGGTAGAAGTAAAAAAAACATAATTTCTTTTCTCTTAGAACATTTATCCAAGAGAAAAAGAATTAATAAAAAAGATAAAAAAAATATACTTAAGGCAATAATGCAGAGAGAAAGTATGGGGTCTACCGCTATTGGAGGATATATTGCCTTACCGCATGCTCGCTTAAGTTGCATAAAGGATATAATAATCTGTGTTGGTATATCAAAGGAAGGAGTTAATTTTGATTCTTTGGATGAAGAGCCCGTTCATATTATTGTCCTTTTACTTTCTAATCAAAAAAACGCAGGTTTACATCTAAAAACATTAGCTCACTTGGCAAAAATTTTAAGAGATAGGTCTTTTGTACAGAAATTAAAGAATATTCAGACTAAAGAGGAGGCCATTGATTTAGTTAATCGTCAGCATAATTTGTTGAAATAGAGGGATGGGATGAAGAAATTTATAAAATTTATTCGGTGGTTTTATCCTGGTTTGAAGATAAAAAGGTGGATAAGTTTACTTTTAGCAGGGGTACTTTTTATTTTTATTTCTTCTTCTCATTTATCTAAAGATACATATTTTCTTTTTAGAATTGTATATAAAGGGATATTTATAATAGGAGTTATTTTGCTTGTAGGGGGCGTAGCCTATCTTATTAAAAGTTTTTTTGAGGCTATTTATCCCCATAAAGAAAAAGATCTAATAGACATTATTTATGAAAAGAGATTCTTGTCTAAGGGGCCTAAGATTGTAGCAATAGGAGGAGGCACAGGGTTATCGACAATTTTGGAGGGTTTAAAAGAATATACTTCCAATATCTCTGCTATTGTAACTGTGGCAGATGAAGGGGGATCCTCGGGAAGGCTTCGTGAGGAATTTGGTATTTTACCACCCGGAGACATAAGGAACTGTTTAGTTTCTTTAGCAGAAGCTCCCCAACTTATGCGGGATTTATTTCAGTATCGTTTCCAAGAGGGAGAAGGGATAAAAGGGCATAGTTTTGGAAATATTTTTATAACTGCCCTTACAGAAGTAACAGGAAGTTTTAAGGCAGCAGTAGAAGAGTCAAGTAAGGTTCTAGCTATACGGGGAAGAGTTATCCCTGCAAGTCTTAATAGAGTAAGATTAAGAGCAGAATATTTAGATGGTTCAGTTAAAGAAGGAGAAGATAAAATTTCCCAAGTAGAAAAACCTATTAAAAAGATTTATCTTATACCCCCATCTACTCAGTCAAATCCTGAAGCAGTAGAAGCTATAAAAGAGACAGAGATTATTATTTTGGGTCCGGGGAGTCTTTTTACGAGTGTATTGCCCAATCTTCTTATCAAAGAGATAAGAGAAGAGATTATTAGAAGAGATGTTTTGAAGATTTATATTTGTAATGTTATGACCCAGCATGGAGAGACCGATGGATTTACTGCTGCTGATCATATAGAAGTTTTATTTAAACATACTGATAATAAAATTATTAACTGTTGTTTGGTTAACTCCGGACGCTTAGACTATAACTTACTTTTAAGGTATTCTAAAGAGAAATCATTCCCTGTGATTCCTGACAAGAAACGTCTGGAAAAAATGGGGATAATGGTTATAGAAGATAGTTTAGTGAGTAGGACTGATTATTTAAGGCACGATCCTCATAAGACCGCTAAAGTAATAATTAATATTTATAATAACTGGAAAAGAAAATGGAAAGGTTTGAACAAGAAATTATTGTAGGTAATCTCCATGGGTTACATGCACGTCCCGCAGCGATTTTTGTGCAGATAGCTAATAAATTTGATTCTTCAGTGAAAATAGAAAAAGACAGTGAGGTAGTTGATGGAAAATCTATTATTGCTGTGTTAAGTTTAGGTGTATCAAAAGGGACGAGAATCCGTTTAATTATTGAAGGGAACGATGCTGAAGAAGCAGGTAGAGAGCTGAAAAAATTTTTGGAGAGCAATAATGGTTAAATTAAAAGGGATAGCAGCTTCAGGTGGTATCGCTGTAGGAAAGGTTTATTATTTGGGGGGCGATGAATTTTGTATCCTTAAGAAGAGAATCTCCTATGAGGAGATATCTCGGGAGATATACAGATTAGAGGAGGCTTTAATTGCTACACGGAAAGAGATTGTTAATCTTCAGAAAAAAATATCTGATGAGTTGGGATTCTTGGAGGCAAAGATTTTTGAAGCGCACTTATTGGTGCTTGAGGATAGAGTATTGATAGAGGATGTTATTCAGCAGATAAAAAAGAGAGTAAATGTTGAATATGCCTTTTCCCAGAGTATAAAAAAATATATAGATATCTTGACTAATATTGATGACAATTATTTAAAAGAAAGAGCTGCAGATATAAAAGATATAGGTAAAAGAGTATTAAGAAAGTTGCTCAAAAAAGATTTTCCTCAGATACATGAACTTAAAGAGAAAGTTGTTGTAGTAGCTCATGATTTGTCACCTGCAGATACTGCCAGTTTACCGAAGGATAAAATCATTGGCTTTGTTACTGATATCGGTGGTAGTACATCTCATACAGCAATTTTAGCACGCAATTTAAGTATTCCTGCAGTAGTAGGAACAGAAGTAGCAACCCAGCATATAAAAGGAGGAGAATTAGTTGTTGTGGATGGCTTTGAAGGGGTTGTTGTTGTAAATCCTACAGAAAGGACAATTAAAGTTTACCAAAAGAAGTCTGCCCAGATACGTCGCACAATAAAAGTTACTTTTGCGCCTAAAACTCTTAAGCCTCAGACAATCGACGGTAAAAGATTGGTTATTTCTGCTAATATTGAGTTTCCTGAGGAACTTCCTTTAGTAGAACATTTTGGAGCAGAAGGTGTAGGATTATATAGGACAGAATATATTTTTGTAGGAAAGACTCATTTGCCTTCTGAAGAAGAGCAGTTTAAAGCTTATTATAATGTAGCGAGAAAAATTAAACCCAATCCTGTTATCATAAGGACCATTGATATAGGGGGAGATAAATTTCTCTCTCGACCTGAGGTCCCCCAAGAGTTTACTCCTTTTTTAGGGTGGCGAGCAATAAGATTTTGTTTGGCGCGACCAGAGATATTTAAATCACAATTGAGAGCAATCTTAAGAGCTTCGACAGAAAAAAATATAAAAATAATGTTTCCTATGATTTCCGGTATAGAAGAGTTGAGAAAAGCAAAAATTATTCTTCAAGAATGTAAGGAAGCACTTAAAAAAGAAGGGAAAAGCTTTGATGAGGATATATCTGTAGGAGTAATGATTGAGGTTCCTTCAGCTGCTTTGACTGCTGACATATTGGCTAAAGAGTGTGATTTTTTTAGCATTGGAACCAATGATTTAATTCAGTATGCTCTTGCTGTGGATAGGGCTAATGAGAAGGTAGCTTATCTTTATGAACCTGCGCATCCTGCAGTATTGCGTCTAATAAGAGATGTTATATCTATTGCCCACCGTAATAATATTTGGGTAGGGATGTGTGGAGAGATGGCAGGAGAGGCTATGTTTGCTTTTTTGCTTTTAGGAATGGGATTGGATGAATTTAGCATACCACCTCCACGAGTACCTAAAATAAAAAGACTGATAAGTAAGGTAAAGTTTTCTGATGCTCAAAAAACAGTAGATGCAGTTATAAAATTATCTACACCAAAAGAGGTGGAAAAGCATCTTCAAAATATTTTAAGAGAAATTTTAAAAGATGATTTCTATACTATTATAGGAAGATAATAACTTATGAGATGTTTGATTTTAGCTGCTGGTTATGGTACAAGACTTTACCCTTTGACCTTACATATCCCTAAAGCTTTAATTCCTATAAAAGGAAAGCCTCTTATAGAGTATATATTAGAGAAGTTAATTGTTCTCAATCAGCGTATTAAACTTAAAGAGATTATTGTCATTTCTAACAATAGATTTTATGGAAGATTTATAGAGTGGAAGAGAAAGATAAAATATCCTCTAACAATTATAAATGATGGCACTATTTCTCCTCGCCAGCGATTAGGGGCTATAGGTGATATATGTTTTGCTTTAAGGAAGAAAAAAGGGGACGATTGGCTTATCTTAGGTTCAGATAATCTTTTTGATTGGGGTCTTTTAGGTTTTGTAAAATTTTCTATAGGAAAAAGACCATACCCTTCTGTAGGACTTTATAGATTTAAGAGTAAGAAACTTATAAGAAATTTTGGGGTAGTTAATTTAGATAAAAATAAATGTATTAAAATTTTTGTAGAGAAACCAAAAAGGCCATCAACTAGTATAATAGCGACTTGTATATATTTTTTTCCTAAAGAGTCACTGAGATATTTTAATGAGTTTATAGATGAAGAGAAGAATAAAGATGCTAGTGGTAATTATATTGCCTGGCTTATAAAAAAAACTAATGTTTATGGTTATGTCTTTAAGGGGAAATGGTTTGATATAGGTAGCCGAGAAGTTTTGAATAAATTGGAGGTAAAGATAAATGAAACCTCTTACAAAATTACGTCATAATATAGATAAAGTAGATAAGGAAATAGTTAGACTTCTTAATGAGCGTGCAGAGTTAGTTTCCCAGATAGCTCACATTAAGAAAAAGAATAACATAAGTATATTTTCTCCTGAAAGAGAAGCCCTTATTTTAAGGAAGATAAAAGCGATAAATAAAGGACCTCTCAATAATAAAGACTTAGAGATAATTTATAGAGAGATTCTTTCTGTGTGTAGGGCTCTCCGTATTACACTTCATATTGGATATCTGGGGCCACAGGGAACATTTACCCATTTAGCAGCAATAAGAAAATTCGGCGCCAGAAGTAAATTTCTTTCCTGTGATAGTATAAAAGATGTGTTTGAGCATGTGGAAAAGGAAGACGTTAACTATGGAGTTGTTCCTATAGAGAATTCTATAGAAGGGGCAGTAACTTATACTTTAGATATGTTTTTAGAGTCTAATCTGAAGATATGTGCTGAGATATTTCTCAATATATCCCATAGCCTTTTAAGAGTTTCTGAAAATAAGAGATTGACAAAGATATATTCTAATCCACAAGTTTTTTCTCAGTGCCGACAATGGATAATTCATAAATATCCTAAGGCCCAGCTCATTCCTACTTCTACTACAGCAAAAGCTGCTCAGATGGCAAAAAAAGATGAGAATTCTGCTTGTATAGGCAGTCACATGCTTGCTTCTCTTTATGGCCTTAAAGAGATAAATACCCATATAGAGGATTTACCTTCTAATGTTACACGTTTTCTTGTGATTTCTAAAAGCGATAGTTTACCAAGTAATAAAGATAAAACTTCTATCCTTTTTTCTATTAAAGATAAAGTAGGAGCACTCCATGATGCCTTAGATGCTTTCAAGAAGAATGGGATTAATCTTACTAAGATTGAGTCTCGACCTTCTAAAAAAAGACCATGGGAATACTATTTCTTTGTTGATTTTGAAGGACACAGGAGTAATAAACGTGTAGCGAAGGCTCTGGATCTATTGGAAAAAAAATGTGCTTTCTTTAAAATACTCGGTTCTTATCCTAAAGAGATAGATGATTATAGACGATAGTATAAGAAAATTGAAGGTTTATAAACCAGGAAAGCCTATTGAGGAGTTAAGAAGGAGTCTTAAATTGGATAAGGTTTATAAACTGGCATCTAATGAGAATCCCTTCTCTCCTTTATATATAAAAAAGGCAGTTTTAAAAGAATTAGCGAATATCAATCGTTATCCCGAAGCAGATTGTTTTTATTTGCGCAAAATATTAGCGCATAAGTTGAAGGTAAATGGAGAACAGCTTGTTTTTGGAAATGGCTCTGATGAAATTATTGTTATGACTTTAAGAGGATTCTGTAAATACGATACTACTGTAATTGTTGGATACCCTACTTTTCTTATATATGAGATTCAGGCTAAGGTCTCCCGTCTAAAGACAAAGAGGGTTTTGTTCAAGAATTATCGTTATGATTTAGATGGTATAGCAAGAAGCATTGATAAGAAGACAGGTATTATTTTTATTGCCAATCCTGATAACCCTCACGGGACTTATTTATCCCATAAAGAAATAGAAAATTTTTTGTCCAAAATACCTCCCCATATACTCATATTTTTTGATGAGGCATATTTTGAATTTGCAAGAAAAAAAGATTTCCCCCAGAGCATAAAATTTTTAAAAGAGAGAGGAAACATTATTATTACGAGAACATTTTCTAAGGCTTATGGTCTTGCAGGCTTACGAATAGGATATGCTATTACTACTTCTTCCATTGCTCAGATATTAAATAAAGTAAGAGAGCCATTTAATGTAAATAGATTTGCTCAAGTAGCAGCAATAGCCGCTTTAAAAAACAGAAGCTTTTTAGAGAAGACAGTAAATCATATAGATAAAGAAAAGAAATTTCTTTATCGTTGTTTAAAGGAATTAAATATAGAATATATAGAAAGTGCTACTAATTTCATTCTTATAAATTTTAAAAAAGACACTCAAGCTCTCTATCGCTATTTATTAAATAAGGGTATTATTATTAGAGAAATGGGGGGTTGGGGTTTAAGTAATTTTTTTAGGGTTACTATAGGAACGCATAAAGAAAATATAGCTTTTATACGGTACTTAAAGCATTATCTTAAAGGAGAGACTATATAAAAAACATATAATAAGGGGGTAAATAATGATTATTGTGTTTAAGAAAGGAGCAACTGACAGAGAGGTTCAGCATGTTATTGATAAAGTTCACAAGTTGGGTCTTAAGACAATGGTTTCTAAAGGAGTAGAAAGAACAATAGTGGGAGTTATTGGGCCTGAGGAGGTAGTACGTCTTCAGCCATTTGAGGTTTTTAGCGGAGTAGAAAAAGTTATGCCTGTTCTTTCTCCCTATAAATTAGTTTCTCAGGAGTTTAAAAAGGAGCGTTCTTTAATAAAAATAAATAGTAAGGTTGTGTTTGGAGGAAAGAATATCGTAGTGATTGCTGGTCCTTGTTCTATAGAATCAGAGGAACAGTTATTTGATGCAGCAAAGAAGGTAAAGAATGCAGGAGCAAGTGTCTTGCGAGGAGGTGCTTTTAAGCCCCGTACTTCTCCTTATAGCTTTCAGGGTTTAGGAGAAGACGGTTTAAAGATGCTGAAGGAAGCTTCTTTGAAATTTGATATATCTACAGTAAGTGAGGTAATGGACCCCCGCGATGTTCCTCTTGTGGCAAAATATGTGGATATTTTTCAGATTGGAGCAAGGAATATGCAGAACTTTAATCTTTTAAAAGAAGTAGGGCAAACTCAAAAACCTGTGATTTTAAAAAGAGGTTTAAGTGCGACGATAAAAGAATTATTAATGAGCGCAGAATATATTCTTTCGGGAGGAAACTTTAATGTAATTCTTTGCGAGCGAGGCATTCGAACATTTGAAGATTATACACGGAATACACTTGATTTAAGTGCTGTTCCTATTATTAAGAATCTTTCACATCTTCCTATTATTGTTGACCCTTCTCATGCTACAGGAAGATGGAATTTGGTATTACCTTTAAGTAAAGCTGCTGTGGCCTGTGGAGCTGATGGGTTGCTTATTGAGGTTCACCCTAATCCTGAAGAAGCTCTAAGTGACGGTCCCCAACAGCTTATTCCTGAGAAATTTGTTAGCTTAATGAAAGAGCTTAAGAAGCTAGCGGAATATGTAAATCGTAGTTTATGAAGGTAAGATTAGAGAAAATAAGCATAATAGGTGTAGGGTTGATGGGAGGTTCTTTAGCATTAGCTATCAAAAAGGTTTACCCAAATGTTTCTGTATGGGGATATGCGCGTTCAGAAAAATCCTATAGGAAACTTAATAAGCTAAAATTGGTAGATGAAGTATCAGTAGATTTAAATGATTTGCTTAAGGGAAGTAATATGATTATTTTAGCAACGCCTGTTTTAACAATCATTGATTATTTTAAAAGAATTGCTCCTTTCCTTGAAAAGGAAAGCATAGTGATTGATTTAGGCAGTACAAAATTTACAATAGAAAAGATGGCAAAGAAATATCTACCTAAATATGTAAATTTTGTGGGGTGTCATCCTTTATGTGGCAGTAATAGATGTGGGCCCCAGAATGCTTATGGGGAGATTTATAAAGGTTCAGTGTGTATTATTACTTCTCTTAATAAAGCAACACCTTTTGTTAAGAGGTTCTGGGAAAAGTTGGGATGTAAGGTATATTTTATGAGTCCTTCTTTACACGACAAAGTGCTTTCTTATGTTTCTCATCTTCCCCATGTTGTTTCTTATGCTCTTTCTTGTGCTGTTCCTAAGAAATATTTTGTTTTTTCTTCGGGAAGCTTTCGTGACGTTACGCGGATATCTGCCTCATCTCCTCAAATATGGCATGATGTATTCCTCTCTAATAATAGAAATGTTATAAAACAGATAGACCGTTATATAAAAGTACTGGAGAGTTTTAGAAAAGCAATAAAGAACAGCGATACAAAAGGTATTCTTAAATTGATTAGAATGGCGAATAAAAAACATATTTGTATTTAATAATGGTTATTGCCATAGATGGTCCTGCAGGTTCAGGAAAAACAACCATTGCTAAATTTTTAGCACAGAGATTAAACATATTATATTTAGATACTGGTGCTACCTATCGTGTTCTTACCTTAAAGGCCCTTCAAGAAAAAGTCGATTTAAGCAATGAGAAGAGTCTTGTGGAGTTAGTATTGGCAATGAAAATAAGATTTGAGGGAGATAGAGTTTTTCTTGAAGGGGAAGATGTGACAGATAAAATAAGAAGCCCTGAAGTTGACAAAACCATATCTTTACCTGTTTCTTTTAAAAAGGTGAGAGAAGAAATGGTATCTCTTCAAAGGAGGCTCGTAGATAATAAAGATGTTGTAGTAGAAGGTAGAGACACTACTACTGTAGTTTTTCCTAATGCGGAATATAAATTTTATCTCGATGCAGATATTGATGAGAGAACAAAAAGGCGCCAAGAGTATTTGAAGGAAAAGGGATATTTTCTTAGCTATGAAGATGTAAAGAGACAGATATTAAAACGTGATAGTGCTGATTTAAAAAGAGAATTCGGTGCGCTTAAGAAAGCAGACGATGCTGTTTATGTGGATACTACTTCTTTAAACATAGAAGAAGTATTGGATACTTTACTTTCCTATATAAGAAAATGATAGATAAGAATTTAATAAGAAATTTTTGCATAATTGCTCATATTGATCACGGGAAATCAACTTTAGCCGATAGATTCCTGGAAGAATGTGGCGCTGTAGATGAACGTACCATGCGCAGTCAGATTCTTGATAGAATGGAGTTAGAGAGAGAACGAGGCATAACTATTAAAGCCAAAGCAGTAAGTATAAATTACACATTAAAAGAAAAGACCTATATTCTTAATTTGATAGATACACCAGGACATGTAGACTTTACTTATGAAGTTGCTAAATCACTTAAGGCTTCAGATGGAGCAATTCTTTTGGTTGATGCTTCTCAAGGTGTAGAGGCACAAACCGTAGCTAATTTTTATCTTGCCTTAGAGAATAATTTAAAGATATTACCTGTAGTTAATAAGATTGATTTACCCAATGCGGATATAGAAAGGACAGTTAACCAGCTTATTGATATCTTTGGTTTTAAAAGAGAGGAGGTTTCCCTTATCTCTGCTAAAGAAGGTAAAGGTGTTAAGAAGGTGATAGAAAGAATTATAAAAGAGATACCCCCTCCCAGTGGTGATATTGAGAGACCTTTTAAGGCGATACTTTTTGATACAAGTTTTGACCCTTATCGGGGAATAATTCTTTTTGTGAGAATTTTTGATGGCAAAATTTCTTCAGGAGATGAAGTATTATTTATGAATACTAAAAAGAAATACAAAATAGAGGAGTTAGGTATTTTTGTTCTTTCTTCTCAAAAGAAAAAAGAGCTTGTATGTGGAGAGGTGGGTTATATTTTTTGTAATATAAAAAATCCTCAAGAGATAGATATCGGCGATACATTAACTTCTTTTCTTAACCCTGCATCTTCACCTTTTAGTGGATATAAAAGTATACCTCCTATGGTTTTTTGCGGTATTTTCCCTATCTCTCCCCGAGAGTATGACTTGTTAAGAGAAGCTATAGAAAAGATGAAACTATCCGACCCTTCCTTTATATATGAACTAGATAGTTTAGGTTCACTGGGGTATGGATTTAGATGTGGATTTTTAGGACTTCTTCATATGGAGGTTGTTCAGGAAAGATTAGAGAGAGAATATAATTTAGATTTGATTCTTACTTCACCTACTGTGCTTTATAAAGTTATGAAGAAAAATAGAGTAGTTATTGATGTTGGTAGTCCCCATCAGTTTCCCGATTCTACACAGATTGAAGAGGTTATGGAGCCTTTCGTTAAAGCTACTATTATTTCTCCTTTAGAATATATGGAACCTATCTGTGAAATTTCTAAAGCACGAAGGGGGAAATTTGTAAAAATGGATTATCTGGGAAAGGATAGATTATGTATAGTTTTTGAGTTACCTTTAGCAGAAGTGATTGTTGATTTTTATGATAAACTCAAGTCAATAAGTCGTGGCTATGCCTCACTGGACTATGAATTTATAGGATATAAAAAAGCGGAGATAATAAAGATAGATATTTTATTCAATAAGAAAAAAATAGAGGCCTTTTCTTTTTTAGTAAACAAAGAAAAAAGTAATTATAAGGCTAAAGCTATTGTAGAAAAATTAAAGGAAGTTATTCCCCGTCAGATGTTTGAAGTAAACATCCAAGCTGCCTACGGTTCAAAGATTATCGCTTCTAGTCGCATTCCTCCCTTAAGAAAAAATGTTACTGCGAAATGCTATGGGGGTGATATAACTCGAAAGCGAAAATTGTGGGAAAGACAGAAAAAGGGCAAGAAAAAGATGAAGCAATTGGGGAATATTCAAATACCCCATCAGGCATTTTTAGAAGTTTTTAAGATGTAATTAATATGGTTGGGAAAGATAAGATGAGGGAAAAGAGCGCTATAAGAGAGTGGATAGAAGCAATAGTTGTTGCTGCTTCTTTGGCAATATTTGTAAGAACTTTTTTTTTCCAGATTTATAAAATACCCACAGGTTCGATGATTCCCACTTTGATGCCAGGAGATAAGATTTTTGTAAGTAAACTTGTCTATGGAGCGAAAGTTCCTTTCACAGATTGGCGCCTTCCCGGGTTAAGAAAGCCTAAGCGAGCAGATGTAGTTGTGTTTGTTCCTCCTCAAGAAAAGAATAAGTTTTTCTTGAAGAGGAAAGTTTTTATTAAAAGATTAATTGGTTTAGGAGGAGAACATATTAAGATAGAAGATGGTAATATCAAAGTAAATGGTAAGATTGTTATTGACCCCTTAATTGCCAAGAATTATTATACTAATGGGGGTGAGTATGGAGAAAAAGAAATTGCCGTTCCTAAGGGAAAATACTTCTTTTTGGGTGATAATTCCAATAATTCCTTGGATAGTAGGTTTTGGGGGTTTGTAGATGAAAAAGATATTGTGGGGAAGGCAATTTTTATCTGGTGGCCACCGAGAAGAATAGGTATAATAGAATAGTAAATAGTAAATAGAAATTATGAGTTTTGCTGATAAAGTTTCTATTTTAAGAATACTACTGATACCTTTTTTTGTTTCTTCCCTTATTACTTATAGACGTTTTGGTGATACTTATTTTAAAGATGTTGCTTTGGGAATATTTATTATAGCTATTATTACAGATTTTTTAGATGGCCTGGTGGCAAGAATAAAAAAAGAAAAATCAAGCATCGGCAAAGTAATTGACCCTTTAGCAGATAAGTTACTTTTACTTACCGCATTTATTTCCCTTTATTTTTTAAAATTTTCTATACCCTGGTGGGTAGTATTTGTGGTAGTTAGTAGGGATTTTATCATTCTTACAGGAGTTATGATTTTTAACTTTCTTAAGTTGGATGTTCCTATTTTTCCTTCAATATGGGGTAAATTAACTACTTTTTTTCAAATGTTTACTATTTTAAGTGTGTTAGTTGATTTTAGTTTCTCGTCTTTTATTTGGAGCATAGCGGTATTTTTTACAATTGTTTCAGGTATAGATTATATTACTAGAGGGGTACGTTGCATAAATGTTATTAATTATCCCCATCATTAGTTATCTTTTAGGAAGCATTCCTTTTGGGTTTATTCTTGCTTACGGGGTAAAAAGGATTGATATCCGTAAATGTGGTTCTGGCAATATTGGGGCGACTAATGTAGCCAGAGTAGTAGGTAAAAAATGGGGATTGTTAGTTTTTGCTTTTGACTTTTTAAAGGGTTTATTGCCCATTGTTTTGCTTTATTTTATATTCTCTTCTTCATCTTTATTTATTTATATTTTAACTGCTTTTGGTGCCATAGCTGGCCATAACTGGAGCATTTTTCTTAAGTTTAAAGGAGGAAAAGGCGTAGCCACAAGTATAGGAGCGGTAACGGGTTTATGCTTTAAGTATCGTCTTTTATTTTTTCCTCTTTTAGGAGGATTGGGTGCGTGGGTGATTATTTTTATGATTTTTCGTATTGTTTCTTTAGCCTCATTATCGGCTAGTTTTGTTTTTTTTATCCTTTCTTTATTCTTCTTAGAGAATAATTTTAAATTAGTTGCTTTCCTAATATTTTTATTTATTCTTATCAGACATAGAGAAAACATTAGTAACCTATTACATAAAAAAGAGTTACCTATTTGATTGATATCGTTTAATCGTATTGTTAATAGGCTTATTATTTTTTACAATTTATGTTATTTTAAGGCCTTGCAGATTTTTTTCTTGACAAAAAAAATTTTTATAGTATGATTTTTTTTCATGCCCACGTAGCTCAGACGGTAGAGCACCTCCTTGGTAAGGAGGTGGTCACCGGTTCAATTCCGGTCGTGGGCTAATTAAAGAATAAAAAAGATAAAAGAAAAACCACCAGAAGTGGAAAGGGATTTTTTTAGCCTTTTAAAGGAAAATTATTTTTCTTCTCTTTAAAGCTTATTATGAGATTATGAGAGAATTGATTGCTTTACAATGTACTGTTTGTAAAGGAAAAAATTATTATACTACCAAGAATAAAAGAAAACATTCAGGTAAGTTTACTATAAATAAGTTTTGTAAATTTTGCCGTAAATATTCTTCGCATAAAGAGGCAAAGCCATAAAGGGTTTAGAAGGTGAGTAGCTCAATTTGGCTAGAGCACCGGTCTCCAAAACCGGGGGTTGCAGGTTCAAGTCCTGCCTCACCTGTAAGAATTCTACAAATCTTATTGAAAGTAAAAAAACAATTTAAAATTATAAATTAATGGGAGTAATAAAAAAAATAATAGGTTTCCCTCATTTTATAAAAAATTTCTTAAAGGAAGTGCATTTAGAACTCAAAAAAGTTACCTGGTCAACAAAAGAAGAGCTTGTAGCTGCTACAGCGATTGTTCTTGTGGCGTCTATTTTTTTAACTATTTATGTTGCCTTGGTAGATTTTTGTTTTTCAAAAATAATGCAGTTTATTATTCAATGAAAAAGTGGTATATACTACATACTTTAAGTGGGGCAGAAGAGAAAGCAAAAGCTAATTTAGAGGCAAGAATACAGGCATTTAATATGCAGGATTTTATTGGTAAAATAGTAATCCCTAAAGAACAGGTTACTGAAGTGCGTTTGGGTAAAAAGAGGATTTTAGAGAGGAAGTTTTTTCCGGGTTATATTCTTGTGTATATGGAGTTGAATGATACAACATGGCTTTTTGTTAAGAAAACTCCTGGTATAGCTACATTTATTGGACCAGCAAGGAAACCCACGCCTCTTTCTGAGGAAGAGGTAGAAAAAATTCTTATGAAATCAGAAGAGACAAAAGTTAATCCTCCTCCCAAAGTTAGTTTTGAGAAAGGTGAGAATGTAAGGGTTATAGAAGGTCCTTTTGTGAATTTTAATGGAGTGGTAGAAGAAGTGAATTTGCAAAAAGGGAAGCTAAAAGTTAGTGTGACTATTTTTGGTAGAACTACGCCTGTAGAATTAGAATTATGGCAAGTAGAGAAAATATAGTAGAGTAATATGGCAAAGAAGAAAAAAAAGAAAAGGCCCGTTGTCTTTATTAAACTTCAAATTCCTGCAGGTAGTGCTAATCCCGCACCACCTGTAGGTCCTGCTTTAGGACAGCATGGAGTTAATATCATGCAGTTCTGTAAGGCTTTTAATGATGCTACAAAAAATAAGGAAGGGATAATTCTTCCTGTCGTTATTAATGTTTATGAAGATAGAAGCTTTGATTTTATTATAAAGACTCCTCCTGCTTCTGTTCTTATTAAAAGGGCGGCTAATCTTGCAAAGGCCTCAGGGTTAGCAGGAAAAGAGATTATTGGAGAAATTACTAAAGAGCAAGTTACTCAGATCGCTAAAGAAAAAATGACTGATTTAAATACCATTGATTTAACTTCAGCTGTAAAGATAATAGAGGGGACAGCAAAAAGTATGGGGATAAAGGTGAAGGAATGAGAAGAAGCAAAAGATATAAATCTGCAAGTACCCTCATAGAGAAAGAAAAGATATATTCGCTTAAGGAAGCCATAGATATTTTAAAAAGTATACCCCATGTAAAATTTGATGAGACAGTGGAGATAAGTTGTAAGTTAAATGCTGATCCCAAAAAATCTGACCAGATGATAAGAAGCTTTGTAGTTTTACCTTATGGTACAGGTAAAGAAGTTAAAGTGTTGGTCTTCTGTGAGCCAGAAAAGGAAAAGTTGGCAAAAGAAGCAGGAGCAGATTTTGTAGGAGGACAGGATTTAATAGATAAGATTGTGAAGGAAAGCTGGTTAGAATTTGATTCTTGTATATCTACCCCTCAAATGATGCGTTTAGTAAGTCGTTTAGGGAAGATATTAGGACCACGCGGTTTGATGCCTTCTCCTAAAACAGGAACTGTGACGGAGGATATAGAGAGTGCAATAAAGGAAGCAAAGGCAGGGAAGGTTGAGTTTCGCATGGATAAGTTTGGGTGTTTAGCTATAGGAGTGGGAAAAATATCTTTTCCTCAGGAATTTTTAATAAACAATATCGAAACATTCCTAGAGGCGCTTAATAATGCTAAGCCACAAGCAGTAAAAGGAGAACTTGTAAAAAGTATGTATATTTCTACAACCATGAGTCCTTCTTTAAAGCTGAAGGTATCTTTATGAAAAAAGTAGGTTTGCTTTACAGGGAAAAAATAGTGGAAAAAATAATCGAGGACTGGAAGAATTCTGAAGGTTGTATATTTGCAAGTTTCAGTAAAGTATCTGCTTTTAATTTCAATGCCTTACGTAATTCCTTAAAGAAGGAAGGTTCTTATGCTTTTATTTCCAAGAATTCTTTAATTAAAAGAGCTGTTGAGAAATTAGAAATTAAAGAAGCTGAGCAATTTATTGAGGGGTCTACTGCTTTATTTTTTGTGAATCAGCAGAATCTGGTGAAAGTAGCGAGGGTACTTTTTGATTTCTCTCAAGAAAACGAAAGTTTTATTTTAAAAGGAGCATTTTTAAATAGTAATAGATTAGGAGAAAAAGAATTAGAGGCAATATCTAAATTACCGTCTCGAGAAGTTCTTATAGGTGAGGCAGTAATGGGAATAGCTTCACCTCTTGTAGGATTTGTAGGAATGTTGAACAATATTATTTTAGAATTTGCATGGATAATAGAAGGGATAAAAAAGAAAAAGGCCCCTAAGGTATAAATAATGGAAGTAAAATTAGAGCATAAAGATATAATGGTAAGGAGGTAAGTTATGTCTAAGGTAGAGGATATTTTGAAAATGTTAGAGGGGATGACTGTTTTAGAGCTTTCCGAGTTAATAAAAGCTTGTGAAGAGAAATTTGGCATAAAAGCCTCTGCTCCTGTAGTAACTGCTCAAGCAGCGCCAGCAGCGGTTCAAGAAGAGGAGGAGGAAAAAACATCTTTTAATATTATTCTCTCTGCAGTAGGAGGCAATAAGATTGCTGTAATAAAAGAAATAAGGACAATTACTGATTTAGGTTTAAAAGAAGCGAAGGCATTGGTAGACTCTGCTCCTAAGACGGTTAAAGAGAATGTATCAAAAGAAGAAGCAGAAGAGATAAAGAAAAAATTGGAAGGAGCAGGAGCCACGGTGGAACTTAAGTAATAATAAGAGAAAAAATTTCTATAGTAATAAAATAAAGGGAGTAAAAATGAGGTGGGTCAAAAGAAAGTCCTTTTCTCAAATAAAATGTAGTATTTCTATGCCTCATTTTTTGGAGCATCAACTTCGTTCATTTTGCGAGTTTCTTCAAGCAGACATTTTGCCAGAGAGACGGAAGAATGTAGGACTACAGGAGATTTTTAAAGAAGTATTTCCTATGATTAGCCCTGACGGCAGATTTAATTTGGAGTTTATAAGTTACAGTTTAAGTAGACCACGTTATGGAATAGAGGAGTGTAAGCGTCGGTCCCAGACCTATGCTGCCCCTTTAAGGGTCAGATTAAGATTAACAGAAGATGCCAAATCAATCAGAGAGCAAGAAATCTATTTAGGAGATATACCTCTTATTACTGATGTAGCTTCTTTTATTATTAATGGAGATGAGCGGGTGGTAGTAAGTCAACTTCAACGTTCTCCGGGAGTTTTTTTTGAAGAGGAGGTTCATCCCACTGGTAAAAGGATATATTATGCTCGTATCATTCCTTATCGTGGTTATTGGCTTGAATTTAGATGTGATATAAATGATGTTATTACAGCAGTTGTAGATAGGCGTAAAACATTTCCTGCTACTCAAATTTTACGTATGTTCGGGCTTTCTGCTAGTGATGAAATATATAATTGTTTCTCAGATAAACCTTATCCTGAGGTTGTTAATACTGTAAAGAAAGATGTTACCACTAGCAGGGAAGAAGCGTTTTTAGATTTCTACAAGAAAATGCGTCCCACTGAACCTGTTACTTTGGAAGCGGCAAAAGAGGTATTTCATAGGATGTTTCGTGACAGTAAAAGATACGATTTAGCGCGCGTAGGAAGATATATGCTTAACAAAAAACTTTCTTTAGATGCTTCTTTAAACAAGCGGGTGTTGGATCTTGAGACTGTTATAGAGGTAATAAAGAATCTTTTAAAAGTAAAGAACGGAGAAAGAGATATCGATGATATTGATCATTTAAGCAACCGTCGTGTGAAACTCATTGGAGAAATGCTTCAGCATCAAGTAAGGGTAGGGCTTCTTAGAGTAGAGAGAACTTTTTTAGAAAGATGTTCTCTTATTTCCAATAATGATTTTTCTATACAACATCTTATTAATTCGCGTGCTTTTTCTTCCCAGATCAATGATTTCTTTGCTCGTAGTCCCCTTTCTCAATTTATGGATCAGACTAATCCTTTAGCAGAAGTTACTCATAAGCGCCGTCTTTCCGCAATGGGACCAGGAGGGTTATCCCGTGAACGTGCAGGATTTGAAGTAAGAGATGTTCACCCTTCTCACTATGGAAGGATTTGCCCCATTGAAACACCTGAAGGTCCAAACATCGGTCTTTTATCGAGTCTTACTACTTATGCAAAAGTAAATTCTTTAGGATTTCTTATTACTCCTTACAGAAAAGTAGAAAAAGGTATAGTTTTAGACAGGATAGAATATTTAACTGCTGATGAGGAAGAGAACAGGATGATTGCCCAGGTTACACCTAATATAGACGAGAAAGGAAGAATTAAAGATACCTGGATTTATTGTCGGCATAAAGGTAAATTTCCCAAAGTAAGCCCCAAAAGAATAGAATATATGGATGTTGCTCCTCATCAGATTGTTTCTGTATCTGCTTCTCTTATTCCTTTCTTAGAGCATGATGATGCTAACCGTGCACTTATGGGTTCTAATATGCAACGTCAGGGCGTGCCTTTGCTTTTTACAGAGGAACCTTTAGTAGCTACTGGTTTAGAGGAGAAAGTAGCAAGAGATAGTGGAGCAGTAGTTATTGCCAAAAATTCAGGTCATGTTACTGAGGTGGATAGTTTACACATTAAGATAGGAACTATTACATACAGGCTGAAGAAGTTTTATCGTTCCAATGCGGATACCTGTATTAATCAGCGACCCTTAGTAAAGAAAGGAGATTATGTAAGAAAAGGGGAGATAATTGCTGATGGAGTTGCTACCAAGAATGGAGAATTTGCTTTGGGTAAAAATCTTCTTGTGGCATTTTTACCTTGGAGAGGATACAACTTTGAAGATGCTATCGTTATCAGTGAGCGTTTAGTAAAAGACGATGTTTTGACTTCTGTGCATATTGAGAGGTTTGAGATAGAGTCACGCGAGACACGTCTGGGGAATGAAGAAATAACACGTGATATTCCTAATGTTAGCGAGGAAGCACTTAAGAATTTAGATGAGAATGGAATTGTGCGTATCGGAGCTGAGGTTATGCCTGACGATATTCTTGTAGGAAGAGTTACTCCTAAAACAGAAAAAGAATTGTCGCCCGAAGAGAGATTGTTAAGGGCTATCTTTGGAGAAAAAGCAGCGGAAGTCAAGGATACTTCTTTAAGGGTTCCTCCGGGTGTTAATGGGGTAGTTATTCACGTTGATATTTTTCAGCGGAAAGATAGGGGAAGAAAATCTAAGAAAGAAAAGACTAACGAGCTTAAGAGGTTAAAGGAAGTAGAAAAGTATTACGAAGAAGAAATCAAGATTATGGAAAAGGAGAAGATTAAACGTTTAGCCGCAGTTTTAGGTAAAAGCGAGTCAAGGATTAATTCTAAGGATATCGAAGATAATGAAGAGGCAAGAGATGTTGTAAATATTTATGAGGAAAGATTACAGGAATTACAGATGGAGAAGGAGTTGGAAATCGCCAAGATAAAAAAAGGAGATGAGCTTCCTATAGGAGTTTTAAAAAGAGTAGTTGTGTTTGTAGCAATGAAAAGAAAGGTTGCTGAAGGAGATAAATTGTCGGGAAGACATGGTAATAAGGGAGTTATAGGTAAAATTCTTCCTGAGGAAGATATGCCTTATCTTGAAGATGGAACCCCTGTTGATATTATTCTTAACCCTTTAGGTGTGCCTTCGAGAATGAATGTTGGTCAACTTCTAGAGACCCATTTAGGATGGGCAGCAGATAGGCTGGGGATAAAAATTATGAGTCCTGTTTTTGATGGCGTAAAAGAGGAGAAGATTAGGGAATTATTAAGAGAAGCAAATCTTCCTAGTGATGGAAAAGTTACTCTCTATGATGGTTATACAGGTAAACCTTTTGATCAGAAAGTTACCGTAGGGAAAATGTATGTGATGAAGTTAATTCATATGGTAGAGGATAAGATTCATGCCCGTGCAATTGGTCCTTATTCTCTTATAACTCAGCAACCTTTGGGAGGAAAGGCTCAATTTGGTGGTCAACGCTTTGGAGAGATGGAAGTGTGGGCACTAGAAGCCTATGGTGCTGCTTTTACTTTGCAGGAAATTCTTACTGTAAAAAGTGATGATGTAGAAGGTAGGACTAGAATTTATGAAGCTATTGTGAGAGGAGAACAGCGTTTTAATCCTTCAGTGCCAGAATCGTTTAATGTCTTAATGAGAGAATTACAAGGGTTGTGCCTTGATTTAAAAGCAGAAAGGGAGTCAAAACTATGATTAAGGAAGTAAGTTTTTTTGATAGGATAAGTATTCGTCTTGCTTCTCCCCAAGTTATAAAATCATGGTCATATGGAGAAGTAAAGAAAGCAGAGACCCTTAACTATCGGACACTTAAGCCAGAAAAAGATGGTCTTTTCTGCGAGAAGATATTTGGCCCAGTAAGAGATTGGGAGTGCCACTGCGGGAAGTTAAAAGGGATTAAATATAAAGGTTCCAAATGTGACCGTTGTGGTGTAGAGATTATCCATTCTTCAGCACGACGTCAACGCATGGGGCACATTGAGTTAGCTGCACCCGTAACTCATATTTGGTTTTTTAAAGTTATTCCCTCACGGTTAGGTGCTATTTTAGATATGAGTTTACGGGATTTAGAAAAGGTTATCTATTATGAACAGCATATAGTAGTGGATTCTGGTGAGAGTTCTTTAAAGAAGAAACAGCTTCTTACTGAAGAGGAATATCAAAATGTTATAAAGGAGTATAAAAATAATATTAAGGTAAAAATAGGAGCAGAAGCAATATTGTATTTATTGAAAGAAGTGGAGTTGGACAAAATTAGCAGAGGTATTCGCAAAGAGTTATCTTCTGTAAAGACCTCTGCTACTGCCAAAAGACTTCTTAAACGTCTTAAGATTGTAGAGGATTTTCGTCGTTCACAAAATAAACCTGAGTGGATGGTATTAACTGCTCTTCCTGTTATTCCTCCTGACTTACGTCCTTTAGTACCTCTGGAAGGAGGAAGATTTGCTTCTAGTGATTTAAACGATCTTTATCGTCGAGTTATTAATAGAAATAACCGTCTTAAGAAATTAATGAGTTTAGGGGCTCCTGAAGTAATTATTCGTAATGAAAAAAGAATGCTTCAAGAAGCTGTTGATGCTTTATTAGAAAATGGACGACACGGTCGTCCTGTAATGGGACCTCAAAATAGACCTCTTAAGAGCTTATCTGATATGCTGAAAGGTAAACAAGGTAGATTCCGTCAGAATCTTTTGGGTAAACGGGTGGATTATTCTGGCAGAAGTGTTATTGTAGTGGGACCTCAGCTTAAATTATACGAGTGTGGTATTCCTAAACAGATGGCTTTAGAACTTTTTGAACCATTTATTATAAGAAAATTAAGAGAGCGTGGCTTCGTTCATACTATAAGAGGAGCACGAAGAATGGTAGAACGGGCAAGAGTTGAAGTATGGGATATTTTAGAGGAAGTTATAGAGGGACACCCTGTATTACTCAATCGCGCTCCTACTTTACACCGTTTAGGTATCC
Organism: uncultured Planctomycetia bacterium; assembly: GCA_964635565.1. Taxonomy (GTDB): domain Bacteria; phylum Omnitrophota; class Gorgyraeia; order Duberdicusellales; family 4484-171; genus CAZWON01. The sequence goes on from CAZWON010000001.1 coordinate 134,614, forward strand.
AGGCTTTTTATCCTATTCTTGTAGAGGGCAAAGCAATAAAGCTTCATCCTCTGGTATGCGCTCCTTTTAATGCTGACTTTGATGGGGACCAGATGGCAGTGCATGTTCCTTTATCTTTAGAAGCGCAAGCAGAAGCTAAGTTGATGATGTTAGCAGCTAACAATATTTTTTCCCCTGCTGACGGAAGGCCTATTATTACCCCTAGTCAGGATATAATTTTGGGATGTCGATTTTTAAGTATAGAGAAAAAAGGGGCAAAAGGAGAAGGAATTGTTTTTTCTGATCCTTCTGAGACCATTACTGCTTATCAGGACGAAGAGGTAGATTTACATGCTAAAGTAAAGTTAAGGATTAAAGAAGGTAATGAAGTAAAAATAGTAGAGACCACAGTAGGAAGGATAATTTTCAATCAGATTTTACCCCCTGGATTTGATTTTGTAAATGAAATGCTTAATAAGAAGAAAATTTCTGATATCGTAAGTACTTGTTATAAGAAATTTGGCCATCATGCTACAATAGTACTTTTAGATAATTTAAAAGATTTAGGATTTGAATATGCTACACGCGGAGGGATAAGTATTGGAATGGAGGATTTAAGGATTCCTTCGCAGAAAAGCGATTGTATTAAAGAAGCAAATAACGAATTAGCCAAGGTGGAAGAGCAATATAGAAGAGGGATTATTACAGAAAGAGAGCGTCATAATAAAATTATAGATATCTGGACACGTACTACTGATAGAGTATCGGATTACGTGTTTAAAAATCTTGATTCCTTTAATCCCATTTTTATGATGGCTGATTCAGGAGCGCGAGGCTCCCGTCTTCAGATGAGGCAATTAGCAGGGATGCGTGGTCTTATGGCAAAACCTTCTGGAGAAATCATTGAAACTCCTATTATCTCTAATTTTCGGGAAGGGTTAAGTGTGTTAGAATATTTTATTTCTACTCATGGAGCAAGAAAAGGACTTGCGGATACAGCTTTAAAAACTGCTGACGCAGGATATCTTACAAGAAGACTCGTTGATGTTGCTCAAGAAGTAATTGTTATTGAAGATGATTGCGGGACAGTTAATGGAATTACTGTTTCTGAAATTGTAGAGGGTGATGAGGTAGTTGTTTCTTTAAAAGAAAGAATAATAGGTCGAGTGGCTTTAGATAATATTGTAGATATCGTAAGTGATGAGATAATTGTGAAAGCAGGAGAGGAGATCATAGAGGAGAAGGCAGAGAAAATAGAAAAGTTAGGCATTGAAAAAATAAGAATTAGAAGTGTACTTACCTGTGAATCAGAAAGGGGAGTATGCAGGAAATGTTATGGAAGGAATTTAGCTACAGGTAAAATGGTAGAGATTGGAGAAGCAGTAGGAGTCATTGCTGCTCAGTCAATAGGAGAGCCAGGCACTCAACTTACTATGAGAACTTTTCATATTGGAGGGACAGCTTCCAGGATTGCCGAGCGTTCATTTATTAAGGCTAAAGAGAATGGAATTGTTAAGTATCACGGTCTTAAAGTTGTCGCAAAAGGTAAGAATTTTGTGGTACTTAATCGGAATGGAATGATAAGTATAAATGATGAAAAAGGAATAGAACTTCAAAGAAATCCTGTTCCTCAGGGTTCATTTATTCTTGTGGGAGATGGAGGAAAAATTGAGAAGGAGAAAATATTTGTTCGTTGGGACCCTTATTCTTCGCCAATTCTTACAGAAGTAAGTGGTAAAGTAAAATATGAAGATGTAATTGAAGGTATAACTATTCAAGAAGAGATGAACCTTGCTACAGGAAGAAAAGAAAGAGTAGTAATCGAGTTTAAAGGGGATTATCATCCTCAGATTTTAATTCTTTCTGATAAAGATGAGGTTTTGGGAATTTATCCTGTCCCTACAGGAGCACATATCATGGTGGAAGAAAAAGATACTGTTGAGGCAGGAGATGTAATTGCTAAGACACCACGGTTAGTAGCAAAAACAAGGGATATTACAGGGGGTCTGCCACGTGTAGCAGAACTTTTTGAAGCACGCAGGCCCAAAAATCCTGCTTTGATAAGCGAGATAGATGGGTTTGTAGAGTTTAAAGAGGAAAAGGGAGAGAGAAAGATAATTGTAAGAAGCCCTACAGGAATGAAAAGGGAATATGTTATTCCTACAGGAACCCACCCCATAGTTTATAAAGGAGATAAGGTAGTTGCTGGTCAGCAACTTACAGAAGGCCCTATAGTGTTACAGGATATTTTACGAGTTTGTGGCGATAAGGTTTTGCAGGAATATTTGGTGAATGATATTCAAGAAATATATCGTTTACAAGGGGTGAGCATAAATGATAAGCACATAGAGTTGATTATTCGAGAGATGCTTAAGAAAGTGAAGATTGTAGATGCAGGAGATACTAATTTTCTTCCTGGAGAAGCAGTGGATAAGTGGGATTTTAAGAAGGAAAATACACGTATTCTTAAAAAGGGAGGGAAGCCTGCTACAGCAGCACCTTTACTTTTAGGAATTACTAAGGCAAGTTTAAATACTAAGAGTTTTATTTCTGCAGCGAGTTTTCAAGAGACTACGCGAGTATTAACAGAAGCGGCAAGTAGTGGGAAGGTAGATGAGCTTAAAGGATTAAAGGAAAATGTAATTGTAGGACATCTTGTTCCTGCAGGAACAGGGTTAAGGATGTATAGAGAGATTGAGGTGGAGAAATGTCAACAATAGCTCAGTTGTTAAGAAAACCAAGGGTCCCTAAGAGAAAAAAGACGAAGTCCCCTGCTTTAGGGAGTTGTCCTCAGAAAAGAGGTGTATGTATTCAAGTCAGAACAATGACACCAAAAAAACCCAATTCTGCTTTACGTAAAATTGCTCGCGTTCGTCTTACTAATTCTGAAGAGGTCACTGCTTATATTCCTGGTGAAGGGCATAACCTTCAAGAACACTCTATTGTTTTAGTCCGAGGAGGAAGAGTAAAAGACCTTCCTGGCGTGCGTTATCATATTGTAAGGGGCACATTAGATACGCAGGGTGTTCAGAATAGAAAGAAATCTCGCTCTAAATATGGGGCTAAAAGACCAAAGGGATAATTACTCTGGAGGGTTAAGATGAGAAGAAGAAGAGCGCCAAAAAGAGAGGTTGTTTCTGATCCGAAATATAATTCCGAAATTTTAAGTCATTTTATAAATATCATTATGTGTGATGGTAAGAAAAGCATTGCCCAGAGAATTATTTATGAGGCATTGGATGTAGTAGGTAAGCGTACCAAAGACGATGCTTTAAAAGTATTTTTTGATGCTTTAGAGAATGCCCGTCCACGTCTTCAAGTTAAACCACGTAGAATAGGAGGGGCAACCTATCAAGTGCCTGTAGAAGTTTCTAAACAAAGAGGGATTTCTATAGCTTTAAGGTGGATGAGGGATTTTGCCCGTAATAAAAAAGGTAAGCCAATGAGTTTAAAGCTTGCTGATGAGATAATTTCTGCCTATAAAAATGAAGGATCGGTAATAAAGAAGAAAGAGGATACTCATAAGATGGCGGAAGCAAATAGGGCATTTGCTCATTTTAGATTTTAATTGGTTTGCTTAAGGAAATTTATAAATGGACTACATAGGGAATTTGGAAGAAAGTTTAGGAAAAAATGTAAAGTACAAAGAGAAAAATTTAGCAAGTAGGGATATGTCAGAGATAGAATTAATAAGAAATATTGGGTTTGTGGCTCATATTGATGCGGGTAAGACTACTACTACTGAAAGGGCTCTTTTTTATAGCGGAAGAGTTTATAGGCTTGGCGAAGTAGATGAGGGAACTGCTACTACAGATTGGATGGAGCAGGAAAAAAAGAGAGGAATTACTATAACCAGTGCTTCTACTTATTGTAGATGGCGCGATTATCATATAAATATTATTGATACCCCTGGTCATATAGATTTTACTGTAGAGGTTGAAAGAGCACTAAAAGTTTTAGATGGAGCAGTAATAATTTTTTGTGGGGTAGGGGGAGTAGAGCCTCAGTCTGAAACTGTATGGCATCAAGCCGATAAATATAGAGTTTCTCGCATTGTTTTTGTTAATAAGATGGATAGGACAGGGGCAGATTTATTAGCTGTTGTGGAGGAGATGAGGAATAAGTTAGGCGCTAATGTTGCTCTGATACAGCTACCCATCTATGAAAATGATGAATTTAAAGGCATAGTAGATCTCATTAGGAATGAAGCAGTATATTATGAGGATGAGTTGGGAGAAAGAATGATAAAAAAACCTGTTCCTGCCCATTTGGAAAAAGATGTTGTTAGATTTCGTGATGAGCTTATTGAACGGTTAGCGGAACGCGATGATGAGTTTATGAATAAATTTATCCATCAGGAAAGGTTAAAAGAAGAGGATTTTATTCGTGTAGTCCGTAAGTGTGTATTGGAGAATAAATTTTATCCTGTTCTTTGTGGGTCAGCGTTAAAGAACAAAGGAATTCAGTTACTTTTAGATGCAGTTTGCAATTTTCTCCCCTCACCCCATGATTTAAAAGTTGTTAAAGGGTTACATCCCACTAAAAAAGAAGTAGAAGAAATAGAAATTAGTTATAAAGCTCCTTTTTGTGCCTTATGTTTTAAGGTTTTTACAGATCCTTTTGTGGGAAAACTTTTTTATACGCGAGTGTACTCGGGAAAGGTTAGTACTTCTTCTTTAATTTATAATGCTACAAAAAAAAGTAAAGAGAAGATAACTAAAATTGTAAGAATGCATGCCAATAAACAGGAAATTATAAGTAATGCTAAGGCAGGTGATATCGTCTGTTTGGTAGGTTTAAAAGAGACTACTACAGGAGATACTCTCTGCGATCCTCAATATCCTTTGCTTTTAGAAGAAATGAGGTTTCCTGAGCCTGTTGTATCTTTAGCTATTGAACCTAAGACAAAAGCAGATCAAGATAGGTTAGTGACCGCCTTAAAAAAATTAGAAGCAGAGGACCCTTCTTTTAAAGTTTCCTATAACCGAGATACAGGTCAAAATATTATTTCTGGGATGGGGCAGCTTCATTTAGAGGTTGTAGTAGAGAGATTGTTAAGTGAATTTAAAGTAAAAGCTAGAGTTGGCAATCCCCAGGTAGCATATAAAGAGACAATTAAAAAGAGAGTTGAATCTGTAGGTAAATTTATTCAACAGACAGGGGGACGCGGTCAATATGGTCATGTGGTTTTACTTATGGAACCGAATAAAAAAGGAGGTGTGGTTTTTGAGAGTAAGATTAAAGGAGGTATTATACCACGTGAGTTTATCCCTGCGGTTAAAGAAGGCGTATTTAATGCATCAAATGCAGGTATTTTGGGAGGTTATTCTGTCACTGATATAAAAGTAACTCTTATTGATGGTTCTTATCATGATGTTGATTCTAGTGAGCTGGCTTTTAAAATTGCTGCAGAAATTGCTTTTAAGGAGGGTTTAAGAAAGGCTTCTTCTATTTTACTTGAGCCAATAATGGATTTAGAAGTTATTACCCCCTTAGAGTATTTAAGCCAGGTTATTGCTGATTTGAATGTGCGTCGAGCAAAGATTGTTTCTATTTCCGATAGGAGAAATGTGAAAACAGTAAGAGCAGAGGTGCCTCTTCGCGAAGTTTTTAATTATGCGGATATATTAAGGAACTTGACACAGGGAAGAGCTTCTTATACAATAGAGCCTTTCTATTATGAAGAGGTGCCCTATGAAATATTAATAAAGATATTAGGAAGATAAGAGGAGGTGAAGAATGGGAAAAGAGAAGTTTGTAAGGAGTAAGCCCCATTTAAACATTGGGACCATTGGGCACGTTGATCATGGGAAGACTACTCTAACCAGTGCTATTACAAAGATTTTGGCAAGCCGTGGTAAGGCACAAGCTTTAGCTTACGAGGATATTGATAAAGCGCCTGAGGAAAAAGAGAGAGGCTTGACAATTAACATTGCCCATGTGGAATACGAAACAGATAATCGCCATTATGCTCATATTGATTGTCCAGGACATGCAGATTATATTAAGAATATGATTACAGGAGCAGCGCAAATGGATGGTGCTATTCTTGTTGTTGCTGCTACTGATGGTCCTATGCCTCAGACTCGCGAACATATTCTTTTATCAAGACAGGTAAATGTTCCTGCAATTGTTGTGTTTGTAAATAAAGTAGATCAGGTAGATGATAAGGAACTTATTGATTTAGTGGAGGTAGAGGTAAGAGAGTGGCTTTCTAAGTATGAGTTTCCTGGGGAAGAAGTGCCTGTGGTGAAAGGTTCTGCATTGGAAGCTATGGGATGTGGTTGTGGCAAAGACGATTGTCCTAAGTGCAAGCCAATCTTAGAGTTAATGAAGGCAGTTGATGAGTATATTCCTACCCCTAAAAGAGACGTAGATAAACCTTTTTTAATGGCTATAGAGGATGTTTTTTCTATTTCTGGCAGAGGCACAGTAGTTACAGGAAGAATAGAAAGAGGTAAGATTAGAATAGGAGAGGAGGTAGAGATTGTAGGGCTGGCACCAGAGGTAAGGAAAACAGTTGTTACAGGAGTAGAGATGTTTAGAAAAACACTCGATGAAGGGCAAGCAGGAGATAATGTAGGATTACTTTTAAGAGGAGTAGAAAAAGAAGATGTGGAGAGAGGTATGGTAATAGCGCAGCCAAGCTCTATTACTCCCCATACGAAGTTTAAGGCGCAGATTTACGCTTTAAAGAAGGAAGAAGGGGGAAGACATACTCCTTTTTTCAGTGGTTATAGACCACAGTTTTATATAAGGACAACTGATGTTACAGGAACAGTTAAGCTTCCCCAGGGAGTAGAAATGGTTATGCCCGGGGATAATGCTGAAGTCGAGGTAGAGTTGATTCAGCCTGTTGCTATTGAGAAAGAGATGCGTTTTGCTATTCGTGAAGGTGGTAAAACTGTAGGAGCAGGTGTAGTTACAGAAATATTACAATAAAGACATAATAAGCCAAATGCTTAAGATTCGGATAAAACTTAGAGCATTTGATCATAGGATTCTTGATCAATCAGTGCAGGAAATTACAGAGGTAGCTTTACGGACAGGGGCGAAAGTAAATGGGCCTATTCCTTTACCTACTAAAAAGAAAATTTATACAGTATTACGCTCAACTAATATAGACAAAAAGTCAAGAGAACAGTTTATGTTGGCAATTCATAAGAGGATTATTGATTTGGATAATCCTACCTCAAAAACAATAGATGCTTTAAGAAAGTTAAATCTTCCTGCTGGGGTTAATGTAGAGATAAAGCAAGAGGTATAAACATATAAAAGAAAAATTGTTGTTTAAAATAAGGAATGGATTTTGTGTAAAAAATTTTAGAGCAATGATTAGAGAGGTTGTAGGAAAAAAGTTAGGAATGACACATATTTTTGATGAAGAGGCTAATTTAGTGGCTATTACAATTGTAGAGATAGGTTCTATGTGTGTTTTAGAAAAAGTTTTTTATCCTAAAGGTATAAAGGTGAAGGTAGGGTATTTTAAGGTTTCGCCCTCTAAGACAAAGAGGATAAAAAAGCCTCTTAAAGGGTATTTTACAAAGTTAGGTGTTCCTTTTTATGAAGTTATAAAAGAAGTGGATATAGAGGATGAAAAAAATCTTAAGGTAAAAGAGGAATTCGGTATAGAGGTACTTAAAGAAGGAGAGATTATAGATGTGCGGGGGAAATCAAAAGGAAGAGGTTTTCAGGGTGGAGTAAAACGATTTGGTTGGCAGGGACAACCAAAGACACATGGTTCTACCACTCATCGCCGTATTGGCTCAGCAGGTGCTACTACTTTTCCCGGAAGAATCATTAAGGGGCATAGAATGCCAGGCCATATGGGTAATTTTCACTGTACAATAAAAAATCTTAAAATTTTAAAAATAGATAAAGAGAAAAACTTATTATATATAAAAGGGGCAATACCCGGAGCTATTAATAGCAAGGTTTTTATAAAGAGAGTAGGTCCTAAATGAGTAAGTTAGAAGTTTATAATCAAGATGGTAAAAAGATAAAGACTTTAGAGTTAGATAAAGAAGTTTTTGATAGGAAGGTTAGTGAAGACCTTCTTCATCAAGCAATAGTTACTTTTTTAGCTAATCAGAGGAAAGGTTTAGCTAATTCAAAGACAAAAGGAGAAATAAGAGGAGGGGGAAGAAAACCTTGGCGGCAGAAAGGAACAGGGAGAGCACGGGTAGGTTCAATACGTTCGCCCCTCTGGAGAGGAGGAGGAGTAGTTTTTGGGCCAAAGCCTCGGGATTATTCTAAGAGAATGCCTAAGCGAATGCGAATTTTAGCCTTAAAAAGTGCCCTTAATATTAAATTGAAAGATAAAGAAATAATGTTAGTAGATAATATTGAAATAAAGGAAGCTAAGACAAAAGTATTATTTGGAATATTAAAAAAACTCAAATTGGATAATATTAAAACTACATTAGTGATAGAGAGAATAGATAAAAATATAAAATTAGCTTCTAGAAATTTAGAGCATCTTGAGATAGAAAAGGCGGATACTTTGAATTCTTATAATGTTTTGGACTGTAAAAAAATATTATTTACCTTACCTGCTTTTAAAAAAACAGAAGAAAGAGTAAAAAAATGGCTCCATTAGGAGATATTTACACTTATATTAAATCACCTTTAATTACAGAAAAGGCAACTCAACTTGCCAGCAAAAATAAGTACGTTTTTTGGGTAGATAAAAGAAGTAACAAAATTGAAATAAGAAAAGCAATAGAAGCTATTTATAGGGTTAAAGTTACCTCTGTTAATATTATTAGTATGAAAGGTAAAACAAAAAGATTACGCTGGGGTCAAGAAGGGAAAACATCTTCTTGGAAAAAAGCAGTAGTTACCTTAAAAAAAGGCGATACAATAAAAATTACTTAATATGGGAATAAGAAAGTTTAAACCTACAACTGCGAGTTTACGTTTTAAAGTAATCTCTGATTTTTCTGAAATTACCAAAACTAAGCCAGAAAAGTCTCTTTTAGTTTCTTTAAAGAAAAAAGGAGGAAGAAATAATTATGGTTGTATTACTGTAAGAAGAAGAGGAGGGGGGCATAAGAGAAGATACAGGTTGGTTGATTTTAAAAGAGACAAATTTGATAGCGAGGCAGAAGTCTTATCTATAGAATATGATCCTAACAGAAGTGCTCGGATTGCCTTAGTGGAGTATCCTGATAGAGAAAAAAGGTATATTATCTGGCCTGATGGTTTAAAAGTAGGAGATAAAATAATAAGTGCTTTTGATTCCCAGACAGATATAAGGCCCGGCAATTGTATGAGATTAAAACATATCCCTTTAGGGACAGTAATTCATAATGTTGAGCTTACCCCAGGGGGAGGAGGGAAGTTAGTAAGAAGTGCGGGTAGTTGGGCTCAGCTTATGGCTAAGGAAAGAGGTTTTGCCCAGCTTAAAATGCCTTCAGGAGAAATTCGGCTTGTGAAAATAGATTGTAGGGCAACTATTGGTCAGGTGGGGAATATTGACCACAATTCTATTATTCATGGTAAAGCAGGAAGAGTTCGCTGGTTAGGTAGACGCCCTAAAGTAAGAGGTGTGGCAATGAATCCTGTAGATCATCCTCATGGGGGAGGAGAAGGAAAGGCAGGTCAAGGTAATCCCCATCCTGTAAGCCCTTGGGCAAAATGCGCTAAGGGAGGTAAAACAAGAAGACCGAAGAATAAAAGTAATAAGTATATATTAAAACGCAGAGGTAAGAAGAGAAAATAGTCGAGAATAAAAGAAAAGATTATGAGCAGGTCATTAAAAAAAGGTCCTTTTGTTGACGAGAAATTATTGAAAAAGGTTAAGCAAGCAAAAGAAAAAGGTGTAAGGATACCTATAAAAACATGGTCGCGCTCAAGTATGATTACACCTGATTTTGTAGGGTTAACTATTGCTGTTCATGATGGTAAGAAGCACGTTCCTGTTTTTATTATAGAGTCAATGGTAGGACATCGTTTAGGTGAGTTTGTTCCTACAAGAACATTTCGCCAGCACGGAGGGATAAAAGCAAAGAAAGCATTACAGAAAAAATAGCAATTATTATGGTAGCAAAAGCAGAGACAAAATATATAAGAATATCACCAAGGAAATTAAGATTGGTGCTTCCTCTTATTAAAGGAATTTCTGTAGAAGATGCTTTAGCAGTTTTAAAGATGACCAATAAAAAAGGAGCTTTTTATTTAGAAAAAACTTTGCGTTCTGCAATTGCTAATGCAAAAAGTAAGGGTTTTAATGAGAGTAAACTTTTTGTTGCGCACGTAATCGCAAATGCTGGGCCGTTACTAAAGAGATATCGTGCTGCTTCTTTTGGAAGAGCGACTATGATTCGAAAACGCACTTCTCATTTGAGGATTGAATTAGATACAAAGGAAAAGATTATAAGTAAGGTTAAAAGATAAAATGGGGCAGAAAGTTCATCCTTATATTTTAAGAATAGGTTTTGGTAAAGATTGGCAATCACGCTGGTTTAGTGATAGGAAGAAGAATTATGCTCAATTTCTTGATGAAGATTTGAAGATAAGAAAAACGGTCAAAGATTTTTATACTTTAGGCTCTATTGCTAATCTTATTATTGAGAGGATTTCCTCTACGCTTATAAGGATAAGAATAAGAACCTCACGGCCAGGAGTAATTATTGGTAAGGGAGGAAAAGATATTGAGAGGTTAAAATCTATGATGCTTGATCTTACAAAGAAAGAAGTGATTATTGATGTAGAAGAGGTAATAGAGCCTGCTTTAGAGGCACAGTTAGTAGCGGAATTAATTACTTTCCAGATTGTAAAAAGGGTGAATTTTCGGCGGGCAATGAAACGGGCAATTCAACAAGCAGTGAATTTGGGATGTGAAGGGATAAAGATAAGGTGCTCAGGAAGATTGGGGGGAGTAGAAATCGCTAGAAGCGAAAGTTACAAATATGGCAAGATTCCTCTTCAGACCTTTCGTGCAGATATAGATTATGGTTTTAGTGTGGCAAAGACTACTTATGGGACTATTGGAGTAAAAACTTGGATATATAAAGGTATAAAATATTTAGGAAACTATCTTATAAAAGAGGAGAATAAATAATATGTTTTTGCCCAAGAGGATTAAATATAGAAAGGCGCAGCGCGGCAGACGTAAGGGGCTGGCTACAAGTGGTTCTGAGGTAAGTTTCGGTGAATACGGGCTTAAAGCATTAGGATGTGGATGGCTTAAAAATACTCAGATAGAAGCAGCAAGAATTATTCTTGCCCGTCGGTTACGTCGAGGAGGAAAATTATGGATAAGAATATTTCCTGATAAACCTATAACCAAGAAGCCTGCAGAGTCTCGCATGGGGAAAGGTAAAGGCGAAGTAGAAGGATGGGTAGCAGTGATAAAAAGAGGGATGATGCTTTTTGAGATGGGGGGAGTTTCTGAAGAATTTGCCCGAGATTCTTTTAGGCTGGTAGCTTATAAGTTGCCTTTTAAAACCAGATTTGTGTTAAGAAGAAAATGAGAAATAAGGAATATAGAAATTTAAATAAAGAGGAATTGGAAGAGAAACTTTTAGAGTTAAGAAAGAAACTTATGGAGTTGAATTTTAAGAGAAAAACTTCTCGCATAGAGAAACCGCATCTTTTTAGAGAAACTAAAAGGAATATTGCAAGGATTCTTACACTATTAAAGGAAAAGGTTAATGAGAGAGAATAAGAAGATAAAAAAAAGAGTCTTAGAGGGAATTGTTGTTTCAGGTAAGATGGAAAAAACTATTGTGGTAGAGGTAAAGAGGAAGTTTCCCCATCCCCTTTATAAAAAAACTATCACTAAGAGAAAGAGGTTTAAAGTGCACGATGAGAAGAAGGAGGCTAAATTAGGGGATAAAGTTAAGATTATAGAGGCACGTCCTTATTCTAAAGAGAAATATTTTCGTTTACTTGAGGTATTAAGATGATATATTTGCGTAGTATTTTAGATGTAGCGGATAATACAGGAGCTAAAAAGTTAGCATGTATTGGAGTTATTGGGAAGAAAAATAAAAAGCAGGCAAATATCGGTGATGTAGTTACCGGTCATGTTAGAGAAATTGGTAGCGGGGAGGCACAAGTGAAAAAAGGGGAGGTTGTAAGAGCAGTAATTGTACGCACAGCCCATCCTATAAGAAGGAATGATGGAGTTTTTGTTAAGTTTGATAGAAATGCGTGTGTGATTATTGATAAACAGGGTAATCCCCGAGGCACAAGAGTATTTGGGCCAGTAGCACGAGAGTTGAGAGAGAAGTTTGGGAAGATTGTTTCTTTAGCTCCTGAGGTGATCTGATGTTGAAGATAAGAAAGGGAGATAGAGTTAAGGTATTAAGAGGTAAAGATAGAGGAAAGGTAGGTAGAGTTCTTAAGGTTTTAACTCATAAAAACAGAGTTGTAGTGGAAGGAATAAATATTGTTAAGAAGCATATGCGTAGACGTTCAGAGGCAGAACCTGGGGGGATAAGAGAGATACCCAGCTCTATTCATATTTCTAATGTTAACCTTTTTTGTCCTAATTGTAATAGAGCAGTAAAATTTGCTACGCAGATTTTACCCGATAGGTCAAAAATAAGGATATGTAAAAGATGCAAGAAACAGATTTGAAAGAAAAGTATATTCCCCGTCTTTTAGTTAGTTATCGAAAAGAGATTGTGCCAAAGATGAAAGAGAAGTTTGGTTACAAGAATGATTTTGCTGTACCTCGTCTTATAAAAATAGTAGTAAATATGGGTGTGGGAGAAGCTACCAGTGACTCCAAATTGATAGAAAAATGTTCTTATGATTTAAGTCTTATTACAGGTCAACGTCCGAAAGTAACACGCGCACGTAAACCCATTTCTAATTTTAAAATTAGAAAAGGAATGGCTATTGGGTGCTGTGTTACTTTAAGGAGATATCGTATGTATGAGTTTTTAGATAGGCTTATTTCTGTAGCTATACCTCGAATAAGAGATTTTAGAGGCTTTTCTCTTCATTCATTTGATGGAAGAGGTAATTATACATTTGGGCTTACAGAGCAGACAGTTTTTCCTGAAGTAGACATAGATAAGGTAGAAAAGACCCAAGGTATGGATATAACTATCAATACGACTGCTTTAACAGATGAGGAAGCAAGAGAGCTTCTTAGGCTTTTTGGTTTTCCTTTTAGGAGGTGAAATGGCCAGTTTAGCAAAGATAGAGAAGTGGAAGAAAGAAAGAGTAAAGGTTAAATATAAAACTCGCTATAGAAATCGTTGCCGTATTTGTGGTAGACCCCGGGGTTATATTCGTGACTTTGAACTATGTCGAATATGTTTTCGACAGTTAGCGTGGCAAGGCCTTATACCGGGAGTTAAAAAAGCTAGTTGGTAACTTAAGGGAAGAAGATATGAGCAGAACAGATTTAGTTAGCGATGCCTTAACAATTGTCCGTAATGCTTATAAAGCTAATAAGGAAGAGGTTCTTATTCCTTATTCTAATATGTTGGTTGGTATTATGGAGATTTTGAAAAAAGAAGGTTATATAGAGAATTTTAGAGTCATTGAGTTAGGAAAGATAAAAAAAATAAAAATTTATCTTAAGTATGAAGGAAAAAAAGGAGCTATTTCTAATATTAAAAGAATTTCTAAACCAGGAAGGCGAGTGTATGTTTCTAAAGGAAAGATTCCTTGTGTGCTTTCAGGGTATGGGATAGCATTGGTATCCACATCACAGGGAATTATAACGGATAGAGAGGCAAAAGAATTAAGGATCGGAGGAGAAGTAATTTGTTACGTATGGTGATAGAATGTCTAAGATAGGAAAACAGCCCATTACTATTCCTTCAGGAGTTAAAGTAAATATTCAGGATAGAGTTATAACTGTAGAAGGTCCGAAAGGAAAATTAAATTTTACTTTTTCCCCTTTAGTAGAAGTAAAGGTAGATAATTCTCAGATTATAATAAAGGCTCTTTCTAAAGAGAAATTAGGAAAAGCTCTTTTTGGCACTACCAGAGCAGTGATAAATAATATGGTAAAAGGGGTCATTGAAGGTTTTAGAAAAGAATTGGAGATAGTAGGAATAGGTTATAAGGCCCAGATAAAAGGCAAAAGTTTAGTTTTACAGATTGGTTTTTCTCATCCTGTAGAAATACCCATTCCCTCAGATATTAATGTTTCTGTCCCTTCGCCTACTAAGATAGTAGTAGAGGGGATTGACAAAGTTAAGGTTGGTCAATTTGCTGTTGATATAAGAAAGATATACCCCCCTGAGCCTTATAAAGGGAAGGGAATTCGTTACAGTAAAGAAATAGTAAGGAAAAAGTTAGGTAAAACAATGGCTAAATAATATAGGGATAGGGAGAAGTTAAGAGTGAAGTTTAAGGGAAGAGGCAGAAGACATAAAAGAATAACTAAAAGGATTAAGGGTAACAAGGAGAGACCAAGGCTTGTGGTTTTTAGAAGCAAGAAACATTTTTATGCTCACCTGATAGATGATAGTGAAGGGAAGGTGATTACAGGGGTTTCTACATTAAATAGAGAGTTTAAAGAAAAGGGGTTGAAGTCTAATAACAAAGAAGGGGCAAAAATTTTAGGCGGAATATTTGTGAAAAAATTAGAGGAGTTAGGTATTAAGAAGATTTCTTTTGATCGCGCAGGGTATAAGTATCATGGTAGAGTAAAAGCTTTTGCCGAAGGGGTAAGAGAGGGAGGAGTTATTTTCTGATGGTGTCACCAGACAAAATAGAGACAAAACAAGAGGAAGCTTTTATAGAAAAGGTTATTTTTATTAATCGGGTTACCAAAGTTACCAAGGGAGGTAAGAACCTTGGTTTTACTGCTTTGATCGTTGTGGGTGATGGAATTTCTCGGGTAGGGTTTTCTTTGGGAAAGGCTAATGAGGTTGCTGATGCTATTCGTAAAGGGATAAAAAAAGCAAAAAAGAATCTTGTTTATATAAGGAAAAAACAAACGACAATTCCTCATGAAGTGTATGGGAAGTTTGGCGCAGTAGAAGTGTTTCTTAAACCTGCTCTTAAAGGGACAGGAGTTATTGCTTCCAGTCCTATAAGGGCAATATGTGAATGTGTAGGAATAAGAGATATTTTGACAAAAGTATTAAAAAAATCTACCAATCCTATTAATGTAGTTAAAGCAACATTTAATGCTTTAGGTAGTTTAAAAGGAGATTAATGCAGTTGCACAATTTAAAGATTAAAAATAAGAAGAAAAAACCCAAAAGGGTAGGAAGAGGTTGTGGTAGCGGTCATGGTAAGACATCAGGCAGAGGGCATAAAGGAGCAGGTCAGAGAAAAGGAAGGGTTCATTACATAGGTTTTGAAGGAGGAAATGTTCCTTATTTGAGAAAAATTCCTAAGAGAGGATTTGTGGCAAAGAATCCCAAAGTTTATCAGATTGTGAATTTGCAGAGCATTGTGGAACGTCTGAAGAACAAGAAAGAAATTACTCCTCAGCAGTTAAAAGAGGTGAATTTAATAGAGAGTATAGATAGACCCGTAAAAATATTGGCAAAATTAAAGGATAATTTAGATTGGCCAGCTACTTTTAAAGCACATAAATTTTCTAAAAAAGCAGTAAAGATAATTCAAGATAGAGGAGGAAAGATAGAGTGTTTGCCTCATTAAGAAATATTTTTAGTATTCCTGATCTTAGAAAGAAGGTTTTAGTTACTCTTTCTTTACTTATAGTTTATAGAATTGGATGTTTTATCCCTACACCTGGTATAGATACATTAGCATTATCTAGGTTTTTTGAAGAACTTACCCGTGCCCATGGTCAGACTCTTTTAGGGATGATAAATCTTTTTACTGGCGGAGCATTAAGAAGACTGAGTATTTTTGCTTTAGGAATTATGCCCTATATCTCTGCTTCTATTATTATGCAGCTTCTTACTGCTGTTATTCCTTCCTTAGAGAGGATTGCAAGGGAGGGGCGTAGCGGATATGAAAAAATTAATCAGTATACCCGTTATTTTACTTTGGGTTTATGTTTATTCCAGGGATTTATGCTTGCTAAATGGCTTGAGAATCCTGCCAGTTTCAGAGGGACAGTGATTGTGCCTAATCCGGGGATTGGATTTGAGCTTATCACTGTATTTACTTTAGCCTGTGGCACAATATTTATTATGTGGTTGGGAGAGCAAATTCAGGAACGCGGTATAGGTAATGGGATATCTTTGATTATTGCTACTAGTATTATATCTAGAATCCCCTCTTCATTATATTATCTTTGGGTTCTTTATTCTCCTTTTAATCCTTCAGAAAGGCAAATTAGCACCGTTGTACTTATTACTCTTCTTGTATTATGGCTTTTGTTGATTGCTTTAGTAGTATTCTTTACCCAAGCTCAACGGCGCATTCCTGTTCAATATGCAAGAAGAGTTGTAGGTAGGCGTATTTATGGAGGGCAAAGTACTTTTTTACCTATTAGAGTAGATATGGCAGGAGTTATTGCTATAATTTTTGCTCAGAGTGTCTTGCTTTTTCCTGCTACTATTGCTAATTTTTTTCCTCAGAGTACATCTTTTATGGGGTTTTTACAACGTGTGTTTAGGGCAGGAGGCTTATGGTATACCATTATTTATGTAGGGTTAATTATCTTCTTTATGTATTTTTATACTGCCATTGTTTTTAATCCTATAGAAATTTCTAATAATTTAAAAAAATATGGAGGATTTATTCCTGGGATAAGACCAGGAAAGAATACCGCGGAATACATTGATTTTGTGGCAACAAGAATTGTTTTTGCAGGAGCTTTGTATGTGGCGACTATTGCAGTTATGCCTTCATTTATTGTAAAGTTTTTTAATATTCCTTCTTATGCTATTGCCTCTTTTTTCGGAGGGACTACAATCTTGATTATGGTAGGGGTAATTTTAGATACAATGCGTCAGATTGAAGGGCAGCTTCTTATTCGCCATTATGAAGGGTTTATTAAAGGTAAAACATTGAGAGCAAGAAGATGAGGATAATTCTTTTGGGAGCACCAGGTAGTGGCAAAGGAACCCAGGCAAAAGAGATTAGTGAGTATTTTAAAGTCAAGAGGATTTCTTTGGGAGATATTTTAAGAGAAGAAGTTAAGAATAATTCTCTTTTAGGGAATAAGGTTAAGCAGTATATGGAAAAAGGTATTCTCGTCCCTGATGAGATTATGGAAGAGATTATTAATGAAAATATTACTGGTGAGGGGTTTGTGCTTGATGGATACCCCCGGAATGTCAAGCAGGCTCGTTACTTGGATAGTATCCTTTTACGCCGCCGAAAAAAGATTGATGTGGTATTTTATTTAGATGTTGACGAGACAACGGTTCTGAAGAGATTAGAGTTCCGGAGAATTTGTAAAAAATGTGGCGCAAATTACCATCTTATTAATATGCCTCCTAAAAATGAAGAAGTTTGTGATTTATGCGGAGAAAAGCTTATTCAGAGGAGAGACGATACACCTTCTGTAATAAAAGAACGTTTAAATGTTTTTTTAAATGAAAGCAAACCTCTTTTACATTTTTATAAAGAAGAAGACAAACTTATAAAGATAGATGCACGGCGTAATAAAGATGAAGTTTTTAAAGATATAAAATTATTTCTGGAGAATGGAAGATATTTTAAACAATAGAGAAATCATTATGATGAAACGTATAGGTAAAATAGCACGTATATTTTTGCAGAGGTTAAAAAAGGTAATAAAGGCAGGAATTACCACCAAAGATATAGAGAGGCAATTTGATAGTTTTTTACAGACTTACAGACTTAACAGTGCCTTTAAGGGATATAATGGATATCCTGCCTCTTTATGTGTTTCTGTTAACGAAGAGATAATTCATGGTATTCCTCAAGAGAATAGAGTAATAAAGGATGGAGATTTGGTAAGTGTGGATTTAGGGATAGAAAAGGATAGTCTTTTTGTAGACTGTGCTTATACTTACTTAGTAGGAAAGGTTTCTTCTTTTAAAAAAAAATTATTCAAAGTCGGTCTATGGGCTTTAAGGGAAGGGATAAAAAAGGCTTATATAGGTAATACTACAGGAGATATAGGTTTTGCCATTCAAAAAGTAGTAGAGAGAAACGGATTTTCTGTAATAAGAAGGTTTGTAGGGCATGGCATTGGGCATAAGTTGCATTGTTATCCTGAGGTTCCTAATTTTGGAGAAAAAAAGACAGGAGCTACTCTAAAAGAAGGGATGGTTTTAGCTATTGAGCCTATGATTTCCTCAGGTAGTTATGAGGTAGAAATACTTGATGATGGTTGGACAGCAAAGACAAGAGATGGCTCTTTGAGCTGTCACTTTGAGCATACAGTAGCAGTTACAAAGAAAGGACCTCTAATAATTACTTAATCATATGTATGTCTAAAGAAGAATTAATAGAAGTAGAGGGAGAAATATTAGAAGCTTTACCTAATGCAATGTTTAGGGTGAAATTGGATAATGGGCATATAGTATTGGCACATGTAAGCGGTAAGATGAGAATGCATTTTATAAGGATTCTTCCTGGAGATAGAGTAAAATTAGAGATTTCTCCCTATGACCTTAATCGAGGAAGGATAACCTATCGGTATAAGTAAGAGGAGGATATGAAAGTAAAATCATCCGTAAAAAAGATTTGTGATAAGTGTAGGATAGTTAGGCGTAAAGGAATAGTAAGAGTTATTTGCAGAGATCCAAAACACAAACAACGGCAAGGATAGAGGAAGATAGTTTATTAGGTTGATATAGAAGCAAAGAAAATTTACTTTTTAAAAAGAAAATAAAGCTTATTTATTGAGGAGGTAAGATGCCAAGAATTTTAGGAGTAGATATTCCTAAGGATAAGAAAGTGAAAATTTCTCTTCGTTATCTTTATGGGATAGGCCCTGCAAATGCGCTAGATGTATTAAACGCTACTAATATTGATTCCGAAAAAAAAGCAGGGGATTTAACCGATGATGAAATCGCACGTATGGCTAGTTATATTCAATCGCACTATAAAATTGAAGGTGAACTGAGAAGAGAAGTATCTTCAGCGATAAGGAGATTGATTGAAATTGGTTGTTACAGAGGATTAAGGCATAAAAAGAAATTACCTGTAAGAGGTCAACGCACGCGTTGTAATGCCCGCACGCGAAAAGGTCCTCGTCCGCGAGTAGGAGGAGTTAAGAAAAAATAAAATTTATTTTGGATTAGAAAAAGGAGAAAGTATGGTAAAAAGAAAGCGCAGAGAGAAAAAAAAGAAAATTCATCTGACTTCTAATATAGGAGTAGTCCATATAAATGCTACTTTTAATAATACTATTATTACTGTTACTGATTTAAAAGGGAATGCTTTAGCATGGTCATCAGGGGGATTGATTGGATTTAAAGGGACTAAAAAATCTACCCCTTATGCTGCTCAGTTAGCTGCTTTTAATGTAGCTAAGAGAGTAAAAGAGATGGGATTGAGTGAAGTGGAGGTTGTAGTTAAAGGGCCAGGTCCGGGAAGAGAGGCAGCAATTCGGTCTTTTCAGAGTGCAGGTTTAAATGTCAAGAGGGTAAAAGATGTTACTCCTTCTCCCCATAACGGCTGTCGGCCAAGGAAGAAAAGAAGAGTGTAATAATTAAGAAAGAGAGGGTTTTTGTATGGCAAGGTATATTGAAGCAAGATGTAGATTGTGCCGTAGAGAAGGGATGAAATTATTTTTAAAAGGAGAAAAGTGTAATACAGAAAAATGCCCCCTTATTAAAAGACCTTATCCGCCTGGTTTTCATGGTAAGCGTCAGTCAAAACCTTCCTATTATGCCTTGCAGTTAAGGGAAAAGCAAAAGGTGAAAAGAATGTATGGGATTTTGGAAAGACAATTTAGGCGTTTTTTCTCTCAAGCAGCAAAGTCAAAAGGTACAACAGGCGAGACATTATTGCAGTTGTTAGAGAGGCGGTTGGATAATGTAGTTTATCGTGCTCTTTTTGCCTTTTCTCGTTCCCAGGCCCGCCAAATTGTTCGCCATGGATATGTTTTTATAGGAGAAAAGAGGGTAGATATTCCATCTTATTTAGTGGAAGAAGGAACAGTTATTCAGATAAAAGGAAAAGAAAATATGTTAAAGCAGATTCGTCAGAATATAGAAACAAATTCTAAAGAAAGGAGCAGTCCTTCATGGTTGTCTGTAGACAAGAATAACCTCAAAATAGAGATATTAAGGCTTCCTCAAAGAGAAGATATTACTATACCTATTAATGAGCAGTTGATTGTAGAGTTATATTCTAAATAATTAATCTCGGATAATAAATTTTAGTATTTATAATGATTATAAGGAGGTAAAAGTATGGGGATAAAATGGAGAGATTTTCAATTTCCTAAGAAGATTATTATTGAGGAAGACTCTTATACATCTTATTATGGTAAATTTGTTGCTGAGCCTTTTGAGAGAGGGTATGGAGTGACCCTGGGAAATTCTTTAAGAAGAGTTTTGCTTTCTTCAATAGAAGGGGCAGCGGTAACATCAGTAAGGATTGAGGGAGTTTCTCATGAATTTTCTGCTTTAGAAGGAGTGTTAGAAGATGTTCCTCAGATAATTCTTAACATAAAGAACATCGTTTTAAAATCATATTCTAAAGTTCCCAAAAAGATTTATATAAAAGCTCACGGTGAAAAAGAAGTAAGGGCAAAAGATATTATAACCGATGATACTATTGAAGTAGTGAATCCTGATTTATATATTGCAACCTTAACTTCAGCCAGCGCCACATTGAATATTGAGATGGATGTAGGCAGGGGAAGAGGTTTTGTGCCAGCAGAGTTTAACAAAAAAGAAGATATGCCTGTAGGTTTTATTGCAATAGATTCAATTTTTACTCCTGTAAAGAAGGTTGATTTTAAAGTAGAAAATACAAGGGTAGGAAATAGAACTGATTATGACCGCCTCATTATAGAGATATGGACTAATGCCAGTATTGAACCTAAAGAAGCTTTGATTTATGCAGCCAAGATTTTCAGTAAACATTTAGAGTTATTTTTCTCTTTAGGAGAAATAGCTGAAGAGGAGGAAGTTGAAGAGTTAACCCCTGAGGAAATATCTCTTTATGAGAAACTTAAACTTCCTATCTCTGAGCTGGAGCTTTCCGTAAGAAGCGCCAATTGTTTAAGGGAAGCAAATATAAAGATCCTTGCCGATTTGGTAGAGAAAAGTGAGAACCAGATGCTTTCCTACCGTAATTTTGGAAAAAAATCTTTAGTAGAAATAGTTAATCTTTTGAAAGGGATGGGATTATCATTAGGGATGAAAATTGATAGAAAAAAAATGCATATAGTATGAGGCATAGAAAAAAAAGTGAAAAATTTTCTCGTCCCCGTGCTCAGCGGAAGGCACTCTTGAGGAGTCTTTTACGTTCTCTCATCATTTATGAGAGGATAAAGACTACTTCTTCAAAAGCTAAGGCATTGAGTTCCAGCATAGAAAGACTTATTACCTTAGCAAAAAGAGGAGATTTGCATTCTCGGAGACTTTCTTATCGTCTTCTAGGTAACCATAGTATTGTTAAAAGGTTATTTGATGAAATAGCTCCTCGCTTTAAGGAGGTGCAAGGTGGGTATACACGTATATTTAATGTAGGTTACAGGAAGGGCGATGGTGCACAACTTTCTATAGTGGAATTTAGCCGTCGGAAAGAAAAATTAAAAAAGAAAGAAAAAGCACAAAAGAAAGAAGAATCTTTACCTTTTAAGAAAGAAGAGAAAAAAGGTTTTCTTTCAGGTGTTAAAGATATTTTTAAGAAAAAATAGAATTTTCTTTGAAAAAATACAATATTTGTTTTCTTAATTTGTAAGTTTATGCCTTCTTTATATATATGGGAAAAACTATAATTGAAAAAATCCTCTCCTTACATGCTAAAAAATCACTTAAGGCAGGCGATATTGGTATTTGTAAGGTTGATTTTTGTTTTTCCCAAGATGGAACAACATCTTTGGTTTTGGATGCTTTAGATAAATTCCAGAAAAAACTATCCCTCCATCGTTCTTATACGATGTTCATTGACCATAGTTCTCCTTCTCCTAATATTGGTATTTCTAAAGTCCACACTCGGATGAGAAAATTTTCTTTAGAGAAGAAAAGTATTCTTTATGAGGTAGGTTGTGGTATTTCCCATCAACTTATTATTGAGGAAGGCTTTGCTTATCCTGGGGGCCTAATCATAGGAGCAGATTCACATACTTCCACTGCAGGAGCTTTAGGATGTGCAGCTTTTGGCGTTGGTTCTACAGATTTAGCAGTAAGCATTGTTACGGGAAAAAATTGGTTTAAAGTCCCCCATACTTATAGGATAATTCTTAAAGGAAAGATTCCTTTTGGTGTGTATAGTAAAGATATTATTCTTTATATAATCCATAAACTTACTGCCCATGGGGCTACTTACAAAGCAGTAGAATTTGAAGGAGAAGTAATCGATAGTCTGAGTTTAGATGCACGTTTTACTATTACTAATATGACTATTGAGTTTGGAGCAAAGTGTGGTATTATTGCTCCTGATGGGAAAATTTTTAGTTTTCTAAAGAGAATAGGAGTAAAAAAAATAAAACCCGTTTATCCTGACAGAGATGCAAAATATGAAAAGACTTATGAATTTGATATTTCTAAGTTTTCTCCCTATATAGCTAAACCTCACTCTGTAGATAATGGTAGTTATTTAGAGGAAATCGAAGGATTAGATATTGATCAAGCTTATTTAGGGACTTGCACAAATGGCCGTTTAGAAGACTTAGAAATTGCTGCCAGAATAGTTAGAGGTAAGAAAGTAAATAAAAATGTGCGTTTTATTATAGCACCTGCTTCCAAAAAGATATATTCTTCTGCCTTAAAGAAAGGAATACTGAGAGTTTTTTTAGAGGCAGGCGCTATAATCTTGCCACCAGGATGTGGGCCGTGCGTAGGTACTCATCAAGGAGTGCCTGCAGATAGAGATGTGGTGATTTCTACAGCAAACAGGAATTTTAAAGGAAGAATGGGCAACCCCCATGCCTTTATTTATTTGGCTTCTCCTGCTACAGTAGCAGCATCTGCCCTTCGAGGTAAGATAACCGACCCACGGAAGTATATTAAAAAAAGATAATTGTAAAAAGGGAGGGAATAATGATTGATATGAATTCACTTTTCAAGATGACAATGGATGAAGGGGCCAGTGATTTACATATTACGGTTAATAGTCCTCCCATATTAAGAATTGATGGTAAGTTACATTTTACAGATTTAAAGCCTTTATCGAGCGAAGATACAAAATTTCTAATTTACAGCATTCTTAATGATGAACAGAAGGCAACTTTAGAACGTGACAAAGAGTTGGATTTTTCTTTTTCTGCTCCTGGTTTAGATAGATTTAGAATAAATGTTCATTATCAGAAGGGTAATGTAGAAGCGGCTTTTAGAAGAATTCCCTATAATATCCCTACACTTGAAGAGTTAGGGGTTCCTTTAGTAGCTTATGATTTGATAAGGAAGCCCAATGGTTTGGTTTTGGTCACAGGTCCTACAGGTATGGGTAAAAGCACTACTTTAGCATCAATGATAGATGTTGCGAATAGTGAAAGAGAAGAGATTGTTGTGTGTATTGAAGATCCTATTGAATATGTGCATAGTAATAAAAAAAGTATTATAAAGCAAAGAGAAGTTTATGCTGATACACATTCTTTTCCTGAAGCTTTAAGGAGGGCTTTACGCCAAGACCCCGATGTTATTGTTGTGGGAGAGATGCGTGATTTAGAGACAATTGCCACTACTTTGACAGCTGCAGAGACAGGGCATCTGGTTTTAGCAACTTTACATACTCCTGATGCGCCTCAGACAGTTCAGAGGATTATTGATGTTTTTCCTCCTCATCAGCAGAAACAGGTGAGGGTTCAACTTGCTGATTGTATTCAGGGAGTGATTTCTCAACTCCTTTTGCCTCGTGCTACAGGAAAAGGTAGGGTATTAGCTACAGAGGTGATGATTGCTACCCCGGGAATTCGCAACCTCATAAGAGAAGGAGAAATAGCTCAGATTCCTTCCTTAATTCAAATGGGAGCTCAATATGGGATGCATACAATGGATAAATGTCTAAAAGAGCTTTATCGAGAAGGTATAATTACTCGTGAAGTGGCAGTAAGTAAAGTTAAAAATATTGTTGAATTTGATAATCTATAACTTTATGATACTTAAAGGAAGAGTATTCAAATTTGGAGATAGCATTAATACTGATTGGATAATCTCGGGAAGATATAAATTCGCTATTACTGATATGAAAGAACTTTGCCGGTATCTTTTCGAAGATATCCGGCCAAATTTTTATAAGGAGATATCTATAGGTAGCTCTATAATAGTAGCGGGGATAAATTTTGGAATGGGTTCTTCTCGAGAGCAAGCACCGTGGGTATTAAAAGAGGCAGGTATTATCTGTGTTATTGCTAAGAGTTTCGCTCGGATATTTTACCGCAATGCTTTTAATATTGGTTTACCTCTTATTGAAGCAGATACTTCTCGTTTTAGAGAAAAAGATAACCTGGTTGTTGAAGTAGATAAAGGGATAATAAAAAGAGTAGGTGATGGGTTGGTGGTGAAATTTTCTCCCTTTGATTCTTTTCACAAGGAATTGATAAGGTTAGGAGGAATTATTAAATATTTAAAAAAGCATCATAATTTTAAGATAAGATAGATGTATACTGTTACTGTAATTCCTGGTGATGGCATTGGCCCAGAAGTTATTGATGCTACCTTGCAGTGTATTAATGCTTTGGGGTTAAAAATCAAATGGGAGTTTGTGCTTGCAGGAGAACCTGCTTTAAAAGAAGAAGGAGAACTTTTACCTTTGAAAACTTTAGAATCTATAAAGAAAAACAGAGTAGCTATTAAAGGTCCTATTGTTACACCAGTAGGTAGTGGGTTCCGCTCTGTTAATGTGGCTTTACGTCAGAGGTTAGATTTATTTGCTTGCGTAAGACCAGCGCATTCTATTAAAGGCATTCCTTTAGCAAAAGATAAT
Source organism: uncultured Planctomycetia bacterium (assembly GCA_964635565.1). GTDB lineage: Bacteria > Omnitrophota > Gorgyraeia > Duberdicusellales > 4484-171 > CAZWON01. The sequence continues at coordinate 159,517 of CAZWON010000001.1, forward strand.
ATAGATATAATTGTGATAAGAGAAAATAGTGAGGATTTGTATGCTGGGATAGAGTTTTATAAGGGTAAAAATGATACTTTAGATGTAATTAAGAGTATTGAGAAAAACTTGGATATAGAGATAAGAAAAGACAGTGCCCTTTCTATAAAACCTATTTCTTATTCTGCCTCTCGGAGAATAATCAGGTTTGCCTTTGAGTTAGCTAAGAAAGAAAGCCGTAAGAAGGTGACTTGTGTGCACAAAGCGAATATAATGAAAGCAACCGATGGGTTATTTTTAGAGACATTTAAAGAAGTGGCTGAGGATTATCCTAATATTATTGCGGAAGATATTATTGTAGATAATCTTTCTATGCAGCTTGTTATGCGACCTCATAAGTTTGATATTTTGGTACTGCCTAATCTCTATGGAGACATTGTTTCTGATTTATGTGCAGGATTAATAGGAGGATTAGGTGTTGCTCCTGGTGCTAATATTGGAGATAACTATGCAGTTTTTGAGCCAGTTCATGGGGCTGCTCCAAAATATAAAGGGAAAAATAAAGTTAATCCCACAGCAACAGTTCTTTCTGGTGTTATGATGCTTAAGTATTTGGGAGAGATTAAATTAGCTTCTTTGTTGGAAGAGGCGGTCAGGGAGGTAATAAAAGAAGGAAAGTTTGTTACCTATGATTTAAAACTTGACCGTAATGACCTCTCTTCTATAGGAACAAAAGAGATGGCTGAGGCAATTATAGAGAAGATAAAGAAACTGAAGGGGTAAATTAGTGGTTAAGAAGATTTCTGTAGTTGGAAGTGGTGCAGTAGGAAGTAGTGTAGCCTTTCATATTTTAGCTGGTTTAGATATAAAAGAGTTAGTATTAGTTGATATTGTGGGTTCGTTGGCTAAGGGTGTGGCATTAGATTTGGAAGATACACGAGTTTTTCTTAAATTCAATACCAATATTTTAGGAACTTCTAATATAAGTCATATAAGAGACTCCGATATTGTTGTGATTACTTCAGGAATTCCTCGTAGAGGGGGAATGACACGGTATGATTTGTTTAGGACAAATAGTAAAATTGTTATTGACATAGCAAAGAAAATAAAGCGGTTTGCTCCTACTTCTGTAATAATTGTAGTAACAAATCCTTTAGATGCGATGACTTATGTTGTTAATAAATATAGTGGTTTTAATCGTTTTCGCATAATGGGTATGGGCTCATCTTTGGATTCAGCACGTTTTCTTAATTTAGTTCATAAAGAGATAAAAGTATCTTCTTCTAATATAGAGACTTTTGTTTGTGGTCTTCACAGTAAAGATATGATACCTATTGTTTCTCTTTCACGTATTAAAGGTGTTCCTTTAGGCTTTTTTTTATCTTCTCAAAAAATAGAGAAAATAGTTCAGAGAGTAAAAGAACGTGGCAAGGAAATTGTAAGTTTTCTTAAAAATAGAAGTGCTTTTTTTGCTCCTTCATTAAGTTGCTACAATTTGATAGAAGCAATTGTTAAGAATAAAAATGAAATTATTTGTGTATCAGTATTGCTTAAGGGGGAATATGGTTTAAGTAATGTGTGTTTAGGGGTTCCCTGTGTTATCAACAGAAAAGGAATAGAGAGGGTTATTGAGTTTGAGCTTTCTTTTGAGGAGGAAAAAAGTCTAAAGAAACTAAAAGAAATATTTTGGGAATGTATGAAGTAGCAATTATTGGTGCAGGACCAGCAGGTATTGAGGCAGCAAAAAGCACTTTTTTTTATAAATTAAAAAGCATTCTTATTGAAAAAAGTTATGGACATTTTGGAGGGGTCTGTCTTAATGAAGGATGTATTCCTGCCAAATATTATCTTAACGCTTCTTCTTATAATTTAGAGTTAGAAGTCCTATATCAAAAGAAAAATCATATAATAGATTCTATAAAGGAGGATGCCTTAAGCTATTTACAAAAAAAAGGGATTGAGATTATATGGGGAAAAGCACAGTTATATAATGAGCATAAGATAAAGATAGAGGAGAAAATAATAGAGGCAAAGAATATTATTGTTGCTGTTGGTTCAAATCCTTTTGAGCTAATTAAGGTAGATAGAAAAAGAGTGTTTTTTGCTGAAGATATTTTTGCCTTAACCAATATTCCTCAAAAGATTCTTATTGTAGGAGCAGGGGCGGTAGGGCTTGAGATTGCCTGTCTTTTGCATAATCTAAAAAGAGATGTTCTTGTTATTGAAAAAGAGGAGAGGATTCTCCCTACGTTTGACAGATTTTTAAGCAATCGTTTAAGAATTATTTTAGAAAGAAAGGGAATTAAGATACGGCTTAAGGAGAATATTACCAATTATAATATAGATGATTTTGATATGGTTCTTTTAGCTACAGGAAGAGTGCCTAATATTAATGATTTGGGTGCAGATAAAATAGGAATATCCATGAATGGAGAGTGGATTAATGTAGATATGTATCTGAAGACAAAAATTAGTAATATTTATGCTGCGGGGGATATAACAGGTAATAAATTATTAGCCTGTGTAGCTGAAGCAGAGGGAAAAGTTGCAGTAGATAATATAGTTGGTAATCAGAGAAAATTGGATCTTGTAGGTTTACCTGAATGTGTATTTACTTACCCCCAGTTATCTTCCGTGGGTATTTTAGAGGAAGAAGCAGAGAAAAGAAACATAAAGTACAATATAATAAAATCAAATTTCCTTAAATTTTCCTCTTCTTATGTATATTCGGATACTGACGGATTCATAGAGATTTTGTTTGATGAGAATGAAAATATTTTAGGAGCAGGTATTATCTCTCTTAAGGCAAGTGAGCTTATAAGTATTCTTTCTTTAGCTATAAGAAGTTCTCTTAAAATCGGTCAATTAAAAAAAGCTACTTTTATTCATCCTACCCTTTCAGAAATAATCAGCAAGTCTCTAAGAATGTAAAATGTAATCTTATGAGTTCAAATAGGGAAAATGTTCATAATTTCCTTGCTAATATCTTTACGTAGTGGTATTCTTGTAGTTGGCATGGAATATCCTTTGAGTTATGGGAATAGTATTTATTCTTTTTAAGGTAAATTTAATTATAATATATTTCTTGTAGGATGCTCCATGCCATTTAAAATTTTTAGATATTCTGAATACCAATTAAATTTATAAAGTAGATTCTAAATTTGGCTGTATTCAGCTTATAAAAAGCAATCCTAACACAATTATGTTAAGATTAGATAATTATAAAACATTAATTATCTGTATAATTATATTAAATATAATTAGTTTAACCTCTTTATATAGTAGCCTTCATCAAGGGGGAGAATTTAAGCATAGAAATATTTTTTATAGACAAATATTATGGATAGCAATTTTTTGGGTAACTCTTTATATATTTTCTTTTATAAATTATAGATTTTACTTTGACGCAAGTTTTCTTATTTATGGATTGAGCATTATTTTTTTAATAGCGGTTAAATTATTCGGTAAAGAGATTATGGGTGCTCAACGGTGGTTTTCTTTTTTTGGCATTAGTTTTCAGCCTTCAGAGTTTTCCAAATTAGCAATTGTTTTACTTCTTTCCCGTTTATTTTGCGAGAAAAACTTTTCAAGGGGATTTTTCAGTAGCATGATGCCTTCTTTATTTTTTGTTTCTTTAAGTTCTTTTTTAGTATTTAAACAGCCTGATTTAGGCACAGCAGGTATGCTATTTTTCATTTTTTTCATTATGGGGCTATTTTCTAAGATAAAAAAAAGATATTTTATTGCTATAATCATAGTAGGCATTATTTTTATACCCTTGGGGTGGAATTTTCTTAAGGATTATCAGAAAAAAAGAATAACAGTATTTATCAATCCTAATGTTGATCCTTTGGGAGCAGGATATACAATTATTCAGTCAAAAATTGCTGTTGGTTCGGGGAGACTTGTAGGCAAAGGGTTTCTTTCAGGAACACAAAATCAGTTTAATTTTCTTCCTGAAAGACACACTGATTTTATCTTTACCGTTGTGGCTGAAGAGTTTGGGTTTTTAGGTTGTTTTTTTCTTTTGTCTATGTATTTTCTTATTCTAAGAGTAATCTATAAAAAGATTGAACACATAAAAGATGATTTTGCTCAGTTTCTCTGTGTAGGGATATATTCTATAATCTTTTTACATGTTTTTATCAACATAGCAATGACAATAGGATTTGTTCCTGTAGTAGGCCTTCCTCTTTTGTTGCTTAGTTATGGGGGGACACACCTTATAATTACCGCTATCCTTTTAGGTATCTTTTTGAATATAAATCGCCAATGGTAGATTGGATAAATTTTAAAAAGCCCCAGCGCTATCTTGATGGGGAATGGAATGTTGTTAAAAAAAATCCTAAAGGGAAAATTAAAGTATGCCTTTGTTATCCTAGTTTTTATGAAGTAGGAATGAGCAATTTAGGAATAAGGATAGTATATGCTTTGCTGAATAGTTTCAGTGATATTGTATGCGAAAGAGTATTTATGCCCGATACAGATTATTTCTCCTATTTGAAAAGCAAGAAGAAAAAGTTATGTTCTTTAGAGAGCTCTTTGCCTTTGAAAGATTTTGATGTTATTGGGTTTAATCTAAGCTATGAGCTTAATTATATTAATGTTTTGGCGATACTTGATTTGGGAGGAGTTTGTGTATATGCCTCAGAAAGAAAAGATATTATTGTAGTAGGAGGGGGTATAGCAAATCCAGAAAGTATGGCAGATTTTATTGACGTATTTATTCTGGGAGAGTTTGAGGAGATAGCAGAGGATTTTGTAGAAATAATGCGGCGGTATAAAAGAAAAGAAGAAAGATTAAAAGCATTTTCAGAGAGAGAAGGTTTTTATGTCCCTTCTTTTTATAATGTTTATACTAAGGGAGTAAATTATGTAGTGGAGAAGAATTATCGGTATGCCAGGTATCCTCTTTCGAGAGTATATGTGAGTAACTTAAATAATATATTTTTTCCTATAAAATGGCTTACTCCTCATACAAGAATTGTTCATGACCGTGTTCAAGTTGAGATTGCCCGCGGTTGTCCTAACCAGTGTTTTTTCTGTCAGGCAAGATGTCTTTATTTCCCCTATAGAGAAAGAAAGCCACAGATAGTTTATGACTTAATCAGAAAAATTTATGAAAATAGCGGTTATGAAAATTTCTCTCTTTTAGCTCTTTCAGCTTCTGATTATTCTTCTATAGAGGAGCTTATTACAGAATTAACCCCTTATCTTAACAAGCATAGAATAGGGATTTCTTTACCTTCCTTACGAGTAGAAGATATAGTTGTAGGAAAATTATGCACTTTGCTTAACAAAATAAAGAAAGTATCTGTGACATTTGCTATAGAAGCTGCTACAGAGTCTTTAAGAAGGAGAATAAACAAAAAAGTAGATATCAATAAGATTATAGAGGCGGCGAATATTTTACGAAAATTACATTACAGACATATTAAGCTATATTTTATGTTTGGCTTGCCTTATGAGGATTATGAGGATCTTAAAGCAATAGGTGTGTTTGTTAAAAATCTTAGAAACGATTGTCATATGAATATTCATCTTAGTATTAATATTTTTGTACCCAAGCCTTTTTCTTATTTTGAGAATATAGAGATGGAAAAAGAAAGCGAACTTTTAAAGAAGAAAAAGTTTATTCTTGCCGATATTCTTCGTATTCCTGGGGTTAAAATTTCTATTTCCAATGTTAAAAAGAGTATTCTTGAAGCTATAATTTCCCGGGGAGACAGAAGGCTGTCTTCTGTTATATATAGTGTGTTTAAGAAGAAAATAATTTGTGGTTTTTATGAAGAAAGGACAGATTTTAAATTATGGGAGAGTTCTTTTAAAGAAAATAATATTGATTATTATGATTATTTTATTAAAAGAGATGTTTATAGCTGGTCTCATACTGGAAGTTTAAAAAAATAAGTATGAATAACAAAAAGTATAAAATAAGAGTAATTTTAAATAAAAAAGGGAACATGCGCTATTTTTCTCAGTTAGACCTTCTCAAGATTATTGAACGGGCAATGCGTAGAGCCCAGCTTCCCTTATATTTTACCCAGGGGTTTAATCCCCATCCCAAGATGAGCTTTGGTAGGGCCTTAAAGGTGGGTAGAGAAGGCAAAATAGAAGTGAGTTTGTATTTTAAAAAGGATATTTTACCCCCTTTGTTGAAAAAAACGCTTTCTGAACAATTTCCTTTAGGGTTAGAAATTGTTAAGGTTGAAAAGATAATATAACTTCTTTCGCAAAAAGGACATTTTCAGTAAAACACATTTTTATAGCTTGCCTGAGATAATTAAGTACTATGCGAGTTTTTTTATTCGTAGTTATGCTTTTTTATCGAATAATGAAGCGAGAATGTATTTTTTTTGCTTTAAAGAAGGTATGAGTAAAGTTTTTTGCTTTTATATGGTTGTATTTCTGGCAGGAAAAAATATTTATATAGGCGGTCTTCCATTTTTCAGAGAAGTGTCCTGTTATAGAGCTTGTTTCTATTAACTGAACGAGAGAGTAACCTTTAGTGTATTCTTTACTCTCTCCAAAATAAGAGATAATGGTTTTTCCATATTTTTTCATTTTTATAAGTTTGCACAGTTCGTCTACATATTCCTGAAGTTTACTCTTTGACGCAATAATATCCTTACTGCATTCGTATAAGTCCATAATAAGTTCATATCCGTATATTTTCTTTCTCATGCTAAAAGCTCCTTTATATAAGTTGGTAATAATATACTCCCTTTATGGATGTAGGAGTTGTAATAATTAGTTTTTAATCCCAATCTTTTTATTTTTTTTTCTATGTTTTTTATATTGGGTTGCTGGGGGTTAATACTTTTAGAAGCAATAAGGAAACTAAAAAATCCCCCAATATAAGTAGGAATAGCTGCTAATTGAACTGTTACATAAGGAAATATTTTGTTTAGTATTTTGTAGTTTATTTTTAATTCCTCTTTCTGTAGCATAGTAGAACCACTTTGTCTTATCATAATTCCCTTGTTTTTTAGGATAGAATATACATTTGTATAAAATTTTTTTGAAAACAATACTTTTGCTGGTCCTATAGGATCAGGAGAATCAATTATAGCAATATCAAATTTTTCCTGTATTTTTTTAATAAAATTAGCCCCATCATCAACAACGATTTTAACGCGTTTATCAGATAATGAACGGGAACATATTTTCTTAAGATACTTTTTTGTTATTTCAATTACTTCTTTATCTATCTCTACAAGGCAAACCTTCTCAATATTATGTTTTAGAATTTCTCTAATTGCTCCTCCGTCTCCTCCTCCTATAACAAGCACTTTTTTTGGATTAGGATGGAGAAAGAGTACAGGGTGGGTGAGCATTTCGTGATAGATAAATTCATCTTTTTCTGTAGTTTGGATAGCTCCATCAAGAGCAAGCACTTTTCCAAAGCGAGAAGTAGCATATATTTTCATATTTTGGTAAGGTGTCCTTTTTTGATAGATGCATTCGCCTTTTATACCTATTTTTACGTCAGGATAGAGGTTTTCATAGAACCACATTAAAATAGCCCCCTTTTGACTTCCATGATTTGTATATCTTCAGGTTTAAATTCTTTTTTTAATACAGGTATTGCTTTATAAGGGTCAACCTCTCCACAGACAAAGATATCTATAGCGGCATATTTATACTCTGGCCAGGAATGTATACTAATATGAGATTCTTTGATTATTGCTATACCTGATATGCCACCATAAGGAGTAAATTTGTGAAGGTCAATTTTAAGAAGAGTGGCTCCACATGCCTCAGCAGCTTTTTTAAGGATTTTTTTTATTTTAGGGAGAGAAGAGAGATTTTTTGCTTTCCACAACTCTACTATAAGATGAATACCTGCGTATTTTATATAACCGTTAGTAGAACAAAATTCTTTTTTCATCCCCCCTAAATTGATATTTCCTTTCGGAATACATAAGTTTTTTCAAATAATATTTAAGCAAAAAATTAACATTTTGCAAGAAAAAAATTAAAAATTTTTCTTCTTCTGGTATAATTGAGATATCTGAATATTTTTTCTTAGTAGAGAAAATTATATAGTGAGAAATTTTATAACTTATAAACTTTAACTTTAAATGTCTATGGTTATTTCCTATCGTAGAAGATTAAATCTTATAGAAAAACAGCTGAGAAGCATAAATGCACCTTATATCTCTCGTATTTCTCAAAAAAAAGACCCTTTTAAAATTTTAGTTTCTTGTATATTAAGTTTACGCACTAAAGATGAGGTTACTGAAAAAGCAAGCAGGAATCTCTTTAAGAGGATAAAGAATCCTTCTGATCTATTAAAATACAAGAAAAGAGAAATAGAGAAAATGATTTATCCCGTGGGTTTTTATAAGCGCAAGGCTAAGATTTTGCAGGAAATTGCCAGAAAAATAGTTACCCACTACCACCAGAGAGTTCCTCCTAAGGAGGAGGATCTTCTTGCCTTTAAAGGTGTGGGTAGAAAAACTGCTAACTTAGTATTAGGGTTGGGTTTTGGAATGCCTGCAATATGTGTAGATACCCATGTACATAGAATATCTAACCGTTTAGGATGGGTAAAAACGCAGTATCCTCATCAGACAGAGGATAAGTTAAAAAGAATCATACCTCGCTCTCTTTGGGTTAAATTAAATACAATTTTAGTTGCTTTCGGAAGGAACATATGTGTTCCTGTCTCTCCTTGGTGCAGTAAATGTTGGATTAACAAGTATTGTAAAAAAAGAGGAGTTAGAAGAAACCGCTAAGTATATACAATTGAGCTATGGTAGATAGTAGGTTGAGAGGGGTAAATATTGGTGGATGGCTTCTTATGGAGGGTTATCTTTTGGGAGGAAGAAATATTCCTGAGTGTGAATTTAAGAGAAAATTCAGAAGGATATATGGAAATAGAGAGTTAGATAGATTTGAAAATTGTTTCTATAATAACTTTATTACAGAAGACGACATAAGACATATTTCTTTATGGGGGGCAAATTGTATTAGAATTCCTTTTAACTTCAGGCTGTTTGGAACAAATCCTTCTTCTAAGAGTAAAGGATTTTGCTATTTAGATAAGATATTAAGCTTCTCGAAGAAATACAAACTAAAAGTTATTCTTGACTTGCATGCTACTTATGGAGGGCAGAATCCTGATTGGCATGCGGATAATAGAGGAAAGGCGTGTCTTTGGGGAATGCCTTCTTTACAGAAGAAGACATATAAATTATGGGAGATAATCGCTACAAGATATAAAGAAGAGGACTATCTTTATGGCTATGATGTATTAAATGAGCCGGTTGTAGATAAGGAAAAGCTACCCATATTAAAAAAATTCTATAGTAACATTATAGAAAGGATAAGGAAGGTTGATAAAAAACATATTATCTTTTTAGAAGGTAACTTATGGGCACAACAAATAGATTTCCTTAAAGATCTGTTAAGAGAAAAAGTTAATATAAGCATCCACACATATCAACCTCTCAATTTTACTTTTAATTTTAACCCTAACGTATCTTACCCCGGCCTTATAGATAAAGTAATGTGGGATAAGAATAGAATTCGTAAATATCTTAATCCTTATTATGAATTTAGCAGGCGATATAAAGTAAATATATTTGTAGGAGAATTTGGTATTAATTATAGAAAAAATTGTGCAGGAGAGTTAACTTATTTGAATGACATTTTAGAGATATTTGAGGAATATGCTTTTAGTTATACTTATTGGACCTATAAGGCAGTCTATGGATTTATCTTTCCTAATGGGATTTATCAGTATTTAAATAACAGTCCTTTTATAAAAAGAGAAGGACCAGTATATGGATGGGAAAATTATCTTAAATTATGGAAGAGTAAAAAGAAAGAAATTATTTCTTTCTGGAAAACAGATAATTTCTATCTTAATAAAAGAATTGTTGATATCTTGAGGAAATTTTTTCGTTTATCTTCCTTTAACAAAAGTAAGGAGGTTGTTAAATGATTGTTCCTGCTATACTTACTAACAGTAAAAACGAATTTGTAGAGATGCTCAATGTTTGTAAAGAATTTACAGATTTTGTGCAGATAGATATTATGGATGGTAAATTTGTACCTTCTAAGAGTGTCGATAAAAGCGAACTTAAAGGATTAAAGACCCCTTTGCGCTGTGAGGCCCATCTTATGGTAAATAATCCTTTAGAGTGGTTGAGTATTTTTGAAGAATTGAAGGCAGAACGGATTATTTTTCATTTTGAGATTAAAGAAGATAAAAAAGTTATTATTAAAGAAATAAGAAAAAAGGGATTTAAAGTAGGCTTGGCGGTTAATCCTGATACACCTATAGAAGATTTTAAGGAATTTATTAACAATGTGGATATGATTCTTTTTATGTCCGTTATTCCCGGATTCTATGGGTCTAAGTTTATCCCTCCTGTATTAGATAAAGTAAAAGCATTTAAAAAATTGTATCCTTACAAAAAGACAGGAATTGATGGAGGGATAAAAATAAGTAATGTAAGAAAAGTAAAAGAGGCAGGTTTAGATTATATCTATGTGGGAAGCGCAATATTAAAAGCAGTCTCTCCTTTTAAGACTTATATGGATTTTATTAAAGAAATTAATGAATAAAGCTATAAGAATAGTGATTTTATTCTTTGTAGGTATGGTGCTTGTATATAATTATTATTCTCACCATATAGCACAGCAGAATTTGGCTCTTCTGGGGAGAGAAAAAGATACTTTTGATAAAAAAGCTCTGTGGAATCCTCCTCAAATTGCGTTGATTTTTGATGATTTGGGAGAAAGTATAAAAGACTTAAAAGAAATATATTCTCTGAAGATACCCGTAAGCGTTGCTGTTATACCTGGTTTAAAATTCTCTAAAAATATCGCTTATATTGCAGAAAGGTGCAATTTTAGCACACTCATCCATCTTCCTTTGGAGCCAAAAGAATCAGAGAAATATTACACAAAGAAATATAAGTTTATAAGTACTTCTTTAACCCCGCAAGAAATAAAAAAATTACTGCGTTATTATTTAAATTCTTTAAGAGTGGCAGTAGGAGTAAGTACTCATATGGGTTCAAAGGCTACCGAAGAAGGTTCTCTTATGAGGGTTGTCTTAGAGGAGATAAAGAAAAGAGAACTTATTTTTATAGATAGCCGGACTTCTTTAAAGTCTGTAGCCTATGATTTGGCAAGGAGAATGGATATTAAGGCAGGATATAATGAGGGATTTATAGATTCCTGTAGAGATAAAGTTAAGATGAGAGAAAAGATTTATAGCTTTTTGAAAGAAGCGAAAGAAAAAGGGAAAATTATTATTATTGCTCACCCGAAAAAGATAACTTTTGAAGTTCTTAAAGAAGAAATACCTCATTTTAAAAAAGAAGTTTCTTTTATTACTATAGAAGAATATTTTGGTATTAAGTAAGCAAAATTAATATAATTGAATGGCAAAAGTTTTATTGCATATTTGTTGTGGAGTATGTGCTTTTGGGAGCATTGAGAGGCTCAAAAATGAAGGGTTTTATGTTACAGGTTTTTTTTACAATCCTAATATTCACCCTTTAAGAGAATACGAAAGAAGAAGAAAAGTTTTGGATACAGTGAGAGAGAAAATGGAGATAGAAATAATTGAAGGAGTATATAATCCTAAGGAATGGTTTAGGCTATGTAAAGACTATGCATGTGAGCCTGAAGGGGGTGCCCGTTGTTTAGTTTGTTATAAGATGCGTTTAGAAGAGACTTTATTTTTAAGTAAAAAATTATTTTTTGATTACTTTACTACTACTCTTACTATAAGTCCTTATAAAAAGACTGGCGTAATATTTGAGATAGGGAGGAGATTAGAAAAAGAGAAATTTCTGGACATAGATTTTAAGAAAAAGGAGGGATTTAAGAGGGCAAAAGAATTAGCCAGCAAATATAATGTATATCGTCAAAACTATTGTGGTTGCGTTTATAGCTTAATAGAGAAAAGGAAAAAATTAGTCAAATGAATTACTATTATTCTTTTAATAAATATTTGAAAGAAACTTTTGGCGAACGGGTGCATCGTTTAAGTTTAAATGCAGGGTTTAGTTGTCCTAATATAGACGGAACATTAAGTAAAAAAGGGTGTATATTTTGCAACAATAAAGCTTTTAGTTACTTCTCTAATAATAGAAGCTCATCCTTAGAAGAACAGATAACTAAAGCTATGGATTACGCAAGAAGACGCTACAAAGCAAATAAATTTATTGCTTACTTTCAGAGTTTTACTAATACTTATGGTGATATTAATACTTTGAAAGAAAAATATAGAGTAATAAACAACTTTAAGGATATTGTGGGCCTGGCTATATCTACACGGTGTGATTGTATTGACGAGGAAAAATTAGATTTAATTGAAAGTTTTTCCAGAAAATATACTGTTTTTATTGAATATGGCCTGCAGACAGTACATGATAAGACTTTAAGGTATATAAATCGGAATCATACATTCAGTGATTTTAAAAAAGCAGCAGAGATGACTTCAAGAAGAAAAACGATTAAAGTTGGTGCCCATATTATTTTAGGGTTGCCTAACGAATCTAAGGAAATGATGCTTACTACAGCAGAAGTACTATCTACACTGCCTCTTTGGGGAATAAAATTTCATTGCTTACATGTTGTTAAGCAAACTCCTTTAGAGAATATGTACAATGAAGGTAAAATAAAACTTTTGTCTGAAGATGAATATATAGATATTCTGATAAGTTTTCTTGAAGTTATACCAAAAGAATATGTAATTTTGAGGTTAATTTCTGATGCTGATAGAAGATTCTTAGTTGCTCCTTTATGGATAAATGAAAAGCAGAGAATTCTAAGGAGAATCGAAGAAGAGTTTAAGAAGAGGTCAACTTATCAAGGTAGGTTATATGAAAGCTTTAGTTGTAAGAGTGCATAAAGCAGAGATTAAAGTTAGAGAGAAGATAATCTCTTCTATTAAAGATGGTATTGTTCTTTTTTTGGGAATAGCAAAGAAAGATACGGATGAGTCATTGCTGAGGATTGCAGATAAAGTTGTTAACCTAAGAATATTTGAAGATGAAAAGGGTAAACTGCAATTTTCTCTTAAAGAAAAGAATTGTTCTCTTATGTGTATCTCTAATTTCACCTTATGTGCTAATACTAATAAAGGACGGCGTCCTTCCTTTGAAGAAGTAATGTGTGCTAAAGATGCACGAGAGATTTTTGATAATTTTGTTGTGTTGTTGCGTTCTAAGGGGATAGATGTTAAGGAAGGTATTTTTGGGGAGCATATGGAGATTGATTTGGAAATGGATGGGCCTCTGAATATAGTTCTCAGTGATTAATTTAGTATTGTATAATAAAGCAGGTAAAGGTGATACATACAATCATATGGTTTGCTTAAAGAGAGGGAAAATCAATGCATCCTGTATTATTTAAAATAGGCCCCATAACTATTTATACGTATGGAGTTTTTGTTTTTTTGGGAGTGATAAGCGTTTATTGGCTTTCTTTAAGGGAAGCACAAGGGAGTAAAATAGATAAAGAAAAGTTTTCTAATCTATTTTTCTGGACAGTTATTTCGGGGTTTATAGGAGCTCGCCTTTTATATGTTTTATTAGAATGGAGATGGTTTATCAAGCATCCTTTTGAAGTTATTTTTTCTTCTAGTGGCTTTGTCTTTTATGGAGGCATAATAGGGGGAGTTATTGCCTTTTGTATTTTTGTTAGAAAATATGGATGGAGTCTTAAGAAGATAGCAGATATAGTAGGAGTTTATATTCCCTGTGGCCATGCAATAGGACGTCTGGGGTGTTTTTATTATGGTTGTTGTTATGGTAAGCCTACAAATTCTTGGATAGGAATACTTTTCCCTCCAGAAAGTCCTGCAGGAATGTTAAGGGAAAAGGTCATTCCTACACAACTTATTTCGTCTTTTTTTCTTCTATTAATTTTTATTTTCTTAATAATTTTGAAAAAATACAAGAAGTTCGACGGTCAAATTATTCTGTCTTATTTTATTCTTTATGGGATATTTAGATTTATTATCGAGTTTTTTAGAGGCGACCCTCGAGGATTTATAGGAATATTCTCTCTTTCCCAGTGGCTATCTATTATTATTATTGCTATCGCTTTTTGTTTATGGGTAAAGTCTTATAAAATAGCACAGAGAAAATTTTTATTGTAATTTGTTTTATAAAGAGATTGGTCTTTTTAAGATGTTGATAACCTTCTGGTTGAAAGAATAAATCAATTGACATAGTTATTTTCTTCTCATAAACTAATTAATATGTTAGAGAATAAGAGTATTCTTAACATCGAAAAACTTATTGGGGAAAAAAGATTCGCTGAGCTTAAAAATAACATTCCTGAACATCCTGAGGATATTGCTAATCTTATATCTACTATTCCCAAGCCCTCGATACGTATTTTTGTATTTAGAATGATTCCTACTGATAAAGCAGTGGAAGTATTTGAGTATCTCCCTTTAGAAGAACAGGAAGAGATGATTAAGTCGTTGACTAGCAAAGAGATACAGAATATTTTGAATGAAATGTCTCCTGATGACAGAACTGAGCTTTTTGAAGAAATGCCTGCAGAATTAGTAAAACGCTGTTTAAACTTACTTTCTGTAGAAGAACGAAAAATTGCTTTGCAGATTCTTAATTATCCTGAGGATTCAGTGGGAAGACTTATTACGCCTGATTTTGTTCAGTTATATGAAGATATGACTGTAGAAAGTGCTTTAGAACATATTCGCAAAGTGGGACTTAAACAGGAAACAATATACCATTGCTATGTTTTAGATAGAGAAAAGCACCTTCAAGGCGTAGTGTCGTTAAAAAAAGTAGTGTTGGCTTCTCCCCAGACTAAAATAAAACAATTGATGTTTAAAGATATAATAAAGGTTAATGCTTATACAGATAGAGAGGAAGCTGCTAATATATTTAAAAAATACGATTTGATTGCTCTCCCTGTCGTTGATAATAACAATAAATTGTTAGGAATCGTTACTTTTGATGATCTTGTTGATGTGTTAGAAGATGAAGCGACAGAGGATTTTGAAAAAATAGCTGCTGTTCTTCCTGTAGAAGAACCGTATATGGAAGCTAATTTTTTGAAAATCGTATGGAAACGGAGTTTTTGGTTAATTCTTTTAGCAGTTTTTGAGTCAATTTCAGGTTTTGTATTACAGCGCTATGGTGAGGCAATTCATCAATGGATTGCTCTTACCTTTTTTTTACCTGTATTAGTAGCAACAGGAGGTAATGCAGGTACACAATCAGCTACTATTATTATAAGGAGTTTGGCTGTAGGAGATATAAACATCAAGGATTTTATCCGAGTAGTATTCAGGGAATCATTAATTGGTATTGCTATGGGTGTAATTTTGGCAATAGTAGGGGTGGTAAGGGTATTTTTTCAACAGAGTAACTGGCTGTTGAGTATTTCTGTAGGAATTTCTATGGGAATCACTATATTTTTAGCAGCAATTATAGGAGCAAGTCTTCCTCTTATATGCAGAAAAATAAATGTTGACCCTGCAGCAATGAGCGGACCTTTAATTACTACCCTCATTGATGTAGGGGGGATTTTTCTTTATTTTGAAATAGCAAGATTAATTTTAGGAATATGAGAAAAATTTTAGTTATTATATTAACCGCAATCTTTATGGGAGGATGTGTTACATTACCAAGAAAACTTCCCGAATCAGAAGAAGCTTTTCCTTCTTATGTGGAGCTGGCTAATTTCTGCAAAAAACATAAGCTTATATATAATTTTAATACATTAGATGATGTTATTTATCTTTCTTCTTCTGATATTGAAGCACGGCTTCTTATTGACTCATTATATTTTTTATGTAATGGGAAATTGTTTTTTCTTAAGAAATCACCTCTTTATATTAAAGGGAATATTTTTCTTCCTGTAGAGATTGAAAGAATTATAACTTTAAATCCTCCTGTGTTTAGAAAGAAAATAAAGCCTATTTCTATAAAAACTATTGTTATCGATGCTGGCCATGGAGGAAAAGATCCAGGAGCTATATCTCGAAAAGGTCTTAAGGAAAAATATGTAACTCTTAAAATAGCTCGTCTCTTAAAAAAAGAGCTTCAAGCAATGGGGTTTAAGGTATATCTTACACGCAGTAAAGATATATACCTTACTTTAAAACAGCGTGTTCAGTTGGCAAAAATATACAACGCAGATTTATTTATTAGTGTCCATGCTAACTCTAATCGCTCACGTAAAGTAAGGGGAGTTGAGGTGTATTATCTCTCCGAGAATTATTTTGATAGTGAATCAAAAGCATTAGTAATGGCAGAAAATGCTCCCTTGTATTCTAAGAAAGGCGAGTTTTCTAAAGATACACAGAGAATATTATGGGATCTTATGTGTAATGAACATAATAAAGAATCTTTAGATTTTGCTAATACTATTGTTTATACCTTAAGAAAAATGGGATTTAAGGTTCGGTCTCCTCGTGGTGCCCCTTTTTATGTTTTAAAATATGCTTATGTTCCAAGTGTTCTTGTAGAGGTTGGCTATCTTAGCAACCCTTATGAAGAGAGATTGTTGAGAAAATCTTATTATCAGAAACAAATTGTTCACGGGATTGCTTTAAGTGTTGATTTACTTAACAGAAGATACTCTAAACTGACTAATTTAGCCCATAAATGATGAGAATAGATTATAGACCTATCGGGATATTTGATTCCGGCGTTGGTGGACTTACAGTTTTAAAGGAGGTAGAGAAAATTCTTCCTTATGAGAATATAATCTATTTTGGTGATACAGCAAGGGTTCCTTATGGGGGAAAGTCTAAAAGTACAATTATTCGTTTTACTACAGAAAGTGTTCTTTTTCTTCTAAAGAAAAAAGTAAAATTAGTGGTGATAGCATGTAATACTTCTTCCAGTTTAGCTTTAGATTATCTTAAAAGCATCTTTACTGTTCCTATATTAGGAGTAATTGATCCCGCAGTAAAGAAAGCCGTAGCCGTGTCGAAAAAAAAAGAGAAAAAAATAGGAGTCATTGGTACAAAATCTACTGTTGCTAGCAGGTTATACCAGAAGAAAATTACCCTTTTAGACAAAGCTATTAAGGTCTATGCAAAAGCTTGTCCTTTATTTGTTCCTTTGGTAGAGGAGGGATTATTAAAAGGTGACATTGTCAATAAAATTGTCCATCTGTATTTAAAAGATTTAAAAGGGAAAATAGATACCTTAGTATTAGGATGTACACATTACCCCTTGCTTAAAGATTCCATAGGTAAATATTTAAGAAATGTCTATATGGTGGATTCAGCTTCGGAAGTGGCAAAAAAGGTGAAGGAAATATTAATAGAAAACAATATTTTTAATAAAAAGAAGACTAATTTTAAAAGATTTTATGTGACAGATGAACCTAAGGAATTTATGAAAATAGCAAGAATATTTTTGAATAATAACTTCGAGAAGCCAAAGTTAATAAATGTTTGAAGTAAAAGTTATAACCCATTTTTCTGCTGCTCATTATTTAAAAGAGTATAAAGGCAAATGCGAAGAACTACATGGGCATAACTGGAAGGTTGAGGTTACAGTAGAGGCAAAAAAATTAGACAAGAAAGGTATGGTTATTGATTTTAAGGAGTTAAGAAGAATATTGAATGAGGTTGTTATGTATATGGATCACAAATTCTTGAATGAAATTCCTCCTTTCTTAAAATACAATACTACTTCAGAAGTTATTGCTCAGTATATATTCAAAGAATTTAAAAAGAAATTAATTAAGTATCTGAAGATAAAAAGAACCAAAGCGATTCGGGTAAAAGAAGTATCGGTGTGGGAGCAAGGTGACTCATGCGCTATATATCGAGAAGCTTAAAAGCAGTAATTTTACTTTCTGGAGGGATAGATTCTACAACAACGTTATATCTGGCGAAAAAATACGGATATAAATTAAGTGCACTTATTTTTGATTATAACCAGCGTCATAGAAAAGAGATTTTTTCTGCAGTAAAGATAGCCCGTCTTAATAATATAGTTTATCATATAGTAAAGGTTCATCTTCCTTGGACTGTTTCTGCACTTACACAGAAAAATATAAAAGTACCTTTTAAGAGGAATCTTTATAGTAAAAACATACCCCTTACTTATGTTTCAGGACGTAACATAATTTTTTTAAGTTATGCTGCTTCTTTTGCTGAGAGCACAGGAGCAAAGAAAATTTTTATTGGAGCGCATACAGAAGATTATTCAGGTTATCCTGACTGTAAACCTCAGTTCTTTAGTGCAATAGAAAGAGCAATAAACTTAGGAATTTCCAAAAAAGGCATTGAGATTATAGCGCCTCTTATAGATAAATCAAAAAAGAGTATTATAAAGTTAGGATATAAATTGGGTGTACCTTTTGAATATACATGGTCTTGCTATATGGGGGGTCGTTTTCCTTGTAGAAAGTGTGATAGTTGCCGTTTTAGGATAAAAGCTTTTGAAAGTATAGGATTAGAGGATCCTTTGCTTAGAAGGAAATGAGAGCAAAAATATCAGAAATATTTAAAAGTATTCAAGGAGAGGGAATATATTTTGGCAGAGAACAGGTATTTGTGCGGTTTTTTGGTTGCAATCTTAACTGTTCATTTTGTGATACAAAGTTTTTTCATTTTAAAGATATAGAATTGGAAGATGTATTAAGGGAAATAAATAACTATAAAATGATTTCTTCTATTGCTATAACAGGTGGAGAACCTCTTATTCAAAAGGATTTCTTAAAGGAGTTTTTCCCTTTATTGAAAAATGAAAATAAGGAAGTTTATCTTGAAACAAATGGAGTGTTGCCTGAAGTTTTAAAAGAAAAGGAAATAATCAATAATGTAGATATAATTTCTATGGATATCAAACTACCTTCATCTACTCGCCAAAAAAGTTATTATACAGAGCATAAAGAATTTCTTAGTTTAGCGGTGAAAAAGAATGTTTTTGTAAAGACAGTTATTACCCTTGATACCTCGTTAGATGATTTTGTTTCTGCATTAAGATTAGTGAAAAGTTTTGATTGCAACATCCCTTTTGTAATTCAACCAGCTTATCAATATCAATCGATGTTGGAGAATAAACTTATTTATTTTTATGGAATTGCTACTGATTATCTAAAAGATGTTAGAGTATTGCCCCAGATGCATAAAATATTAGGTATAAAATAGATGAAAAAGGTAGATTTAGAAAGAGTTGCTTATTGTCTGGCTGTAAAGGCAAATGTTAATTTGCGTAAAGATTGTCTTTATCTTCTTAAGAAAGCTTACCTTCAGGAGAAAAAACCACAGCCCAAAGAGGCTTTAAAAATCATTCTTGATAACGCCTATATTGCTTTCCAGAAGAAAATCCCTCTTTGTCAAGACACAGGCCTTCCTTTAGTGTTTGTTAGAGTCCCTAAAAATATGCAATGGAACAATACGTATATAGAGAAGATAAATAAAGGCATAAAAAATGCTTATAGTAGAAATTGTTTCCGTTCTTCCAGTATATATCCTTTTTCTAATAAGAGTATGTTTAATCCTAAAATTATCCATGTAGAATTTACTAAGAATAGAACATTCTCTCTTATTGTTTTTCCTAAAGGCTTTGGCTCTGAGAATAAATCAACTCTTAGGATGTTTAATCCTACCGTTTCAACAAGGAAAATTTTTGATTTTATTGTAGATTCTGTTAAAAAGGCAGGGCCAGAAGCTTGTCCTCCTTTTTTTATAGGGATTGGTATAGGGGGTACTTCTGATTATGCTCTTTTTCTTGCTAAAGAGGCATTGCTGGAAAGAATGGATAGGCCCAATCGTAATAAATTGCTTAACTTATGGGAAGAAGAACTTTTAAAAAGAATTAATGAAATTGGTATTGGACCAATGGGATTAGGGGGAAAGTTTACTGCTCTGGCTGTAAAAATAAAAATGTTTACTACTCACATTGCGGGTTTACCTATAGGGGTGAATATAAGTTGCCATGCTTTAAGGAGCGCATCATTTTCCGTAAATATAGAGAAAATTAAAGTGGTATGAAAAAATCAATAAAATTAAATACTCCTTTAACTTATAAAGAAATTAAAAAGCTAAGGGTTTTTGATAGAGTAGAGCTTACAGGTTCTATCTATACTGCCCGGGATAGAATCCATAAGGAACTAATTAAATTAATAAGTAAAAAGAAAAATCTTCCTCTTAGCCCTCAAGAAGCAATTATTTATTACTGTGGCCCTACTTTTTGCAAAAAGACAGTTACTTCTTGTGGTCCCACTACATCCCTACGAATGGATGAGTTTATAGAGCCTCTTATTAAGATTGGTTTTAAAATAACTATTGGTAAAGGAAGAAGATCGCCCAATGTAAGAAGACTTATAAAGAAATATAAAGGAATTTATTTTGTAACATATGGAGGATGCTCTGCTTATCTTTCCCAATTCATAAAAGAATACAGAACAGTAGCCTTTCCTCAGTTTGGACCAGAAGCAATTTATGAATTCAAAGTTAAAGGTTTTCCTTTAATTGTAGCCATTGATTCTTACGGCAAAGATATCTATTCTTATCTTTAATATTAGAAAGTAACACTATGGGATAAAAATTTTATTTTGTGTATCTAAAGGGCGCTTTTTAAAATTGCTATATAGGAAGATTTCTACTCTTATTTGTTCTATAAAAACTTTACAGAACTAAAGAACTGTGAGCCATAAGCCACAAGTTAAGAGCTATGGAGGAAGCGGTATAATTTTTGGAGACAGAAGCGTTAATATGTTAACTTAGGAGGAGGTAGAAATGTTAGAATGGGGAATGTTTTTTGTTTTTCAGGTAGTAATTATCCTTACGGTAAGCTTCTTTATTCTTTTAGGAGTAACTCACACAGAGTCAAAAGGACTACGCGTGTTTGGTAGAATGCTTGCTTTTACTCTTTGGATATTAGTTATCTATCTTGTTACAACTTCTTTTTATAGCCAATACTTATGTAATAAATACCTTCATAAAGCCAGTTATAGGTGTTATCATCGTATAAGATAGTATAAAATATAGGTATCTTTAAGTTAAGAAAAAGTAGTTATAGAAAGTGTTGGAGCATTTTAAAAGAGATACTTTAAGGGCCCAGAAGAGTGAGATTGCTGAATACTGGATATACCGGAAACTTTCTTCAGTAATAAAAAATGAACATAACCGTCGCCTCTTACAGGAAATCTCTGAGGATGAAAAGAAACATTATGAGTTCTGGAGAAAGGTGACCGATATTTCTCTTAAACCTTCTTATCTTAAAGTTTGGTATTATGTTTTAGTATCTCATCTTTTTGGTCTTACTTTTGGAATAAAGCTAATGGAAAGAGGGGAGGATTTAGCTCAAGATACTTATAAGAAGTTGAAGGATGTTTATTTTCCTGTCGAGGCTCTTATAGAGGACGAACAGCACCATGAGAATGAACTCATTGCCCTTATAGATGAAGAGCGTCTTAAATATGTAAGTTCTATAGTCTTAGGTCTTAATGATGCTCTGGTAGAGCTTACAGGGGCACTTGTAGGGTTAACTTTAGCCTTACAAGATACTCGTCTTGTGGGTATTGTAGGATTAATTACAGGCATTGCTGCATCATTGTCTATGTCTGCTTCAGAATATTTATCTACAAAACAAGAAGATACTAAAAAATTTCCTCTGAAGGCAAGTTTTTATACTGGTTTAGCTTACATTATAACTGTGTTTTTTCTTATTACCCCTTATTTTATTTTTAAAAATATATTTTTGTGTATGGGCCTTGTCCTTTTTATGGCAGTGCTTGTGATTTTTATTTTTACTTATTATATTTCAATAGCAAAATCCCTTTCTTTTAAAAAATGGTTTCTTGAAATGGCAGGTATAAGTTTAGGCATTGCTGTAATTAATTTCTTTATTGGTCTGATTATAAGAAGTGTATTTAGTGTGGAAACATAATCTAGTATTATAAGAATGAGTTAATTTTTTAAATATTAAGCAAAGAAAGGAGGCAGTTATGGCAGAGAAAACATCTTTAGGAATACCAGAAAACATTGAGGCTTTATTGTGTTATGTTTTGGGATGGATAACAGGACTTATTTTTATTCTTATTGAAAAAGAAAACAAGTTTGTTCGTTTCCATGCTTTTCAGTCTCTAATCACATTCCTTTCTTTTATGGTTATTATGTTTATTTTTATGTTTATACCTCTTTTGGGTTGGATTATGATTATTTTTTTATATATTGGCGCTTTTTTCTTTTGGGTAATAGGAATGGTTAAGGCATATCAGAAAGAAAAATTTAAATTTCCTCTTGTTGGTGATATAGTAGAAAAATACATCTAATTAGCATTCTATTTAAAAAAAGAAGAGCCATCGCAGATATGCGTATTTAGCTTTTCTAATCCTTCCCGGCAGGAAGAAAAAGCTAGTTTAAAAGAAGAAGCCTCCTCTTTTACTGCAAGGATAAGTTTTTCTCTAATTTCTTTAGGCAAATAAATATACCTACCTTTTTTTTCGCCCTTTTTAAGATAAAGATTTTGCCATAAGCTTTTATGTTTGCTGAAAGCACTCATCATTCTTTTTAAATTATCAGGCTTTGCTTTATAAGTAGAAGTGATTATTTGTCTTATGCCATTATTTCTTAATTCTCTTATTATATCTTTAATATTCTGAGTATTTAGAGGGTAGATTAAAGGGTCAAAACGGCATACTACTGTGAATTTTTTTGCCAGTTTTTCTATAGCCTTAAGTCTTCTTTTAGGGGAAGGGGCTTTTGGTTCAAGTTTTTTTGCCAAAGTCTTATTAAGGGTAGTAATTGTAAAGCTGATAATAACATTTTTTATCTCTTTTAAAATATCAATATCGCTTATTATAAAGTCAGATTTTGTTACTAACATAATCTTGACATTGTAATCTTTTAATATTTTTAGAGTATGCCGTGTAAGTCTTAAGTTTTTTTCTAAAGGTAAATAAGGGTCTGAAGAACTTGCTATTGTAATATAACTGTTTTGAGGCAATTGTTTTATTTCCTGTTTTAATCTTATGATAAAGTTCTTTTTGGGTCGAGAATTAAAAAAATTAAGGATATATGAAGAGGCATAGCAATAAAGACAATTATGTCCACAGCCTGTATAAGGAGATAAACTATATTTTGGAGGACAGGTGCACAGTTTACTCTGCCAAGGGTCAAAAGGAGTAAATATGTTCATAAAACCATTTTATGATTATAAAAAGCTAACTTCAACATTTTTTTAATAATGAATAAAAATAATAGTTAAATTTCTTGACACAAATTTTTCTTTATGTTATTTTAAATTTAAAATGAAAATTT
Organism: uncultured Planctomycetia bacterium; assembly: GCA_964635565.1. Classification (GTDB taxonomy): domain Bacteria; phylum Omnitrophota; class Gorgyraeia; order Duberdicusellales; family 4484-171; genus CAZWON01. The sequence goes on from CAZWON010000001.1 coordinate 182,741, forward strand.
CTTTATATGTAATAGCTTTCAGCATATTCCCCTTAATGGCTTTTCCTCAGCAATCATTAAAAGATGATTTAAGAAAACAGGCGTGGGAGTATCGGAAGGAAGGTTACCGCTTTCAGTTAAAAGGAGATCTTAAAAAGGCACTGAGCTGCTATCAAAAGGCTACAGAGATTGACCCTCAGAATGCTGAAGTATATAACGATATAGGTGTAGTATATGAATCCTTAGGGAACACACAAGAGGCTTTAAAGATGTACAAAAAGGCGATAAAGATAGATGCGGATTATTTACCTGCCTATACAAATCTTGCTTTGCTTTATGAATCTTTAGGAGATATTAAAAAGGCTACTAAATATTGGATAATAAGGTATCGAAAAGGCGACAGAGGAGAATACTGGCGTAATAAAGCAAAAGAAAAACTTCTAAAATTAGGGACATACGAAGAAGTAAAAAAAGATATTCTTGAGAATGAAGCCATTGATTTATCGAAGGAGATTATTTATAAAAGAGAACAAGAGCGTTTAAAGAGAACAGAAGAAGCACGTGTGCATCTTGAGATAGGCATTGGTCTTTTTCAGCAGGAGGATTTTTTCGGAGCCTTGAAAGAGTTAAATACAGCGCTTCGTTTAAAACCTTCCGATGAACATCTTAGAGAACAAATCTATGATTTTTATGTAACTGCCAAACGCGCTTATACTAAACAGAAAGTTAGGCAATATATAGATGAAGCAATGGGTTATATAGACAAAAATGATTATCTTGCAGCATCAAAAAAGATAGAAGAGGCTTTATCACTGGTATTTTCCTTCTTAAGAGATTAACCATCCCTATATTTTTATGAACATTTGTTATATCCTCAATGCAAAATAAAATACTTTATCTGGTCGATGGTAACTCTTTAGTCTACCGCTCTTTTTATGCTTTAAGGCTCTCTACATCTAGTGGTTTTCCTACAGGAGCAATCTATGGATTTTTAAATACTTTAAAGAAAATAAAAGAGAGGTATCAGCCAGACTATATGGTAATATGTTTTGATGTTTCCCGCAAGACGCACCGCCAAGAAAGATTTAAAGAATATAAGATTCAGAGACCCCTTATGCCCGATTCCCTTAAAGTACAAATTCCTATTATAAAAAAATTAATTACCTATTTTGGAATGGAGATTTTGGAAAGAGAAGGATATGAAGCAGATGATTTAATTTTTTCTTTAGCAATTAAAGCCTATGAAAATAAGTGGAAAGTCATTGTTGTTACTTCTGATAAAGATATGTATCAGCTAATCATAGATGATAATATTTGTATCTATAATCCTTCCAAAGAAGCTGTTTACAATTATAAACGATTTGTAGAAGAATTTGGTTTTTCTCCCCATAACATTATAGATTATCTTTCTTTAGTAGGAGATAGCGTAGATAATATTCCCGGAGCTAAGGGTATAGGAAAGGTTAGCGCTGTCAACCTGATAAAGAAATTCGGCACAGTAGAGGAAATGTTTGCTAATTTAGATAAAATACCACCAAAGATTAGGAATATTCTAGAAAGAAATAAAGAAAATATTTTTTTAAGTAAGGATTTAATTAAACTTACTCAGATACAAGATTTTGATTACACTCTTGAGGAATTTAAAATAAAAGCCCCCGATTATGGAAATATACATAGGATATGTAAGAAATTAGAGTTTAAATCGCTCCTTAAAGGACTTCCTTCAACAGAGCTTAATATTAAAATAAATCTCAAACAGGGTTTATCATCTGATTTTGAGAAAAGAATATTATCAAAGGGGATATTTTTCCTCTATGCTTTTGAAGAAAAATATTATGTTTTTGACGAGGATAAAGAAATTACATATATATGCAACCTGCAAGAGATAAAAAAGTTTTTAATGAGCGAAGAGATAGAAAAAGTATCATATGATTTTAAATACTTATATCACCTTGTTAATGGCGACATTACTGTAAAAAAAGCATGGTTTGATACTAAGATAGCTGCTTATCTTCTCGACCCTTCTTTAGGAGATTACTCTTTGGATAATCTCTGTGCACACTTTCTTAATGTATATGTAAAAGAAGTTCCTATTGAATCACGGGTGTATTTTATTTTCAAGTTATATAAGCTATTGGCGCCAAAAATAGAAAAAAAGGGGTTGGATGTTTTATTTTTTGAGATAGAAATGCCCCTTATAGAGGTTATTGCCCAGATGGAAAAGACAGGAGTTACCATTGATAGAAAGGCTTTAGAAGATTTTAACAAAGAAGTGGATAAAAGAATTAAGGATATATCTTCACAAATATTTAAGATAGCAAATACTGAGTTTAATCTTAATTCTCCCGTCCAGTTGCGTAAAGTTCTATTTGAAGATTTAAAACTTCCTCCTCAGAAAAAGACCAAAACAGGGTATTCTACAAATGAAGAGGTTTTAAAAAAGCTTTCTCGGGATTATCCTATTGCTAAATTATTTTTGGATTATCGACAATTTAGTAAACTGAAGTCTACATATCTTTCTCCTTTTATACAAGGAATAGATATTAATTCTTCAAAAATTTATACTAAATTTAATCAAACAGCTACTCAGACAGGAAGGTTAAGTTCTCATTCACCTAATTTGCAAAATATACCTATAAAAGAAGATTTTGCTCAACAAGTTAGAAAAGTTTTTGTTCCTTCTTGCAAAGATGGTTGTATTTTATCCAGCGATTATTCCCAGATAGAGTTAAGAGTGCTTGCTCATTTCTCGCAAGAAAAGAAATTGATAGAAGCTTTTAATAACAATATAGATATTCATGGTTATACTGCGTCTATTCTTTTCTCCAAAGAAACAACTGAGGTTACACAAAAAGATAGGGAAATAGCCAAAAGGGTTAATTTTGGTATTATCTATGGGATGAGTTCTTATGGTTTAGCGAAGGAATTGGATATTTCGGAAGAAGAGGCGCGTCAATTTATAGAGAATTATTTTTTACGTTATCCTAAAGTAAAAGATTTTATAGATAGAGTTATTAGAGAAGCAGAATCTAAAGGTTATGTGAAAACACTTATGGGAAGGATTCGTTATCTTCCCAATATAAATAGTTCTAATTATGAATTAAGAGAATTTTCCCGTCGGCAGGCTGTTAATGCTCCCATTCAAGGCACGGCAGCAGATATAATAAAAATGGCAATGGTAGCAATATTCAAAGACTTTAGGAAAAGCAAGCTTTCTTCTCATCTTATTCTTCAAGTGCATGATGAATTAGTGTTTGATGTGGAGAGGAAAGAGTTAAAAAAAGTAGTTGACATTGTTAAGGATAATATGGAAAATATTATCAGCCTCAGAGTTCCTCTCATTACAAATCTTAAGATAGGAAGAAATTGGTTGGAACTTAAGCCTTTATTTTCCAATAATGAAATTTATGAATAGAAAGAGGGTATAATGAAAGTCGCATTTTGTTCTTCTGAAGTATTTCCTTTTGCTAAAACAGGGGGGTTGGCAGATGTTAGTGGAGCATTGCCATTGGCATTATCAGAAGAGGGTTGTAAGGTGAAGGTATTTATGCCCTTTTATAAAGGCATTTCTCCTCAGAGGATAGAGGAAGATTTGGGAGTTACTGTTATAAACAATAACCTGGAGATTATCTTTATCCGCAATGATAATTATTTTATGCGAGAAGGTCTCTACGGTAGTGTGAGAGGAGATTATTCTGATAATCTAGAAAGATTTTCTTTTTATAGCAATAAGACAATTGAAGTCTTAAAAAAAATTAATTTTTCTCCTGATATAATACATTGCAATGACTGGCAAGCTTCTTTGATAGTAATTTATCTTAAGACAAAATTTAAAGATGATAGTTTTTTCTCTCATACAAGAACTATTCAAACTATTCATAACCTTGCCTATCAGGGAGTTTTTGACAGAGAGAAGTTTTCTTACTTGGGGTTATCTGAGGATTATTTTTCTTTGAAGTATCTTGAGTTTTATGGAAAGATAAACCTTCTTAAAGGAGGAATTGTCTTTTCTGATATGGTTAACACAGTAAGTCCTACTTATGCAAGGCAAATCCAGACAAAAGAATATGGGTGCGGTTTAGAAGGTGTATTGCAGGAAAAAGGAGATAGGTTGATAGGGATTCTTAATGCTATTGATTATAAGGTCTGGAATCCCAGTAATGATAAGTTTATTTATAAGAAATATTCTTTGCCTTCCTTAGAGGATAAATATATTAATAAGAGAGAATTCCAGAGAGAGTTTGGACTGAAGATAAAAAAAGGAGAGTTTCTTTTAGGAATGGTTTCAAGGTTGGCTGAACAAAAAGGTATTGATATTTTATCTCAGTCTTTAAATTATATTCTAAAAAAATATCAAGTGGTAATTTTAGGCACAGGTGAGGAGAAATATCACAGGATTCTTAAGGTAAAAGAAAAGAAATATAAAAATAATTTTTCACTTAATTTAAAGTTCGATGAAGCTTTAGCTCACAAAATTTATGCGAGTTGTGATGCTTTTCTTATGCCCTCTCGTTTTGAACCTTGTGGTTTATCTCAGATGATTAGTTATAAATATGCAACAGTTCCCATTGTTCATCGCACAGGTGGTCTAAGTGATACAGTGGTAGATTATGAAGATAAAGGAGGAGGATTTGTTTTTACAGAATATTCTCCGAAAGCACTAATTAAGGCAGTTAATAGAGCCTATAAAGTCTTTTGTGATAGAGAAAAGTGGTTACCTTTATTAAAGGAAATTTCCTCTTATAGCTTCTCATGGAGAGATTCTGCAAAGAACTATATAAGTATGTATAAAAGATGCCAGTCATTGCTGTAACGGGTGAGCTTTGCAGTGGCAAGAGTGCAGTGTTGAAATTTTTACAGAAGAAAGGAGCGAAAACTTTTTCTTCTGATAGATTGGTGCATACTTACTATAAAGATAAAAATAGCCTTATATATAGAAGAATAAAGCAATGTTTCCCTAATGTTTTTAATTGTAAAGGGGTACTTCTAAGGAGTAAATTAGCAGAGGTTGTTTTTTCTGATATCCGATATCTAAGAAAGTTAGAAGAAATCGTCCACCCTTTAATAATAAGAGATTTAAGAAAATGGGTTTTTTCTAATAAGGCTCATAAGGGAATATATGTAGCAGAAGTACCTTTACTGTTTGAGAGGCAGTTAGAGAAGATATTTGATATTATAATCCTTGTTTATGCTTCTAAATCTACGCTTATTAAGCGGATAAAAAAGAAATTTAAAATATCGTATAGAGAAGCAGAACAAAGATTGGGTCATTTTATACCTGTAGATAAAAAAAGAAAAAATGTTGATTTTGTAATCAACAATAATTCTAATCTAAAAAAATTAGAAAGGAAGGTAGAGTTGATATGGGGAAGATTAAGAAGGGGGTAACGATGGATATAGGCACTCTTAAGGATATGAAGATATCCGAGCTGTCCAAAGTTGCGAAGGAGATGAAGATAAATGGAATAAGTGGGGTAAAAAAACAAGACTTAATCTTTAGGATTCTTCAAGCACAGGCAGAAAAAGAGGGTCTTATGTTTGGAGAAGGGGTTATAGAGATTCTTCCCGAAGGGTTTGGTTTTTTACGTTCCTCCAATTACAATTATCTTCCCTCTCCTGATGATATATATGTTTCTCCTTCGCAGATAAGGAAGTTTACTCTGCGCACCGGAGATACCGTAAGCGGCCAAATCCGACCCCCTAAAGAGAATGAAAAATACTTTGCTCTTCTTAAGGTAGAGGCAGTAAATTTTGAAGACCCCGAGAAAGCACGAAATAGAGTACTGTTTGATAATCTTACTCCTACATATCCCAAAAGTAGGTTCATATTAGAGACTACACATGAAGAGACTTCTACAAGAGTAATTGATTTATTGTGTCCTATAGGTAAAGGTCAAAGGGGTTTAATAGTAGCCCCTCCTTATAGCGGTAAGACTGTTCTTTTACAGAAGACAGCTAATGCCATAATGAAGAATTATCCTGAGGTGGTATTGATAGTATTGCTTATTGATGAGCGGCCTGAAGAAGTAACAGAAATGAAGAATATTGTTAAAGGTGAGGTTGTAAGCTCTACTTTTGATGAACCTGCTCAGCGGCATGTTCAGGTTGCAGAGATGGTTTTAGAAAAAGCTAAACGACTTGTTGAACATAAAAAAGATGTTGTTATTCTTCTTGATAGTATTACCCGTTTAGCACGTGCTTATAACTTAGTGGAACCACACTCAGGAAGAATTTTATCAGGGGGTATAGACTCTAATGCTCTTCATAAACCTAAACGTTTCTTTGGAACAGCAAGGGCTTTAGAAGAAGGAGGGTCTTTAACTATAATTGCAACTGCTTTAGTTGATACTGGTTCAAGGATGGACGATGTTATTTTTGAGGAATTTAAAGGTACAGGAAATATGGAGATTACTTTGGATAGAAATATATTCCAGCGCCGAATTTACCCTTCAATTGATATTAAAAGGTCTAATACCCGCCGGGAAGAACTTTTGCTTCATCCTGATGAATTGCAGAGAATATGGATTTTAAGAAAAGCACTGAATGAATTAAGCTCTGTAGAGGCTTTAGAGTTGCTTATTGAGAAACTTTCCAAGACAAAGAATAATGTTGAATTTTTACTTACCCTCAATAAAACCTAAGAGAGATAATCGAAGCGGTTTTTTATAATTGTTAAAAGAAATATATAAATATCCAATTTTCGCTAAAGAGAGATTGCGTAAATTAGCGGTTAAACATTAATTTGTTTAAAATTTAGAAATTAGGATTATGATATACGAGCAAATGCAATGTTAGAGGTTTGAAGCTTATTAAGTTAATTATAAGGAGGTGTGGAGCAATGAAAAAAGAAGGGCACCCTAAATATGAGTTTGCCACTATAATGTGTGCTTGCGGGAATGTGATTCATACTCGTTCTACTAAAAAGACCATTAATGTAGAGATATGCTCTAAATGCCATCCCTTTTTTACGGGCAGACAAAAGTTTGTCGATTCTGAAGGACGAGTTGAAAAATTTATGAAAAAATATGGTAAGAAATAAATATCCAATGGAATATATGGGTAGAGCTTTATTAAATAGAATAAAAGTGTAAAGATAATTTTATTTAATATTTAAATATTTAGAATGATAGATTATAGGAAATTAAAAGAAGAGTATGAGGCGGTCTCTAAAAGACTTTCTTCGCCAGATATTTATAATGATCGCCAGCATTATCAAAACCTTACCAAAAGATTTTCTTTTTTAGAAAGGGTGATAAAAAAAATAAAGATATACGAGAAATATTTAAAAGAGAAAGAGCAACTTAAAACCATTGTTAATAATCCTACAGAAGATAGTGAGATACAAGGCTTAGCAAAGGAAGAACTTATTGAGACTGAGGAGAAAGTTAAACGAATGGAAGAAGAAATTGAAGAAATGGTTTTTGAAGAAAATATTTCGCCTGATAGAGATGTAATTGTTGAGATAAGAGCTGCAGCAGGAGGAGAAGAAGCTGCTCTTTTTGCTTCTGACCTTTTTAAAATGTATTCTAAATATATAGAGAAAAAAGGGTGGAAATTGGAAATATTAAGTTCTCATTTAACAGAAATTGGAGGAATAAAGGAGATAATTTTTTCTGTTAAAGGCAAAAGATGTTATTCTCATCTTAAATTTGAAAGTGGCGTCCATAGAGTCCAGCGTGTGCCTGTTACAGAATCAGGAGGTAGAATTCATACCTCAACTGCAACAGTAGCAGTTTTAGTTGAACCTAAGAGCATAGAGCTTAATATAGATCCCAGTGATTTAAAAATAGATACTTTTAGAGCTTCAGGGCATGGAGGTCAGCATGTTAATAGAACAGATTCTGCAGTAAGGATAACACATCTACCTACAGGAATTACTGTAAGCTGTCAGGACGAGCGTTCCCAAATAAAAAACCGAGATAAGGCAATGCGGGTATTAAAAGCTCGTCTTTTGGATAAGATACAAAGGGAAGAGGAAAGCAAAATATCTCGTCAAAGGCGAATTCAAATAGGTAGTGGTGAGCGGAGCGAAAAAATTCGTACTTATAATTTTCCTGAAAGAAGAGTCACTGAGCATAGAATAAATTTGACCCTTTATAGGTTAGAGGATATTTTAGAGGGGAATCTTGATGAGATTATTAAAAATTTGATTAAAGAAGAAAGAAAGAAAATACATGAAGCTAAAAGATTGGATTAATAAGAATCAATCTGTATTTATACAGCGGGATTTAAATTTAATCTTGCATTCTTTTTTTTCACAAAAAAGATATTATTTTATTGAGGATTATACTCCCACCTCTTATCAGATGCAGTATCTTAAGATACTAAAAGAGGCTTATTGTAAAGGATGGCCTTTACCTTATCTCATCAGAAAAGAGGAATTTTTTGGCTTTAGATTTTTTGTTAAGCGTGGCATATTCATCCCTCGTCCTGAAACAGAAATCATAGTAGAGAAAGCCTTAGAGATTATAAATCGGAATAGAATGAAAAGAATATTAGATTTATGCTGCGGAAGTTGTTGTATAGCAATTACCCTTAGAAAAAAAACTCATAAGAATAGTATTGTATATGCTTCGGATATAGATGAGGAAGCTTTGAGAGTAAGTAGAGAAAATATAAGGTTACATAAGGTTAAGATACATCTGGTTAGAAGTGATTTATTTTCTGCATTTAAAGGAAAAACTTTTGATGTGATTGTTTCCAATCCTCCTTATGTAGAAAGTGGACAAATAAAAGGCACCTTACATTTTGAACCATTGAAGGCATTAGATGGGGGAAAGAATGGTTTGTTTTTTATTTATAAGATATTGAAAAAAGCGCCTTTTTATTTAAAAAGAGGCGGTTGCTTGATTTTAGAGATGGGATATAATCATAAAGATAGAGTCGATAAAAAGTTGAAAGATGAGGGTAAATTTACAGTAAAAGAATGGATAGAAGACTATTCTGGATTTACAAGAGGGGTTGTTCTTCAGTTAAATTAGACCTATGGAAAAATTTGTTATCTATAAGTCATCTTTAAAAGGCCAAGTAAAAGTAAGTGGTTCGAAGAATGCCTCTTTACCTATTATTGCTGCTACCCTTCTTACAGATGAGAAATGTAATATTTATGGTGTTCCTGATTTGATAGATGTAAAGACAATGATTAAGATATTGGAAGTGTTAGGTAAGGAAGTTAAGTTCCATAAAGGGAGAGTAACAGTAAAGACGAAGAAAAGAGGAAGTTATGTAGCTCCTTACCGTTTAGTACGCACGATGAGAGCTTCTTTTTGTGTATTAGGTCCTCTATTGGCAATAAGAAAAAAAGCGAAAGTTTCTTTACCCGGCGGATGCGTGATTGGTATAAGGCCAGTAGATTTACATCTTAAAGGATTAAAAGAATTGGGAGCGAAAATTGTTATTGATAGAGGATATTGTTTAGGTGAAGCCAAAATACTTGTAGGGAGACATATTTTTTTAGGAGGGCATTTTGGTTCGTCGGTTCTAGCAACCGCGAATGTCCTTATGGCAGCAACTTTGGCAAAAGGAGAAACAATTATTGAATCTGCTGCTTGCGAACCCGAAATAGTAAATTTAGCTATGTTTTTGAAGAAGATGGGGGCACATATTGAAGGAGAAGGCACACCTTTAATAAGAGTAAGAGGAGTAAAAAACTTAGGGGGAGCTGACTTTAAAGTGATTCCCGATAGAATTGAGGCAGGTACTTATATTGCTACTGCTTTGGCAACTCATTCTAATATAACTATTTTGGGAGTAAATTCTTCTCACCTTATGTGTGTTATAGAGACAGCAAAAAAAATGGGAGCAAAGATTTTAATTGATGATTCTAAGTTACATATAACACCTTCTGCCGTCATAAATCCTTTAAATATTACTACCTTAGCATACCCGGGGTTTCCCACAGATTTACAAGCGCAGTTTATGGTTTGTCTGTCTTTAGCGAAAGGAGTTTCTTTGATAACAGAGAAGGTTTATCCTGATAGATTTATGCATGTTGCTGAGCTTAATCGTATGGGAGCCCATATTCAAAGAAGTGGTCCTTATGCAATTATTGAAGGAGTAAATAGCCTTTATGGGGCAGAAGTAATGGCTTCTGATTTGAGAGCTTCTGCAGCACTGGTCATTGCTGGTTTGGTGGCAAGAGGTAAAACAGAAGTGTTAAGAGTTTATCATCTTGATAGAGGGTATGAAAAGTTAGAAGATAAATTAGCTAAATTAGGCGCAAAAATAACACGGAGAAAATGATTATAGAAAGAGGAGAATAATTTATGGTGTGGGAGTATATATTATGAGAAGGATTCTTATAATAGATAATTATGATTCTTTTACCTATAATCTTGTTCAGTATTTTGGAGAGCTAAAAGCAGAAACAATTGTATTTAGAAGTGACAAAATTGATATAAAAACTGCAAGAAGACTTAATGTTGAAAGGATAGTTATTTCTCCAGGGCCAGGGCGTCCTCAGACCCAGGGCAAAGTAAGTTGTGGGATAATTAGTGAGTTTTATAAAAAAATTCCTATTTTAGGAGTATGTTTAGGACATCAGTGTATTGGTTATGTATTTGGAGCAAAAATAATCAAAGCACCGATACTTATGCATGGCAAGAGTTCGCTAATTTATCACAATAAGAAGGATATTTTTAAAAATCTACCCAATCCTTTTTCTGCTGTTAGATACCACTCTTTAATAATCGATAGGAAGACCTTACCATTTAATTTAATAGTGAATGCTACGACAAAAGATGGTATAATAATGGGGGTTAGGGAGAAAAGATATCCTTTGTTTGGAGTGCAGTTTCATCCTGAATCAATTTTAACTATAGAAGGTAAGAAACTATTGGATAATTTTTTGTCATTATGATACAGGAAGCAATAAGAAAAATAGTTCAAAAAGAGCATTTAAATTTTTATGAGGCAAAAGAAGTGTTTTATGAGATATTCGAAGATAGGTGTAAGGATACTCAAATAGCAGGTTTTTTAATGGGACTTTCTATTTTAGGTGAAAAAGATGAGGAGATTGCTGCAGCAGCAAGTGTAGTAAGAGAAAAGGCAATTAAGATAAACATAAGAGAAAATTCTTTAGGAGTTGAACTTAAGGAACCTTTGTTTGATACCTGTGGTACAGGTGGTTCGGGGGCAGAAAAGTTTAATATTTCTACCGCGGTTGCTTTTGTAGTAAGTAGCGCAGGGATTAAGGTTGCTAAGCATGGGAATAGAGCAGTTTCTTCTACCTGTGGAAGCGCAGATGTATTAGAGACTTTAGGAATAAAAATAGAGGTAAATCCTTCTGTTATGGAAAAGGCTATAAAGAAAATAGGATTAGGATTTCTTTTTGCCCCCTTGTATCATAAGGTATTCAGGAAAGTAGCACCTATAAGGAAAGAATTAGGGATAAGAACAATTTTTAATTTCATTGGTCCTCTTTGCAATCCTGTCTCTGTAACCCACCAGTTATTGGGAGTCTCTAATAGCGCTTTACTTCTTACTTTAGCATCTGCATTAAATAAATTACATACTCGCAGGGCATTTGTTGTTTATGGAGAGGACTTGAAAGACGAGATTACTCTTACAGGAAAAACAAAAGTTGCTTTCTTAGACAGAGGTAGAGTCAAACAATTTAAACTCACTCCTTCTAATTTTGGCTTAAAAAAATGCACTCTTAAAGACTTAGAGGCAAAGACAAAAGATGAGAGTGCGAAGATAATAATTGACATATTTAAAGGGAAAAAAGGAGCACCCCGCGATGTTGTTTTAGCGAATACCTCTGCGTGTTTTTATCTTCTGGGAAAAGTTAAGAACTTAAAGGAGGGTGTAAAGCTTGGTGCCTATTATATAGATGAAGGTAAAGCTATGGATAAATATCTTTATTTTAAAGATTTCTTAGAAAAATATGGGTAATATATTATCTCTTATTTTGGAGAATAAAAAGAAACGCATTGAAATCTTAAGGAAGAATAGAGAAGGATTACTTTCTTTAATTAAAAAAGCCCCTAAGATCAGACCATTTAAAAGTTCTATCAAAAGAGAAGGAAAGATTTCTTTGATTGCAGAATTAAAGCAGGCATCTCCTTCTGCAGGTATTCTTCGCAAGGATTTCTTCTTAAAGGATGTGGTAAGGTCCTTTATTGAGTCAAAAGTTAATGCTATATCCGTTCTTACTGAAGAGGATTTTTTTCTAGGTAAGATAAGTTATATTGAGGAAGTAAATAAGATAGCAAATATTCCTATTTTAAGGAAAGATTTTATTATAGATGAATCGCAAGTATTGGAATCAAGAGCAGCAGGGGCAGATGCTATTCTTCTTATTGCTCGCTTATTAGATAATGAACGATTGCTTCGACTATATTCGTTGGCGAAAGATTTAGGTATGGATATAGTGGTAGAAGTGCATACTCAGAAAGAACTAAGAAGAGTGCTTTCTCTTCCCTTTGATATTATTGGGATAAACAACAGAAATTTAGATACCTTGACTATAGACTTAAACACTACTGCTAAATTGGCTCCTTTTATCTCCAAGGATATTGCTATAATAAGTGAAAGTGGCATTTCAGAGTTGAAAGATATTCTTTGGCTTAAGGGTTTGGGAATAGATGCTGTGTTAGTAGGTGAAGTAATAATGAAGTCAGAGGACGTGAATAGCAAAATAAAGGAATTACATATAGATGGTAAAGGTTAAGATATGCGGTATTACCAACATTGACGATGCTGTTTTCTGCTCGCAAGTCGGTGCTAATGCGTTGGGGTTTATTTTCTATAAACGGTCCCCCCGTTATATTACTCCTTCTAACGCAAAGAAAATAATCGATAAGTTAGGTCCTTTTATTGTAAAAGTAGGAGTTTTTGTTGATGAGGATAAAGGGGCAGTTTCTGAAATAGCCAACTATGTTGGTCTTGATGTTTTGCAGTTTCATGGTAAAGAAAGTCAATCTTATTGCTTTTCTTTTCTCCCTAAATTTAGAATAATAAAAACTTTCTTTCTTCCTCAATTTCCTTCATATAGTTATGGTAAAATAGATACTTATCTTTTTGATATACGGTGGGAAGAAAAGCAGAAAAGGAAGAGAACTTTGCCTAAAGAATTTTTAAAGAGGATAAAAAGTATCGAAGGGAAAAAGATTATTATCTCAGGGGGGCTTACTCCAAGAAATGTTTTAAAGATTATAAAAACAGTTAGACCGTATGCTGTTGATGTATGTAGCGGAGTAGAGAACTTTCCTGGTAAAAAAGACAGAAATTTAGTGAGAGATTTTATTAATAAAATCCAGAGTGTTGAATCTGTTAAATATGAAAGTTCCTGATAGAAAAGGGTATTTTGGTAAATTTGGGGGTAGATTTATTCCGGAAACTTTATCTTTATGCTTAGATGAGTTAGATAAAGCTTACAAAAAGGTAAAAAAAGATAAGATATTTAAAAAAGAGTTATTTTATTATCTTTATAATTATGCTTCTAGACCAACCCCTCTTTATTTTGCAAGAAATCTTAGTAAAAGATTAAAACTAAAAATATACCTTAAAAGAGAAGATGTTCTTCATACCGGTGCCCATAAAATAAATAATACGTTAGGGCAGGCTCTTCTTGCGCGTTATATGGGTAAAAAAAGAATTATTGCTGAGACAGGAGCAGGTCAACATGGTGTAGCAACTGCTACGGTTAGCGCACTATTTGGTTTTAAATGTGATATTTATATGGGTAAAGTTGACATAAAAAGGCAAAAAATGAATGTATTTCGTATGCATATGTTAGGAGCAAAAGTAATTCCTGTAGATAGTGGGTCCTGTACTTTAAAAGATGCCTGCAATGAAGCAATAAGAGATTGGGTTACTAATGTGAAAGATACTTATTATCTTTTAGGTTCTGTGGTAGGACCCCATCCTTATCCTCTTATAGTAAGAGATTTTCAATCTGTTATTGGAAGAGAAACCAAAGCACAGATTATTAAGAAAGAAGGGCGTTTACCCGATTATCTTGTTGCTTGTGTAGGAGGAGGGAGTAATTCTATAGGGATGTTTCATCCATTTTTTTCTGATAAAAAGGTTAAATTTATAGGAGTAGAAGCAGGGGGAATGGGATTAAACAAGAGGCACGCTGCTACTCTTCTTAAAGGGAAAGAGGGAGTTCTTCACGGTTCTAAGTCTTTTCTTCTGGAAGATAAATTTGGTCAAGTTACAGTTCCTCATTCTATTGCTGCTGGTCTTGATTATCCAGGAGTAGGACCAGAACACGCTTATTATAAATCTATAGGTCGTGCTTGTTATGTAGCAATAAATGACAGAGAGGCTGTTGAGGCTTTTAAGCTGTTAAGTGAAGTTGAAGGGATAATCCCTGCTTTAGAGAGTGCCCATGCTATAGCATACCTGAAAAAATTAGCAAAAAAAGATAAGAATGCATTGGTTATAGTATGTTTATCAGGAAGGGGAGATAAAGACTTGAATATTGTAGAGGAATGGGAGAGATAGTTAAAATTTTTAAAGAACTTAAGAAAAGACGCAAGAAAGCATTTATTGTTTATATTACATTTGGTTTTCCTACAATCACTCTTACAGAAAAGATAATTTTTTCTTTGCAAGACACAGCAGTGGATATTATTGAAATCGGTATTCCTTTCTCCGATCCTTTAGCGGATGGTCCTATACTTCAAGAGGCAGCGCAAATAGCCCTTTCTCGAGGAACTAATACTGATATTTTCTTTGCTAAAATAAAGTCAATTAAGGATAAAATTAAAACTCCTTTGGTTGTTATGACTTATTATAATCCTGTGTATTGCTATGGTGTGGATAGATTTTTAAAGAAAGTGTATGAAAGTGGTATAAAAGGGATAATGATAGTTGATTTACCCATTGAAGAGGCTCATAGTTTTGTGGAAAAAAGTCGTTTTTTTGACTTGGATACAGTATTTTTTATTACTTCCCAGACTACAAAAGAGAGGATAAAAAAAATAGTTAGAGTCTCAAAGGGGTTTATTTATTATATCTCTATTACTGGTATAACGGGTCCTCATCATTTGTCTTTTAACTTCATTAAAAAAGATGTTCATTGTATAAAAAGAATAAAAAATATTCCTGTATGTGTGGGTTTTGGTATTCATAAGAGAGCACAGGTTAAAAAAATATCTGAGATAAGCGATGGTTTTATTATAGGCAGTGCTTTTGCTAAGTTCATAAAAGACAATTATACTAAGAAAGACTTTTCTAAAAGAATAAAAGATTTTATAAATAGGATATATGTTTGAGATAATAGAAAAAGAAGGAGTAAAATTCATTTTTTCAGCTATTAAAGGTATGGGTACTTCTGCGGTGGGTGTTTTTGTTAATGTAGGAGCACGTTATGAAAATAATTCTACAAAAGGTATAGCACATTTTCTTGAACATATAGTTTTTAAAGGTTCAAAAAAATATTCTTATAAGAAGATTAAAGAAGAAATTGAGGGAAGAGGAGGTATTCTTAATGGTTTCACTTCTCAAGAGGTTACAGGATATTATTCTTATTGCCTTTCATATAATATTGAGAAAACATTGGATATTCTTTTAGATATGGTTTTGTTTCCTCTGTTAAACAAAAGTGATATAGAGAAAGAAAGAAATGTCATTTTGGAGGAGATAAAAATGCACAATGATCTTCCTCATGCCAGAGCAAGCTCTTTATTGGACAGTTTGTTATGGCCTCAGCATCCTTTAGGTAAAGATGTAATAGGAGACATTGATACAGTTAAGAATATTAAAAGAGCCGATTTGTATTTATTTAAAAAACGATTTTATTCCCCTTCTAATATTATTATCGTTTGTGTATCTGATTATAATAAGGATAAAATATCTAAACTTATTTTGAATAAGACAAAAGGGTTTCTCCGAAAAAACCCTCATCTTTATAATAAGTGTCCTTCTTCTTTATCAAAAAGTAAAATTCTTATTGAAAAAAAGGAGATAGATCAATGCCATCTTTGTATAGGATTTAGAGCGCCTTCTGCACGTAGTAAAGCACGTTTTATCATAGAACTTATACATATTATTTTAGGAGCAAATATGAGCAGTAGATTATTTGAAGAATTGAGGGAAAAGAGGGGGCTGTGTTATGATATTTCTACGGAAGTTAAAAGATTTAAGGATAGCGGTGCTTTTTCTATTCATGTGGGATTAGATAGTCGCAATATCATAATTGCTTTGAAAAGGATTTTCAGGGAACTTAAGCTTTTAAAAGAAAAAGAGGTTTCTAAGAAGGAATTGGAGAGAGCAAAAGATTATTTTCTCGGTCAGATGTTTATGAATATAGAGCGTCCCCAAGGAAGAATGTTCTATCTCATAGATTCTTATCTTACCATGGGTAGAATTTATTCCCTTACAGATATAAGAAAATTTATTCACAGAATTGATAGCTTTTCCATTAAAGAATGGGCAAAAAAAATATTTTCTTTTGGAAAAGTATGTGTAACATGCGTTTCTCCTGTCAAAAATAATCTGAGAGATAAAATTAAAGAAGTAATTTATAATTGATTAGGATAAATCGAAAATTTAAGATTATGAAAGTTTTTGTCATGTTTTAGTTATTGATTTGGAGTCTCTAAAATGAAGATTTCTAATACAAAAGAGATATTTAATAGTATGGAGAAAGCATTGAAAATATTAGATTTTCTTATTGATAAGAAGGCAGAAAGCCCGGTTATTTTAGAAATAAAAGATATTACATATTTTTGTGATTATTTTGTAATATGTTCGGGCGCATCAGAAAGACATACACGCTCTTTATATGAAGAAGCTATGATATTTTCTAAAAAGAATAAAATTAAAATTCATCATTGTGAGGATGATTTATTATCACGATGGTTGTTAATAGATTATTTCGATGTTATTTTGCATATTTTTCATGAAGAAGCAAGAAAATTTTATAATATAGAACGTTTATGGAGAAAAGCTAAAAAAATAGATATAAGAGAATGTAGAAT
>CAZWON010000002.1:0-102825 GCA_964635565.1 uncultured Planctomycetia bacterium
GTTCGGCTGAACTTTTCAATTATCTCTTTGCTCAAGCGAGTACCTCTATACTTTTTGAGCCGTTTCCTGTATTCTTTCTCAGCCCCCAAAAACACTAAAATCTTATATGCCTTCTCAACCTCTTCAAGTTGTATCGAAGAACTTGAAGCCTTTCTTTCCTCCGTCTCTATCTTATTATATATAGGTAAGGAAGGATTATTTTTGAGATAATCTGTGAAAGGAATAGCTCGGGAAAGAACAATCTTTGTTAATCTGTGTAGTAAAACAACAAAAGCTTCACCTACTGCCCGTATTTTACGGGGTGGAGAAGTATTATTAGCACCAAAATTAGCTTCTGGAACTTTAGGAATTAAACTCTTAAAGTCAATAAAGCGAGTAATTAATCTCAGTAAAATCTTAAGTTTTCTAATCTTATTCTTTGAACCGTTTTTACCTTTGCTATCAAGGGACTGTCTCTTGTTGCGGTTATTATTGTTAGATGGCGCACCTTTTTCTTTGTCTCTGGCTACACCTCTTCTGTAAAAACCACCGATTCTCTCTGATTTCTTATTAAAGAATTCTTTTACTTTTGCCTTTATTTGAGCAACAACATAAGCAACTACTCTCTTTATTTTGCCTTCCTCTCTACTCTGATCAGCTCCTGCAGGAGACAGGCAAGAGCCGACCACATTCTTGTTGCCAGCGTCTATACCACTGGGGATAAGTATCTGTTTGGTGTTTTCTGTAGATGCCAGATTTATCTTGGCTTGGGCTATGGAAGAAGGATTTATTTCTACTGCATAAGCAGAAGGTAAAACAGCATTGAATCCAAGAATTAAATTAAGAAGACTGGGGACTAGCTGTGGCACAGTGTTGGTAGTTAAAGAAACAGAGGGAAATAGAGGTTGCCTATGCTGACTCTGTTCACCACTGGTATTATCAGTGGGTAAGGAAGGTAAACTACGATTCAACAGCCTCAATACAGAGAGTGGGCTATTTGCCTTATAGTAAATAGAGCCGTAATGTTTTTTGTCCACCTGAAGGTCTGAGCTATTTGTATCATTTACCAAGTAATCTTCTCCAATCATTTTTAAATTGTCTGCTGACGCTACAGGAGAATTTGCTTTAATTTTACCCCTCTTAGCCATTGTAGGAAGAGTTTTAGTTTGTATCTTCAAAGAGTTATCAGAAATGCCTCTAATCAGCTTATATCCATCATTAAGTAATTCATACTCTAATTTATCACCTGGTTTTAACTCATTATTAAATGGTTTTAAATAATATATATGGACAATTCCACTATCTGGATAAACCGAATCATATGTACCAACTACAATAAGGAAATCATCTTTATTATCAGGATTTACAAAAATATCTCCCGGCAATGGATTAAGTGTTTTAGCTGATTGCTTCTTTATCCATTTATTTTCATATTTTAAGGTCTTATCTGTCTTTAATATCTTTCTAATTTTATTTAATGCCCATATTAAATACTCCTTATCACCATATTTATCGGCTTGAAGAACAAAGCGTATTAAATGAGATAAATTATTGGTTGCAGGAAAAGAAGTTATATATGAATCTGGAATATAAAGAGAATTTATGGGCAAAGGATAGTAAGGATGTAAGAAGCCAATATAAGGAGGAAATTCCTCTTTTGGTTCTAAGACATTTTTACCTCTCATATAAAGTTCGGCATATTTTGCATTTTGGACAAAATGTTTCTCTGTACCTTTTCCACCTGCGTTGTATATCTTAACCCAAGTTTCTGCCTGAGAAAGTAGTGCTTTGGGAATATCTAAGTTCCTACCTACATCAGAATATTTAATTCTTGCTATTAATACCTCAAATGTTATATCTCTTTCTAATTTAACATCGAGACCTAACTCTTTTGCTTTCTGTTTTAAATAGTTATATCGATAAGAGAATGGATCTGGTTTCTTAAGACTTTCTGGATAGATTTTATTATTATATTCATATTTAATGGTTGAAAACTTAGTTTTAAACTGATGATCAAAAGAAATACCCAATGAGTTAGAAAATCCAAAGATATCTTTTGTATAGCGAAGCATTAAGTCTAAAGCGGTAGCTGGTTCGATTTGCAAATATCCTCTTGCTGGTCCATTTTTATTTTGCTTTCTCGTCCTTAATCCTGTTTCAACAAATGCGGTTTGAACAATAAACTTCTTTAAAGCCAATAATTCTTGTGGCAATCTATAAGGATCTGTAATTGAAAGAACTTTATTTATTGTGCTATCTAATTTATAATTATCTCTTATAATTAAAGAATTATGTCCTGAGTCAACTAAAATTCTATTGTTTTTCACTCTAACTTTGAGTTTCCCATCTGTTGTTATCCTCTCATATATTCTTCCTGTTTCAGGATTTATCTTCTCTATAGTAGTAATTCCATTTACAGTATGAAAGCGTTCGATAATCTCTCCTTTGTCATTTCTTATTTCACTATAAATTATCATCTTCATAAAGATACAAAAAGCTTCTATTGATCTTGGATTTCCAAAAATCAACAAACCACTCATAATAATAACCATTAGACCTCTTGCCATCTTTATAGGTAAAGAAGGATTATTTTTGAGATAATCTGGGAAAGGAATAACTGGGGAAAGAACAATCTTTATTAATCTGTGTAGTAAAACAACAAAAGCTCCACCTACTGCCCCTCTTTTACAGGGTGGAGAAGTATTATTAGCACCAAAATTAGCTTCTGGAACTTTAGGAATTAAATTCTTAAAGTCAATAAAGCGAGTAATTAATCTCAGTAAAATCTTAAACTTTCTAACCTTATTCTTTAATCCATTGCTGTTTCCCCTGCTGTCTTTTCCATTAGTCGCACCTCTAGCACCTGGAAAACCTCTCTTTTGCTTTCCATTACTACCATCTTCTTTAGACAATGAGCTTTCACTGTTTTTGTTGTTTTTATTGTCTTCCTTGTGATTTTGATCAACTCTTGCAGAAGACAAGCAAGAGCTGACCACTCCTGTAGGTCCAGCATGGACACCACTTGAAGCAAACATTTTCTTCATAATACTTGACTGCTGTAAGTCAACTTCTGCCTGCATAATAGAAGAAGACGTTTCTGCAGAAGCAGAAGGTATAATAGCGCTTCTTAATGCACCAAATATCAACCCTCCCAACCCTAAACCAGAACCAGAAGGAACTAAAGGCTTAATGGGCGAAGATGGAGGTAATATAGGAGCCCTAAAAGGAGCGCTGTTAAATGGACTGCTAATGGGATTATCCTTAGAATTTTGTCTAGATGGTTCCTCCTCTATTGGACTAGAACTTGTCACAGTAGAGGCTCCTGGCTTTACCTTCACTGAACTGTCTTTACTATATCCAACTCTATCCGAAAATATAGGCGGCTTTATCTTAAATAAAACAGCGTTGTCTTTCTCTCCAATTTGAGTCCGCTGCACATCAAACTCAACTCCTACTTTGTCTGCTATATTATTAAAACGGCTGATGAATTCTTGAATATCGGCTTCTTTTGCTCCTGCACGAGGCCGAGCATGAATCACGCCATCTCCCTTATCAATTACCCTTACAATCTCCTGAATCACCTTCTCCCTTTCATTGCTCCTAATGAAGGGTTCCGTATCCATATATATTACTCTATTAAACGAACTGTCAGGAAATGGTAAAGAAGCAGCATCCCCTACTACAAAATCTACCCCTTCAACAGGCTTAGGCTGAACTCTGCCTTTTAATAATTCCTCCACAACTGGCTCCACCATTCCCTCCTCTTTGAACATTCCTCTTCTTTCTAAATTACCAGCCAATTCTTTAACATTATTAGCTAAAGCTATATTGCTTAGATGAACATCCAAACCAACTGTTCTATCAAGCTTCTCTTCCCCGTAGTACTTTGCAGCTACAGTGCTAATCCCCGTTCCAGAACCAACATCTAAAAGATGTAAATTTTTTCCCTCAAGAAGGGGCTTAACAACATCTTCTGCTACAACATTTGTATAAGACTGGAGTGCCTCCTGGGTTAAAGATGGCGATAAGGAACTCTTTTTAAACAACTTATTAAATATATTAGTAAACCTCTCCTTAATAATAAGTGAAGATGATGAGGAAACATTTTTAGAAGCAAGGTCGTACTTTTTATCGGAAGCGGTAATCATAATCTTGTTAATTCCTGTCTCTATTCTCCATCCGTTAGCTACCGCTGTCTTTATTAATCTTGGAACTGCCTCTGCATTTTCATTTGTAAAACCGCTTGGCCTTTTTTCACTTAACATAGTTACTACTTTTCCTGGGGGTGTATTTATAAATACACTTGCATACCTTCTTCCGCATCCCTCAATAATTTCTGTTTTGCCATTATTGCTTACCCGCAACAGTCCGACATCAAGTGGATGACCTCCAACATCATATAAAATATCAACCGTATTACCCGAAAGGTTTATTTTTGTGGTTTGAGCTTTAGAAAACCACAAGTTACCCATTCTCTTCTTGAACTGGATATCCAACGGTCTGTTCTTGTCAGCAACCGCGGAACTTGAAGACAATCCCCTAGTCTTCAAAATGTCGGACATCGGACGTCTACCATAATTAGCTTCATTCTCAAGAGCGCCAATAACAGCAGAAGATGACATTTCTGCAATTTGAGGTTTAGAAACTACTGGCGAGCTTGCCCCTAATACAAAGGAAAAATAGCCGATGTCCTTATATAACTTCCTCATATTTTCAAATACCTCATCATTGAATAAAATATATTTCGCGAACAAAGAAATGTTTACACCTGCTACTTTGTAATCTCCATAGCCGGCTTTGGCAATATAATGATTTATGAAATAAGGGGCGAAATGGCCGGCAGTTTCAATCAAAATTCCCTGCCAGGATTTGTGGACATCTTTTGATAAATTCCTAACTTTCTCTTCCAGTTCAGATGTGCTTTCACCTTTTAAAGCATTCTTAAGAAGCTTATTAATATTTTCAATGAGCTCCTGGCTTTGCTCTGAGTTTTCAAAATCAATACCTTCTACTCTTTCTGCTAAAGTCCCAAGCGCCTTTATCTTTTTATCCCTATTCTTCTCAGCAAGCGCCTCTTCTAATATTTTCTGGGCACTATCATAATTCTTGGCGAAATATTCCTTAAGATTACTCATCAAGTTATCTTCACTCTCACCATTTTTCTTCTCAAATAAACTTTTATAAATATTTTTGTATTTCTCAATATCTTCTTTAGCAAGTTTTTCTCTTAACTTTACTTCTGCTAATTCATGCAGTAAGGCAACTATAGAAAGATAATTCGGCTGATAAATAGCCTCTTGGGAAATTAAAATCTGACCTTTCTTAAGAAATTTCTTCTTATTATTACTTAATTCAACTTCTTTTTCTTTCTCTACACTCCAGGCAAAAGTGCCTTTAGAGCCGCCGATTTGAGGAAGGACAAACATAAAGTCTTTTTTGGGAAGAGCAACTATCTTTTCCTCTCCTTCTAATTTATTTACCAAATCATCAAACCATTTTTTCCGGTAAGGAGGAAGCCCGCCGCCGGAAGAAACAAGCTCTGAGCGGTTATCTAAAGTCCAGCTTTTATCACGGGCCTTGCTTGCCCCGCGGAAAAGATAATTGGCACTAAAATTCTCTGCCACCACCGGCATCTCCAGTTTAAGGTTTGCTTTTCCTACATTGAAACTTCCCTGATTTTCCATCAAATTCTTTCTTATCTGGCGGGCGATATCACTGTAATTGGAGAATTGAGAAGCAATGTGCCGGCTTTGCTCTTTTAGCCATTTTTCGTTACGGCCTGCCTTTTTATAATATTCAATCCCGTATTTACGGATAAAATCATCAAAAGGCGTTTCTTCTCTGCCAATCCTGCCTTTAGTGCTAAATTGCCACCACTTTCTTTTACTCCAACTCCAGGGCTCCCTGCCGGTTATAAGCTTAAGGTAGCGAATCTCATCCGGGCTGAGGATATGCCCTTTCTTTACGCGTTGAGTTATATCAATAATATTCCACATCAAAGCAAACCATTCAGTAGGATTCCAGCCCCACAGAGACTCTCTTGACTCGCCCAAAGGAATGCCGGCTATATAACCAAACAAATGCCCTAAAATCTCATGGGGAAGCTCGTTCTCAGCTACGCTCCGCAATTGAAAACCGTAATGGCCTGCCCCCAGACGCGTAGTAAAGCGGTTCAAAGGCACGATTATTTCATATTTCTCTACGCCGTCTTCTTCCTGGACCAGTATTTTAACCGTTCCCACATAGGCAGGAGCCGGTTTAATAGAAATTCTTCTTTCTTGAGCAAGCTCTTTAAGCTTAGAAAAAATAACAGAATGGTCCTTTTCTTTAAGCAGGGCTTCTATCTCCGGGAAAATAGACATAATTTCAATAATCTCCTTCTGGGTTTGGGGAACACTGGTTCCTTTTAAAACTTTAAGCACTTTATCGGCAAGGCCTTTATCCAGAGCATCCTGTTGGCTTAAAACCTGAGAAAGCTTGATTTTACCCTGGGGAAGCAAGCTCTTACGGTGCAGGGCAACAGCAGTAGCTATTTTATCTGCCAAGTGGATAAATTTATCAACCTCAGAGCTATACTGAGAAGAAATATCGTCGATAAGGTTAAATTGTGAAAGCATATTGTTAAATTCGCTCTCTAATCCATCATAAGAAGCTAATTCTGCCAAAACTTCCTCTTGTTCCTTCAATAAAGCAAGTTTCTCTATAAGCTGAGGCAATTTCTTGGCTTTCTCTCCAAGAGCAAGCAGAGCAGAATAATTAACGGCATTCTGCTCCTCATAAAATTTCTTCAATACTTCCAAAGCTTCCTTTTCTAAACCTCCTGCCAGGCCTTTGCCTATTTTGTAATAATGCCATTGGTATGTATGGGGTGAGGCGGGATTATTTTGGGCAATATAGGCTATTTTAAAAACTTTCTGGAGGGAAGGAAGTAACTCCCTCAATAAACTCTCAGCTTCCTCTGGAGTGATTGGCGAATTTGAAAATACGATTCTTTCTACTATACCCTTAATAAATTCTTCCTGCGGCAGGCTACGTGGTTGAAAACCTGCTTTCTTAATAATCTCTGTTATCTTTGTTTTTGCCCCTTTAAAGGCCAACCAGTCTTCTTTATCCAGACTGGCCAACGAAGAAATCTCCTTCATTTTCCGGCTCAACTCAAGCCGTGGAGAAGAAAGCAGGGTAAATACCGTGTAGTATAAATCATTAATTAGTTCTTGCTTTACTTTTTGTGAGGCAAAAAACAAATTATTAATGTTTGCCTCTGCCTCTTTTGTCTTTGTTCTTACTTTAACAAACAAAGTGTCCAGATAATTTTTAATTTCTTTATCTTCGAGCAATTCTTTTATTGCTGTGATATTTTCACTGCTGAGAGCCGAGGCATTGCCTCTATTATTAATCTTTTGTATTTCTAAAAGAGAGTTTATGCGGGACTGCCATGTTGTCCTCTCCCCACTTTGACCTTTAGCACTCAAAGCAGACCAATAAATGTTAGCAAGATAATAGGCTTGGGACTCAAAAAGCTCCTCCGGGGCAACTGCCAAAGCAGATAGTTTCTCCACTACCATATCATAAGAAGGATTATCTTTATAAGCCTTTACGGCATTCAAAGCCAAATCAAAATCTTTCTTAGTAACGCCGTAAGGAATCACTAAATCCACCAGCTTAACTCCATCATTATCTTCTCTAAAAAGTTCATCTTCAACTTTATCCCAATTTATACCTTCTTCACTTTCTGTTTTTGCTTTCTCCCAAGAGGCTATATTTTCAAGCCATTTCTGGCGCTGAGAAGAAGGAGCATATTTCTTTATCCGCTCCTGCGGGCTTAAAGAGACAAATTTGGTTATATCTTTTAACCTTAACGCTTTCTTTATACCCAGCTTCTCTAAAACTTGGACGGTTTTTTCTATTGTTTTATAAGAAGCCTGATTTTGGGAAGAACTTCCATAAAAAGAGACTAAAGTGCGGTTAAATCTGTCCTTGTTCTGGACAAATAGAGGGTTAAAAGGAGAACGGTAGAAGAAACGTCCCTTTCCTAAAACCCCTATTTTTTGATACCACTTAATAGCTTGGTGGTTTATCATCCGCGACAAAATATCTTCCTGCGTATGGTAAATACCTGCAAACAGTCTGCTGGGTAAACCATCTTTGTTTAAGCTCTGCCATTTGCTTCTGCCTAAAGATAAACGGCGTAAACGGAAGGAAGAATACTTCTTATTATATTTAAAAGGTGATTCTTTTATCCTCTCCTTTATCCAGTTGCCTGCACCCTCATCTTTGCGGGCATAGAAAAATCTGCGTACAGTGGGTATATCCAAACTGAAAAACTTTCCTTTGTCTTTAAGGCGCAAAATCTGCAGGATATCCAAAGGAGTCTGGCGCTCTAAGGGCAAGATGGAGATTGTATTAAGAATACGGTTTTTGTTCTCATCTTCAGAAGATTCTGTTTTCATCGCTACTTCATAAAGGTCAGAATACAAAGAAAGAGTATCATAGGTAAGCGCAGGGTTTATGCTGGAGATAAGAATACCCCTTACAGCTTCCTTCTGGGCATCGTTCAAATTTAAACTCTTTAGCGCCTTATCTACTTTTTTCTTTATATTATGGTAAGATACAACCAAATTGCCGGGGTTTAAGTTGTTGAGATTCTGTTGCAATTGAGAAAGCGCATTCTTTAAGCTTGATACAGCAGATGAAGAGTTACTACTATTACTACTCTGCCCACTATTCTCAAGCGCCTTATTGACAGCAAATAATACCGCCTGCACAATAGCAGCAGTAGAAAGTTGGGAAGGTAAAGAATAGGGCTTCATTCCCAAAGCTACATCGCGGATAAGAGAAAAAGTTTTTCCATCTACTTCTACCCCCAACTCATTCAGGCGGGAAATAAGCTGTTTGCTGGAAGCTTTCATTTGAGCTTCGTTCTCCAAAGAAGCGCGGTCAGAAAAACTCTCACGGCCCAGAGAAGGAAGAATATAGTCATGGAAAGAAAAGATTATTCGCGCTAAATCCTCAGGAGTTCTTGCTTTCTTAAGAAGCGGGGAGGGTGGGGCGCGTGGTTCCTGTTGGTTACCGGAAGGGGGATTGCCTTCTTTCTTCGCCTCAAGCCTAAGCCTAAACCTGCCGGGAAGCTGCTTCTCTACTTCCGACCATTCCTCTATATGAAACACACTCTCAAATACACGCCTTACATCTTTGCGGCGGGCAAAAGGAGAGCTGTAAGCCAGTTCTTCTCTAACTTTACTCGCACGGATATAGTTAAATATGTCTTGAGAGCCCTCTTTATATTCCTTCGCTGAGCCGGAAATAACCCCCACTATGCCCTCTGCCTGCTTTCTCGCCCCTTCAATAATACCGCTCAATATTTTCTGGGGAGAATCAAGGTTATCTCTTAAATAAGAGGTGTAAAAGTCTGAAGTCTTATCCAGAATCAGTTTTTGGTAAACATCAAGCATATACCCATATTCACGGCTGAAAGAGCCAAACCTTGCCCTTGTATACTCCATTGCTTCTTCAAAATAACGTTTGATAAAATCAGAGGCTAATCTTTCCGCTGTCTCGCGCAGAGCCTGGGAAACAACTTTCTCCCGGCCTAAAACCAGAGCCAGCTTTACCTTCTCGCGGGGATCTTCTATTTCGGCGGGGTTAGAGAGTTTAGAAGTCTTATCAACAATCCCACTATATATTCCATTTTTTTTGTTCTCTGTCTCACCTTTTCTTTTCCAAACGCTCTCAAGATAAGAAGCAAGAGGAGCGTTTTCTTTTAAATATTCATTAAGCTGGCGTTTGCTATAGAATAAATGGACTTCCCCGCCCGTATAGTTTCCACGGTTGATACGGAAGGAAAACTGGGAAAAATCAGTTAAACTTGTATCCAGAAGCTCAGAAGTATAAATCTTAATGTTATTAGCTTTGGGGTCTATTCCTTCCCAGCCGATATTGGTTAAGACAATAACTTTGTTCTTATTGCTTTGGGAGTTAAGCTCTGCCATTTCCTGGCTTAGCCTTTCTTTGCTAAATTCATTGCCCGTATAAAATTTAATGCCCTTTTCGCTTTTCAAACAGCGCCTGAACTCTTTTATCCCTTCTTCACCGTTAACCATAAAAATAGCGATTTCCCCATTCTTACCTTTTGCAAGCTCTCCAGCTTTTTCAGCCATAGCCTGATAAGGATTGCCTCCTTCCTTAGGTTTCTCAAGAATAACGGGAACTTCACTTGAGCCGAATTTAAATGTAATCTTATTGGGATTATCATTATCAAATTTTATCTCTAATGTGCTCAGCTCATCCACTTCCTTTCTGTTTATCAGCCTTATAACCGCTTCAAATTCCTTGCTGGTCCCACTTAAAGTAGAAATCCCACCGCCTAACCCCAGAACCCGCAGACTGCTTGTAGAGGCGACTGTATCACCACCACTATAAGAATGAATCCAATCTAAACTGTCCGGATGAAGGCCGAGCTCTTTTGCCTTAACATAAGCCGAAGCTGTCATATAATCAGGATTATGCAGGACCATATGCGGTTGGGCAGCATCAGTAAGGGTAGAGACAACCACGGTCCTGTCAGGCAAAATGGCTACATCCGAGCCACCTTTCATAAAGGCGCTGAAGATGCTTCTTATCTGCTCAGGCGAAAGAAGGCTTCCTGCCCCCAGCTTGTTCCTAAGAAACGCTTCCGTCTCCTGGGTAAAGTAGTATTCCCTGCCAATCTTGGCATACCCCAAACCTTCCAAACTGCGTATTTCTTCTATCGGCGAAGAGGCTGAAACTTCGCTTATTTCTTTCTCCTGGCTGGCAGAAGAAAGAGTTACTTTCTTTATCCCGTAATTATCGAGATTTTCTATTATTTTCTCCATTTTACCTAATAGCGGTTTAAGGGTAATATAGCGGTAAACTAAGCTCTCGTGGTTTCTGCCTACAATTGCTTCCAAGGGGTGCACTGCCAAATTCTGCACCTCATCTATCACTATGCGGTTTTCAGGATTGCGGTAGAGAAGCTCCATCATTTTCTGCAGTCGGCGAGACTCAAATATGTCCACGCCGGCACGACGGTTGAAAATCTGGGGGAAAGTATCTATACTGCCTACAGCAAGGGTGTTTTTATCCCGCAAGACCTCAACCAGCAAAGAGGTAGGAAGGGTTGAAACCATACTGTTAATATCAACTATATCCAAACCGTAAAGTCTGGCAAAAAACCCCACCTCAGACATAACATCGTTTACGAGAAAACTATTGCGGGTAAGGTATAAAGACACGCCGTCCATTCCCAAAAGCCGGGAAAGAATAAGGGCAGAACTGGCGGCCTGAGTTTTTCCTCCGCCCAGAAACTCCTGCAGGTTTTCACCCTTAAGAATCTTAAGCACCTTATCCGGCTGCTGGACATTCTTTAAACGCGGGAAGTCCACTCCTTTATTATCCTTATCTATACCTATTTCCTTAAATATCCTATCCCTGATAGCTGCGTCGGCATACGCCAAAACATCCGCATATCCCATATTCTCTTTGCCGGCGATATCTTTTATTACCTCTCTGAAGTCTCCTTCTTGGGAGATAATTCTCATTGTTTTTAAATCCGGCTTTTGGTCTCTGCGCTCAACTGAGAATTTTATCTCTACTTCATTATTATTGGTAAGTCTATAAGTCATTGTGTAGGTATTATTATCAGAAGTGATCTTTATTTTTTCAACTTTATTTTTTATTTCTCGTTTATTATTATCGCCAAGCCCTTTAACTTCAACCCCTGAAGCCCCAACCGGCTTAATGCTGTCTGTCTCAATGTCTGTATTTCTTATGATATCCCTGTTTCCTCTAAGATACGCCCTGCTGAGAAGGGCCTGGTATTTGCGGAAATTGCTGAATGATGGGGTTTTTATAAATTTATTTTTCGCCGCTTCAACTTTTTCACTGGAGACGTGGCCAAAAGTCAAAATACGGCTTTTCCATATATCAAGCTTATCCCTTGTCTCTGCGCCAAAATACTTGCTGAGAAAATGTTTTTCTTGACCTAAGCTTTTATCTGCCCACTCTAAGCCAGAAAGCTCAAGGTAATCCTTCTTTAAACTTTCCTCCATCTCTGCAAAAGAACGGCTGTAACTTAAGGGTTGTTTTAGCCATTCGAGAGTTTTCCGGGCAATCTCCGCTTTTTTAGCGGTCATTTTTTTAACAATTCCTCCTGAAGAATCCTGCCTATTATTATTCTCAGAAACTGCTTCTTCTGCTTCCCTAATATCCTTTTCTCTCTCATATACTCTGCTGGCAAATTCTTCAAGATTTTCTATCGTATATTTTTCTCTGCCTAAATAATCGGCAATCCTTCTTTGAGCTTCTTTAATAAAATTATTAAATCCCTCTTTGCCTTCAACCTCTCTAAATTTGCTTTCTAAATTATTAATAACATCCTGTGCCTCTCTTCTGAGAAAGTAAAAAATATTATTGATGATAATTTCAGAAAGTTCACTCTCATTGCTATTGCTATTATTAAGACGGCTTTCTACTTTCTTAAAGAGCTCTATGCCTATTTTTTCTCTATCTTTCTTTTTCACTTTCTCATAATTCTTCACCATTCTCCAGCCCTGCTCTTTAAAAAACTTCTCTAAAGCATCTTTTTTGTCTGTAAAAAACCATTCTTGAAAGGCCTTCTCAAGCTGAAAAGATAAATCGGTATTGGCTTCGGGAAGAATTTTCTTTACCCAGCCGAGGAAATTGGCAACTTTCTTCATATAAGCAGCAGGGGCAGAAATCTCTCTGTTATTATTACTATTATTATTCCTATTACTATAAGCCTGCTGAACATAAATATCCTTTTCTATGGAACTGCGCAAACTGCCCAGAGTCTGGTGGTCAAACTCTAAGCCTTTAGCCTCGCCCAAACTGCGGTAAAAACTTGTATGGCGCAGGCCGAGCATTGAAAATAAATCTCCCACGGTAAACGACTGGGCTTCCACTCCCAATAAGGGAATTAACCTCTCCGCCTTTTTATGGTTTTCTATGAAGCCGGTAATCCTGCTTAAAAACTCTGTCTTCCGCTTTTTAAGCAGAGCTATCTCGCCTTCGTTCAGGTTAAACTCAACTCCGGATATTTTTACCCTGCCTTGATTATCCAATGTGCTTTGTATCTTAGAAAGAGGGATACGGTTTACTACATAATTTCCCATTGCCAGAGATAAATTCTCAGAGTTTATAACCATATCCTTTTCCATTCCCAGGTCTTTAAGATTTACCTCAGAATCTTTATTATTACTTAGAAATTCTTTTATCTCTTTTATTCTAGCCAAGCCCATACGGCTCAGCTGGGAGGCAGTCACCATTCTTTCTGCTAAATTAAGCAAAGGTAAAGGTATCTGCTCGCGGTAGACAGTATCAATATACTTCTCGGCTATATCGTTTGAGAGTGATTTTGCATATGTTTTAGAAAATTCCTCTGCTTTTTTATATTTATTTTTATATTCCTTATATTGCTTCTCAATCTCTCTCAATACTTTTGAAGGCTTGCTTTTTCCAATTTCTATACCAAAACCAAAAGCCTCTTTAAAAGCTTCTTCGTAGGCCTGATAACCTCCTTTTCTTCCTTTGTTGCCATTATTTCTAACTATTTCCCGTTGACGTCCTTCTAAAAG
This sequence comes from uncultured Planctomycetia bacterium, assembly GCA_964635565.1. Lineage (GTDB taxonomy): Bacteria > Omnitrophota > Gorgyraeia > Duberdicusellales > 4484-171 > CAZWON01. The sequence continues at coordinate 13,593 of CAZWON010000002.1, forward strand.
AAGGGTTAATTTTTTGCCTTGCCTGAACTTCTCTTTTACATAGTAACTCCATATTTCTTTTGCCACATTATCAAGTTCCTTATGGAAAGAAGGATTATTTTGGTATTTTCCCACAGAATTCCCTGTATTTTTTTTATATATACTCTTCAAAGCCTTCTTTATATCTTTAACTCCTAAACTGTTTGCGCTGTTTTTGATTTTCTTTGCCTCCTTAATAACCTCTTCATAGCTTCCATATTTTTTCGGAACAGAGGACATGCTGGCCCCTTCCACTGCCTGCAAAACTCGCACTCCCCGCTTGTCTACCTCAGTGCCAGAAAACCCTGCTACTGCCCTAAACAGGGCTTCTTCAATAAAGCCTACAAATTCATCCTCCTTGAAACGACCGTCTTCTGTAAAATAGCTCCGCAAGAAACCATCACTGTTAATGCCCTCTGTAATTCGGCGAGAAACATCATTTATTATATCTTCTGAAACCACCCTGCTATCTTTTAAAGATTCTAAAATTCTGCTGGTTATTCCCTTAATCTGTTTCATAGCCTCATTGTAGTCAGAGGCTTCGCGGGTTCTTTTTACTGCCTCGGCCAAATCAGGCCTTCTCCTTAGTAATTCAAGCATAAAATTCTTAGAAGGCATACTATCAGAATCAGTGGAGATAACCGCAATTTCAGGAGATAAAAGTGTGCCGGCAGGGACTCTTAAAAGCGGTAGAAAAGAATAGACATATTTCTCAAACCCGCTCAGCTTATTGCCCTGGGGGAGGTAGCTGTCAACAAGGCTGAGGGCGAAATCTGTGCCCTTTACCAAAACTACCATACTGAAAGTATTATCCAGGTATTTTAAAAAACTTCTTTCGGCGGCTTGGGGCGATTGTGAGAGAATAAGACGGTTTATGCGGGCTGAAAGAGAAGGAGCCTGTTCCGAGCGACCGGCAAGAAAATCTTTAAAATATCCGCCTGCTTCTTTTAGAAAACGCCCGGTCTTCTCAATATAGCCCCCTTCATAGCCGGTATAAGCGCTGGCTATGCGCCCCCAGAAGCTCTTGCCCAGCTCAGGCGCGCGGTATTGGCCAACACTTAAAAGTCGTGGCATCCAGCGACCCGCCAGAGGAGCGCTTAAGCCGGAATAAAACAACTGGCTTATAATTTCCTCGGGCGATAAAGGCTTACCCTCCCTTAAAACGGCAAATCTTTTTCCCTTTATTTTGTTAACTGCTGCCTCAGCCAGCATGCCAAAACCGCCAAAGCCTATAGAGACGCTTATCCAGTTTACGGAACCGCTGAGGATACTGTAATAATTATAAGCAGAACCGCTGTATTCGCCTATTTTATGTCCGAATATATTTACTGGCACCTCCTCGCCCAAAGAATAAGGCAAAAGATTGCTCTTTAAAGCTTTGCCGACAGAACCCAGATACCAGGTTGCCATAATTCCCTCGCCGGCGCCAATGCCTAAGGCCCAGGCAAAATTCCTCCCTGTGCTTTTTCCCCCTTGGGAAAGAGGAGTAAGCTCGTAATTTATGGCGTTTATTATACCTCCCGCTGAAGCTCCATAGGCATATTTTATTACCTTGCCTAATCTTGTCCTATTCCATATATCAACTACTAAATCCTCGCCCTTGCGGGAAAAGGGCACAATTACCGCCGCCCCCATTAGTCCGCCGGTAGCAATGTTTTGCCATTGCACGCGGCCGTGTTTATAATACTGCTCTTTTATGGCCCTTAAGAAAGCTATGAAGGGGCTATTTTCAAGAGCACTTTCCTTCTCGGAATATTCAATAATCCCCTTAATCGCAGGATAAATTACTGCGCCAGTGGCCGGCCAAGACACATAATGCCATCCTGACGCAGGAGAAAACGCCTTCAGCACTATCCCGCCAAACTTACTATTGGCAAATCGCGCAGAAGCGCTGTTTGCGATTTTATCTATGTTTTTAAGTTCAATTGAACTTAAACCAGTCTTTTCTGCCTGTTGTAATATATTGGCTTTAGATTTAACTTTTCCAAGAAATTTTTTATCAAGCGTTTTTACCTCCCTCACAGTCAGAATTTCTATCTCATCAATCCTGTTTATCTTTTTAAGCTCATCCAGAAGCTTTCTTAAACTACTACCTTTAGGCAATTTCTCAACATTAACTTTTCTTAACTCCTTTATACTCATTCCTTCTATATCAGCAGAGCTTTTAACCGGTTTTTTAAGCTGTTTGCTTAAGGTAGAGAAGTCCTTTTCTGTTATTGGTGTTTTTGGTGAGAGGTCTTTCAGAGCTTTTTGGGCTTCTTCTATCGGTGCTGCTTTTTTAATAAGCTCTCTTGCCTTTTTGACTGTAATCCCTCTCTTGGTTAACTTCTCTCCTATCTCTTTTGCGTCTTTTATGCTTTCTGGGTTTTCTTTTACGAATCTCATTGCTCGCTCAGAACTTGCTATTTTACTCAATCCCACCAAAGAAGAAAAAGCAGCTTCAAAAACCAAACCCTTAAGAAAACCTGTCATAAAATGTCTGTCGATTGTCAAAGCGCCTATTTTGTTATCTCCTGCATAAGCAGCAAGGGAAGTATTCATTACCGCCTCAATCTGCCCCCACAGATAAGCACCACTGGCAATTGAACGTGTAAATTGTGGCATTGAACCAAAAGCCTCTCCTTTGGCAATTGCCGGCATAACCCCTCCAAGAAGGCCGATTGCCGCCAGAACCATATTCTCCTCACTTAAGAATTTGCCTCCTATAGGCTTTCCTGTCCTAAGATAACTTATCATATTAGGAACGCCTAAGCTTAAACCTTCACTTACTCCCACCCCTGCTAAAGTCCTTGCTCCCGGGCTCATCTTAGAAAACACCTTCCCCACCGGCCCTAAACCTGCGCCCAATAAAGCTATGGGAACGCTTTGTACGCGTAAGTCATCCATTTCTAAAGCAGTACTGTTAAGAACAGAAGCAAGTTTCTTGCCCCTAAATACTACTGGCAAAACGAGTGCCTGGGCCGTATTAAAGGCATAAACAGTTGGCATAATTTTTGCTGCCCTCTGGGCAAACTCTCCTGCTTTCCCGGGAACCTCTCCTAAATTTTTAGCCAAACCTCTATATCCGCCAAGGGCTCCTGCTATATTGCCTGTGATATAAAACGCATTTACAAGAGCGCGCGTAGAATCAAAAGTTTCTTTCCCAGGCGGAAGGCTCCTTAAAGTTTCTACTGCTCCCAGCAATCCTCTAATTGAATCTGCTGGATTAAGGGAAAAAGCAACTAAATCCACCCCCAAGCGGGCAGAAGGATAAGAGCGGAAAACGCCATAAGGAAAAGCCAGAAAACCCCATCCCCGTCCATCCTCTTTAGCTTTGGTGGTAATTGCGCCTAAAACTTTTTCTGTTTCAAAACGGGCTGACTTCTCTTCCCTTTCAACAAGCCCGTAGTTACCTATCAACCTCCCAAATCCTTTAAGTATCTCTCGGCCAGGGTTAAACAAAATACTCTTTGCAAAAGCTTCGCAGACAGAAGTATTTTTATCCGTAGGGTAATATTTATCCACTCCATAAGCTACAACCGTATCAACTCCTAAAGCACCTAAGGTTATTTTTAGAGCCTTTGTAGATGTAAAAATTCTTCCGCCCCTCAAAAGAAAATACGCCTGCAAAAATCGGACAGGAGCATTTATCGCTATATCTTCGATTGACCGGCCTTCGTAAACGTCATAGGCAGCTCCGACCGCTGTATAGCCAAGAGCAATCTTAGCAGGATTTGCCAATGCTTTTGTTGCTAATCCAATTATATCTCTTAAAAGTGTGGTGCTTCCTGTTTCCGAAGCAAGAACTGCAACCTTACCAAGAACGCCTTTTGCCATATTCCAAGAAAATGACAGTGCTTTCGCGGCTATCAATACTTTGAAGTAGCTATCAACTATTTTAAATCCCATATCCTTATTGCTAAATCGCTCATTATAAGTCTCAAAACGTGTCCCCAATGCGTTCCTCTTAGCATTCTCTACAAGATTCATCCACTCCTGCGCTCTCTCGGTCCATTTTGCACTATCACCTATTTTTGCTAAGATTAAATCACTCCCTATAGCTAAACCAGCATACACAGATATTGCTTCATTCTTAATCCGATCCCTGACATCTTCGTATTTGTATAAATTATTTTTTTCTATACTCCCATCCAATTTCATAACCGGTGTATAAACCTCTAAATTCTTTATTCCCTTCTTACTTAAAATCTTATCCATCACTATTTCTCTCTTAAAAGGCTTGCCTGTGATACAGCTTATACCTTGAATAGTCTGATGTGTTTCAATAACTAAATCACCATTGGGTGCTACCCCGACAATCTTATTCTGAGGGTTGGATAATAAGAGCGCTGCTTCTGGCGCTATATCAGCAGGAAACTCCCTCTTGACAGGACCTGTTGTTTTAATTTTCTCTCGTGAATCTTTGGTAAGATTGCCGTTGTGGTCAAATTTTACAACTTTACCGGAATACTCTACCGGCCTTGTCTCTGCCACAGAAATATTGCCGTGGTAGACTTTTGTTTCTGTTCCCACAAGCTTCTCGCCAAGCTTCTCGCCAAGCTTCTCGCCTCCCGTAACTCTGAGCCTGGCGTTTCCTAAATTCACCGTTGGAGCGCCTAAGAGAGGAAAGTTCATCTTCAATTCCCCATTATGATAAAGCGCCATCTCTTGATTTAAAGAAAAGGTTTCAGCGTCGGTATGGTCTTTAGAAAGTGCACTTTCAGGAGGCCTTCCTTGGTGATTCCCGGTAGGGTATTCCTGCTTTGTGTTTATAGGAGAGGGGCCAATAAAACCTTCTCCTTTACGGGAAACTTTAGCCATAAAATAACTCTGCGATAAAGTGCCGTAATCAACCGTTTCTAAATTGCCGAATACGCTTTTGAACTTTGTAATGCTTTTATTTGTGTGTAAATCTTGAGAATCCAGACGAACTTTATAGAATTTACCGTCTTCTGATAAATATAAATACTCAGCGGGATTTTCAGCAATATCTACGGCTTCTTTAGAAATAGTCTGCCTAACCCAGAGCCTTCCTTTTTCGCCGCCGCTAAGGCTATAATCTATATAAGAACCATTTGAAAAAGGAACCATTCCTTTAGGAGAAACAACATAGGCTGTATAATGCTCAGTAAGTGCAAGGCTGCCATCTGCATAAGGCACAAGTTTAACTTTCCCGCTCTTATCCTGTTGTACATAACCCCTGCGTTTACCTATAAAATATACTGTTTGATTAGAGAAACTGTTAGCTAATTGACTTGGCAGGCCTGTTTTGTCAGTATACTGGTAACGCCCGATAACCGTAGTATCTTCATATACCCGAGAAGAACGGATATAGTTTATAAAACCTGTCTTATCGGATACGAAAGTGTCTCCTCCAGCACTCTTAAACAATACACCATCAAAAACACCGGAAAAAGAACCATTGGAACTTACATTCACTAATAAAGGATTGCCATTATTAAAGTTTCCTCCCAGCGCATTATTAAGCGTCTGCATATCATTTCTGTCCTTACCCTTACCTGATAAAACGTTGTATTTATCAATATTACCGTATCCGCCTTCTACACTGATTAAAGTAGGAACCCCCGGGATGCCGGCGCCGGAATAAGCAACAGAGCTTAAAACCGGCACTAATTCAGTTATATGCCGAACATTTGCTTTCCCTAATTGAAGTTTGTACCCAGGGATAGGAGAATTAAGTAAATTACTATTGGTGGGAGAAAAATTATACCATAAAGACCCAATTGCCTTTGATTCCTTATTATACATCTCGCCTAATACATTTTCTTTAACAACTTTTGTAGCCCGACCTGTTCCTTTTCCGCTCTTAGGAATATTTAAAGCTCGTGATACTTGAGGCGCATTTGGATTCTCAAAACCCAATGCCAATAGCCCTTTTGCCGGACCTCTATCTATAACCTGAAATCCCCTATAATTATAAGTGTAAATTTTCCCAGCCTCCTTTATGTAAAAGTTAGAAGATATGATATCTTTTGGCGTTAAACTGCCAGGATTAGCAATAGAGTAATGCTGGTTACCGTTTTTATCTACAGAAAAATTGTAAATGATACCTGGTCCCCAATATAGTAAAAATCCGGCTTCGCTTTTTGTGCCAGTTTCTTTATTTAGAGTAAGCGTTCCAAAAGGCAACCTCCCTTTTCCTCTTTTCCGATATTTTTTGCCATCCCACTCAAGAGACGAACCTTTATCCCACACCACTCCTCTAAAAAGAACTCCGTCTTGAGCAATTTTATAATACCTGAGGTTAAAAACTACAGACCAAGGGTTAGAAACAGGGACCGGCTTATCTACCCTATATTCTGCGACAGGGACAATAACATTAGAGGGCAATTTACCGATTTCCTCACTGTTTTTACTATTACCAACTTTATTAATTATGCCTGTTCCTGTTCTATTCTCAGGAGTTATCTTTTTTGGTTTTACAAAAAGAGGGTTCTTTATATCTCCTTTTGATAAAGGAATATCAGAGAAGCAAGCAAAGGGTACTCTCTTTTTATAAGCAAGGGTACTGCCTCCACCCTTTGTTATTATATCAATAAGGTCACCAGGATTATAAGAATATGTGGATTGAAATATCCTCGTACCATCTGTTGACCGCACAGAGACGGTAGTCTTTCTTACTTTTTTATCATACTGGTTTTTAATCTCTATAGAGGCTACTCCCTTGCCGGAAAACTTAACAAACATTTTTCCTAATAATCTTAACTCCTTATGAGACCACGTTCTTTTATCTACAAAAGGTATTATTATTTCTGCAAGTTTTTTTATGGTTGGATGGTTAAGCTTATCTAAAGAAATTTTTCTCAAGACGTTTTCTATAAAATTGCTGTTATTATTGTCTTTACTTTTTATGGCGGTGACAATAGATTCCATAATGGTAAGACCGAGTTTTTCATACTGTGCTCCGTCGGAATAATAAAATTTAGGTATATCATTGTAAAAACCATAATCTCTATTGTGCTCAGCTGGTCTGCTTCCGGAAGAAGTAGTAATTTTAAAATTAGTGGGATATGGCAGACCTCGTGGATCCTGCTTTATATCAAAAACCAACTGTTTAGAGTTATTGTAATTAGGTATCGCAAATTTCCGCACCTCTGATACGCCCTTTTCATTGAGTACTATGAAATTAACTATGGCTATATTAGGGCCACAGCCCTGAGGCGAAACTCCAAATCTTGTGCCTATTCTAATATCGTAAGGGCTGAGAGCAAAGTTCCTCCCGAGGATAAAATCATTGTGCCGGATTTCTACCCCTCTTACAGCATTATTGTATTCTTCGCGAGTTATTGCCTGTGAATACCCTGTAGGGCGGTTTGATATAAAATTATTCATACCTTGAACAACAGAATCCTCCAATGGAGTTCCTTGAAACATATCTTTGAAATACCCAGCTAATTTAAGGCCTATTGTTCCCCGACGGATATCCCCAGCGTCTAAGGACGCTTTCCCGTCCTTATCCAATGCCTTAAAAACTTTAACTGTGCCATCTTCATTGAATTTAATCCAATTGCCGGGAGCATTAGCTACCAAAGCTGAGTCATAAACTGGTATACCTTTACCTTCATAACTCTCTTTTCTTTCAGCACTGGTCGTAAAAATAATGCGTCTAAAATTCTCTATAGTATTGACATTAGGAGGGTTTGGGAGGGAAGAATCTCCTTTTCTAAGCAAAGATACAAAATTCCAAAGGACTGCTCCCAGCCCTCCTTCTATTGTATATTCATTGCTTCCCTTCTCTGTCTCTTTAAAATGCAAACTCGTCACTGCTCCTCCTAATCCCTCTATCTTATTAGAAAGCCAGATAAACTCTCCTCCAAGGCTATTATTTGCATCTTTATCCAACAAATAAAATGTCCTTCCCTTGGGATTGCTTATTAAAGAGTTTATTCCAAAAGAAGCAGCCGCAGGTATATTCATATCAGCAACTATAACCCCATCAACCATTCCGCTAATATTATGGTGAACCGCTGTAAATCTTGCAGGAGGCATCTTTTCTCCGGAAGGAGAAATAAAACCTTCTCCTATAAGACCTCCTTCTATCCCTATATAAACATCGCCTTTAATCTGATGGGGATTATATACTTCATACACTGACCAACCGTCTCTATCCCTTTCTGTCCCAGGAGTAACAACTGTAATAGAACTATCTTTTGGCCAGGTTAAAGTATCAGGAAAATTAACTATAGAACCTCCGCCGAAACTGGGAGTAAGTCTCTGGTTGGTATAAGAAAATTCAACCGTTCCTTCAGCATAAAATACATTACCTGAACCAACTTTATCAACTGTTAAATTTGTGGTAGAAAATAGAGGATTGCGGTATGCAAGGATTGGCACTGATGAAGATTTAGAATTTTTACCTGATGGTTTTTCACCAAAGCCCGTTACAATCCCGGCAGAAGCGTCAACCAAGCTAAATACTCCTTTAGTTATAAGACGGGGGTCAACATTCATAATATCGGAAAAATACAACCCTCCTTCTCCTGCGAAAGTTAAAGATAATCCGCCTTTTCTATCCGGCCTTAAATATGCTGTATTTATAGGGACCACCGCTGGTTTAGTGTCTCCTTCTAAAGGAACACTAAAGTAACTTGCTCCATAGAATTTGCCCTCTACTTTTAAAGACTGGCTTACTCTTTTCCATTTATGGTTTAAATTATTTAATTTCTCAGTTAAATTTTTTAATTTTATTTTTAGAACTCCGCTTTTTTTCGGGGAATTTAAATTCTTCATTTTCCATTCTGTCTTAAGTATTTCCCCTCTTACTTCTTCTATTTGTTTACCAATTTCTGATAAAGAATTATTCTCCCCATAAGTAACCTCATAAATCTTATCTAATAGTCTTTCAAACATCTTTTGTGCACCAGGAGTATCTCCTTTTGCACCAATAACCATCTCTCCTGTATCGGCGATAAAGATACGGACATTTGCAGGATTAAAATACCCTGTTGCCATATTGAATTCTTTATTGGTAAAAAATCTTGAATTCAGAATAGGAATAACCCACGCTCCAGAAGCTTTAATTACTCTTCTCTGTACCTCAAAATCTATTTTTTTAGACCGTTCTACAGGAGTTAAGTTTAATTTATTAACGTCTTCAACTACCTCCTTGTAAATATCTCTGTAACTTTTAAGCATATTCATCCTTAAGGTGCCATTAGGGCCATAATAGTAATATCTTTGATTGCTCTGCAATTTTCCCCTGGGCGTAAAAACAAAACCATTCTGAGTAACATAATAATCATTTGGATTATTGCCGTAATAAATATTTAAACCCTGGACTTCCGTAGTAGGAGTATTATCAATAATGGGCATAGTCCCGGTAAAAGATATAAGCACTGGCGCATCGGGATTCTGTTGGGCAAATTTTAGAAAAGCCTCTCTGTTCGTAATTTTTTCAAGCGTGCGAGGGTTTAAGGCCTTCGGCTGTTGGGTTAACTTGAATCCTGGAACTTCCGCGAGGCTATCTGTATTCGGCTTAGTTCTTTTTGAAAACGATTGGTTTAATGGGTCGGTAAATATACTTATATCGCCTGTTGCACGGCCAGCAAAAGAGAAGGCTCCTGAAGGAGAGAATATAATGCCTTCGTTTATATATTTATCTCCTTTGGGAGTACTTATAGAAAGAGAAACGCCTTTAGAAGCAATCAAATTGGCTTCTTTATAAAAAGGGGCACCTTTGGAAATGCCTCCAGGAGTAATAATACTGCCCTCAATATCGCCACCATTTTCCACGCTGTATAATTTGTCATACTCTATAGGTTTATTAGAAGTATCAAAAATCCGAATTTCCCTGATAAATCCTCCGCCAGCAAAATTTTTACGGGATGCCCATCTTACATTTAAAAATGAAACTTGGGGAGTGAAAGTTCCTTCACTATTTAGTCCTTTTGACCTCAGATTGTAAGTAGCAAAAAAGAATCTCTGGCTATTTGTGCCTGAGCCAACTATGGAAGATTGGCCTTGCAAGAATGTAGTTTTCTTATAACCGGAAGGGCTTTCTTTAGACCGACTAAGATTAACAAAACTAAGACTTACGGGGTATGGCGATTTATCTATTAGCTCAAGGGCTAGGTATGAAAGAGGATCAGATTGAACATCTTTTTTAAACATCCCATATATCTCCTTTCCCTGTGCCTGTAGTTTATTTTTGGGCATATTCTTAAAAAACTTAATAATGTCTTCTCCTTCTCTTTCAAAGAATGTCTTGGTGATTTCTTTTTGAGATATTCTTTTTTCAATAATTGACCACGGAGAATAACCTCTTTGCCGTAATTTTAATACACCATGCGAAGACTCTATCCTTCTGCTAATAATGGTAGCACTATTGGGATGGGGAGAATAATAAGGAATAATCGTTACTTTGTTCTCCTCAATAAGTTTCTCTTTACGTGGTTCTATATTAACTTCCCTTCCAGATAAACTACTGTACTCAGTAAATGATGATACAGTAGTAAAATCTTCTCCTGTAGTAGGGTTATATTGCTCATAATTTACATAAGCTAACAGATTTCCCTTAGGTGTGTTTACCGGCGAAACAATAGTGAGACTGGATATATGAAATCCAGTAGGAGCTCCTGATGCATTTATGGTATACTCTTTTGTTCCTGAGTTAGAGCTGACCAATTTAAGCCCCTTAAGGTTATCAGAAGGAATATCAATAGATGAACCACGCATCATTCTCTCTATTTTATCCTGAGGAAGAATGGGAGAAAGTAAAGCGCTCATTTGTGTCCAAGTATCTTTATACAATTTCTCAGGCAAGAAAGATACTATCCCTTCTGCACCATAATGAGAACTATCAACTTTATATATGTCTGCATCAGTTGCAGCAGCAAATGTAGAACTATAAAAACTACCTTCTCTTTGGTTCCAGACATATGTGGTTTTGGGGGTGTTGATAATGAGTTCCAATTTTCCCCTAATAGCTGCAGCCCCTAACACTCCTCCCTTATTTTTATTACCTGCTATACCAGCATAAAGATAATAAGGCTGTTGTATTAAGTCGGGATTGTTAGGTACTGTAATATTTCCCTTGTTTATTCCCTCTAAATACTTAGGGTTGAAAAATATTTCTAAAGTATGGAGCGTAGAATTAACTTCTCTGCCTTCTACTCCATATTGACCAGTAAAATTCACTCCATCACGCTCTCTCATAAGAATAGGATCACGTGCCCAAGATTTATCAAGTTTAACCTGCCGACCTACTTCCTTATGGGACATAAACAAACCAAGCAATCCTCCATTAGTCTTAACAGTTTCAAAGTATGCATTATCAGGTAAATTTACGACAATATCACCTTTTAATGGCTGAGGATGTAAAAGTGTTGCAGCCTCCTCTATATTGGCTATCCTATAAAAATCTCCATTGTAATAAAAACCTAACTGCCCATCAACAAGACTTAATTTCTCAGACTTTAAATTTCCTTCTTTATCAAATAAATCCAACGGTAGTTTTGATAACACATCAGGGGATAGTCCTGCTTTTGATATACTTTGCCGGTCAGTGCCGTATAGAGGGTTGTAGATCATATCCAGAACAGGCATAACCACAGGAATCATTAAAACATTCATATTCTCCACTGCAGCGTAATGGAGAGTATCCTGAGTGTATCTAACCCAGGAATTGGTAAGAGAAGGGGTGATTGAGGTAAGATAGCCATCCTTTACAAATTTCCTCCAGGAATCATAACCATACATCTTCATTGCCCTGTCAGCATTTGCTTTAAAATCCGCATAACCTCCAAATTCGGCAATTTTATTCAGATACTGGACTTCACTCCATCCACCCTCGCCTTGAGTCCATATTGGAGAAGTTCTACCCCAGGTAGTATAATTAATAGCTAATTGGGCAAAATTATTCTTAAAACTATTCCAAAAAGTGCCCGCGCCAATTGCTCCTATGGAAGACAGCGCTATCGTGCTTCCTAAATAAGCAAGGCTGGAGGTTTGAAGGCGGGTTAAACCCCACTTATTCTTACCTGTTTTTTCATCATACTCTCCACCGATAGACTCTAAACCTACTGAGATAGCTCCGGAAAGCACTCCTCTTCCTATAGCTTTCCAGAGATCGGCCCCCCCGAGACTTTGCCCGTCGGCCTTAACAGAGACTAAAGCACCTGCGCCTTCACCAAGCACGCGGGAAAATTTAAACTTTTCACCAAGAAGACACTCTACTGCTAAGGCAGTAGCCTGATAAATCAATGAAGTCCTGGCATCGTTCCATGCTAATTTTATGCCTCCTAAAAATCCTCCGCCAAAGTTGTCGGCAGAAAGGTTAACATAATCGCGGCCATAATACCCTCCCAAAGAATCTCCATTTACCACACCAGGCTCTACCCCATTAGAATTCTGCAAGTCTTCCGATGATATACGGCCCCAGACTTTTCCATTTTTTTCATCAACAGGCGCTTTAACGGTAAGATTTATCCCTAACGCGCCCATTGTTCCGCTAAATCCCGCGTATCCCGCGAATCCTCCTGCTATAGAAGCAAGTTGATTGGCAGCAAAAGGATTTTTCTTATAAAAACCTGTATTTTTTATAGCATTGTAAGCTAAAATACTTCCTCCTCCTACAGCTGCGCCTTTAAGCCCTCCTACTATCGCTCCTGTAAGAACAGGATGCCTATTCATCCATCCCCCAATCCCTAACCACCCTGAGTTTGAAGGAGAGGAAGAAGGAGTATACCAAGTTTTACTGGAAGGTATGCTCGCTGCTCCTACTAATGCTGAACTGAGTGTATACCCAAAAATTTGAGCTGATGCAGGTCCCATATCCAGTTCTTGCGCGGCGAAGGTAGTAAAGGCATTACCTACTGTCCCCATAAATGCTCCCTGAGAAAAACTATGAAGAGCCTTCGTCCAAGTGAAATCTTGCGACAATACACCTCCTCCTATACCAATAGAAGCTATAGTAGTTACTGCGGCTATTGCTATATCCCCCCAGGAAGGATCCTTAAAAATCTCATCAAATTTGGGAAGGTCATATTTGCGCGAATATGCTCCTAAAACGGACTTTGTCTCTTCAATATCAAGGGGCTTTCTAAAATTAGAAGTTTTATTGGAAGCTGTAGCAATATAGCCACTAAAATTATTTAAAAATTCGTCATAAGAATAAACTTTAAACACTCCATTGCTAATACAATAAAACTTATTATCTTTTATCTCTTTTACCACCACATAGTGCCCGCTTAAAAAATGGGCAATAAAAGGAGTAAAATCTTCTAAAATATAGGAAGGAGTGTAGGGTTTAAATTTTAAAGAGTAAAGTTTATAGCCAAAAAATTCTCCTGCTTTTATAATAGCATAAAGAGAGTTTTTTAAATCCTGAGGTTTTGTTTCCAGATTTATATTCTGAGAGTTTTCTAAAATATCAATAGAAAAAATAATACTGGATACTTCCGAAGAAGTATTTTGCAAGCCAGAACTATTTAATAAATCATATAAGGCGCGCGTTCCGCAAGGTTTTTCCTTAAGCAACCTATAAATTTGTTCTATTTTTGCTTTATTTAAAGAAGAAACACCTTTAAGTTTTAAAACCCTTCCTGAAGGAAATCTTACTCCTTTTATATGGGGGTATTTCTGTAGATTCTCTAAGATGCTCTTTATGATATCCGCAACATCCAGTTTTTTAAAGTTAGAAGAAGGGATATTAAGAAGAAGGTGGGATTTAGGAGGAATGAAGAAATTGGTGCTACCAAAAGCCCAGACTACATCCTGGTATAAAAAGGCAAAAATAACAACAAAAGCAACTATCCTCATCCAGGGTTTAAAATGAGGCTTTTGTGTTTGAGTAAATACACCTGCTTGTGGACATTCTTGTGCTTTATCCATTATTTTTACCACACCAGATTAACGCAGAATAAGAGAACAAATGAACACAGATGGTTATGGATTGATATAGAAAAAAGCAGAGTTCCCCCTTTCCCCCAAAAATCTATATTTTCCTTTCCAGGAATCATATTCAAAAAAAAGCCGAGCTACCAAATTAAGCTTCGGCAGCCCGGCTATCCTGCTTTGCTTTTCAGATTAACACAGAGTTAAAACAGATTATCGCTGATAAAAATATCTGCGATTATCTGTATGTTTTATCTGTGTTCATCTGTGTTTTTTGGATCCGTGGCTTTGCGCCCCTTGTGTTGCCACAAGGTTTGCCTTTTCGTGCCTTCCTTAAGAATACCATTAAAATTTAACATATTATATTATTAATTTCAAGGGGTTAGGTAAATTTTGCCTTATTTTTGAAAAAATTTTTCAGAAAGAAGGATTATTTGTAAGTCACTAAACAACAATATCTTATGTATTATATCTCTTTTTCTCATTCAGAGAGCAAAATTTTTTTCTTTTGTAAATATAATAATTATAATCTATTTTTTAAATAATATAAAAGAAGTGAAAAAAAATAATGCCTGCATCTGCAGAAATAGTCGTTTTTGTCTTTTATTTTTTATGTAATATACTGATATTGCTAATCTTAGAGAGATATTGAAATAATGAACAATAATAAATAGTGTATTATTTTATTATCCTGCCAATGCCTCCCCTCATAAAATCCAACAATACTGGACCTCCTACAATAATAAGGAATTATGGGGAGGATAAAAAATAATTATCAGAAATTATCTTAAAAGTCTCCTTTTATTTTTATTCTTTCCATTCCATTCTAATAAGTTTTCTTTTACCATTAGGATAATTAACTATTGTTAATAATAAAACTTTATTATTAAGATAATCAGTAGCCACTACTGTTATACCTTTGTTAACAGAAAATATCCGCCAGTTGGTAAATTTATTCCATTTTCCTCCTCCCTGACGGAAACTAAAGGCAAAACTTTCTATAAATCTCTTTACATATTCCTCTTTTTGCTGCATAGTCCTCAGTCTGTTAACTGTTCCCCCTACATTTATTCCCACTGCTACAAAAGAAGTCCAATCAATCAATCGCCCCACAGAAAAATCTCCTTTAATTAATCCCTTTAAACAACGGCGAGCAAAATCCACATCATTTCTTATCCCCGTGCATCCACTTATAATAAATACAAAAACAAAAAATAAAGTAAACATATTTTTGGGTTTAATCTTCATCTTTCTCCTCCTAAGTTTAAAAAAGTTAAAATACCTAATAATATTATTGCCAAGTTTAATGATCAGACCTACGGACAGATTTAATTCCTACTTTATCGTAACTATAATACACATAACACTCCTTAGTAATCTCACCAGCAATCCGTGGATTCCATATACCTAAAATGCCCACCTTTTTATTGGTAGAGTCGGGGTCTTTGCGAGTAACTTTAATCCAGGTTCTCTCTCCATTGTCCTTATAATCCTTCATTATAAGACAAATTTTTTTAACCAAAAAACACCCACTTTCTTTTTTTTCCAGACGAGCAAGTTTAAAAGGCCCGACTTCTACAGTTATGGAATGATTCTCTAAAGTCCCTCCTCGTTTATCCTGCCAGGAATAAGTTATACTGCCTCCCCCGTCTTCCGCTCTCTCCGTGGTCTCTATAACATGAATTTGGTTATAAAATTCCTCTATCTCGGAAAGGAAATCACTTATTTCTTTCTGTCTGCTCTCAAGAGAATCCAATACAGGCCTAAACTCATCATCCCATCTAATATCAATGGTAGCAAACTCATCATCAACACTATTTAATTTTTCTTCCATCTCATCTAATACTCCTAAAAATGCCTCTTCGCCCATAGAAGGTATCTGCAAATCAGGTGTAGAAAGCTGTTCAACTCCTTGTTTATCCCCTTCATAAGTATTATCTTCGCAGATAGTATTACAATTTCCTTCGTCATCACATTCCTCATGGCAGCACCTGCAGGTATATCTATAATGAAAGTTGTAAGAAATCGTACCTCTTCCTTCTCCTAAATTTCTCCTCTCGCAAGGAGAATGAATATTGCCCTTTAAGGAAATCTTTAAACTCTCAATTTCTACCTCGCCAACTAAAGAACAATTATCTTGTGAGCACACATCAAAGAACTCTCCTTCTCTAATACGATCTTTAAGACTCCTTACAAATTCTCTTACTATACCTATCTCATCTGTTAACTTATTTTTATCATCAGCATAAAGCTTACACACAGGATTAGGAAGAATTACCCCTGATACTTCTCGTGAATCTTGTGTCCAATTACAGGGGTAAATAGGCTCATCAGGAGGATTATAATTATTACAGGAGGGTTCATCTTTTATACTTTCTTTAACTGAGCAAGGTGTGATTATGTATTCCAACTGACAAGGAGTAAGATTATTGCGAATATCAATGGTTTCCTCTATCCATTCACCCATTGCAGAAACAATAGACTCTAAATCATTATAAAAATCGTTCCCCCTGCCAGGATTATATAAATAATCTACCCAGTCATAATTTTTGTCTAAATCCCCGACGTTGTGTTTTAATATTCCCTCGGCATAATCAATAAATTCCTCCAGATGGTAACGTGCTCCATCTACATCATCATAGCCGGAAGGCACAGGACAACTCTCGCAATCTTTCTTATACCACCCTACAAGAGATGCCTTGTCAGGTCCTGGCTCCCAGAAGCTAACCTCATAATTGCAATCTTCCAATGCCCGCCACAACTCTATAGGAGGAGCATCACAAGATACACAATCACATTCCACCTCTTTTCTATCCATCTCTGAGAGAAATTCTTCAATATTCTGTTTAAAAGGCCTGAGAGAATTATTTACAAAATTATTTATAACATCTACTCCTGAAATTAAACTTTCTTTTAAATCTTTTATGTGCTTATCCCACCATACTAAAAATGCAGGAACTTTGTCATCTGTCTTCCCATCACAATCTATATCAGTGGTATCGGTAACCTTATTAGGATCATCCACTGTTTTTGAAAGAACCTGAAGAAATACGCCTTCTCTAATACGCTCATAGTCAGGAAGGCCATTAAGTGCTTTGACAAAATTTTCCATACCCGCTGCAAGGCTCTTATCCATCATAAGGCCAGTATAAATACTTGCCCCCACAGCAAGAGAGCCGCCAATAATAGCACCTGTTGTAGAAGCAAAAGCAGTAACAACAGAACCCTGCAGTAAGGTTCCTCCTTCTAACACCCATCCCGATATTGCCTTCCCTGCCTCAAAAACCATTAATCCACCTGTAGAACTACCAGCAGCACCCCCTCCTACCTCAAATGTTGCTCCTCCTGCGCCTGCTACTGATTGTGTTCCTCCCAAGAGACTTGCCCCTCCAGCAATTGCTGCTCCAATCATCGCTCCTTGAATTGCCCCCATCGCCATTCCTTTAAGAGGGTTATTAGCAGTAAAAGATCCTCCTATTGCCCCTCCTATTGCCCCTCCTATTACTGCAGCAAGACCAGGGCCACCAATAACAAACCCTATTATTGCTCCAATAATAGCAAGAACTACTCCTAAAAGCCCCCCTTTCTTGCATTTCTTTGTTTTGTTGCCTAACGATTCATACAACATATGACTTTTAGATGCCAACTGAGAACCTAAATAAAGACCTGCTGAATCTATAGCATTAGAAATTTGTGTTAACCTGTTTGTGACATTTCCAATATTTATCACCACAAGAGTAAAAATTAATACAAAAATAATCATTAAAATAAAAAGAGTGGCTATTTGACCTCTTTTATATATACTTTTTACAGTTTCAAATATATAATTATTTTTTTTCTTCTGGGTAGAAATTTTAAGTCTGGTTAAGTTCTTTAAAGAAATTATCTTGCCTAAACCAGAAAACATTTTCTTCTCCTTAAATTTTACACCCCTTTATTCTTCTCATTTTATTACTTAAAAACATCTAAATCAGGATACTCCGATTCATCAACAAACACAGGCTTATCACTATGTTGGGTATCTTCTGATGCAGCATCGCGACGGGTATCATTATAATCTTTTTCTCTCTGAACCATCTGATTATTCATCCACACAAATATATTGACTGCTCCTACCATTAGTATTACTACAACTGCTAAACTTACGGTAAGCTCTAATATAACCTGAGTTTTTTTAATAACTTGTCTGCCACTCATTAGAATCATTCCTCCCTTTAATGGTAGAAATGCTTTTAGAAGTATAACTACCTGATTCATCTCCATAAGGATGGTAAATAACCTCCCGGGTTGTAGTAAATGACCAATTAAAATCATCTTTTGAGATAATTTTTCCTTGCGGCTGTTGGTTAACTGTAAGGGTATCGTTTCTTTCTTTAACTTGAGCAATCTCGGGCTGGATTCCCATCGCTTTGGGCTTAATCTGCTCACCCCCTATAATACCGCCGAGATTAGCAAAAGCAAATAGCTCTTCCAGCTTATCACAATACCAGGGAGTATTTATAGATACCGCACACACTTCTTCACAGCTAAACTCGTAAGCACCTCCCTCTTCTCCGCTCCACCTGCCTTCTTCACACTGCTGGGCGCATACATCCTTATCTGTAATCATTCTGCAAATTCTTACTGCTGAGCCGTAATCTATACTTTCTCCTGAATAGGGGTCTATTATGGTTACAACCCCTGAATCTTCATCCCACTTAATATTTGAACCTCCATATATCTCTTTATATTTTTCTACTATCTTTTTTACTTCCTCATCCCCGCTACTACCCACATTTTCCTCTCTAATTGCAGCAAGATAAAATGTCTCTTTTCTACTATCATTTCCCTGAAACTCCATTGTTATTCTGGGTAGCTCTTCTTTGGTATCAGCAGTTTTATCTATACGATAATTACGAACTACAATTGCACTACCGCTAAAACCTTCAGCGCTTCCCACCCCAAAAGGGTCGGAAGGGCTGGGAATATGCTTATCTCTTACAAGAAAATATGTTGCCTCGCGCATATCACGAGAGGCAGATGCCAAAGCTTTCCTAAAAGCATGCTGGCTTGTTCTCTGCTGAAAGTTATACTTGAGTCCGTAACTTACAAGAACACCTAAAATAAACAAAAAAACTCCTCCAAAAATGGCAGTTTCCACTAATGATTGTGCCTTTTTTCTGCTGGTATTATATTGCTCTATAATATTCATCATTCATATTATATCCCAAATAACCCTCCCTCTTTAAACCGTATGAGAACAGGCCCTCCTATAATAATAATTACAACACCTAAAATAAGAATCAAAGGTAGAATAATAAGAATTGATGCTCTTATAGCTTGCTTTTCTCCTATTTGAATTCTCCTCTCCCGCGCATCCTCGGAAATAATGTCAAACACCTCGTGGATAGGTGTCCCCATCCGCTCTGCCTGAATTAATGTATTGGCAAAACTGCGTATTTCAGGAAGATTGATTCGGTTAACCAAGCTTAAAAGAGCCTCCTGCCTTGAGCGACCCATAATAATTTCATTTACAACAATCCGCAAATGATAAAGTAAGGGATTCATCTGTGTTTTTTCCAGTATCCACCGCAAACCGGAGAGGAAATCAAGACCAGCCTCAATACATAACCCTAAAAGATCTATTGTCTCAGGAAGATGTTTTAAAATTTGAAATTTATATTTTTTAACCTTATCTATTAGCCAGATATCCGGTAAAACAAACCCTACTATACTAAATATAACAATAAGTGTAACATCCGTAGAGTTAGTAATTAAATAAAAACCAAAACCTCCTCCTATAGCAAATATTTCTTTTATAAACATAAAATCTTCAGGATTAAGGCGAGAATTAATAAATTGCAATTTACTGCGAAAAAAACCTTTAAGCCCCAGGATGCTTAATAAAAAAGTATTTAAAGGATAAAATGGTAGGCTTAAAAAAACAATCGGCCTTTTTCTGGTATAATCTATATTTAATCTTTTTAATATAGAAACTTTTTCCTTTCCTGTAAAGGCTGTAAAAAATAAATACACTGCGGCGACAATAAAAACTATAATTATACCAACCATAGCCTCCCCCTTAATAATGCACGGTAGTAAAGATTTTGATTAAAAACAATGCTATCACTTGAAGGACTACCGCTGTTACCAAAAGCATTCTCCCCAAATCGCTCTGAAACATTATCTCAAAATGATGAGGATCCATTTTATGCACCACTATAACAAATACAACTGGTAATATAGAGATAATCCCTGCCTGCATTCTCCCTTGAAAAGTCATAATCTTCATCTTATCATTTACTTTTTTTCTTTCCCGGATAGTCATAATGAGACGGGAAAATACTTTCACCAAGTTACCTCCTGTTTCTTTACCAATCACAATAGCTGTAGTCATAAGTTTTAGATATTCGGAATTAATCCGTTTGTTTAACATTTTTAAAGATTCCTCTAAAGATGCCCCTATTTTGTGTGCTCTTAATACCAGCTCAAACTCATCCTTTAAAGGAGGAATACTGATGCTAACCATTGACTCAATAGCCTGAACAAAACTCAATCCTCCTTTGAGAGCATTGGAAATCTCAACTAAACCATCAATGAGCTGTTCATTAAAGCTCTCTATTCTTCTTTTTTTAAGTATTCTTAAGAATAAAGATGGAACAACAAAACCAATTGCAATTCCCATCACAGTAGTAAATACTGTCTTGGTCAGTATATAGGCTATAATTCCTAGAACAAAAGGAAAAATTATTAAAAAAAATCTCAATTTAGAGGAAGGAGTGTAAAAAATATCTTCCAATTGAGAAGAAAATCTCTCAACTCTTTTATGGTGCAGATGGCTTATTTTTCTCAAATACTTATAAAAAGGTAAAGAGGGAAATGCCTGCGTAAACAGAAGTACAGCACCTCCTACAAAAATGAGCGAGCTTGACAAAAGTAATCCTGGACTCATTATTCCTCCTTAAGGCTGGTATTGACGACCATAACCAAACACATCAACTGAGGCTTTCCACTTCCCGCAAATTGCTTTTTTCAAATAACCCTGCACCATAATTAGTGCTAACACTATAGTTAGGATAAATACCCCATACTCTATAAGAGAAACTGCTCTTTTATTTTGTAATTGTCTGGTCTCTAATTTGTGTAACATCTTCCTCTATATTCTCGACAGTTACTAACCCTAAATAATTCTCTCCATTTATGGTGACATTATCTATATAACTATTCGTTGTACTATAAGAAGTTACGCTATAAGTAGAAATTGAATTTATCCCTTCTGTATCATACAACATCCCTAAGGAGTCTGATTGTGTTTTAACTCTTCCTGAATAAGCTCTTTTTAAATAAATACTCATCAGAACCAAACTGGCAGATATCACAGCAACCATCACACTATACTCCAATAATGTCTGGCTTCTTTTAATCTTCATGCTCTATTTCTCCTTGCCAGGATGAAGAAGTTGCTTCTATAGAGACCTTGCTCTCTGAATCTATCATATGGGCGGTTGCGTTTTCCTCTATGGTTTTATTTTCATTGCTCTCAGTTGTTGTCTGGGAACCTAAGCTGAAACTTTTTTTAGGATTGAACTCTATAGAATACTGTTTTCCCTCGCTCATTTGATCAGCCTGATATTTCACTACAGACTGAATACTTCTCTTTATATAAGTCTGCATACTAATTACTGCTGCTGTAAGAACACTTACTAAAATTACATATTCACCAATAGACTGTGTTTTTAGCTTTACTCCCATAAATTTTCTTGTTTTAAACTCACTCCTGAAAAACTGTCTGTATAGCTTGTTTTTGTATACTCGTCTTCCAATAGCTCATCTTTAACTTCTCCATTAAACTGAAAAGTCCTTCTTGTATGAGAAAAAGAATGGGTTGATTTTACAAGATTACTATGTGAAGGAGAAAACTGAATTCCTAAAGCATTAGCATCTTTCATTAATCTTCCTTGATTGGCTGTTTTTATATAGACAAAAGAAATCACCATAGAAACCCCAATTAAAGCAATCAATACCCCATATTCAATTATAGCCATAGCTTTTCCAGATTCTTTTCTTTTTTTTGTATAGCCAAAAGAAGATATGTGTGTGCTGTAATTATTAATAATTTTTCTAATACCCTTGTTCAATTTTAATCTCCCTCTCTCTGAATTTCTTAGAAATATCTTCTCAGAACCTAAAATAGCTTTTAGTCTAGAAAGCATTACCACCTTCTAATTCCACCCATCATCCTGAGTTGAATCTATTCCTGTTATCCTCTGGCCCCTCGTAGTTGTATTAGTAGAAAATGTATGTTGTATATCCGAAGCGCTATGACTTTCCTTACTTTCCTGATAAGTTTCTGTCTCTATATTCTCAAAGATATAATATGGGGTATACTGGCGAGGCACCCCTGCTATCTCTGTTACAAAATCACTTGCTCCTTTTAATCTTGCCTGATAACCCCTTTTAATAAAAGTCTGCATAGCGATAAAAGCACTTATCACTACTCCTACTAAAAGGGCATATTCAGTTATGCTCTGTGCTTTCTTATTCATTATCAATGGTCTCCAATAATATGTGATATTTTATCTCCCAAGGCATTATAGTAAGTATCAAGCCCATTTTTAATAGAGCCCTTAAATCCTATTATCAAAGCCAAAATAATAGCAGTAACCATCAAAAGATACTCTACTGTAGCCTGACAACTTTTACTACACATACTTACTCACTCCAAATATCAGATTCATTACCTTTAAGGTTGTAATTGATTCCCCAGTCTTTCTTACTGACCTGCCCTCCCTTATAATTGAGATCTATCTCGCTCTCTAAGCCTAATCCGCTATCAACCAATTGTGATTCTGACCAGTATCCACTACCAATAGCATCACTTGACCCTGTGGTTTCATTTGAACTGGCCTGATCCCAGCTATTGCTCGTATAGTTTGCTCCAAAATGTTCAGTGCTTATGCTATCTGCGGAACTCTTAAATCTACCACTAATAGCTTGTTTCACGTATCTCTGTGCTATTATTACAGCAGCAAGAAAGACAGCAATTAACACTGCATATTCTGTCATACTTTGTGCCTTTTTTCTCATTCTCTCACCTCCGCTCTGTATTTCTTCTATTACATTACCTCTCTTCTTCCCATAAGTTATCAGCGGTATCACGAAGCGCATGCTGTTTAGAAAATCCCCCACTTCCTCTTCCACTAATCTCACTGCCACTGATATTAGCTACATAATCATTATTTACGTTGATATCGGTTTTACTGGCCTGTTGAGTTTGATATTGTGATTCTAAATAGTAAGGTTCGTACTGCTTTATGCTCTTAAACTCTGCTGTTACGTCTGTCATATTTTCAGCTGTCATTGTAAAAGACGGCTGAGTCAAAGCATTTACTCCTGCAGCTGTTCGAGCCTGTAAACCACGTTTGATATATACCTGCATTGCCACTGCCGCAGAAATAACCACACCCAGAATAATTGCATATTCCGCTGTTGATTGAGCTTTTTTTATCCTTATTAACATATTACCCCCCTTTTTTTATGGAATACTACTCCTCACTTAACCCCATTTTACTGCTTATCTCAGTAGAAGCTTTGTCAATAATCTGTCCTGCAGTATCTGCCATCTTCTCTGCTTTAGGCTTAATAACACTCTTGGCAGCATAAATAAATGCTAATATCAATGCGGCAGCAAGTAAAGTATATTCCACAGTAGATTGGCCGTTTTTCTTTAACTTCATAAACATAAAACTACCTCCTTTTATTTTAAGATGCTTCACTTTCTGCTTCTATATTAATCTGATCCTCAATAAGCTTAAGATTTGCCTGCGTCGCTCTCTGGACATAAACACTCATTGCCACAATAGCTGCAGCTACAACACTTACTAACATTATATACTCAACAATACTCTGAGAAGCTCTTTTCACCATCCTACTTTACCCCCATCTCTTCCATCTTTCTAACAAAGAAATCTTCGCTTTCTTCTTTTACTCTCTGGATAGCATTATTAAAACCCAAAACCGTTAAAATAATAATCAAAGCAAACGCTAAGAAATATTCAACTACTGCTTGAGCTTTTCTTTTCCTTTGAATATTTTTATCTGACCTCATTCTATTCTAATTACCCCTCTATTTTAGAAACAAAAACGATTTACTCCCTCTTTCTGTTATTCATCCACACTGTTATTACAAATAAATACTCGCTTTTTAAGATTATTCTTTTATTGCCTCCCGCTGACCACTTCAATATAACATATTAAATAATAGAAAAACAAGGGAAAGGAACATTTTAATGAAAGCGTTTTCTTATCTGAGAAAATATAATTAGTTAGTATGATTAATTATTCTAATAGACAATAAAAAGATAACAAAAAGGGGATAATTTCGGATATATTAAAGCTAACAGGCTCAACTCTTCTCTATTCTATTTTTAGGCCTATTTTTAGGCCTAAATATAGGCTTTGTAGAAATACTCATACGCTTTTGGATAATTTTTCTTCTCTAAATATACTCTTCTTAGTATCCTTTACTCTTATAGAAAAATAAAAATGCTATCCACAGAAGTAAATTTAACTTCGCTCTTATTATGAATCCTTTAAGAAACAACATTTACCTGCTAAAACATAAATTTTCTATTAGAAGTAACGGGTTTGATGTCTTGGCTATAGGAATTAATACTCTTTTATCAGAAAGAAAAAACTCAAAAGGGGAATAACAAGAGCTTCTTTATAAAATCTTGCCAAAGCAAATCTATTTTTAATTAGAGAACTTCATTTGAAACATTATTGCTGGCGAAATAGTTAATCCCGCAAGCATTATAATAAAAAGAATAAAGTCAACTTTCTTCAACATATTCTACTTATTATTTATATCTTTTCTATCTTTTTTAGGTATGAGGAGAAAAAATATCAGAAGAGAGTTTAATGTCTCGCGAGACAATCTCATCATAGAATGTGGGAATATAACCGGTTGGAGAAAAATCGCCAACAATCTCACCGCCAGGAGCAACACCTTTTTGTTTAAAAACAAATATATCTTTTAAGTTGGGTCTGCCATTGGGTGTTAATCCTGCGAGTTCAGTAATCTGAATAACTTTTCGTGAACCATCGGATAAACGAGCGGTGTGGACAATTAAATCTATGGCAGAGGCAATTGTTTCTTCAATTGCTCTTAAAGGTAACTCTATGCCACTCATAAGAACCATATTATCTAATCGGATAATAACTTCATGGGTAGAATTAGCATGGATAGTTGATAATGAACCATCGTGCCCTGTATTCATTGCCTGAAGCATATCTAAAACTTCTTTACCCCGACACTCCCCAACAATTATTCTATCCGGGCGCATACGTAATGCATTTCTGAATAACTCCCTTATAGTAACTTCTCCTTTACCTTCTATATTAGGAGACCGTGCCTCTAATCGAATCCAATGGGTTTGAGACAACTTAAGTTCTGCGGTATCCTCAATAGTTATAATGCGCTCGTTAACAGGTATATAGGTAGAGAGAATATTTAAAAGGGTTGTTTTGCCAGAACCAGTTCCTCCTGAGATTAAAATATTCTTCCGGGCCATAACTACTGCTTCTAAAAATTCCCCCATTTGTGGTGTAAGAGACTTAAATCTGTTAATCAATTCTTCCATTCCTAATCTTTTGTAAGGAAATTTTCGAATAGTAAGGGTAGGTCCACTTAAAGATAAAGGAGGGATTATGGCATTCACCCTCGAACCATCAGGAAGACGTGCATCTACATAAGGAGAAAATTCATCAATCCGTCTTCCCAAAGGAGCAAGGATTCTATCAATAATTAACTTCACTTGTTCATTTGAGATAAACCGTTTGCTGGTAAGTTCGATTTTACCATTTTTCTCAATAAAGACTTGGTCCATATTGTTTACCATTATTTCAGTGATATTGGGATCGCGTATCAAATCCTCCAAAGGACCCAACCCTAAAGCTTCATCAACAATCTCTTGAACCAATTTTCTTCTTATCTCCAAAGAAGAAATGAAGCTTTGAGTTTCTTCTATTAAAATATTATTTACGACTCTTTCTGCTGTTTCTCTTAATTCCTTAGACTTATCTGTATCTAACATTAAAACTTCTACAGGCATCCTCTTCAGGTCCATTCGCTCAATTAATTTCCGGTGAACTTTTTCTTTTAAGGTTATAATTGGGTCTTCCTCTCTTGTCTTAACTTGAAGAGGCTCCACTAATCCCAGATTAACTAATAAACTACTTCCTCCATCAATTACCTCTGCGGGTCTCTTTCTAAGCTTAAGTTCAGACAGCTCTTTTGTAGGAAGATAAATATCCTCTCTTTCTAAAAGCTCATCTGCTAATTTCTTTATAGCTAAAGTTACACTACTACGGGAATTATCTAAAACTACAGGAATACCTTTATTTAAAGCAACTCCTACAGATTTTCCTTCCGAAGGAATCTGAGAAAAAATCTCTACAGGAAAAACCATCTTTACTTCTCCTACATCCACTCCTCCTCTACTCTCTGCCCTATTAAGAATAATTTTTAACATTTTTAAAGGAAAATATAAACTCTGTAAAGTATCCAATATCCACTCAGTATGATAAACGGAAAGGATATCAGGAGTTACTATAAGAAATATCAAATTAGAATTATTAAAAATTTTCACCAAATTATCGCTTAGACTTCTACCGCCGTCTATAATAATAAAGTCATAATCCAATTTTTGAAATAAGGTTAAGAATTCTTCAATATGTTGGGGTTTAATATGATGAATTAATCTTAAGGAAGATGCTGCTGACAAAAAATCAAGAGAAGAATTTAAAGAAGTAAAGAAACTTTTTACATCTTTCTTGCCTCCCATAATTTCTTTAGTGTGAGCAATTAAATCTATCAGGGTCCTTTGAGGCTTTATATTAGCCATTTTCACCATATCTAAGGGGGCATTCAGGTCTAACGATATAAGTAGAATTTTTTTCTTCTGTAAAGAAAGGCTAACCGCAACATTAAGAGTAACCATGGTTGTACCCACGCCACCTTTTGTGCTAAAAAATACAACTGTCTTTGTCATAAATTCATCTTTCTGCTCTATACACTATGGGGACTTCAATATTTACCTCTTCCAAACGCATCTGGGGAGAAAAAGGAGGGTAAGATAATTTTCTTACTACTTTTAATGCTTCTTCGTCAAATATCTTATAGCCTGAAGAACGAACAATACTTACATCTTTAAGTTCTCCTGCGGATGATAGTCTTAAAGATAAAACCAAATTCCCTTCCCACCCTGTATGTCGTAACACGCGAGGATAAGAAATATTACTTAAAATTCTTCTCTGAACCTGATAAGCATACTCTTTAAACTCATCCGGAATATTAGTCTGGCCGTACAATTTAAATATCCCCCTTTTTGTGGAAAATTCTTCCTGCAAAAAATCATCTTCTTTGTCCGCTTTGCTTTCCATATTAATAATATGAGGAGTTAAAGTAATAAAAAGTTCAGTATTTCCCCTTTGACCTGCACCCCCTCCTATACTTATGGATCTGTGTCTGAAAAAAGCTCCTAATACAGGAAGGTCTGCTAACCAGGGAAATCTTTTTAAATCCTCATCTGTCTTTTCCTTTATAAGTCCTCCTATAGAAAGAGTTGCTTTATCTCTTAAAGAAACCTCTGTAGAGATTATCCTCTTTGTTAAAGGATATGCTTTAGCTGTAGGAGCATCAGGATCCCCTATAGTTTCTACCGGTTGTAATTCGCTTACTTCTATATCCAATTTAATATCCACCTTATCTCTATTGACTACTTTGGGTTCAATATTTAACTTTATTCCATATTCTTTATATTCAATATTAGTACCCTCTCCTTCAGAAGAAACTTCTGTAGCAAAAATGGGAACTTCTCCTCCTATAAGAAGGCTAGCGGTTTTACCGCTTCTACACACCAATCGGGGACGAGACAAAATTCTTGCCTCGCCTTTCTGAATTAATAAATCTAATGTGAAGCTAAAAGCAGAGCGTGTCCAGTCAGAAACGTGAAGTAATGCTGAAAGACCTGTTACTGCCTGGACAGTTGGCCCGCTTGACTCTGTAAACTTAATAGCACTGGGCATATCAAACCCTAAGGTTCTAACGGCATCTTTGCTTAATTCTAACACCTGCACTTCAATCTCTACACTTGATTCTTCTTCCCGCACATTAATAAAATCTAAAACTTTATCTTTAAGTTTCCCTAATGCTGCCATAAGTCTATTTTTCTCTTCTTCTGTTTTTACTTCTCCTTTTAGCAAAACCTTATTCTCGCTGTCTAAGGCTTTGGTATAAATATTTAAAAACCCTATATTTTTTAAAAGATTATCAATTCTTTTCTTAATCAATGCCATATTCTCCTTATATACTTTAACTTCTATACTGTGGTGCCCAAATTTATCCCACCAGTTAAAAGAAGTTTCTCCTTCGGTTTTACCTACAATAGTTATATCTTTTTCTGTAACATTAACCACATCTATTACCTCAGGATTACCAATAGCAATACGCTGGGGGCTGTTTACAGAAATTACTTTCTGTTCATTTACATATAAAACAAGAGTTGTTTCATCGCTACTAAATAAATCCTGGAAATTTTGAGAAAAAAGAAATGAACTGTTTCCTAAAAATATTACACAAAAAAGAATAATCTTTAAATATGTTTTTTTCATTCAGAAATAGATATATATTCTTTATTTAGTCCCCGGTAAATCTCTATCTTTTTAGGCTCAAGCTTTTTAGGCTCAAGGGGTTTTACCTCTACCTGGGGCAAAGTAGAATTTATATACTGAAAAAGAGTATCCCATCCTGCAGGAGGAAGAGGTTTTACTTTTGCATCGGCAGGAGAACGTAAAACCAGACGAATTCTTCCCTGTTCAACAACAAAAGACAATAAACTTGCCTCTTGAGGAGAAAGTGCCAAGGTAATCAAAGGATTTTTTTCTTCTTTTGTACTTCTTTGTTTTAACCGCAAACTCCATAAACCAGTCTTTCCTTTTTCTTTTTTTTCTAATAACTTTTCTCCTACAGCTAAAACTAAAACTTTCTGAAAAAGGGGTATAGTAGTATTAGTAGTCTTAGTCCCTTCAGGAGTTTTAACAGGTAAAGGTAAAAGAGCAATAACATCAACATAGTCTCCTGGTTTAATCATTCCTACCAAACCACTTATATTATCCACACTAACCGTAATTGCTCTTTTACCTACAGGTGTTGCCATTGCCAAAGATTCCCCCCTTGCCATCGTGGGAGACATCAGTTTACTTAAAGTAATCTGTTCTCCCTTGTTTATAGCAACAACTGTTTTCATACCAATTATTCTGTCTGCGGAAGTTACAGATTTAGGCTGGATATATTCATTAGGAATTACTTTCGTCTCAATCATACTCTGTACAATTTCTGCTCCGGCGGGTATATCTTTTTTAGCGACAATCACTGAGTTTAAATTTTTATATCTTTCCATAAATGTCTTCTTTAAATTATTATACATTTTATTCCTTTCTTCTTTTATATAAGTATTTATAAGAATAATTGCGCCTATACTTAAGATGATCCCTCCGCTTAAACTTAACATCTTTTTAGATATTCTTGGCCCCATTAAACCTCGCCTTTGTTTCAAAAAGGAATATGTTAAGATATATTACTGAATCTTATCTTCCATTATCTCTATTTTAGCATTTCTTGATAAATTACCCACAAGGTCATCTATTCTTTTCTGCTGTTTTATAAATGTCAAACCTCTCTTTATATCATCCCACATCTCGGAGAGAGTTTTTTGTTTTCCTCCTTTTTTACCCTCTACAGTAATAATATAATACCCATCTGGCCCTTTAAATACACTGCTTATCCCCCCTACACTCAAAGCATCGGAAAAAGCTATCTCATCAAATTCTTTAAATTTTGTGCCTGGCTTAATGAA
Organism: uncultured Planctomycetia bacterium; assembly: GCA_964635565.1. GTDB lineage: Bacteria > Omnitrophota > Gorgyraeia > Duberdicusellales > 4484-171 > CAZWON01. Next base: position 43,340 of record CAZWON010000002.1, read on the forward strand.
GCCTAAATCCCCTCCTTTCTCAGCAGTAGGTGCCTTAGAGTACTGGCGGGCTAAAGAAGCAAAGTCCTCACCTTGCAATAACCTGATTAATAAATCTTTTGCTTGAGATTCACTAATAACTACTATTTCTCTTATCTTTCTTTCTTCTGGCTCTTTTAAATTTTCTTTAGCAACATTGTAATAATCCTTAATTTCTTGAGGAGTAACGTTTACTTTATCTGTTTCCTCCTTAACTAACTGGTAGACAAGCAGTTGCTGTTTAGTATTCTCCAATGCTTTTATCACCTCAGGATTCCTATCCAAACCTCTATCCAAGGCTTCTTGATAAAGAAGAATGCGCTTTATAACTTCATTTTTTAAATAATCTAATTTTTTTTCTCGTGTAGTTATTTTAAGCTCAGGTTTATCCTCAGGGACTGCATTATTATAACGGTCTATTTCCTCCTCTAAATCTTCTAAAGTAATGGGATAACCATTTACCTTAGCAATAACTGTTCCTGTAACAGGAAGTTTGGAAGTAAAGGGCTCTTTTTTGGACTCTGAGGCAGGTTTTTTACTGAATTTTAATTTATCACAGCTCACAAGAAAAAAACTAATACAGACAATTAATCCTATTATAAAACTCCTCCCTTTCATCTTGCCTCCTTTGGTTAATTAATTACAATTAAAAGAAATATCTATAAATTTAATACCATAATATAGGGGAGTTTGCAAGGAAAAAATATTCAAAAAATAAGAAACTAAGAGGATATATTACGCGTAAGATATATTAAAATAAAAAAACAGCCCCAACCGGATTTGAACCGGTGCCTCGTGGCTGAGAACCACGCATCCTCAACCAGACTAGACGATGGGGCCACCATAACTATTCCCTATAGCTTATCGAGGTATTATATTATTCTATTTGTCTTCTGAAATATGTCAAACATAAATGTACAGCAGTTTGCCTCCCCAAAATTGATATAGCCTCTAAATAAATCTGTATTCTAAGCACTTAATTCTAAAAGAAAAATTTTCAACTTTCAATTTCTAATTTTTATTAAATTATCAATGAGACAATTTTTAATAGAAAGTGTAAAGCGAAAAGTGTAAAGTGCAAAACGCAAAGTTTAAAGTGAAAAGTTATAGGGAGTGCAAAGCGAAAAACTAAAAACAAACAAATTTAAAAATAAGAACTTTAAGTTTTGCGCTTTTCGCTTTGAGTTTTTAGTTTTACACTTTGCGTTTTGAGTTTTGAGTTTTTTCAAATATTATTGTCTCAAGTATATTCTGGAAGTATATCCTCCCCTTCCTTTACTAATACCTCAACTTTTTAGACACGGTCGTGGCTGAAAAGCTAAGGTATGTTCTGTTACTATTATTATGGTTTGGTTTGAATAGTTTTAATATCTAATAAGTTTTTTACAATATCTAAAATCTTTTGTTGAAGCTAGTGGTGTTTACTTCTCCGCCAAAATAATTGTGAGAGTAAAACAAAAAGTTAACCCTTTCCTTTCTCCCCTCTACTTTATCTCTTTCCTGACAGCCCTAAACAAAATTGTTTGATTTTTTAACTATTTCTGATAATATTAATAATAAATGAAAAAAAAGCTTCTTTTTTTATTCTTCCTCTTTCCCTATCTTTGCTTGGCCCAAAAAATAGAAATTGCTACTATTAAAAACTATATAATCAATCCTGTAACGAGTGAATATATTATAAGATGCTTAAAAAAAGCAGAAGAAGAAAAAGCCATATTTATTCTACAATTAGATACGCCAGGGGGACTACTGAAATCTACAGAAAAAATTGTAAAATCATTTCTTAATTCTTCTGCTCCCGTTGTTACTTATATAACCCCCAGCGGTGGACGCGCTGCAAGCGCAGGTGTCTTTATAAGTTATGCTTCTCATATAATCGCTATGAGTCCAGCAACTCACATTGGAGCAGCCCATCCTATAATTGGAGGAGGTAGCTGGGGTAAGTTAAGTAAAGAAATGAAAGATAAAATTCTGAATGACACTGTAACATGGGCAAAAACCATTGCTGAAAAAAGAAAACGGCCTATAAACTTTATTAAAAATGCTATAAAAAAAAGTATCTCTGTTACGGACAAAGAAGCAGTAAAACAAAAAATATGTGATATTGTTGCCTTGGATTTAAATGATTTAGTCAAAAAACTTAACGGAAAAACTGTAGTCACCAAAAAAGGTAAAATTACCCTTAAAACATCTAAAACCAACATAGAAAAGATTCCTTTTAAACTTCGCGAAAGGGTATTAAATGCCATTATCGATCCTAATATTGCTTATCTTCTTTTTACCCTTGGTTTTTTGGGGTTAATTTTTGAAATAACTCATCCCGGCTTTGGTTTTCCGGGAATTGCAGGAACTATATGTCTTCTGCTTTCCTTTTATGCTTTCAGTATTCTTCCTCTAAATTATGCGGGATTAGCGTTGATAATCTTAGGAATTATTTTCCTTATCGTAGAAACCTTTACCCCCACTTTTGGGATGTTTACTCTGGGGGGGATAATTGCTCTTTTCTTTGGGTCAATGATGCTTTTTAATCAACCACTTCTTTTAAAAGTATCTTTTAAAGTTTTTCTTCCTTTAATAATATTTTTTTCTGTAGTTGTTCTTTTTATTGTAAGTAAAGCAGCCTCTATCTACCGCCGGAAATCAAAAACAGGAAAGGATGGCTTAACAGGAGAAGAAGGTATAGCTTTAACAGATATATACAGAAAGGGGAAAGTAAGTATCCATGGAGAAATATGGAACGCCTATTCTGACACCAAAATATCTAAAAATGCAGAAGTTATAGTAGAAAAAATTAAAGGTCTTTTGCTTAAAGTAAAAGAAAGGAGGTAATATGAGTTTATTTACTATTATAATCCTTATCATTATGTATCTTTTTCAATGTATAAAAATAATCCAGGAATATGAAAGGGCAGTAATCTTTCGGTTAGGAAGGGTTCTATCTGAACCAAAAGGGCCGGGTATATTCTTTATTCTCTGGCCTATAGATAAGATGGTTAAACTTTCTCTTCGCACCATAACTCTGGATGTCCCCCCTCAAGATATTATAACTAAAGACAATGTCTCAGTGAAAGTAAATGCTGTCGTCTATTATAGAGTCCTGGATCCTATAAAAGCAGTTATTGAAATAGAAAACTACAACTTTGCTACTTCTCAAATTTCTCAAACAACTTTGCGAAGTGTAATTGGACAGGTAGAACTTGACGAACTCCTTTCCAATCGAGAAAAAATTAATTCTGCTTTACAGGAAATAATTGATAAACAGACCGACCCCTGGGGAATAAAAGTTTCTATGGTAGAAATAAAGCATGTCGACCTTCCTGAAGAAATGCGTCGGGCAATGGCACGCCAAGCAGAGGCTGAGAGGGAAAGACGGGCAAAAGTTATCGCTGCTGAAGGAGAACAGCAAGCAGCAGGAAAATTAAGAGAAGCAGCAGAAACCATTGCTAAACATCCCATGGCTTTACAAATGCGTTATCTGCAAACATTAGTAGAAGTATCTTCAGAAAAATCTTCTATTTTAATTGTACCTGTACCTATTGATTTGTTTAAAGTTTTTATGGAAAAAAATAAATCTTAAGCTAATTCTTCAAAATTAGCCTCCCTATGGGAAAAGAAAAACTTGCTATAGCATTTAGTCAGAATTATGACACGGACAGTGCTATAAAAATGATTTCAAGAAACATAAAATCTTCTCTTGGCACTCAACCAATTTCTTTAGCTCTATTGTTCTTTACTCCTCGATATCAACCAATGTTCATAAAGGAAACATTAAGTATTACATTAAAATCAGAGAATATCTTTGCTATCCAATCTCCCCTTCTTATCTTCCAGAATAAAATAATCAAAAGAGGGATTGTCTGTTGTTGTTTAACCAAAAATAACATTTCTGTAAAAAGCTCCTTTATCAAGAAAACAGATGTTACAGATGTTGAGTTTCTTTTTAAGAAAAATATTATCTCTCTTAAAGAAAAACAGCGCTTCCTTATTTCCTCTTTAGGGCCCCAAATTAATGTTTATAATTACCTAAGGGGGTTATCGCTGGCTGTAGGGAGGAATTTCAATGTTTTTGGTGCGGGGTTTTTAAAAAAATACGGGATAAAAAACTTCTTAGTAGTAAATAATACAATTGAAGAAGGACTGGGGAGTATAATTCTGGGAGGGAAATTTAATATTGATAATATAAAGGTTGGAGGATTTATCCCTTTAGGAAAAAAATTTACTATAACAAAGGTTGCTTTAGAAAAAAACAGAATTATCGAAATAGATAAAAAACCTGCAGGTTTAATATATAAGAAATATCTTGGAGATAAATTTGATTTATTTAAAAAAACATCGATGTGTTCTTTTTATCCTATAGGCATAAAGAATAATGGAAATTACAATTTAATTCATATTATTGATATTCTACGAGATGACTCTCTCTTTTGTATAGGTAATATAAAGGAAAAAACGGAAGCTCATATTATGATAGCTACACAGGAGACTTTACTAAAAGAAGTAAAAAATGCAGTGCGCTACATAAAAAATGATTTTGATTATGACGTTGCTATCATCTTCAATTCTTTAGCAAGAAGAAAAATATTAAAAAATAATGCTGATAAAGAAATACAAAATTTAAAAGGAATTCTTGGAGAGAAAACAAAAGTAATTGGCCTGTACTGTGATTATCAGATTTTTCCCAGTGATTATATAAAAGAATTCACTATAGGAAACTATTTCCTTAGTATGATATTATTAAAATATGGGGATTATTAAACTTATTTTACAATTAAATCCTTATATACTATTAGGATGTGCTCTGGGTATAATAATTTTTCTTGTTTTTTATTTACTCTCAAAATTACAAAAAATAAAATTATTGAACGACAATATTTCACAGCTCTATAGAGAACTACAAGAATTAGATAACCAAGCAAAACTCATTATTCAAAGTGATATGGAGTTAAAGCTTTATCAAGAAGATGTAGAAGATAAGTTAAAAAAATTAACACTCCTTCGAACATTAATAAGTTCCTCTATTAGCATTCTTGATGAAGAAGAACTTTTTTCTAAAATTGATGAAGAATTAATTAATAACCTGGGATTCAAAAAATCTCTCCTTATTTTATACCCCACTAAAGAGACAAAACTCAATATAAATTTTACCTCCTCTCAAATAGAGGGGTTTAAAGATTTAATAACTCATTCTTTTGAGTTAATAAAAACTTCCTCTGTAACTTCATATAAAACATTCGTCCACAAAGAAGAATTAAAAGAGTCCTTGGGGGAAATCGTAAATCAAGATTTTCTCCTTGCACCTATCCGAATGGGAAAAAATATATATGGAATATTTATTCTTGCTAATTGTATTCTCCCCCGGGGGGTAACTGCAGCGGAAGAAGAAATCTTTTACATTATATGTATGTATTTAGGTCAGTGTCTTGACAATATAAAGCTATTTGAATCGCTTTATAAAGCAAGTGAAGAACTTGAAAGTAAAGTAAAAGAAAAGACATTTCAGCTTAAAAAAAGCTTAGACGAAATAAAAGCAATTAGCAAATTGAAGTCAGAATTTATTTCCGGCGTATCCCATGAATTGCGAACGCCTCTTACCTCTATAAAAGGATTTTCTAGTCTTTTGGTAGCAGAAAAATTTGGCACGCTTCCTGAAGAAGCAAAAGAAAGACTGAAAAAAATAGACACCAATGTAGATAAATTAGTTAATATGGTAAATACACTTTTAGATATTTCGAGGATAGAATCTAAAAAGGTAGAAATAAAAATTACTCCTACTAATATCGTCAAAATCATAAAAGATGTAAAAGACTTCTTTATGCCTCAAGTAAATAGTAAGAATATAAACCTTGTTCTTAATACCCCTAATTATCTTGATGTTTATGCTGATAATAATCTTATTGAAAGAGTATTTATAAATATAATCAATAATGCTATAAAATTTACTCCCCAAGGAGGAACAATTACTGTAGGATGTACCCCAAAAGACACTCATGCTTTAATATCTGTAAGCGATACAGGTTGTGGTATGACAAAAGTTGACTGTGAAAAAATATTCCAAGAATTTTACCGGGCAGATAATGCTTTGAATAAAAAAGTTCAGGGTACAGGACTGGGTCTTTCTCTAGTAAAAAAAATAATAGATACTCACGGAGAAAATATATGGGTAGAATCAGAACTCAATAAAGGAACTACTTTTTACTTCACCCTAAAATTAGTAAAGTAAATTGCACAAATATGGATAAAATAAAAATATTAGCTGTTGATGATGATCCAGATATTCTTGAGCTTTTAGAAATTACTTTAGAAGAGGATTTTGAAGTAATAAAAGCCTCTACAGGAAAAGAGGCGCTTGATAAAATAGAAAAAGAAAAACCCAATATTCTGATTTTGGACTATATGCTTCCTGATATAACTGGAGTAAAACTATGTCAACAGCTTAGAAGTAATCCTTTATTTTTACACCTTCCTATTTTAATGCTTACAGGAAAAGGAGAAGTAGAAGATAAGGTGGCTGGTCTTGGTGCAGGTGCAGACGATTATATGGTAAAACCTTTCTCTCCCCCTGAATTAACCGCGCGCATTCAGATGCTTATAAGACGTTCTACAATTAGCTTAGATGCCAACCCTTTAACTCGCCTACCTGGCAATGTCTCTATAAACAATGAATTAACTAAACGTCTCAAAAATAAAGAAAAATTTGCTGTACTTTATATTGACCTCGATAATTTTAAGGCTTTAAATGATTATTATGGTTTTGAACGAGGAGATGAGGTTATTAAAGAAACGTCTCAAATAATAATCAAGAGCGTGCAAAAAGAAGGGACAGTAAATGACTTTATTGGACATGTAGGGGGGGACGACTTTGTTATCATTACTTCACCATCCTATGGAGAAAAAATTGCTAAAATGATAATAAATAACTTTGATAAAATTGTACCGCAGTTCTATGATGAAAAAGACAGAATAAAAGGGTATATTGAGACTGCGGATAGAAGTGGCTTTCAGAGAAAATTCCCTTTTGTTACTATTTCTATTGGCATTATAACTAATCTTTCTAAAAAATTTACTCATATTGCAGAAATAAGCTCTATAGGGGCGGAATTAAAGGAAGCAGCAAAAAGAATACCCCACAGTAATTATGTTATAGACCGTAGAACTTCATGAAATACGCGATACAATCCTCAGCTTAAAAAGTCACCAAGATACAAGAACATATTTATTAGCATGTATTTCTTAGCAAGGAGTCAATAAATCGAGAGTCAATAAGCCTTTGATTAAATATTGTGTAAAAAAAGCCTCTTCCCTTAATCCGATACATCAATATTTTGAACACGGTCGTGGATTAAAAGTTGATGCTTATTTAGGATGGATATTTAACTATTTCTTTTTATTTTCTTTTTTTATTTCCTCTTTTATTTCCTCTTTAAGTGTGTTTTTCTCTAAGTGTGTTTTTTACTAAACTTCTTGAATCTAATCATAAGAAAATGCTAGCTATACCCTAATCACTACGCTCTATACCTTCAAGAAGAATACTTTTCTAAATCATTAAAATTATAATAAACATCAAACTCAGAAATATCCTCATCTTCTAAGGAAAGCTCCATTTCTACCTGAAGAATTTCCATACTTAAGTTTGAAGTAGGCGTCTTTTTATACTTTACTGTTGGTAAAAGCAGTAAAAAAATAATTATCCCTGCAATAACAGAAGCAACCTTATAACGGAAAATAATTCCATACCATAGACCATTAAAAAAATACCCTACTTTCTCTCTCAAATTTTCTCCTTTCTCATCTGTAAGCCTCGCTCTTACTGCTTTTATTAGAGCTTCGATTTCTAAAGAAGAAATTTCTTTTTTTTGTATTTTTAATGTAGAGAAAAACTTCTTGCTCTCTTCATATAGCCTAAAACAACGCCCACATTCCTTTAAATGATTTTCTATTTCTCTTTTTTGTTTTTCTGCTATTTCCCCATAGCAAAAAAGAACCATTTCTTTCTTAGATATACAGCGCATTTTTACCTCCTATAATTTTTTTCAAATTTTCTACAGCTCGGTAAAGATAGGTTTTTACACTGCTTTCTGAACACCCTAAAACTTTGCTTATTTCGTTTATCTTAAGCCCCTCAAAATGTTTAAAGATAATTACTTCTTTTTGCCGAGAAGGAAGTCTTTCTAATGCTTCCTCAATAAGCACTTTTTTATCCCTTCTTACAATTTCATCTTTTATGTTTTGAGTAGCTTTTCTATCTTTAGTTATACCTTCTTTAAAAGAAATAACCTTTCTTTTACGACGGATAAAATCTATAGATGTGTTAATCACTATACGGTAAATCCACGTCGAAATATTTGCTTCTTGTCGGAACCCTTTTAACTTTCTGTAAAGCTTAATAAGTACTTCCTGAGCAATGTCCTTCGCATCTTCAATATTGCCTACATAATAGCAGGCAATATTTACCACATCAGAAGCAATGAGGCGGACAAGAGAATCGAAACTATTCTCTTTTCCACCGAGGAACTTTTCTACACACTGTCTAATTTCTCCTTCTTTATGGGCAAGCATTTCTCTAAATTCCTCTCAAAGAACATACTTAAACTGTCTACAATTTTTCATTATCACCTTCCTCTATTTTTCTTTTTGCCATCTTTTCTTTAAATAATCATACTTTTGAGGGTTATTCTCTTTAAACTTTTGCCTTCTCTCTTCTATTCTTTTTTTGATTACTGCGCACTTTTCAGGGTCGTTCTTACAGATATATTCTAAACGCCGTCTTGCTATCTTTCTTCTATGAGCAATTATTTTTTTAAATTTTTCAGGATCAGTCTCACGTAACTTCTCCAGCCTCTTCCTTACCCTTTCTCTATGTTGGGTCATAATCTCTTTAAACTTCTCGGGATCATTTTTCCGCAACTCCTCAAGACGCTTCCTTATTCGTATACGTGCACGCATAACAATCTCCTTAAATTTTTCGGGATCAGTCTTACGTAGCTCCTTTAAATAATCTCTACGTGCTTTTATCCTCTCTTTAATAACTTTTTTGAACTTCTCAGGGTTTGTCTTTTTAAGTTTAAGCAATTGTTCCTTCTCCTCATCAGATAAACTTTCAAAGAGAATTTCTCTACCTACACCCCAACCTATACCTTGCTTCTTATGAGATGAAGCGGTTAGGTGTAAAGGAGATGTTGTTTCCTGCCAAGCATCTTTTTGGGCATAGACTACCTGATAACCCCCCTTAAAGAAAAAACTCATTGCTACTACTAAACCCAAACAAACTATTGTCTTTTTCATTACTCTCACCTCCTTCGTCTAATTAGACGAAGAAAAGAATAAAAAAGTCTACACATAGAAGAAAACAATATAATAAAATCCCCTTAAACTAAATGGGAAATTTATCAATTTATCTCTGTAGATTTTTAATCTCTTTTAGAAAAAATAAGACTTAGGGTCTCCTGACGTGTCTTTTGGTTTTTACGGAAAATTCCTCGGACTACAGAAGTAGTAGTAATTGTCCCTGATTTCTTTATGCCCCGCATAGACATACACAGGTGTTCTGCTTCAATAACCACCATTACTCCTTTGGGATGAAGTTTTTTCATAATTACATCAGCTATTTTTGTAGTAAGTCGCTCTTGGACTTGAGGACGGCGAGATAAAATTTCTACTACTCTTGCTAATTTACTTAACCCTGTTATTTTCTTATTAGGAATATAAGCAACATAAGCCTTCCCAATAAAGGGGAGAAAATGGTGCTCACATATAGAATAAAGAGGTATATTTTTTAAAAGAATAACCTCATCATGTTCCTGTTCCAATATAACTTCTAACTCTTTGTAAGGGTCTTGTGACATCCCAAAGAATATTTCTTCATACATATTTGCTACTCTCTTAGGAGTAGAGGCAATATCTCTTCTTTTTAAATCCATCCCCAATCCCTCCAACATCATCCTTACACCTTTCTCTACTTTCCTCTTATCCATAATCACTCCTTTATTAAACTATTTACCAATACAAAACTTGCTAAAAATTTCCTTTAGAATCTCCTCACTAATATTCTCACCCATTAATTTACCTATTTCTTCTAATGACTCTTTTAAAGGTAAAATTATAAAATCGTAAGAATATCCTTTTTGAATAAGACCATCCGCTTCATCGATTTTTATCAATATTCTTTTAAGAATATCTTCCTGCCACTGGCTAAGAATAAATTGATTGCTTTCTGTCCTCAAGCTTTTTCTATAAGAGAGTTTAAAAATAGCCTCCTCTAATTTGTTTATTCCTATATGTTTAAGTGCACTTATTCTAACTATTGGTTTTCTAGATGGTTTTAATTTCTTAATTTCTAATCCTTTTTTTAAGTCAATTTTATTGATTACAAAAATAACATTTTTTTCTTTTATTTTCTCCCATAAAGAAAAATCATCTTTACTTAAGTTTTGTGAAGTATCTAAAACAAAAAGAACAATATCAGCCTCTTTCAGCTTCCTATAAGATTTCTCTATGGCTTTTTTATCAACAAAATCTTTAGGTTCTAAGATGCCCGCTGTATCAGAGATAACTACAGGCAACCCCTTTATATTAATAGTCTCTTCAACTACATCACGTGTAGTAGCAGGAATATGTGTAACAATCGCCCGTTCTTCTTTTAAGAGACAGTTAAATAACGTAGATTTTCCTACATTAGCTTTACCGCATATAACGCATTGAATTCCTTCTCGAAAAATTCTACAATCTCTACTATCCTCTAAAAATCTCTTTAAAGTATTCTTTGTCTTTCTAAGTACCCCTCTTAACTCTTTTAAATTTATAATTATTTGGTCATCGGGGAAATTTATATAAGCTTCTAATTTATAAACTAAATTTCTCAATAAGTCTTTGATAGTGTTTAACTTAGAGGAAAAATCCCCTTTAAGTTGCCTCGTTGAAGAAAGAAGAAATCTCTCTGTTTTTGCCTCTACAATATCAAGTATTGCCTGGGCTTGAATTAAATCAATCCTTCCCTTTATAAAAGCACGGTAACTGAACTCCCCCGGCTGGGCTAAACGTCCACCTCCTTTTAATACTAAAGAAAGTATCTTATTTAATACCACAATCCCTCCATGAGAAGATATTTCTACTACATCTTCACGGGTATAAGAATAAGGTCCTCTCATTATACTTACTAAGACCTCATCTATTATCCTGGGAGCTTTTTCTTTAGAAAACCTATCAACTATCCAACCATAATGCAAGGTGTATGTTTTTTCTTCTTTTATATTTTTTTTATTTTTCGGCAGGAAAATCTTTGCGACAATAGAAAGCGCTTTACTCCCAGAAATCTTAATTACTCCTAAAGCAGAAGTTGAAGGAAAAGTTGCTATAGCAGCAATTGTATCTTTCAAATTATAGTTATTTAGCCACATATTTTCCTTTTAAAAATCCTCTTTGCTTCTGCTACAAGAAAGAACGATCCACTTATTAAAATAATATACTTCTTATTATAATAAGCGTATGCAATTTTTAAAGCATTTTTCAGACTATTTGTAATATCTGCTTTCAGGTTGGTAATAGAAGCCATTTTGAAAGGATTAAAGGAACGGGGGTTACAAAAAGAAGTAAAAATTAATTTATCATAATGGATTAAAGAAAGCATCTTCTTTATGTCTTTATCTTTTGAAGCGGAAAAAATAAGAATGACCTTCCTTTCAGGAAAATATGTTTTTAAACACTGTGCCAATACTTTAAAAGAAGATGGATTATGTGCTATATCTAAAAGTATGAAGGGATTTTTATTTACTAACTCAAACCTTCCTTCTAAAAAAGTTTCTCTTAAAGCTTTCCTAATAAATTTTTTATTATTCCCTATAATCAAATGAGTAGCCATAATCGCTAAAGAAGCATTCTCTATCTGGTGCATTCCTTTTAAAGAAATACATACGTTTTTCATCTTAAATTGATTAAAATTAAAATCAAAGTAGCTATAATTTCTCATTAATTTAACATTAGAAAAACAAAAGTCTCTATTTAAAACAAAAAGGGGAGAATTTGTTGCTTTAACTTTTTTAAAAATTACAGCAGCTGCGTCTTTTTCTTGTTGAGCAGTTACAACAGGAATGTTCCTTTTTATAATCCCTGCTTTTTGATAAGCGATATCTTTTATGTACCTTCCCAATTTTTGAATATGATCGTATCCTATATGGGTAATAATGCTTACCAGTGGTTTAATTATATTAGTAGCATCAAAACGACCTCCCAAGCCCACCTCTAAAACAACATAATCAAGTTTTTTATCAAGAAAATATTTAAAAGCCAATGCGGTATATACCTCAAAAAAAGTTATTTTGCCAAACTCTTCAGTAAAACGTATCTTCTCTAAATAGGGTTTAAATTCCTCTATGATTTTTACCACATCTTTAGAAGAAATCTTTCTTCTTATTATTTTTGTATTTTTATTTTCTAATACTTCTATCCTTTCTCTTAAATCTTTAAAATGAGGGGAAGTATAAAGACCAACCCTAAACCCACTTTTAGCCAATATATAAGCAACAAAATTAGCACAAGAGCCCTTCCCTTTGGTGCCAGCAATATGAATGGCTTTCAATTTTCTGTAAGGAATATTCAGAATAGAAAAAAGGTATCTCACCCGTTTAAGCTTTATAGTTTTTTTATAAATATAATTATTATCTCTTTCATAATTAATAAATGTATCTAAATAATCCTTAGTTTGTTTAAAATTTACCTTCATTTAAACTTTAATAGCGACTAAAGAAGATTTATGATTTATTAATGGCGGAAATGGCGGATGCCCGTAAATATCATAGAAATATGATACTTATTACATAGGTCTATAATCTTCTCATCCTCTATAGAACCGCCTGGCTGGATTATTGCTTTTATACCATATTTTTTGACAAGCTTTATGGCATCATCTTTGGGGAAAAACGCTTCCGAGGCAATCACTGCACCCTTAGGAGATTTACAGGCATTCTCTATAGCAACTCTAACTGCTCCTACACGTGAGGGCTGACCCGTCCCTATTCCTATGGTAGCAAGATTTTTGGCAATTACCACAGCATTAGATTTGACAAACTTCACTACCTTCCAAGCAAAAAAAAGGTCTTTTGTCTCTTTAGCAGTAGGTCTTTTTTTAGTTACTATTTTAAGATTGCTTTTCTCCCAACTTATAGTATCAAGATCCTGAACTAAATACCCAAAAGAAGTCCTCTTAATATCTTTTGCCTGAGGTCTCTTAGCAAAATCTGCCTCAATAACTCTTAAGCTTCTCTTCTCAGAAAAGATACGTATTGATTCCTTAGAGTAGTTAGGGGCAATAATGCATTCTCTAAAACCACTTTTTATAATTTCCTTTGCTGTTTTTTTATCCACTTTACGATTTAAACCTATAACTCCTCCAAAACTAGAAAGAGAATCTGCTTTATAGGCTTTAATATAAGCCTTATATATATTCTTATCAATGGCAACACCGCAAGGAGAAAGATGTTTTATTACAACAGAAGCAGGGTCAGAAAATTCCTGCAAAAGCAAAAGCGCACTATCTAAATCTAAAAGATTATTAAAGGAAATCTGTCTGCCTTGTAACTGCTTAAAGACAACCCTATCTTCATTTATTAACCGAAAAAGAACAGCTTTCTGATGAGGATTCTCTCCATATCTTAATTTAGCAAGTCTTTCTAAATTCCAAATCAACACATCTTTATTTGTAAGATAACTGTAAATATAACTGTCATATTCTTTAGTTAATCTGAAAACTTCACAAGCAAGCTCTCTTAATGTGTGTTCACTGATAGAACCTTTGTTTTTTTCCATCTCGGATATGATCATTTTATATTGATGGGGAGAACTTATACAAGCTACATTTCTAAAATTTTTAGCAGCGGCACGTAAAAGTGCAGGCCCTCCAATATCAATATATTCTAACATCTGACCAAAACTTAAATTTTCTTCCAGCATTTTTTTAAAAGGGTAAAAATTTACCACCACCATATCAATTGGCTCTATATTTAAATTTTTTATCTCCTCTAAATGTAAAGGGTGCTTCTTATTTGCCAAAATAGCACCAAATACTTTGGGATGAAGAGTTTTTACTCTCCCGGAAAGAATCTCAGGAAATCCTGTAAGATTAGAGACTTCCTTTACAGAAATTCCACTTTTATGCAAAAGGGAAGCTGTCTTCCCTGTAGATATTATTTCCACATTAAAATTTTTTAATTTCCGGACTAACTCAATAACTCCATGCTTATCCCATACACTTATAATCGCTCTTCTTATCTTTAACATCGCTATACCTTAAACTTTATATTTATAATATCTCCCTCCTCAACAATATAATCCCTATCCACAATCTTCATTACACCTCTTGCTTTGGCGCTGGATGGGTTATCAAAACTATCTAAGTCTTTTATGTTATAAACTTCTGCACGAATAAATCCTTTTGCTAAATCCGTATGAATTTTACCTGCAGCCTCAATTATATTCCTTCCCCTTTTCAATAACCATCCTTTTATCTCATTACTATTGACAGTAAAAAAAGATATATACCCACAAACTTCAAGAATCTTCTTTAAAAGCGCTAAGGTATCCTCATTATTAAAAATCACTAATGGCCTTGCTGTTAAAAAAGCATATTCTTTTATCTGGGAAATTTTAGAAAAAGAAAGATTGCCAAAAATAGGCTTCTCTTTTTCTAAAAGATCTTTTATCTCACTTAACAGTTCTTTGAGAGAAGTTTTCTCCCACAATCTATCTATCTTTTCTAAATCTTGAATTATATAGCTAATTAAATTCTCTTCTTTAATAAGTAAACACTCGCATAAGGTAGGATTCTGGTTAGTAAATTCTATAGAAATAAAAGTTAATTTTTTTGATTTAAACCTCTCTTGAAGTTTATTTAAACGAATATCTTTATAGGTCTTCTTACCCATTAACTCTTCTATCTCTGTAAATACCTTCACTCTTCTTCTTTTGTCTTCTTTGCTTTAGCAATAATCCCCTGAGCAATCCGATTAGGCACTATCTCATAATGAGAAAAACTCATCGTATAACTTCCTCTTCCTCCTGTAACTGATCTTAAATCAGAAGCATATTTAAACATCTCTGCCAAAGGAACCTGGGCTTTTACTACCTGACTTTTACCTTTGGGTTCCATCCCTAATACTTTACCCCTGCGACCATTAATATCACCCGCAATCTGGCCCATAAACTCATCAGGGACTACTATCTCTACATTCATAACTGGTTCTAAAAGCACACTACCTGCCTGTTCTAAAGCTTTCTTAAGAGCCATTGAACCAGCTATTTGAAAGGCAATATCTGAAGAATCCACAGGATGGTAAGAACCATCATATAAAATTACTCTTATATCTGTAATAGGGTATCCTGCTAAGATACCTTCGGCCATTGCCTTTCTTATCCCTTTCTCCACAGAAGGAATGAAATTACGGGGAATAGCCCCTCCTACAATTTTATCTACAAATTCAAAATTCTTACCACGCTCTAAAGGCTCTACTTCAATCCAGACATCTCCATATTGACCACGTCCACCTGTCTGCTTTTTATATTTCCCCTGGACTTTAACGGATTTTGTTATGGTCTCCTGATAAGGAACCTTGGGTGTTCCTAACTCTACATTTGCCTGATACTTCCGTTTCATTCTCTCAATAATAACATTAAGATGTAACTCTCCCATCCCAGAAATAATTAATTCCTTAGTTTGGGTATCCCGCGAGACTCCAAAAGTAGGATCTTCACTAGTAAGCCGTGAAAGGGCAGTAGAAATTCTTTCTTCATCCTGACGGGTCTTTGGTTTTACAGAAGCAGAATAAGCAGGAGAGGGAAATTGTAAAGGAGAAAAGACTAATGGCTTTGAACTACTACAAAGGGTATCCTGAGTCTGTGTATTTTTTAATTTAGCTACTGCTCCTATATCACCAGCATACAAAATATCCTTTGCAACCTGCTGTTTTCCTTGAAGAGCATAAAGCTGACCAAACTTCTCCTTATGACCTTTGGTAGCATTGAATACTTCTGTATTGGAAGAAACTTTTCCTGAAAACACTCTAAAAATATTAAGTTGACCCACATAAGGATCAATTATAGTCTTAAAAACTTGAGCACTGAAAAATGTTTCAACAGCGGGAGAAACCTCAATATCATTGCCTTTAGAATCTTTTGCTCTCCGCGAAAAATAATCTCCTACTGCGGGCATAATATCAACAATTAAATCTAATAATACATCTATACCTTTTTGCTCTAAGGCCACTCCTCCTACGATAGGGAAGATTTGAGAATTTAATATAGCCTTCTTTAACGCAGTATTTAACTCTTCCTCTTCTAAAACCTCTCCTTCTAAATATTTTTCCAGCAAAGAATCATCGCTTTCCGCAATCATCTCTATGAGCGAACTGTAAAGAGAGCTATCTTTGTCTTTGTTCTTTAGGATATTTAAAATAGTATCTTTTTCAATTAAAGAAAAAACGGTTGCTCTTTTTGTTAAGGTATTTTTTATTTCCTCTACTATTTTGTTAAAATCCGTATTTTCTTTATCTAATTTATTAATAAAGAACATACAGGGGATATTTTCTTTTCTTAAAAGCTCCCAAGCTTTTTCTGTACCAACCTCTATGCCTCCTGTAGCATCTACTACAAGAACAGCAAAATCAACTGCCCTTATAGCAGAAATTAACTCTCCAATAAAATCTAAATAACCAGGGGTATCTATAAATTGCAGAATATTATCTTTATATTTAGCATTCAAAACAGAAAGATTTATAGAGCTTTTTCTTTCTTTCTCATCTTCCTCATAGTCGCTTAAAGTAGTACCATCATCTACTTTTCCTAACCGGGTAGTTGCCCCACACTTAAAGAGTAGAGCCTCACCTAATGTGGTTTTTCCTCCTTGGGCATGGCCACATAAAAGAAAAATCTTCTTCTTTGCTAAACTACTCTCCATAATCCTCCTTTTGTTAGGGAAATTAAATTCTTTAAGGATGCTATTTTTTAAGAAACTTTATTATATTAAAAATACCTCAACCCGTCAACTAAACTCCCTAAAAAATGGATATCTAAAGAAAAATATATTTTATATTTGTAACTTACTGATTTTCTTTAAATTAGAATAATTAAGATTTTTAAGAAACTGGTTAAATCTTATGCGGGCCGGTATTTTCCTCTAAAAATAGTCAATTCTAAGAAAGCCTGCAGTCTTCGAGAACGGCTGGGATGACGAAGCTTCTTTAAAGCTTTTGACTCTATCTGTCGGATTCTCTCTCTAGTAACCTTAAAAACATTGCCTACTTCTTCTAAAGTTTTAGGCGAACCGTCCTCTAAACCAAATCGTAAGATAAGAATCTGCCTTTCTCTCTCTGTAAGAGACTCCATAGCTTGAGTAATCTCTTCTTTTAACATGGAATAAACAGTAGCATTAGCAGGAGAAGTAGCTTTCTTGTCCTCTATAAAATCCCCAAAATAAGTATCTCCATCATCACCTATAGGAGTATGAATAGATATAGGCTGTTGAGAAACCTTAAGGATATCTTTTATTTTTGACAATGGCAATCTTAATTCTTTAGCAAGCTCTTCAGGAGTAGGCTCTACACCTTTTTCTTGGATGTAAAGACGGGATATCCGGATAATCTTATTAATAGTCTCTGTCATATGGACAGGTATCCTTATGGTGCGAGCTTGATCTGCAATTGCACGTGTTATTGCCTGTCTAATCCACCAAGTAGCATAAGTAGAGAATTTATAACCTCTTTTATATTCAAATTTTTCTACTGCCTTGATTAAACCAATATTTCCTTCCTGAATTAAATCTAAAAAAGATAATCCACGATTAACATACTTCTTAGCAATGCTTACTACCAATCTTAAATTAGCTTCAACAAGAGTCTTTTTAGCTTTATTATAATAATGCTGTTTTGCTAAAATGATCTTAAACTTCTCATGGAGATGACGAGGGTTAAACAACAATCGACGCATTAACCTATTTCTCCTTCTGACAAGAGAATTTGCCAATTTTCTTTTATGTCTTCCTTTTAAACGTTTAAGTTTCCTATTTATAGAATCAATTTCTCTCATCGTAGTCTTCATACGAAAAATTATATTTTCTATCACGCTTATAGTAAAATTAAATTTATTAAGAACTTTCCTTTGAGAATCCAATCTTCTGATACGCCTTAATTGAGTTATAAGCTTTTTAATTCTTCTTATTTCTCTCTCTTTATTTTTTATCTCTCCTTTTACAAAGTCATCAGGATTAAGCTCTCCCTTAATAAGCTTATCGCAAATATTTAAAAAAGCCTCTTTGGCAATATTAGTTTCAAATATCTCCTTTCTTAAGGCACTTTCTTTTTCTTCTATTTCTTTCGCCAGTTCTATCTCATTTTCCCGGGAAAGCAGAGGAATTTGACCCATCTGCTTTAGATACATCTTTACAGGGTCGTCGATAGGTAAAGTTGCCGGAGAGACAGTCTTCTTCGTCCTCTCCCATTGATCTACTTCTGCTGTCTCTAAAATATTTATATTTTGATTACCGAGGCGGTCCAAAATAAAATCCATATCATCAGCGGTAATAATCTCCTCAGAAAGAAAATGGTTTATCTCATCATATGTAAGGTATCCTTTCTTCTTGCCCAAATCAATCAATTGACCGATGTTTCTTTCTAAAATCTTCTGTTTAACCATTTCTTACCTCGCTATTAATCTTATTAAATCTCGCCATTAATTCTCTTACTCTTGCTGTATCGTGAAGACTTTCAGCTTGACGAATCTGCTGTTTTATCTCCTCCCTTATAGTCTTTAGGCGGTTTCTCCTGAGTTTCGCCACGCAATCTTTCAACAAATTTTTATCAATCTTAACACCATCATCCATCATTATCTCCGACAAAAAACTACTGATTTCTTTATCGTTTATAATCCCCAATAAATCTCTGTAAGTAAAAGACGGCTGTTCTTTTACTTTCTCCATAAAAAGAGTAAACGTCTTTTTTGCTAAAGGGTGCGAAAAATCTCCTGCATTAAGTTTATCTTTTAATGCATAGGAGACTTTTTTATTAGAAAACATACTTTTTATGACTATCTTTTCTACCAAAGGAATCGTCTCTATCCTTTTTGCAAAAAATGCCCCTTCTCTTCTTATATTTTTATCTATCTTTCTTATCTCAGATAAAAGCACTGTCTCTTTTACTTTTAATATCTGAGAAAGTTTCTTTATGTATTCGTATTTTTCTACTTCACTGGTAAGTTTACTAATGGTACCAAGCAGTTCTTCTGCAATCTTTACTTTCCCTTCAATACTTTCAATATCATAAAGATTGCGAAAAATATCAACTTTATAATCGAAAAAATCAATTCTTTTTTCTAAAAGAGATAAGACAAACTTAACCCCTTTTTCTCTTATTGCTAAATCTAAATCTAATCCTTTAGGGATCTGGGCAATTTCTGCCTTCATTCCTTCTTCTATAAGAGAGTCTACTGCTTTTAAAGTTGCTTTTTCCCCTGCTTTATCAGAATCAAAAACAAGAATTATATTGTTAGTGTATCGCTTAATAATCCTGATTTGTTCTATGGTAAGGGCGGTTCCTAAGCTCGCAACTATATTCTTAATGCCACAGGCAAAAGGAGTAATCATATCCAAATAACCTTCGGTAACAATAACGCTATTTTTGTTTACAATCTCCTCCTTAGAAAGACTAAGGCCAAATAAATGTTCTCTTTTACTATATAAAATGTTTTCAAAAGAATTGATATACTTAGGCACATCTTTTTTATCCTTAATAATTCTTGCCCCAAAACCTACAGGTCTTTTGCGAACATCATAAATAGGGAAAATTATTCTATCTCTAAATAAATCAACATAACTGCCATTTTGCTTTGAAACTACTAATGATGCTTTCTCTAAAATGTCTATAGTAACTCCTCTTTTGCGCATATATCCAATCAGCCTGTTCCCTAAAGGAGCATATCCTATGCTAAACATATCCACTATTTCTTTATTTATCCCTCTTGAGTTCAAATAATCTAACGCTTCTTTTGCAGATGGTAAGGAAATTAAATTATTATGAAAAAAACTACACGCCTCCTTTACTACATCATAGAGAATAATTTTTAACCTATCTTTTGATGAAACCTTTTGATAAGGAATGGATATCCCTAATCGGCGTGCCAAAAATTCTACACTCTCTATAAAGCTCATCCGTTCATACAACATAAGAAACTGTAAAACCCCTCCTCCTTGACCACAACCAAAACAGTGAAAAATCTGTCGCTGAGGACTTACAAAAAAAGAAGGGGTCTTCTCATTATGAAAAGGACAAAGAGCTTTGAAATTCCTTCCTGCTCTTTTTAGAGGAATATAGCTAGAAATTAAATCAACAATGTCTGTCTTCTCTTGAATCTCTTCTATAAATCCTTGAGGAATCATTTTTCTCTTTAATAAATTTTATTTTTTATGAGAAAATCTCTTGAATCCTGAGAATTCATAAATTTTAATTTTTTCTTTAGAAGTAAGATAGTCTAACATAAGATTAATTCCTAAAGTATCTGAGGCGATATGAGAAGCAACAATCACATTGATATGTTCTTTTTTACACTGTTTAAAATGCTCCTCAGACTGATGCATAGTTATAATAGTATCTATACCAGCATTAGAGAGCTTGTTATAAATATCTTGGGGACCTTCCGTACCTCCTGTAAACTCTATATGAACCTTAGAAACTCTACTTTTAGGATTACCGATAAAAATCTTTGGGGGATTATTATTTTTTGCTGCCTCTTTGTATTCGGGTATTTCAACAAAAAGGTCAATAATATCCTTAAGATATCTAGGTTTTTCCTTTGCTATTTCTTTCTCAATATAGCGGTAGGCTAAATTATCCGCAGGGGTATGTATACACATAAAGTTTAAATTTAGCCAGCGTGCAATATCAATAGCTCGCAGATGATTTGCTGAGCCTACGCGCCTTTCTACTTGGGACTTTCTCTCATAAAGAAGACTTTCTGCTACACTTAAATTTACCCCTTGCTTCTTAAACATATCTACCTGTAAATCCATTACATCATAAAAATTGGCGTAAGCCTTTCCCTGGGGATGATGAGCAATAACAAGGTCAATTTTTATCCCCTTTTCCTTAAGTCGATCCACAAGAAGAAACTCTCCCCCCTCAACATCGATACCTACAATAGCAGAACGAATATTACTACTTTCCTTTCCCCAGAGAATTCTTGTATCGCTAAAAGGATTAAACAGAGAATCTTTATCATAAAACTCTTTTTCTTTAAGCTCTAAAGCTTCAAATTCCTTCTTGCGCTTTTTTAAAAGTGTTTCTATGGCTTTTTTACCTCGGGGATCAGCCTCAATACCTTTTTTTATTACTTCCTGGTAAATTTTTGACAGCTTCATAATAATTTAATACCTCCTTGTTTACTTTTATAGAAGGATTGATCTTTTTATACATTCCATAAGTTTTTATATAAATTAAAGGAGCAACTTTTTTAAATACTCTAAAGGAAATACTTTTATCAATGTTTCTGTGAGAAAAGAAAACAAAAGCGCAAAATAAAAAAATGCTTACAATAGTTGATGCTCTTAAAATTCCTAAAATACATGCTATAATCCTTTCTCCTAAAGCATGCCTTTCTTTAAGAGAAATTATAGAAATAATTCTGGATATAAGAAAGAAAATAAAAAGAGTGAAAAAGAAAATGATAAAAAAAGATAATGGGTCAAGAATACTTCTATCAAAAGAAAACGGTTCTTTCCCAAAAAACTCTCCCAAAAACAAAGAATAATACTGTAAAGAAAAAAAGGAAACAAGGAAAATACCTAATAATTTAACTATTTCATAGATAAGTCCTCGCTGAAATGCAATGTAAATTATACGTATAAAAAGAACTAAAGAAAGAAAATCTATCCACGGGAATTTACCCATTAATTTCCTTAATTTTAAACTTCAAACTCTCTTTTTATTATTAAGAGAGCTAAAGAATTAATTAGTATATAACATATTGAATAAGAATTGTCAAGAAAACGTTTACGAGAAATTATCTTAAAAATTACCCTCTCTGGCTTATTTTTTTAATCCTTCTAAATAATTCAAAAACTCTCGTATCCTTTTTTCTTCGCCCACACGTGAAGGAAAATAGTATTTCTTAGTAGCACCATACTCCTGTTTTATATAACTACCGATTTTTTGATGTTCGGTGTAGCTGTGGGGGTATTTATAATCGGAAGCATAAGTCTTTAGGTGCGAAGGCACCTCTTTATTTTCTGCTCTCTTAACATCCTCCATAGCATTACTGAAAGCTTTGTAAGAAGCATTGGACTTTACAGAACAAGCAAGATAAATAGTGGTCTGCGCAAGAATGAGACCTGCTTCAGGCATTCCTACAAATTCAACAGCTTGAAAACAACTCGTTGCCAATACTAAAGAAAAAGGATTAACATTCCCTATATCTTCGCTTGCTAATATCACAAGTCTGCGAGCAATAAAACGAGGATCTTCTCCAGAAACTAACATTTTTGCTAACCAATAAAGAGCGCTGTCAGGATCAGAGCCACGCACTGATTTGATAAAAGCAGAGATAGTATCATAATGATAGCTGTCTTTCTTATCGTAAAAAATATTTTTCTGAATGGTTTCTTTCGCTACCTCTAAATCAAACTTTATCTTACCATCTTTATCAGAAGGTGTAGTTAATACTCCTAATTCTAAGCTACTTAATGCCCGGCGGGCATCTCCACAAGAATTTATGGCAATGTAATCTAAAGCATCCTCAGTAATTACTACAGCAAAGTTTCCTAAACCCTTCTTATCTTCTAAAGCTCTTTTTAATATCAAAATGATTTGTTCTTTACTTAAGGGTTTAAATTCTGCTAATACAGAACGGGATAAAAGTGAAGGGATAAGATAATACCGAGGATTATAGATTGTTGCCCCAATAAAAATTACTGTCCCCTTTTCCGTATCGGGAATAAGGGATTCCTGCTGGAGTTTATTGAAACGGTGAATCTCATCTATAAAAAGAACTGTTTTTGCATTACCTTTTTCTACCTTTTTATTTGCCTCTTTAAGAATATCTTTTATTTCTCTTACGGAAGAAAAAGCAGCATTCACATATCTAAACTCTCCTTGTGTATGACGAGCAATAATGAATCCTAAGGTAGTCTTTCCTGTCCCTGATGGCCCATAAAAAATAAGCGGAGGGATTCTCTTAGAGAAAATTATACGTCTTAAAAGCTTCTTTTCTCCCAGAATATGTTCCTGGCCAACAAAATCTTCTACTTTCTGAGGCCTTAGGCGAATAGTTAAAGGTAAGTCTTTCTGCATAATGAACTTAAAAAAAATCCCTGCCTTCAGTCCGTCGCAGGTTGCCGCTCTCAGTCCATTCCTCATACACGTGGGCGCCGCATCTTAGTGCCGCAGCACTAAGAGATATAAGCTCCCTTTTCTGAACTGTTGGCTGTAGCGCTATTACCTGCCGACGAGACAGGCAGGGATCTTTTCTTTCCATTATAATATACCACTTATATTTCCTATTTTCAAGGAAGCTTATCGCAAAGTAATCCCTTCTTTCTTAGAAAGTTCGTCGCGTAATTTAAAATGCAATTTGTCCACCTCTTCAGCAGTTAAAGTTTTATCTTTTGCCTGATAAAAAATTCTTAAAGTAAGAAACACAAAGCCCTTAGGAGTATCTTTCCCTCGGTAGATATCAAGAATACGGTAACGATAAAATGTGGCTGTTAAGATATCAGAAATTGTTTTTTCTATTTCTTTAAATTTAACATCCTTTTTTAAGACCAAACTAATATCCCGAAAAACTACAGGATATCTACTAAAAGCTGAGTAGGTGATATCTCTTTTCAAAAAAGCCGCAAGTTTTATATCCATTTCAAAAAAACTCAATTTACTTTTTAAGTTAAAAATGGTTGTTTTTGGGTTTAGAACTCCTAAAAATCCTAAATTTTTATTATCTGCTATAATCTTTATTCCACTTAAGAAATTCTCTTTTTTATCTTCTAAAAACTTTGCTTTCTTTATATTTAAAAACTTTATTATCTTTTCTACAATCCCCTTTAAATAATAAAACCCCCCTGACTCTTCATTAACTATACACCCCAAAAAAGGCTCCTCCAATATTTTTTTATTATATCTCTTATATACATCTGCTATCTCAAAGAATCTTAAATTACTATTCTTCTGATTAATGTTATAGCGCATAGCCTCAACCATCCCTAAAAGCAATGTTGTTCTTAAAGCGTTCTCTTCGTGTCTTAGAGGATTATCAAGAATAATGAAATTTTTTTCCTTTAAGGCATCAAGCTTCTCTATGCTGGTAAGACTATAAGTAATAATTTCGCTAAGTCCCAATCGTAAAAGAAATTCTTTCAATTCTTCCTTAAAAATACATAAAGAATCCCTTTTGTGGGAATACCTTAATAAAGGCAATTCCTCTTTTATAAAGTTGTAACCATAACAACGAGCGATTTCCTCAAAAATATCTTCTTTTATACTAATATCTGTTCTAAAAAAGGGAGGAAAGACAAAAAAGTTTTCTTTACTCTTAACTTTTACAGTAAAGCCAAGGTTACTAAGGATTGTTTTTACATTATTAAAAGAAAAAATCTTACCTATATAAGTATTCAGTTGTGATAAATTAAAATATATCCTCTTTTTAGAAAGAGAAACCTTCTTACCAACTTTCTTGTATCCAGAATTTATTCCTCCACAAGTTCTAATAATAAAATCAGCAGCATCATAAGAAGCTATCTCTAAAAGCTTACTTAAAACACCCCTCTCAAAACGATAAGAAGAGTCTGTATCTAATCCTACACTTCTGCGGGAGCGCCTAATAGTAAGCGGAGAAAAAATAGCTCCTTCTAGTAAAATATTCTTCGTATTGAAATCTACTTCTGTATTTTTCGCTCCTATTACTCCTGCAAGAGCAATTACTTTTTTATCATCGCTAATAACCAGATTCTCTCTACTTAATAAATATTCCTTATTATCTAAACCAACAAAAGTCTCTTTATCTTTTGCTCTTCTAATATGAATATTTCCTTCTATTTTGTCAAAGTCAAATGCATGCAGAGGATTGCCCCATTTAAGCATACAATAATTAGTAATATCAACGACACTATTAACGCTATTAATCCCACAGTTAATGACCTTTTCTTTAACGTTCCTTATTGAAGGAAGTATCTTTACATTTTTAATAAGTCTAGCAATATAAAGAGGGCAGTCACGGAAATCTTCTATATCAATTGAAATTTCTTTAAGAAGAGGGGTATAAGTTACCTTAGGAATTTTAAATTTAATTCTCTTACCACATAAACCTGCCAGCTCATGGGCAATGCCAAAAATAGAAAGCCAATCACTACGGTTAGAAGTCACTTCTGCTTCAAAAATATAATCTCCCTTTACCTTTTTGATATCTTCAATCTCTAAGCCTCCCATTGTTAAAATAGAGGCTATTTTACGGGGAGACATTTTAAAATCTAAAAACTCTTTTAAGAAACTCAAACTAAACTTCATAGAATTGATTCAAAAATCTTACATCGTTTTCGTAAAATAAGCGAATGTCATTTATCCCATACTTAAGCATAGCAATTCTATCTATACCCATTCCAAAAGCAAAACCTGTATATTTTAGAGGGTTAATCCCACAATACTTTAAAACCTTGGGATGTATCATCCCACATCCCAATATCTCAAGCCACCCTTTATGGGAGCATACACTACAACCTTTACCCTTACATATCATACAACTTATATCTACCTCTGCTGACGGTTCAGTAAAAGGGAAAAAATGGGGACGAAAACGTAAATCTACGTCAGAAGAAAAAAAACTTTTAGCAAAATAAAATAGAACACCTTTGAGATGGGAAAAACTTATGTTTTTATCTACACAAAACCCTTCAATCTGATGGAACATAAAAGAATGCGAAGCATCTACCTTATCAGGTCTATAAACTCTGCCCGGAGAGATTACCGCTAAAGGGGGTTTATTATTTTCCATTATCCTAATTTGCGAAGGAGAAGTATGACTACGTAAAAGTAGACACCCTCTTTTTTTCTCGTAAGAAGGAAGATTAAGATAAAAAGTATCAAAAGCTTCTCTAGAGGGGTGCTCTAAAGGTATATTAAGAGCAGTAAAATTATGCCATTCATCTTCTATTTCTCTTCCTTCAATAACAACAAACCCTATCCTTTCAAAAATACCACATATTTTCTGATTAACTACACTTAAAATATGTTTCCTGCCAAAATAAATCTCTTGGGAAGGAAAAGTAACATCTAATTCTTCTTGCTCTTCAGAAAAAGTACTTATTCTGTTATTAATAATCTCGGTTATTTTTTGTTTAAGACTATTCAAATTACGACCAAAGGAAGCTCTTTCTTCTTTTTCAAGATGGCTGATTTTAGAAAAAAGTTGATTAATAGTTGACTTCCTCCCTAGATATTTAATACGTAACCTTTCTAAATCATTAAGGCCATTAATTTCTCTGAACTCTTTTAGAAAATCTTCTTCTATTTTTTTAATATCTTCGTGCATATCTTAATCTTATAAAATAAATAACTACCAACACCAGACACATTATAGCTAAGCTTATTGAAATTTTTTCTTTTAATTTAGAAACATTCTCTTTTAAAATATATCCTTTATGTAAAACCTCTATATTTAAAAGATGAATATCCCGCTCAGCATGAAGAGGGCAGTTTTTATAAAAAATCCCTTTGACTTCTATTATATCTCCTTTTGTATGATAGTTACCCAGATATTTAACATTTTTTAATAGGTTCCTTTTGGGTACATAAATTCCTATATTATACCCTTCACTGAGAAGATTAATCCACACACCTTTTTGAGAATCTTTTAAAATATCTCCTATAACTTCTCCTTTTAAGATTACAACTTTTCTATCAAAAAGATTGGGATGCTTAAGTATCTCCTTTAAAGTTGTCCTATTATAACTCCATACCCTGCCTTCTGTCGGAAAGAAGAGCATAATCAATATCAAAATACTTACTTTCTTTAACTTCTTTATTTTCATTTTTTAAATAAAGAAAAAATAAAACCTAACATAACAAATACCGCCAAAAATTCCAACCTTCCTATCCACATCTGAAGAATATAAACAACTTTTAGAACTGCTGGCATAGAAGGATGGGTTATACCCAAAGATAAACCTACATTAGCAGTAGCAGACACTGATTCAAAAAGAGAGGCCAACAGAGGATAACCTAAAAATATTCCTATTATAGCACCTATAAGATAAGTGACTAAAAATAAACTACAGAAAATGAATATCTCCTTTATTCTCTTATCATCAATCATCTTATCTTCAAGGTGGTGATAACTATCTTTATATACTGCCTTAAATGGCATCATTAATCTTCTAATTTCCATAAAAAAAGATTTAAACACAAGACCTAAACGCATAAGCTTAACTCCTCCTGTAGTAGAACAAACTCCTCCTCCGATCATCATAGCAAATATAATTGCCAATAAGCTTAAACTACTTATCCCTTTTAATTCTCCAAAAGCTAAATTGGTAAATCCACACCCTGTATGAGCTGAGATTAATTGATAAAATCCTTTACGAAAAATAGAAAAATGAGAAAGACCCCTTAGAGAGAAAAAAAGCATAAACAAAAGCAAAAAAAAGCTTACCATAAAAGTCCTTATTTCAAAATTCTTAAATATTTCTCTCTTATCCTTAAACCATATCCAAAAATGAAGATTAAAGTTAATTGCTCCTAACATCATAAGAATAATGGTTATAAATTCTAAATTTAAAGAATGATAATAGACAATATTTTGAGCTTGTGGAGCAAACCCTCCTGTATCAAATGAAGCAAAGAAAATCCACAAACCATGGAGAAACGCTCTGTCTAAACTCATCCCTTTATGAGAAAGAAAAATTGTTAAAATAAAAACTCCTGTTATCAAATAAATAATACTTACCTTCCATATAAATCGAGAGGTGGCAATAATATTAGGTAATATTTTTTCTGTTCTGGCTTCCCCTATGTACAATCCTAAAACCGGTCCTTTGGCATGAAAAAGAAGAGAAATGCTTGCAAGAATGATTCCCTGACCACCAATAAACATCATAAGATGGCGCCACATATTATGAGAGAAAGAGAGATGATCTAAATCTCTCACTAATGTCAAACCTGTGGTAGCAAACCCACTCATAGCTTCAAACCAGGCATCAAGAAAACCAAGATAATGCGAAGATAAATACAGAGGAACCGCCCCCAACAAAGAAGCAATAAGCCAACCCAAGCTTACAATAAAAAAGGTATGAATCCGGCTAATTTCTTTTTTGAGAGGGAAAATCATCATTAAACTTATTCCTAAAATCGCTGAAAAAGAAATTGCTAAAGAAAAATCATAGAAGGCAGATACTTCTTTATAGAAGATAGCAATCAAAAAAGGTAAAACGAGACACAGGCTTAAGCCGACAATAATTCTTCCTAAAACATGAAAAATTGTGGAAAAATCGTCTCTATCGGGGGATATGGTCATGATTAAAATATTAAAATACTGTCGAAAGAATATACCCCATAAATATTACACAAACACAGAAAAGAATTTCTACAATAATACCAAAAATAATCTTCATCTAATTACGGAAATGGACGCTATTTGTATATTCACAATTTTCCGATAAGCGATCTTATTAACTGCTTTTCATTATCAATAATAGTCACAGCAATAATTTCATCGCCTGCTAATATTTTGGTTAAGCCTGAAGGAATAATTATTTCGGGCCCCCTTAATATAGAAATAAGCACTGCGCTGGGAGGAAGAGAAATGTCCCGCAATATTTTATTTACTACAGGAGCATTTTGAGGTATATCTACCCTAACAATAGAAAGCCTCCCTTTTTTAATACTTAAAAGATTCATTACATCGGAAAAAGATGCTTCTTCTTCTACGATTCTTGCTAATATAGAAGTGGAATCAATGGGAACATCAACATCCATATGTTTATAGAGAAGAAGATGTTTGGGGTCGTTAACACGAGAAACTGTCCTTTTTATAGAAAAGGCATCCTTAGCAATATTACAAATAATAATATTATCTGCATCGGATGAGGTTGTACTTACCAATATATCGGCCTTTTCTACCTTTGCTGACTTTAATACATCAGGATTGGTGGCATCTCCTTGAATAATAAGGACTCCTTTTAATTCTTCTGCAAGACGATTACACACTACTTCTGATTTATCAATAATGGAAACTTGATGTTTATCTTCTTTAAGTTTTTTGGCTAAAAGTATACCCAACCTTCCTGCTCCGGCAATTATAATAAACATTTTTTAAAAACCTCTACTAAAATATAAGTTTTATTTACTATAATCAATCCTTCTTCAGAAAATATCCTCTTTTTGGTTGTGTCATATACTTGAAGAGCTATTTTTTTTATATTCTTATAGAGTTTCTTTGCCACTTTGCTTATAACAATATTCACATTATCATTGCCTGTAGCTAAAATCAACGTATCTGCTTCTTTTATTCCTGCAGTCTCTAATACTTTAAGGTCTAAAGCATCACCCAATACTTTTCTTCCATTAAAATCTTCTCCCAAAGCATCCAAGGCATGTTTTATTCTATCAATAACAACTACATTATGCTCTTTAGAAAACTCCTGGGCCAACTCCTTTCCTGTCTTACCGCATCCAATAATCACTATGTACTTCATTTCTCTTTAAAAATTAGTTTTTAGCTAACTCTACAAGCATATCAAAAGCTTTAGGCTCTTCAACAGCAATTTGAGCAAGGATATCCCGAGAAAGTAACACCTTTTTTTCCTTAAGACGTGCAATAAATTCTCTGTAGCTTAAACCTCTTTCTCTTAGGGCTGCATTAATCCTTGTTATCCAAAGAGAGCGAAACTCTCTTTTTTTTACTCTTCTGTCACGGTAGGCGTAAACTAAAGCTCTACGCACTGACTCCTTTGCCCGCCTATACTGTTTAGAACGTTTTCCCCAAAATCCTTTTGCCAATTTTAAAATTTTTTTCTTTCTTTTCTTAGCTGATACTGCGTGTTTAGTCTTCATATAAACTCCTTTTCTCCTTTCTATCTACTATAGGGCAATGCTTCTTTTATGAGGCGACGTTCACTGGAAGAAACCTTACTGGACCTTCTTAAACTTCTTTTTCTTTTTTGGGATTTACCGCTTAATAAATGTCTACGACCTGATTTACGACGTAGCATTTTCTTCTTCTTGGTAATTTTTATCCTTTTCGCTAAGGCTTTCTTTGTTTTCAACTTAGGCATAAATCCTCCTTTACAATAACATAGCAAGGTAAATATTTTATAGAAATTGTGAGCATTTTATCCGCTCTTTTTAACGGTAATTTTCTTAAGCTATTTGGGAGCAAAAATAGTTATTATAGAGTGCCCTACAGTTTTTGGCTCTTTATCTACACGCCCAACCCCTTGAATATCATTTATCAATCTATCAATTATTCCCTTACCTAACTCTTGATGCGCAATTTCTCTCCCTTTAAAAAACATTCTAATTTTAACTTTAAATCCTCTTTTTAGAAAATCCTGAATATGTTTTAATTTAACTGCATAATCGTGTGATTCTATGCGGGGTGTAATTCGGATCTCTTTAAGCTGGGAATGCCGCTGGTGTTTTTTTGCTTCTTTTTCTTTCTTTTCCTGCTCATATTTATATTTAGTAAAATCCATTATCCGACAAACGGGAGGATTAGCCTGAGGCGCTATTTCCACTAAATCCGAATCAAACTCTTCTGCTTTTTTTAAAGCAAGCTCTCTAGGAAATATACCTAATTGTTCTCCATCAGGACCAATTACGCGAACCGTTTTAGAAAAAATCCTCTCGTTTACACGAACATACCGTTTAATCTTGCACCTCCTTTTTTAATTTATCCACAAAATCTTCTACTTTCATTGGTCCTAAATTTTTACCACCGTGCTGACGCACATTTACCTGCTGGTTGCTTTTTTCTCTTTCCCCTACAATTGCCATATAAGGGATTTTTTCCAGCTCTTTATTCCTTATTTTTCTCTGAAGGGTTACATTTTGTAAATCTAATTCCACACGAAACCCTTCTTCTTCTAAAATTGCTTTTACTCTCTGGGCATAATCTTTACTCTCGCTACTTATACTGAGTATAGCTACCTGGACAGGAGAAAGCCAAAGAGGGAATTTACCTCCATAATGCTCAATGAGAGTAGCTAAAAACCTCTCCAAACTGCCTAAAATTACACGATGGATCATAATTACCCGCACATCTTTACCACTTGCATTCCGATAGGTTAAATTAAACCGCTCAGGAATACTGTAATCAAGCTGAATAGTAGCACATTGCCACTTTCTTTCTAAAACATCTTTCAATTTTATATCTATTTTGGGGCCATAAAAAGCTCCTTCGCCCTTATTAATAGCATAAACAATTTTTTTTCTCTGTAGAACCTCCTCTAAAATACGTTCTGCTAAATCCCAATCTTCACTTTTTCCAATAAATTTATCAGGTCGGGTACTCAACTCAGCATCAAAATCCTTAAAACCAAATTTTAACATAGCTTCTTTCACAAAATCAAGCACTCCTTCTATTTCACTGTATAAATCATCTTTTCGACAGAAAATATGAGCATCGTCCTGGGTAAAACCTCTTACCCTTAAGAGACCATGAAGAACCCCACTTTTCTCATAACGGTACACTGTCCCTAATTCAAACAGCCTAAGAGGAAGCTGGCGCCAGCTCCGTAATTGAGACTTATAGATAAGAATATGTCCTGGACAATTCATTGGCTTTAGAATAAATTCCTGATTTTCCTTAGTTATAGGATACATATAATCTTGGTAATATTGGAGGTGACCGCTTTTTTCCCAAAGACTTTTATCCATAATGCTGGGTGTAATCACTATTTGATAACCGCGCCTTAAGTGTTCCTTTATCTCCCAATCTTCAATTATCTTCCGTAAGATAGCTCCTTTGGGAAGATAAAATACTAAACCCGCTCCTGCCTCTTTATAGTAAATATCAAACAAACCCAGCTGTCTGCCTAAAATTCTGTGGTCTCTTTTTTTTGCCTCTTTCAGTCTCATAAGGTATCTATCGAGTTCGTCTTTAGTAAAAAAAGCTACCCCATAAATGCGCACAAGCTGAGAATTATGTTCGTCTCCTTTCCAATAAGCACCGGATATAGAAAGGAGCTTAAAATATTTCACCTCACCTGTAGAAGAAAGATGCGGACCTCTACATAAGTCTATAAAATCATTGTGCTTATAAATGGAAACTTTTTCTTCTTGCAAATCCTTTATCAACTCTACCTTATAAATTTCATTTCTTTCTTCAAAAAAACGAAGGGCATCCTTACTGCTCCACTCTTCGTGAATAAAAGGCATATCCTCTTTAGCAATCTCTCGCATTATTTCTTCTATTCTATCTAAATCTTCTTCTTTAATACCACCAGGAATATCAAAATCGTAATAAAACCCTTCCTCAATAGCAGGACCAATACCTAACTTTGCCTGAGGATAAAGTTTTTTTACTGCACTCGCCATAACATGAGAACACGAATGTCTTAAGGTTTCTAAATTCATATAATTACCTCAATATATAAATAGAAATGAGCGGGGCTATCCTCTGGAAAACAACCACTCTTTACCCTACCCCTTATTCTATCTTAATAACAATGGGCGGTAGAGGATTTGTATGCAATCTTCGCTGTAAAGCGAAGCGTCCTTTTTAAGGACGCATTGCATCCAAATGAATGTAGCTCTCATAAGGAAAACAGCCATTCTTTACTCTACCCCCTCATTCTCTATCAATAACCATGGGCGGTAGAGGATTTGAACCTCTGACCTTCTGAATGTAAGTCAGACGCGCTCCCAACTGCGCCAACCGCCCAAGAGTAAATCTTCCTTCTAACTTCTCATTTAAGAAACTTCTTTTCTAACGAGATAAATAATACCAAAATCTTTAAAAAAAGCAAGAATTCTCTCTAAATTAGCTGGTTTTGAATTATTGTAAAACGGTAGGCCAATTTTCTTCTAAGAACCCCCCTAAATTTTAAAACCTTCCTTCTATCTTCTGATTACATCCTTAATTCTTAACAGCTGAGACAAAAACTCTCTTTCTATTTCTACAAGTTTAGACTCAATAAATTTTATTGAATCCGCTATTTGAGGTATCAATATGTATTCTAAAGCATTTACTCTTCTTCTTGTCTTTAAAATTTCTTTGCCCACCATTTCTATAGCAAGGTAAAGTTCGACTATCTGGACTAATTTTTCTTTAACCTCCTTTTTTATATGATAGACTTTATCCCATTGATAAGGGATATTTTTTGGGGAATAAGGAGATAAATCTTGTCTTTTAAAAGAAATTTTAAGCAGTCTTAAATTTAAAAGTCTCTGATAATTTATCTCTATCTGATGGGGAATTAAATTATCCAGAAGCGTTTTAAGCAAAGAAGGGGAAGTCTGTATTTTTAATATAAGATACTCATCAAGAAACTGTCTAAAAATATCCTCCCACTCATAAGAAGTCTTTTTAAATAACCTTATAAGGCGATGAAATTCTGAAATTAACTTCTCTAACTTGTCCTGCAGAAGACGATGCCCTTTTTCTGAAAGGAGAAGCCTTCTTTTTAGTTTAAGCAGTTCCATTCTATTAGGGTTTACCTTGAGTTTCATTTTTTATAATATTCTTTCAAAATATTTGGCCTTACTCTTCTTAACTCACTTTCGGGAAAATCACCTAAAAGGCGCCATCCTAAATTTAAGGTTTCTTCTATTGTCCTTTCCTCAAATTCTTTTTGCCGTACAAATTCATTCTCAAACCTATCCGCAAACTGTAAGTATAACTTATCAAGAGGGCTTAAAGCTTCTTCTCCTAAAATTAACGCTAACTCTCTTACTTCTTTCCCATGAGCATAACATGCAAAAAGCTGGTTAAGAAGGTCACTATGATCTTGGCGTGTTTTATTTTCCCCAATACCTTTATCTTTTAAACGGGAAAGTGAAGGTAATACATCAATAGGAGGATAGATTCCTTTTTTATGGAGTGCCCGTGATAAAATTATTTGTCCTTCCGTAATGTAACCTGTCAAATCAGGAATGGGATGAGTTTTGTCGTCATCAGGCATAGTGAGAATAGGAAACATGGTGATGGACCCTTTTTTACCTTTAATCCTGCCTGCTCTTTCATATATGGTAGCTAAATCTGTATACATATAACCGGGATAGCCCCTTCTTCCGGGCACCTCTTTACGAGCATTAGAAACTTCTCTCAGTGCTTCACAATAAAAAGTCATATCAATTAAAATTACTAAAACATGCATTTGCAAGTGAAAGGCAAGATACTCCGCAGCAGTTAAAGCAAAACGAGGAGTAGAAATCCTCTCTATTACTGGTTCATTAGCTAAATTTATAAATAAAACTGTCCTTTCTAAAGCGCCTGTTTTTTTAAAGTCATCTATAAAAAAATTAGCCTCTTCAAAAGTTATCCCCATTGCCCCAAATACAACCGCAAAAGATTCATCATCGGTTAAAACACGCGCCTGGCGAGCAATCTGAGCAGCAATCCTATTATGAGAAAGGCCCGAACTTGAAAAAATAGGTAATTTCTGGCCTCTCACTAAAGGATTCATTCCGTCAATACAGGAAATACCTGTCTGAATAAATTCAGAGGGATAATCTCTAGCTACAGGATTAATGGGCGCACCATTAATGTCTAAAACTTTCTCTATTCGGGGAGAAGGAAGATTATCGCGAATCTGGCCTCTCCCATTAAATATTCTCCCTAAAATATCTTTTCCTACACCCATGGTTTCACTTTTACCTAAAAAATTAACCTTGCTTTTGTCCACATCCAAACCATGAGTCCCTTCAAATACCTGAACAACAGCTAAATCAGTGGAAACATCCAATACCTTACCAAAACGTTTTGTATTATCAGGAAGAATTATCTGGGCAAGCTCTCCATATTTAACGTCTTCTATCTTTTTAACAATTAAAAGTGGCCCTTGAATCTGGGTAATAGTCTGGTATTCTCTAAACATTCTCTACTTCCTCTATAACTTTTTTTTCTATATCCTTAAACTTATCCCTTTTGTCTTCGGGAATAAATTTACTTCGAGAAATTTCCATCCTTACAGGCAACTTCAATAACCCAACAAGCTCTTTCCCATCTCTTAAGGCCTTCTGACAGCTATGGTAAAAATAAAGTATTACCTTTAACATAAAATATTGCTTTTTTAAAGAAGTGAATGTGTCTTCGAAGTGGAAGGCATTCTGATGAAGAAAATCCTCCCTAATGGAACGGGCTATCTCAAGTTTTAATTTATCTTCACTACTTAATGCTTCTTCACCTACGAGTCGGGCTATTTCTTTTAATTCGTCTTCCTCCTCTAAAAGTTTCATTGCTTCTATTCTTAAAAGGTCAAAATCTTCAGCAATATCTTCCCTCTTAAATTCTTCCAAAACCTGATGGTATAAAGAATAGCTTGTCAGCCAATTTATTGCAGGGAAATGTCGAGCATTAGCCAACCTATCATCTAACCCCCAAAAAACTTTCACTACCTTTAAAGTTGCTTGAACCACAGGATCGGATAAATCTCCTCCTGGAGGAGACACTGCCCCAATAATACTTAATGTTCCTTCTTTTTCTTCCTTACCTAAACAAACTACTCTTCCTGCACGTTCATAAAACTCTGCTAACCGCGCAGGTAAATATGCAGGATACCCCTCTTCTCCAGGCATTTCCTCCATTCTTCCCGAAATCTCTCTCAATGCCTCTGCCCATCTTGATGTAGAATCAGCCATTAAAGCTACAGAATATCCCATATCACGAAAGTACTCTGCAACTGTCGCTCCTGTATAAATAGAAGCTTCTCTTGCTGCTACAGGCATATTAGAAGTATTGGCAATAATTACAGTTCTTTCCATTAATGGTCTTTGCGTATATGGGTCTTTAAGCTTGGGAAAGCTTATCAAAAGGTCAGCAGTCTCGTTCCCTCTTTCTCCACAGGCGACATAGACAATAATCTGAGCATTACTCCACTTAGCAAGCTGATGTTGAATAACTGTTTTGCCTGCGCCAAAAGGCCCAGGCACACACGCAGTACCCCCCTTAGCTACAGGAAAAAAAGTATCTAATACTCTCTGACCTGTAGATAAAAATTCTTTAGGCATTAATCTTCTCTTAAAAGGCCTTCTTTTTCTTACTGGCCATAGTTGATACAACTTTACATTAAACTCATCTTTTTCTCTTTTTATTTTACAAATGGTCTCTTCTATATTAAAACTTCCCTCTTTTATCTCAGTAATCTTTCCTTTTACTCCTACAGGGACAAGAATCTTATGAGAAATTAAAGATGTCTCTTGAATTTCACCTAAAACATCTCCTTCTTCTACTTCTTCTTTTTCTCTTTTTAAGGGTTTAAATTCCCATTTCTTTTCTCTATCCAAAGGAGAAAACCACACTCCCCGTACTACAAAATCTCCCTCTTCCTCATAAATTTTATCCAACGGTCTTTGTATTCCGTCAAAAATTTTTCCTAAAAGTCCTGGACCTAACTCTATGCTTAAAGGACGGTGAGTTAATTGCACAGGCTCATTTGGCCCTATACCAGAAGTCTCTTCATAAACCTGGATGAAAATAATATCTTCCTTTATCTCTATTATCTCGCCAATCACTCCTAACTTTCCTACTTTTACCACATCATACATCTTTGCCCCTAAACAGTTCTTGGCTACCACTAAAGGACCAGAAACTCTTATAATTGTTGGACTATTCATTTTTTAACACCTCGTCTCCTACGGTTGATCTTATTATCTCTTTTATATAGCCAATCACCGAGGAAGTTTTTCTCTCAAAATCCACCAGAGGAATTATCGTGCTTTTAGGGTACATCTCTTTAATTTTAAGGTATAAAGAAGGTTCTGTGAAGATTATCTTATCTTCTTCAATAAAAGAAGGGTATTTTTCCTCTTTAATAATAACAACTTCTAATCCTAAGATTTTAAATATTTCCCCTAAATCGTCTTTACCTATAAAAATTGCTTTATGCATAATCAACAACTGCTTTTATTTTTTCCTTATCTAAATTATAAAATTTACCAAGAATTAAAAATTTTGCTATCCTGCAATTAAGCCTTTTAGCAAAATAATACCAAAAGACTAATTGGGAACCAAAAAGATTCATCCTCGTTGAAGCGAAAAACAGTTTAAAATATTTATCTACCAAAAAATCTAAAAGATAATTACACTCCTTACGGATTAACTCTTCTGCCTCATAATAAATTTTTCTCAACAATTCATTAAAGAAACCGAAAAACTTCTTTTCTAAATTTATCAAGTTAATTTCTTGCCTTTTATAGTCGTAAGTATCTTCCTTCAAAGAATATGCTTTTATGCGTAAGACATTAACGATATTCAGTGTTTCAAAATAAAAATTAAAAAAATTTAAAACCTCTTTTCTTAATTTATTTTTTTCCAAAAGAGTCTGTGGTTCATCTATATATTGAAGAATAACTTTCAAACTATCTTCTTTTATAAGAAACAAACAAAGATTTTTCAAAAACTGCTGTTCAATTAAAAAAATATTTTCTAAATGCTTGTATTCTCTCTTAAACGTTGCTGAAACTAAGAAAAAATCTTTGATTCTACTGAATGCCTCTTCTAAAGGGCTCTCAACTATCTCTTGTAATATACTTAAAGGGATAATTTTTCTTTCCAGAACGCCTATCTTACCGAGACTAAAACTATAATCCAATCCTGTCATCAAATGCCTTTTATCCTAAAAAATCTTCTAATTGAGGGGCATAAAATTTCCTCAAGAAATCTATGAATTCATCTATTTCTAACGTCACTTCTTTCTTTCCATCTTTTGTAACAACTTCTTTTTTTGGCAAATATTCTCGATGAAGGGTTAAAAACTGCTCTACTTCTTTTAAAGCTTTCTCTAAAATCTCCTCTTTTTTCTCTAAAAAACTTTTTTTGCTTTCCATTTTAAAATTAAAAATATTCTCCTCTCTTTTTCTTAGAAGTTGGGCTTTTTCTTCTTGAAACCAATATTCAAAATGCTTTATTGCTTCTTCTTCTAATTCTTTTAGAATATCTGCTTTAGAAGATATTGCTTCTTTTAAAATAGCCTCTGCTTTTTTCTTATTCTCTTCCTCTAATCTTAAAAATATTTTTTCTAATCCTTCCATTTCCTCTAACTCTTTATACCTTAATGCCATTTAGCATTAAAAGGGAGGTCAAAAGTCCTAAAACAGCATAAAATTCTACAAATACGGCCATAATTAAGGGCTTAACAAAATCTTTAGACTGTTTTGCTACCATATACACCCCTGTAGCACATACTTTTCCTTGATAAATACCCGAAACCAATCCTGCCAAAGCTATAGGTAAACATGCAAATAATATACCCATACCTTGATAAAAACCTATCTTAACTACTGCCTCTCCCAGTAAACCAAGCTTAAGCATTAAAATTACTCCAATTAAAAATCCATATACACCTTGCGTACCAGGCAAAGCTGTTAACAAAAGTAAAGGAACGAATATCTGGGGGTTTTCTGACATAACACCATTGGAAGCCTGCCCTGAAATCCCCACGCCTATTGCAGAACCAATTCCTGCCAAAGCTACCGCAAGCGCTCCTCCTAAAATTGCTAATGCAAAACCCCACTCCATCTCTACTCACCTCCTATTATTCCTCTGTAATATGTGTATATCGAGTGTGAATTCTTAACGGCTGAAAGAATTCCTCTCCCAATTCAAAAAATTTAGAAAAAAATTCCACAAATTGCAAACGAGCAGAATGAATGAAACCACTCATTAAGTTTATCAGAAAATTAAAGACGTGTCCTCCTATAAGTATGCCCAAAGCCCCTATAGCTCCTAAAATATTTGCCTTAAAAGACATTTTTGCCAATAGATTTATTACCATAGCAATCACCCCTGTAGCCATACCTAAAGCGAGCAAACGAGAATAAGAAAGCACATCAGAAAAATATTTTGTTATTCCATAAAGTTCATATAAACCCACTCCTGTATGAACAAAAATATTTTTTGCGGAAGAGGCAAAGACAATAATTCCTAATATAGAGATAAAAGATAAAATCTTAAAAATAGTGAATTTAAATATAAAAAAACCCACACTACTTATCAGAAGAGTGAACCAGCTGGTGTTAAGTAAAGTTTTCTGATAATTTTTATTTTTAAACTCGAGATAAATTTTTAAAACTATCCCAAAAAGAACTTGAAAATATCCTAAAAGAAAACAAAAAATGAGAAAAGGAAAAGGGTGCTTTAGGATATCTATCATTTTAAAAGGTAAGTTAATACCAAAGAATCCTCCCAAAATCAAACCAACTAAAAAAGTAGAAATTCCCAAGCAGAATAAAAGACTAAAGAAATTCTTAGCCCCCTCTGTTAACTTTTTTCTCTTTAATATATAAAGACTAAAAAAGGATAACAACACTCCATATCCAGCATCAGAAATACAGAGCCCTACAAAGAGAAAGAAAAAAGGAGCGACAAAGGGTGTGGGATCTAAAGAATGAGGGTGAGGCGCTCCATACATATTTACAATAATACTAAAAGGGTTTATAAATTTCTTATTTTTTAATTTTGTAGGAACGACTTCTTCAGGAAGAGGTGGCGCCATTCGGAAATATACCTTATCTTTAAATTCCTCTATTAGTTTTGCAAACTTCTCTCTTTGAGAAGAAAGAATCCATCCTTTCAAAAAAAATAATCTTTTTGTTTTCAAGGTGCTCTTCTCAATGCTATTTTTAAACTCTTCATTCAGAAAAAAATCATAAACTATCATCAATTTATCTTTATAAGAAAGCTGTTTCCGAATCTCTTTATCTATATTCTCTGCCTGTTTTTTAAGAAAAAATATTTGTTTTTTTAGAGATGCTATTGTTTGGGGAACATTTTTATCAGGATACTCCTCCCATATAGAAAGGGGTAATTCTAAAGGTAAAATTATTTTTTCTTTGAGAATATTTTCTATCTCTGATTTTTCTCCTACTATTGCCCATATTTCTTCTTTATCACAAAAAGCTATTTGTTTTACAAAAACTTTTTTTTCTTTAAAAAAATCCTTAAGATAAGTTCTCTGACGAGGTTTAATCTTTATAAAAATTAAAGAAATATACTTTAAAGAGTTAAATTCCTGCCAACTACATTCTATAAAGATATAACCAGAAAGCAGAGAAATTTTTTCTTCAATACTCTTTATTTTTGATGAGAGCGATTCTTTCTGGGAAGCTAAATTTAAAATCGCCTTAACAGTTTCTTTTAAACTATGTGCATTTACTGCATAAAACTGATCTTTTTTTAAAAAATAAGGCTCTGTAAAAATTTCTTCTAAAAATTTCTTCTCTTCATAAAGGGATAAAACATTTATGGCTTTTTCTATCTCTTTGTTTATTGAGGGCTCGGTATAAGATATATCCTCCCTAGAAGGGTAATCTAAATGAATAATCTCTTCCTGTTGAAGTCTCTCAAGGAGTTTCTCTTGAACTTCCTGAAAACCAACAAGATATACTTTCTCAACTTTCTCTATACCCATAAGTTTTTATTTGAAGAATCAGGAATTCTTTTATTTCTTTAACTATCTGGGGTCGTTTAAGTTGCAACTCTTTTTGCCTCTGAGCGTTTTCTTGGGTTATTCTATTTTTTTCTTGAGCAATTTCTTTGTTTAACTTATCTTTTAAATTATTAATTTTCTTCTGATATTCCTTCTTTACTCTATCGAAAATATTTTCCCTTTCTTTATAAGCAGATTGAATAATTTTTTCTTTCTCGGTGTAGGCATTGTTTAAAATCTCCTCCAATTTATCCTCTTTAGCTTTAACCGTTTCAAAAATATCTCTTAACTCTTTACTCATCGCAGTTGTCTTAGAATATACCTAATTACTTCTTGTGGGTTGTCTGCCTCATAAATGGGTCTGCCTACAATAACAAAATCTACAATACCTTTTACATTCTTCGGCTGTACTATTCTTTTTTGGTCGTCTCTATTATTGACCTTAAGGCGGATACCTGGTGAGGCAATGATAAACTTGCTCCCTAATTTATTACGGATTTCTTTTGCTTCCCTTCCTGAAGCTATTACTCCATCAAACCCTATCTCTTTTGCTTTTTGCGCTAAACTCAATACTGAATTAGGTATTGTATGCCTATTAGTCTGGCTTGTCAATATAGTTACCCCTAACATAAGAGGGGGGTCTTTCTTTCTTTTTTTAAGCTCTTTTCTTATTTGCTCTAAAGTATAATTTAAAGAATTTTTATCGGAAAAAAGATGGTAATCAATGATATCTACATTCCATTTAATCGCATTAAGAGAGGCTTTTATCATTGTGTTGGGTATATCAAAAATTTTTAAATCTAAAAAAACTTTTCGTTTTCTTCTTTTAATCATAAAGATAGACTCTTTCCCTAAAGAAATAAAGGGAATCAGTCCTACTTTATAAAAAGAGATTAAATCTTTTGTGGAATCTAAAAGATACTGAAAATTTTTCTTTTTAGGAGTATCCAAAGCAAAAATAAGTTCAGTCTTTTTTTTCATAATATCTACTTAAATCTTTAATAATTTTTTTACAGATAAGAGGATTAGTTAAGTTAGCAGTACCAATCTGAACCGCTTTTGCTCCTACATTTAAATAATCCAGAACATCTTTATAGTCCATAATACCACCACACCCTATTACAGGCAAAGATAAAGAAGAAGCTACCCTATATACGCACCTTAATGCTATAGGTTTAATACATGGACCACTTAACCCTCCATACATATTGCCTAAAATTGGCTTTCCTTCTCTATTTAAAGCAAGAGCGGGGAGAGTATTTATTAAAGTAACTGCGTCAATTCCTGCTTTCTGGAGAGAAAAAACAACTTCTTTAATATTTAGCAAAAAAGGGAGTTTAACAATGAGCATCTTTTTTGTAAGAGGCCTTAATTTTTTTACAAGGGTAATTAGTTTATTAAGATAAACATATTCTTTTTTTATATTAGGGCAGGAAAGATTCAATTCAAAACCTACGATATTCAAATCTTCGAGCGATAAAATAATCTTTTTCCACTCTGTAAAATTTTCCCCATAGATACTTATAAATACTTTAGTCTTTAAAGAACTCAAGAAACCACCATACTCTTTTTTGAAAACTTTTAAGCCAGGGTTCCTTAAACCAATGGAATTAATAACTCCAAATCCTAAATCATAAATGCGAGGAGGCTTATTACCTTTTTTGGGCTTAAGGGTAATTGTTTTAGTAACTAATCCTCCTAACATGTTTATATCAAAAAACTTTTGCATCTCTTTACCGTAACCAAAGGTTCCTGAAGCAGCAATTATAGGGTTACTTAAAATTACGTTTCCTATTTTACAAACTAATTTCTTTCTAAACATAATTATTATTTTGCTAAAATCATTCTAACAGCAACGAAAAGAAGAAATACACCAAAAATTCTCCTGAGAAACATATCAGGTATTTTATGGGCAAACTCTGCCCCGATTAAACCACCCAAAAAGAACCCTACACATATAAAGGCAGCGATAGAAAGCTTAATATTACCTGACATATAATAACGTATTGCTGCCAGTAAGCCAATGGGAGGCACCATTATAGCAAGCGTTGTTCCTTGTGCCTGGTGCTGGGTAAAATTAAATAAATATACTAAAGCAGGAACAAGAATCGTTCCTCCCCCAATACCTAAAAAACCTCCAAAAACACCAGCAATTAAACCTAAAATTAAGTATATACACCACATTATAATCCTCCTCTATATTTGATTTTTCAAAAAAATAATTACTAATAAGTATTCTTTTTAATGCTAAAAACTTGGCTCTATACAAAAAGCTCTATATTTATTAAACCCCTTTAGTCCACCTAAAACAAAATAAAGATTAGTTAAATATTTCATTTTGGCAAAGTGAAACCATTTCTCATAAGGCTCTATATTAAAAGCGGTGCGAAAGAATTTAAAAGCACATATCCCCATTAATATAAAAAATACCCAACTAAAAATCCGCAAGGCTATAGAAAGCGGCCAAACCCATTGGAAGATAAAAGTAGCAATAAATAAAATCCCCCATAGATGCATAAGATGGAAATTGCCTATATAAATAAATCCCTTTATAAAAGAAGGAAAAACTATAATAGGGTGGTGGGGGTATTTACCAATAAACTGCAAAACTATCTCCATATGATTGGTAGCATGCATATCTAAAAGAGGAGGATGCGCAGAAGCATAAGATTTCCACACCTTAAGAAGGGACTTTAAGCTTGCGCGGTGCATATGCTGGACACTTGCCGAAGGTAAAAAATAAAATTTCCATCCTCTCTTTCGTACCCGAATGCCAAAATCTATATCTTCTCCTGTAGGTAACTCCCAAAATCTACGATTAGCATCTTCTACTGCCTCTTTTCTATAAGCAACATTTGCGGTAACAAAAAAGTAGCTTCTGTGTCCACACACCTGTGTGGGTAACTTCTCCTGAGGGGGATAATAACCTTCTTCTAAATTTCCATAACGCCAACTTACACGGTTAAACCCAAAAGCCTCACAGTAAATTTCTACCAAATTATTAGGGTCTACACGTAAGGTATAAATCTCCCCTCCCACTGCACCAATCTCTTTGTCGCGATTAAACACTTCCAGTATTTTATCTATCCAATCTTCCACAGGAGCACAATCCCCATCAGTGAAAAAAATAAAATCTCCTCTTGCCCTCTTTAAAGCTTGTGTGCGAGCATAACCAGGAGAGGGGCAATCAGGAATCTCTACTAATTTTATAAATCTATGATGACTTTGATAATCTTTAATAATCTCTACTGTTTTATCAGAAGAGCCTCCATCAGCAAAAATTATTTCCAACGCTGTACGGGGATACTTTACATTCATTAAATATTCAAAAGTAGTTTTTATGGTCCGTGAGGCATTTCTTACAGGCACAATTATAGAAACAAATGGCTTCTCCATCACCATACCCCCTTATTTTACATTTATATCCTCTAAATTAAAAACCGGTCCATCCTTACACACTCTCTTATATCCTTTTTTAGTCTCTATGGCGCACCCCCAACATATCC
Source organism: uncultured Planctomycetia bacterium (assembly GCA_964635565.1). Lineage (GTDB taxonomy): Bacteria > Omnitrophota > Gorgyraeia > Duberdicusellales > 4484-171 > CAZWON01. Next base: position 87,458 of record CAZWON010000002.1, read on the forward strand.
CTACACCACAACCCATAAATTGTTCAAAGGAAGCTTCTCCTTTAAGGTAAGAAAATTTTCTTATTACTTTTGCTAAATAAAAAATCATCTGTGTAGGACCCGAGGCATATATATAAGCTCTGAGTTTGGAGTCAGTGGTTTTTAGTTTATGCTTTAATAAATCAATAACCGTTCCTTTAAACCCATCTGAACCATCTTCTGTAGCCATAAACAATTTATACCCTAATTTGGCAAAATCTTTTTTTCCAAGTATTTCATCTTTTGTTCTTGCTCCTAAAAAAATCCATTTTTCTAAATTTTTGCCTCTTAATATATCCTCCAATCTCTCTGCCAAAAATAACAAAGGAGCAACACCTATTCCTCCTGCAATTAAAACAATTATTCGTGTATTAATTAATTCACCACCCCCAAAAAGATATCTATAATTAAAACCATTACCCAAAGGGCCTATAATATCAAGAGGATCACCCTCTCGGCGCTGAGAGAGCATTTCCGTAGCTTTTCCCCGGACCTTAAATAAAATAAAGACATCATTGTTTCTTATTTTATGGATGCTAAAAGGGCGGCGCAAAAGAATATCTGATTTGGGTATGTATATATGAAGAAACTGCCCCGGCAAAGAATTCTGTGCCAAAAAAGGAGAATAAAGCTGAAGCAGATAGATATTTCTTTTAACCTTACGGATATTTTTAATCTTTACCTTTAAATCTCTCATTATTACTTAAAAACTTTCTTCAACTTTATCCTTACATTAACTCATTAAAATACTAAAGCGTAATTATAACAGATAATTTGCTCTCTGCAACATTCTCCTGTTAATCTTCTTTTAACTTTGCTTCCAAAAGTTTTCGCACAGAATTACCAATATATATCTTATCTGCATTGAATAAATCTTGGGGATACATAATTTTCTCCCTGGCTTTTTTCTCCTTTAAAAGATGCTCCCGCATAACTCCTCTTAAAAGACCAGAGGATAGGGGAGGAGTAAACAACTGTTTATCTTTTAAAATAAAAATATTGGTAATACTTCCCTCGGTAAGTTCTCCCTTCTCATTAGTAAAAATAACCTCCCAAAACCCTTTCTTTAAAGCATATTTTCTCTCTTCGTCATAAAAATGGCGATAAGTAGTTTTGTGATACAGATAAAGGTTGCTTGAATTTACAGATTTTGAAGAGAGCATGATTAACACAGGCTCATCTACTCTTTCCAAAGGTAAAAATGAACAATTAACATCTCCCTGGTAAGTTATAATAATCTTCACTTTATAAATTTGATCTTTCCTAAATAACCCCTCTAATAATGCTAATTGCTTATTGATAAAATCATGATAAAAAGGAATATCAAAATATTCGCAGGAATTACGTAAACGCTCAAGGTGCATATCGAGTAAATAGTATCCTTCTTTATCCCAACGAATTGTTTCTATAAGAGAAATCTTAGGGGTCTTTTTAATTAGAAAATGAGCTTTTAAGTATGCCTCTTTATATTCCAACTTTTCTAAGGAATCATATACAATTCCCCCCCCTACTCCTAATATACCTCTTTTTTCTTTATTGATATAGAGGGTTCTTATAGCCACATTAAAACACATTTCTCTATAAGGAGATATATACCCTATAGCCCCACAATAAACTCCCCGTGGATATCTTTCCAGTTCTCTTATAATCTGCATTGTCCGTATCTTAGGAGCTCCGGTAACGGATCCTGAAGGAAAAAGCGCCTTAAAAATATCTTTTACGGAAATATTTTCTTTTAACCTTGCCTCAATGGTTGAAGTCATCTGCCATAATGTCCGATATTTTTCTAAAGAAAATAACTGTTTTACTTTTACTGTTCCTGTTTGAGCAATTTTCCCCAAATCATTCCTTAAGAGGTCCACAATCATAATATTCTCTGCCCTGTTTTTTGTGCTTAGTTTTAAAGCTTGAGCTTGATATTTGTCCTCTTCAGTAAAGCGCCCTCGCGCAACTGTTCCCTTCATTGGTTTAACAACAATATTCTCATTTTTTAAAGAAAAAAACAACTCAGGAGAAAAAGAAAGGATATACTCTTTTTGTGTGTTGATAAAAGCCAAATAAGAGGTCGGTTGAGCTTGACGCAGAGAATAATATAATTCATAAATTTTACCGTGAACTTCAAACGCAATAGGAAAGGTAAAATTTACCTGATAGGTTTCGCCTTTCTCAATATATTCTTTTATCTTCCCTATTGCTTTTTTATATTCTTGTTCTGTAATTTTGGGTTTTATACGCTTTATAGGGAAATAAGAATTGTTCTTTATTTTTCTATCAACACAAATCATTTGGGAATGATTTAAAATAAAAGGAGTGTTAAAAATCCCTAACCATACAAGAGGGCACTCTCTTTTTTCAGGCATATAAAACCTAAGAGTATCTTCCAGACAATACCCGAATTCATAAGAAAAAAATCCTGCCAACCAGTAACCCTTTCTAAGATACGTCTCCAGCATATAAAAAAACTTATCTATATGGTGGGGAGAATCTAAAATCAACTCATCTTTATACGAAGAAAAAACAAAAGAGTGGGTATTATTCTCATCGTATCTACCTGTCTCTAATACCACACAAGGGATATCTGTGGGTAAAGATAAAGTTTCATCAATAAAATTTATCCTTTGGGAATCTGTAACAATCATTTACCTAAAATAAATACATAAGCCTTCTTAAGAAAAAAATTTATTGATCCTTTCTTTGATATATCGATAGCGTTCGCTTTTTTAACAATTTATTTCTGACAACGAAGACAAAAATATGTGCTTCTCCCGCCAATCACCTTTCGCTTGATAGTTGCCTTACACCGATAACAGGGCTTTCCTTCGCGCTGATAAACCTTTAAAAAAGGTGTATACTCTCCCTCTTTACCATCTATCTGGCGATAAGTATCTACTGAAGAGCCTCCTTTTTTAATCGCCTGTTTTAGAATAGAAACAAGACAATTATAAAACTTTTCCAACTCATTATTACTTAAAGTGTCTGCGCGCCTTTCTGGGTGAATTCCTCCACAGAAAAGCGACTCTTGAGCATATACATTACCTACTCCTGCAATAAAACTTTGATCCATCAGAAGAGGTTTAATCTTGGTTTTTTTCCCTTGAAATAGTTTAGCAAACTCTTCTTTGGTAATCTCTAAAGGCTCTGGTCCCATTGTTTTTATAATAGAAAGTGTGTGCCAATCTTTTACAAACCTTATCTCTCCTAAAATGCGACTATCACAAAAGTTAAGTTTCTTATTATTAGACAGTTCAAAAATAACACGGGAAAATTTTTCTTCTTTTTCACTTAAAAGTAACCAGCCACTTATACGCAAATGAAAAACTAAAAACCCCTCATTTATCTTTACAATAAGAATCTTTCCTCGTCGGAAAATTTTGATTATCCGTTTACCTTCAATATGTCTCTTAAAATCGTTTTCTTTTATATCTTTAATAATTCTTTTATCATAAACAATTACGCGCTTAACTTTTTGGTTAAGAATACTTTTTTCTAACTGTAAACGGATGGTCTCAACTTCTGCTAACTCAGGCATAATCCCTCCTTTTAAGACTCTTTATACCCTATACCTAAGGCAACAAAAATAATACATAGCGCCCCTCCTATAACAAAAGCCTCTTGAGTAAAAGAATGTCTTTCTATAATTCTCCTATAATTTCAAAAAGAAAGATAGCAACTAATACACAAATAGCCGACACTATTTCTCTATTAAACCACTGCGCCTTAAGAGGGAAGTATTCCTTTAACTCTTTACTGGTTACCACTCTCAATGACGGGAAAAACACAGGAACACGCTGCTTATATTTAATAAACTCATCTGTAAATTTATGTTCTAAAGCTCTTTCCTCTTTCTGCATCTCAGGATAATAAAACAATAAAAAAACTACAAGAAACACACTAAAAACCCATAGCTTAAACACAACCAGCACCACCCCCATCCCAACAAGGAATACTCCTAAATACATAGGATTACGGCTTAAGGCATATGGTCCATCTTTTAAAAGTTTTTCCCCTCCAAAAGATTCTTCTGCTTTGTATCCTCGAGAAGAAACATGTAGAAGAAATCCCAAGATAACAAGAAGCATACCAAAGATATCGGTAAAGTAATCTAAAAAATTATTGGTATAAGAAGCCCAGAAAACTTTTGCTCCCAGAATAGCCCCAACAAGGAGAAGAAATATAAAAAATCCCTGATAACGAATGCGCTTTTTCACTTTTCTTTTATTACCTTTATATATAATTTGCGCTGGCGTGGACCATCAAATTCACAGAAATAAACCCCCTGCCATCTACCCAGAACTAACAAACCATCTTTAATAATTATATTAAGGGAGCTTCCTAAAAGAGAGGATTTAATATGTGCATCTGCATTTCCTTCTACGTGAGAATATTCTTTAGCATAAGGAACAAGCTCTTCTAAATGATGGATAATATCTTTCCTTACAGAAGGGTCAGCATTTTCATTTATAGTCAAAGCAGCAGTCGTATGGGGACAGAAGATAATACAAACTCCTTCTTGAACTTTGCTTTCTCTTATAACCTTTTCAATAAAAGAAGTAACATCAATGAATTCTGTTCTTTTTCTTGTAGTAACCCCTACTACCCTCACTGTCTTAGTTCTCCGTGATAAGTTTGGATACTCTTTACTTCTATCTTTTCCTTAATTAATGCTTCTATTGCCTTAACAGAAGCAAGTGCTCCCCAAACGGTGGTTATAGAGGGTATACGGTATAACGTAGCTGTACTTCTTATTACTACTTCGTCTCTGCGCGGTATTCTACCTGAAGGAGTATTTATAATAAGGTGGACATTTCTGTTTTTTATATAATCTAAAATATTAGGTCTTCCTTCAGCAAGTTTTGGTAAAATAACCACAGGAAGATTGTGCTCCTTAAGAACCTTTCCTGTCCCTTCGGTAGAAAGAATGTTAAAACCTAATTTTATAAGTTTCTCTGCTACAGGGACTATTCCTTTTTTGTCCCTATCCTTAACAGAGATAAAAACCTTTCCTTTCTTGGGTAATAGTTGAGAGGCAGCCAGTTGGCTTTTAAGATAAGCCTTCCCAAAATCAAAATCAATACCCATAACTTCTCCTGTAGATTTCATCTCTGGTCCTAATATAATATCAACTCCTAAAAAGCGATTAAAAGGAAATACGGATTCTTTTACACTTGTATAATTAGGAATTATCTCCTGTGTAAAACCTAAATCTCTTAGGCTCTTCCCCATCATAACTTTTGCTGCAAGTTTCGCTAAAGGAACTCCTATGGCTTTAGAAATAAAAGGGACTGTTCTTGAGGCGCGCGGATTAACTTCTAAAACATAAACACAATTATCTCTAATGGCAAATTGTATATTCATAAGCCCCACAATATTAAGACTGCGGGCTAAACTATATGCAGATTGACGCACTTTATCTATCATCTCATCTGTTAAGCTAAAAGGGGGTAGACACATTGCGCTATCTCCTGAGTGAATCCCTGCTTCTTCAATATGTTCTAAAATCCCTCCAATCACAAAATCCTTACCATCACCAATCAAATCAACATCTATTTCAATAGCATCTTCTAAGAATTTATCAATAAGAATTGTCTGATTTATAGAATAAAGAAGCGCTTCTTTGATAAAATTTTCTAATGTTTCTATATCATAAACGATTTCCATAGCCCTTCCTCCCAACACATAAGAAGGGCGCACCATCACAGGAAATCCTAATTTTAAAGCGATTTCTTTTGCTTGTATAAAATTCTTCGCAATACCACTTAAAGGTTGCTTGAGTTTGCATTTCTCAAGAAGCTTTTTAAATTTATCTCTATCTTCAGCAATATCAATATTTCCCGCTTTAGTTCCTAAGATATTTATCCCTTCTTTTTCCAGCTCTAAAGCAAGATTAAGGGGGGTTTGACCTCCAAACTGTAAGATAACTCCATAAGGTTTTTCTTTCCGGATTATATTCAAAACATCCTCAAAGGTTATGGGCTCAAAATAAAGCTTATCAGAAGTATCATAGTCAGTAGAAACTGTTTCGGGGTTACAATTAACCATAATCACTTCAATTCCCTCTTCTTTCAAAGAAAAAGCAGCATGCACACAGCAGTAATCAAATTCAATACCCTGCCCAATCCGATTAGGACCTCCTCCTAAAATCATCACCTTCTTTTTATTAGATACTCTCGCCTCACATTCTTTTTCATAAGTAGAGTAATAGTAAGGAGTGTAAGCTTCAAATTCTGCGGCACAGGTATCTACCAGCTTGTAAGTAACTTCTATTTTATCTTTTTCTCTAAGCCCCCTTATCTTTTCTTTGCTTACCTGTAAGAGTTCGGCTAAGTATCCATCAGAAAAACCCATCTCTTTTGCTTTTCTTAACATTAATTTGTCTAATTTCTTTTTCTCTTTTAAATCATTCTCAAAAGCAACAATTTCATAAATATTCTTTAAGAACCATGGGTCAATATTGGTTAAGCTGTATACCTCTTCAATGCTCATCCCCAAGCGGAAACTATCAGCAATATAAAAAAGCCTCTTATCGTTTGGTACAGCTAAGTATTCCTTAATTTTCTCCCTAAGAGTTCTTTCATCCATAAAATTTTTCTCTTCTTTAATTAAAGAGTTCAAACCATTTTTCCCTATTTCTAAAGCGCGAATTCCTTTCTGTAAAGCTTCTTTAAAGGTGCGTCCTATCGCCATTACTTCTCCTACAGACTTCATGGAGGTAGTTAATGTTTTATCCGCCTGAGGAAACTTCTCAAAGGTAAAACGAGGAATCTTTACCACACAGTAGTCAATAGTTGGTTCAAAAGATGCGGGGGTTTCTTTAGTAATATCATTGGGAATTTCATCTAAGGTATATCCTATCGCTAACTTAGCAGCAATTTTAGCAATAGGAAAGCCTGTGGCTTTGGAAGCAAGGGCAGAAGAACGAGAAACTCGGGGATTCATCTCAATAATTACGGTACGGCCGTCGGTGGGATTAACCGCAAATTGAATATTGCTTCCCCCTGTCTCTACTCCAATGGCCCTTATAGCACGAATAGCAAAAATTCGCATTTTCTGGTACTCAATATCTGTAAGAGTCTGTGCAGGCGCAACGGTAATGGAATCCCCGGTGTGCACCCCCATAGGGTCAAAGTTCTCAATAGAACAGATAATAACAACATTGTCATTCTTGTCGCGCATAACTTCAAGCTCAAATTCTTTCCAGCCTAAAAGACTTTCTTCAATAAGCACCTCTCTTATTAAACTTAAGTCAAGCCCCCGCTTTACTATTTCCTGAAACTCCTCTACATTATATGCCACCCCTCCTCCTGTCCCTCCTAAAGTAAACGCTGGCCTAATTACACAGGGTAACCCTACATATTCTAAGACTTCTTTTGCTTCTTTTAAGGAGTATACTGTTTTTGAGCGTGGTAATTCAATTCCTGCTTTCTGCATTGTCTCTTTAAATAATTCTCTATCCTCTGCACGAACAATGGCGCTTTGGTTAGCACCAATTAATTCTACCTTATACTTCTTAAATATCCCCTGCTTTGCTGCCTCAAAGGCAACATTTAACGCGGTCTGCCCTCCTAAGGTAGGAAGGCAGGCCTGAGGTTTTTCTTTTATAATTATCTTTTCTAAAACCTCTGGGGCAATGGGTTCAATGTAGGTGGCATCAGCAAACTCCGGGTCAGTCATGATTGTAGCAGGATTGGAGTTTAAGAGGATAACTTTAAATCCCTCTTCTTTAAGAGCCTTACACGCCTGGGTACCTGAATAGTCAAACTCACAAGCCTGAGAAATTATAATAGGGCCTGAGCCTATAATAAGAATTTTTTCTAAATCTTTTCTTTTAGGCATAACTAATCAACGCTTTCTTTTATCGTATCTACAAATTCCTTAAAAATGTAACGAGCATCAAAAGGACCGGGTCCTGCCTCAGGATGAAACTGAACACTAAAAATAGGTAGTCTTTTGTGTTTCTGACCTTCGGGCGTATGGTCATACAGATTAATATGCGTCTGCACTACATCTTTCTCCGGTAAGCTTGAGGGAGGGACAACAAAGTTATGGTTCTGAGAAGTTATATCTATGCGCTGGGTTCTTAAATCTTTTACCGGATGATTCCCTCCGTGATGGCCAAATTTAAGTTTCACCGCTTTTCCCCCAAAAGCAATGCCTAAAATCTGATGACCCAAGCAAATCCCCATAACCGCTATCCTTACTTCTTTTTTCTTAATCTTCTCTATTAACTCTTCTGCTGTATTGATTGCAGAAGTTACTGCTTCAGGATCCCCCGGACCATTAGAGAAAAGTATTCCTTGAGGTTTAAATTTTAAAATTTCTTTAAGGGGGGTAGTAAGAGGCACAACAATTACTTTTTTTACATATTTTTTTAAATTTCTTAAAATACTAAATTTTACTCCGCAGTCGATAACTATTACTGTATAGGGAGAAACTTTTGTTTTTTCCATCTCTTTAAGTTCTAAACTTTCTTTCCACTCATAAATAGAAGAAGCGGTAACTCTGCTGGCTAAATCCTGCCCTACAATGGAGGGTAAAACTTCTAATTTCTTTTTTAAATTTGTTAAATTAAAATCAATGGTAGAAATAATTCCTTTCATCGACCCAAACTGACGTAAACGTTTAGTAATAGCGCGAGTATCTACCCCTTCTATTCCTACAATATTATGCTGACGTAAGTAATCATTCAATGATTCCTTTGCGCGCCAGTTAGAAAATATTTGAGAATTTTCTTTAATAATAAACCCTTCAACCTGAATCTTCTGGGATTCTACATCTTCACTATTTATGCCATAGTTACCCATCAAAGGATAAGTCATACATACAATCTGTCCTTTGTAAGAAGGATCCGTAAGAATCTCCTGGTAACCTGTCATAGAGGTATTAAACACCACTTCTCCTGCTGTCTCACCGCTTGCCCCCAGGCTTATACCTTCTAAATAAAAACCATCTTCTAAAAGTAATACTGCCCTCATAATCTTTTCCCCTTATATTTTTCTACTAACTTGCTTTTAATGTAACTAATTGCTTCCTGGGCAGTTTTCTTTCTCACCACCCCTTTTATAAGCCATGTGTTGATTCCTACAACAGGCTTGCCTTCATTTAAAGCAAAAGCTATCTCTGAAAGCGTACCATGTTTACCATTTATAGCTACAACAAAATCTCCTGCTCTTACAACGAGTATATTGCGCGCATACCCTAAACCAGTAGGTATTTTAACATCAAGGTAAGGATTAGCCTCCCTTTCATCATAACCAGGTAAAATACCTACTGTTATTCCCCCTTTACTCTTGGCTCCTTCACACACCCCCTGCATTACTCCTTCTCCTCCACCACATATAACTATCCATCCTTCTTGAGCAATAAGCTCTCCTAACTTAACTGCTATTTTATACACCCTCTTTGAACACTCAAATCCACCTACAACAGCAATGTTTATTTTGTTTTTCATATAACTTCCTAATAAATGTTTTGCAACAACTGGTGCCCCTGGGCTGAATTGAACAGCCATAACAGGCTCCGGAGGCCTGTGCTTTATCCGTTAAGCTACAGGGGCATTTATACCTTTCTCTAATATTAACTCTAAAGCAGGTGTTAATTTTTCTCTTAAATAACCTTTATCTTTTGTATGGTTACCCTTAAGCGCTTTTTTAAACCATACTTTTCCTCCCCTTGCTGTAATAAGCAACACAAACTCTCTTAAAACTTTCCCTGCACCCTTAATGCTCCCTGCAGTAAGCAGAGCTAAACACTTTTTTTCTTTCAAGCCCTGCACTTTTTTAAGATAACTTCGCATAGCAGGGGTAATAGTAAATGCCCATACAGGAGACGCAAAAATGACAAAATCATAGGAAGATATATCTCTAATTGCCTCTATATCTAAAAGTTCTATTTCTCTGCGTAGAAATGCTTCCCGACCCTGGCTAAAAAAAGAGGTTGTTTCTTTCTTAGGCTTAAGGACAATCGACGCTGTTGGGTATCCTTTTTTATTAAGCTCTTCTGAAATAAACTCGCACATATTACGGGTGTTTCCTGAAAATGAATAATAAATAACAGCAACTTTCATTCTTAAAATAGAGTCATTTGCCCTTTATCTTTTGTAACCTTTTCTTCATCAAATATCTTAATTACACCATACTCTCCATCAAACCCAGGGAGAATATTAATCTGCTTTTCTCTCACTCGCCTTATCCCCTCAGCAAGACGTCCGTCTAATTTAGCATAAAGTTCTTCTATGGAGGTATCAATCAGCAAATTAAGCTCGGAGCCAAAATTTTCTACTAACTGAAGGTATTCTCTTTCAACAGTTTTGCTTTTCTTATCCACTCCTTTTATCTCAGCAATTATCTCATCTAAAGGAACCAAACTCTTATAACCTACTACTTCTTTGGGGATAAACCCTTCTGGTCTATCCGCCAGCTCTTCTATTCGGTTAAGTACGCCTTTAGTAAGGGGCCTGCCGCAAACAGGACATAACCCCTGATGTTTTTTTGTCTCTTGGGGATGTAAGCGAATTTTACAATTCCTGTGGCCATCAAAATGATATTTCCCTTCTTGAGGAAAAAATTCTATCGTATAAAGAAATTTACTTCTATCTTTTTTTTCAAGAATATCTTTTATCCTCCAATAGGAAAGTTCACAATCAAACACATTTGCTTCTCGTCCAATACGGCTGGGTGAATGGGAATCAGAGTTAGATACTAAGCTGTATTTATCCAATGCCGATAATCGCCAATTCATAAGAGGGTCGCTGGAAAGACCTGTCTCTAAAGCAGTAATTTTATCAGTGTATTCACCAAAAGCTTCTTCTAAAGAATTAAACCCAGAATTAGAACCAAACACACTAAACCATGGCGTCCAGATATGCGCAGGAATGAGCATAATATCATTTGATATTTTAAATAGCTCTCTCGCCAACATCTTACAGCTTAAACCAAAAATAGGTCTACCATCACTAGCTAAATTACCATGAAAACTAAGCATCTGATTCACTTCGCCAGCTACTTCCAAAGAAGGCACCATAATTATATTATGCACACGATAGACTTTATTCTTTTGAGAAAAAATATTAGAAACCTCTACAGATAAGATAAAATAAATATCATCGTAGCGCAATAAACCCTTATCAGGAAGCGGTTCTAAATAGTGCTTTAGCTCTTCAAACCAAAGGTGATGGGTAAAATCTCCTGTGCCCAAAAGAGTAATACCTTTGTAATGTGCCCATTTAGCAAGATGAACAACATCCATATTTTTAGAAGTTGCTCGTGAATATTTAGAATGGATATGAAAATCAGCAATGAACCTCATTGAACCTCAATTGTTTTATGGTATTTAACCACTAATCTATCAAACATTACTTTATTCCTTTCTTAATGAGTCCAAAACTTTATTAATATTGCCCCAGTGACTACCTTCCCAATATATTTTTTTACAATTACTGCATCTCATAAAAGTATTGTGCGTCTTAAATACATACTCGGGAACATTATCTCTAACAACATCTTTTCTTACCTCATCTAAAACCGTATTACATAACACACATCTTGTGAACATTTTATTTCTATCTAAAAAAACGCTTACTTTCTTTATCAATTCATTAAGTTGCTCTAAAAGATTACTTGAATCTATCACAATAGTTTTTTTGCCAAGATCGTCTATTTTTTTCTTGTTGCGTGTTATAATAATTCGGTCTTCGCGCAAGGCTTCAATAATTAAACTCCCCCGATTATCACCCTTATAATAAACTGTATCAAAACCCAAAATTCTTAACCAGCGTGCTAATCTTCCTAATTCTTTAGTAACAATAAATTTACTCATTTTTATACACTATTTTTCCCCGCCGAATAGTGTATTCTACTAATCCTTTAAGGAGATATCCTAAAAAAGGTGTGTTTTTCGATTTAGAAAGAAGCTTATCCTCAGTAACCTGCCATTCTTTTTCTAAATCTACTATTACAATATCAGAAAGAAAACCTTCTTTAATTTCTCCTCTTAAAGAAAGTTTTAAAATACGGGCAGGATTAGTAGATAGTTTTTTTACTACATCCTGTAAAGTCAAAATCTTTTCTTTAACCAAATAAGTATATACTAAAGAAAACGCCAGTTCTAACCCAATAAACCCTGGTGATGCTTCTTCAAAAGGGACTTCTTTTTCTGCAAAAGAATGAGGCGCATGGTCAGTGGCAATACACTCAATTATATCTTCTTTTAATGCCTCCTTTATTGCTTCAACATCTTTTTTCTCTCCTAAAGGAGGGTTAACGCGGAAATTGCCACTAAATCCGCTTTTTTCTATATCGTCCACAGTAAGAATAAAGTAGTGAGGGGCGGTTTCGCTGGTAAAATAAGGATACTGCCGCTTTGCTCTTCTAATCACCTCTACACTTTTTGCACAACTTATATGGGCTAAGTGCAAGGGTGCTTTAACATACTTTGCTATTTCAATATCACGATATACTCTTAAACTTTCACTTATATCAGCAATGGCACTTATACCGTATTTTGAAGCAACAAAACTCTCTCTCATTACACCGCCCTTAGACAAGCTCTTTTCTTCACAGTGAGAAATTATAAGTAAATCGAACATTTTGGCATATTCTAAGGCTTTTCTAAAAAGCATACTATTTTCCACAGAATTTCCATCGTCACTTAAAGCACAACACCCTGCTTTAGCCAATGCCCCAAATTCTGTCAACTCCTTTCCTTTTCTTTCCTTAGTAATAGCTCCTACAGGAAAAATTTCTACTAATCCTATCTTTTCTCCTTCTTCAATAACCCACCGCACCAAACCCTCATTATCAATACAAGGAGTAGTATTAGGCATACAAAAAACCGTAGTAAAACCTCCCTTTACCGCAGCATAGGAACCACTTAATAAATCCTCCTCATCTTCTCTGCCTGGCGTCCGTAGATGGGTATGCATATCAATAAAACCGGGCATTACAAATTTCCCTTTGGCATTTATCTCTCTATCTACTCTTTCCTTAATCCCTTCTCTTACTTTTATTATCTTGCTATTAGAAATTAAAATATCCGTATTAAAGGTCTCTGTGGGGTTAACAACGGTAGCGTGTTTAATTAATATCTTCATCGCTCTTCTTCTGTGTACCTATTAAATATAAAATTGCCATCCTAATAGCTAATCCATTTTCTACCTGCTGTAATATAACAGGATGTAAACGCTTTTTAAGAGAAGAACTTATTTCCACATCCCAGTTAATAGGACCGGGATGCATAATCAAACAGTTATCTTTTGCCTTTTTTAATCTCTGAGGGTTTAAAGAAAACTTCTCTACGTATTCTCTTATAGAGGGGAAAAATACTTCTTTCTGGCGCTCTCGTTGAATACGCAACATAATAACTACATCAACATCTTTAATGGCTTCACTTAAGTCATAAAAAACCTTAACCCCCATTTTCTCAAACTCGTAAGGGATTAATGTATGGGGACCACATACTCTTACAGAAGAAGAAAATTTCTGAAAACCGAAGATATTAGAACGAGCTACCCGCGAATGTAAAATGTCCCCTACAATAAGTACTTTCAGATTTTCTAAGGTGCCTTTTATCTGGTGCGTAGTAAACATATCTAATAAAGCCTGCGTAGGATGTTCGTTCTTGCCATCTCCAGCATTAATTATACTTGCTTGAGTATACCGCTTAAGTGTATCTAAAAATGCGCTTAAGCCTAAACGAATAACAAAAATATCAGGATGATAAGACTCTAAATTTTTTATAGTATCAATTACACTCTCCCCTTTGCTAAGGCTACTTGTAGAGGGAGAGAAATTTAACACATCTGCACTTAAACGTTTTGCTGCCAGTTCAAAAGATATGCGTGTACGTGTAGAACTCTCAAAAAAAAGATTTATTACTGTTCTACCACGCAGGGCAGGTGTCTTTTTAACTTCCCTTTGAGCAATTTCTTTAAAATTCCTCGCAGTTTCAAAAATAGTTTCAATCTCCTTGCGACTTAAGTCCTTAAGGGCGATTATATGTTTTCTGTGCCAGCCTCCCATAATTAATTTATAGCCTCTAAGATCACCACTTCTTCCTTATTATCTATCTCTTTTAATCGCACCTCTACTATTTCTGTCTGAGAAGTGGGGATATTTTTACCTACAAAATCTGCTCGAATAGGCAATTCTCTATGACCTCTATCAATTAAAACCAATAGCTCTACTCTCTTGGGACGTCCAAAATCTATAATTTCATCTAAAGCAGCGCGGATGGTTCTTCCTGTAAAAAGAACATCATCGACAAGAACTACCACCTTATCATTGATATCAAAATTGATTTTGGTCTCTTTTACCACAGGACTATAATCTATTGTAGTAAGATCGTCGCGATATAAAGTAATATCTAAAATTCCTAAAGGAAGATTTACTCCTTCAATCTCTTCAATAATCCGCTGTAAGCGCTTAGCAAGGAATACTCCTCTTGTCTGAATCCCCAACAACACTAACTCTTCTGTGGAAGGAGTCCTTTCTAAAATCTGATGAGCTAAGCGATAAAGGGCTCTTTTAATGCCTTCGTTCGATAAAACACATGTTTTCTCTCTAAATCCTTCCATAAAAAATAAATCCCACCTTTTTAGGTGGGCTCATTTTATTATATTTTCTCTTCATACTTGCTCCTTACTGGCCTCACAGGACCAGCTTAAAGGTCTCCTAAAATATAGCCTAAATTATCAAATATGTCAAGAATAATTTATAAATGATTTTCCTTTTTAAATACGCTGAGCTGTGTATGTTCTATTGCTCCAAGGACTTAAGAATTTTTTTGCATGCTTCTTGAATCTCCCTCATTGTCTGAGGGGTAAAAATAAAATATAGCCCCCCTTTTACCCTTCGTTCAATCTCCTCAAAGAAAGCTTCTATAAGCAAAATACAATCATCTCCGTTATAAGGAGAGACTACCGAACTAATAATTTCTGTTAAAGGTCCATTTATAAGAGTTGGGATAGAAGGAATTACAGGGGTTTTCAAAAATATACTCAAAGCTCCAGTATAAGAACCAATCACTACATTACCTATTTCTTTAATCACCGAAAGACCCATCTCTGTAAATGTCTCCACCTTCCTCTCATTACTTGACGGATAACACACATTAATCAACTGAAACGCACTGCCCTCCTCAAGAACAAGCACAACACTTCCTGATATACCACTTAAAATTCTACTCTGAATACCAATTACTGATGTAGCAGTAGAAATTTTAGATTTTAACTGTGTGGGCTGTAAGGACTCTAAATAGGGTAGGGTTAAGTTTATTTTCTTTTTAAGCATCTCCGAAAGAGCACGACTTCCATGCGCTGCAGCTATGGAGCTTACTTCTCTTAGAATATCCATTTC
>CAZWON010000003.1:0-99730 GCA_964635565.1 uncultured Planctomycetia bacterium
CTACCAGGGTATCTAATCCTGTTTGCTCCCCTAGCTTTCGTCCCTCAGCGTCAGGATTGAACTAGAGAGCCACCTTCGTCACGGGCGTTCCTGCCAATATCCACAGATTTCACCCTTACACTGGCAGTTCCGCTCTCCTCTTCCAACCTCAAGCCAAACAGTTTGGAAGGCAATTCTCTGGTTGAGCCAGAGGATTTCACCTCCCACTTACTTGGCCGCCTACGGACCCTTTACACCCAGTCAAACCGAGTAACGCTAGCCACCTCCGTATTACCGCGGCTGCTGGCCCCGTACCATTAAATGGACGGTTTTCTTGGACTATCTCATCATCCCGGTACATTACCGGGAGCCTCGCGTATAGTCTCTGAGGAGCCCCTTGACGTTTTAAAATCAAAGGTTTCCTGCTGATTGTCCTATAACCTCTACCGGGCAGCCGAACCTTCATAGGTCATAGGAGTTCCCAGCATATAGCGAGGTTTTCTCTCGCGACATTACTGCCGCGACTCCGCGCCCCAGCCCTTCTCATACCAAAAATTGGTACGGGGCTGGCACGGAGTTAGCCGTGGCTTATTCATCAGGTACAGTCAATCTCTATAGATTATTCACCTATAGAGCCTTCCTCCCTGACAAAAGGGGTTTACACGCCGAAACGCTTCATCCCCCACGCGGCGTCGCATCCTCACCCTTTCGGGCATTGGGAAAGATTCTCGACTGCAGCCTCCCGTAGGAGTCCGGGCAGTGTCTCAGTCCCGATGTGGCTGACCACACACTAATGCCAGCTACCCGTCTTAGGCTTGGTAGGCCATTACCCTACCAACTACCTGATAGGACGTGAGCCGCTCTTGGAGCGATAGCATCCCGACATAACGTCGGGAGAGGCCACCTTTACTCCTAAGCCATTTCAGTCTTAGGAGACCATGGGGTATTACCTCCGATTTCTCGGAGCTATCCCCCTCTCCAAGGTACGTTACCCACGCATTACTCACCCGTTTGCCGCTATCCCGACGTTGCTCGTCAGTCTCACCCGAAGGCTCGACTTCCTCGCTGCGTCGGGATCGCTCGACTTGCATGCCTTATCCACGCCGCCAGCGTTCACTCTGAGCCAGGATCAAACCCTCCAAAGGCTTATCTTCTTAAAATTATTTCAAAGAGCGCTATAGAGACAAAAAAAGCATCCCAAAGGATGCTTTCCTTTGTACTCATCTCTTCTCTTTACTAATCTAATTTACCAATTTTGTCAAAAACACTCTCCTGTCTCTACTCTCCTATTGTAGCATAAATCTCCTTCTATAAGAAATGAATTCTCAGAAACTATCAGGCAATATATTTATATACACAACTTTAAAAATTTTGTCAAGATGTTTTTTAATAATTTTTCTGGGATTAATATATAATATTGGATAATAAAGAAATAAAATGCTAAATCTGCCAAGAAAAAGGCGGTTTTTTATTAACTTTTTTTGGTATTTATACCTGATAGTGGTATCTTAAAAAAGAGTATATTAAATAATTATATTGCCTCCAAGAATGCAGGAAAAGAAAAATAGAGTATTTTTTCTCTTATAACTTATTGAATTATCAAAAGATCTCGGGGGAGAGGGACTTGAACCCTCGACTTCAACGTCCCGAACGTTGCGCGCTAGCCAAACTGCGCTATCCCCCGATTATAATTATAAAAGTAAAGATAATTTATTCTCTAATTAAAGTATTTATTTCCTAACTCATAGTCCATAATTATATTTTAAAAAAACAAATAGCTATTAATCCTGCAACAGCTTCTATATACTATTCTTTAAACTTATCCTTTTTAAGTAAATAGTCAAATTCCACATTTACCCAGCCCCCCACATGTTTATATTTTAAATTGGTATATTTGAAAGTGTAAGGAATAACACTCACTGTAAAAGAATTTCTCTCTTTTTTCTGAATAGTTAAACTTATCCCATCTACAGCTATTGACCCTTTTTCTACAATATAAGAGTGAAATTTTTTTTCATATCTTACTTCTAAAAGAAAATAATCTCCTTGTCTAAATATACTTTTAATTTGGCTCTCGCAATCGATATGTCCAAGTACAAAATGCCCTCCTAATTTATCTCCTATCTTAAGAGAAGGCTCTAAATTCACAAAAGAAGCAAAAGAAAGTCTTTTAAGGTTAGTGGTATTAAGGGTTGGCTTAACTACATCGAAATAAAGCACACCACTTTTTTTACCGGTCAAAGTTAAACATACCCCATTAACAGAAATACTGTCTCCTGTTTCTGAAGTATTGTATAAATCGCAAGAAGTAACTCCTATCTGCCATAAATTTGAACCTCTTCTTATTGATTTTACCTTCCCCGTTTCTCTGATAATTCCTGTAAACATAACTTTAATTTAATCGGTTTATAAACTCTTCTATTCTCTCTAAGCCTTTCTTTATATTATCCAAAGAGGTGGCATAAGAAAGTCTTATATAATCTTTTCTCCCAAAAGCTTCACCAGGAACCACTGCTACCTTAAAATTCTCTAAAAGAAGTTCGCTGAATTCTAAAGCACTATTTATAGAAAACGATGAGAATTTCTTTCCTAATATATCTTTTATAGAAACGAAAACATAAAAAGCGCCTTTGGGCTTTATACAACCTATGCCTTTAATAGAGTTAATCCTATCTACCATAAAATCACGTCTCTTCTTGAACTCTTTAACCATATTATCTACACACTCCTGTTCTCCCTTCAATGCCTTTAGAGCAGCAACCTGGGATATAGAAGAAGGATTTGATGTGGAATGGCTCTGTAAGTTTCCCATTGCTTTTATAATTTCTTCCTTTGCTGCAGCATAACCTATACGCCACCCTGTCATAGCATAGGCTTTAGAGACACCATTAACCACAACTGTCTGTTCCTTTATCCTATCATCCAAAGATGCAATACTTATGTGCCTATCTTCATAAATAATTTTTTCATATATCTCATCAGAAATACATAATATATTATTAGATACAAGTATTTCTGCAATATCTCTTAATTCCTCTTCACTATACACTATTCCTGTGGGATTAGAAGGTGAGTTAATAATGAGCATTTTTGTTTTCTTCCTAATAACTTTTTTCAATTTAGAAGGTGTTAATTTAAACCCATCTTCTTCCGTCTCTGCAACAACAACTTTTGCACCACTTGCCTTTATCATTTCTGGATAACTCACCCAGTAAGGAGAAGGAAGTATCACTTCATCTCCTTCTTCACACAACGTAAGAATAGCATTAAACAAAGAGTGCTTTGCTCCACAGGATACAATAATCTCACTTTCTTTATAAATAAGGTTATTATCTTTTTTAAATTTCTCACATATTGCCTGTTTTAACTCTTTTGTGCCACTTGCAGGTGTGTATTTAGTGAAACCATCATTAATGGCTTCTTTGGCTGCTTCTTTTACATGGGAAGGAGTATCAAAATCAGGTTCTCCTGCGCCAAAACCAACCACATCAATTCCTTCTTTCTTCATCTGTTTTGCCTTTGCGTTTATCGCTAAAGTAACAGATGTTTTTATTAAACCTATTCTCCTTGAAACCATACTTCCCCCTTTTCTCATTTAGTCAAACTATGCTTTTTTAGCTATCAAATATGCTGCTGTTGCTGCACCAAAACCATTATCAATATTTACTACCACCAAGCCTGGGCTACACGACTGTAACATTGTCATAAGAGCGGACTCTCCTTTCTCTCCATACCCATAACCTTCTGATACGGGGACACCAATGACAGGAATATCTACAAGACTCTTTACTAAAACAGGCAAAATTCCATCCATCCCTGCACAAACAATAATACATACAACTTTTTCTTTCAGCATTGTCTTTAAAGGATTAACTATCCTATGTATACCAGCAATCCCCACATCATAAGCATAAATCACCCGGCACCCTAAAATCTCTGCAGTAATACGGGCCTCTTCAGCAACTCTCACATCTGAGCTTCCTGCAGAAATTACACCTATAGGACCTAAACTGTTTTTAAACTTGAAGCCTCTTTTTCTTAATATGGCCATCGAAGCCTGATGGTATAAATCAAAAACAAACCCTTTTATTTTTTTCTTCCTTAGAAAACTCATCTGCTTCCAAGAAAGTCTTGTAGCCACACCGAACCCTTTATCTTTTGCCATCTTAACAAGAAGAACCCATATAAGCTGAGGAGATTTGCCTCCAGATAATATAAACTCAGGAACACCACATCTCTTATTGCGCAACATATCAAGCTCAACTATTTTGTTAAAGTAATCTGTTTTTTTAACCATGATTTACCTTCTTCTTTCACTGAGAAGTATTAAATCTTTAAGCTCATTTTCATTCCGGGCCCTTTGCCACTTCCTGTCGAAATTAGGAGTCTGAACTATCTGAGCAATTGCTGCTAAGGAACGTAAGTGAAAATTCCTCTCGTCTTTTGTCCCTACAAGGACAAAAACTGCACGAACTCTTGGTGCAGCATCTGAAAAGAATACTCCTTTCTTAACTCTTATAAGAAAAATATCAAATATATTTTCACCTTCAATAATAATATGGGGAATGGCTAAAGTAGAAGTAATTGCTGTATTACTTTCTTTCTCTCTTCTCCACAGCCGGAATAAAATATCTTCATAGGAAAGATTAAGACGTCTACTTATCAAAAAAGCAACCTTTTTAAAAAGCTCATCAAGGTTGAGAGACTCTTCAATGTCTAAAACATCTGCCTGTTCAATAATATGGTCGAACCGGTCCTTAGTAATTTCATCTCTCTCTCTTAGTATCTCTTTAAGCTCTGTTTCTAAGAGATTAGTGGTAAGTTCCTTCGCAGTAATTCTTTCTACAATATGAAGTAATGCATATTCTTTATTGGCATAAATTTTCCCGTAAAACCAGTAAACAAAAAATCCTGCTAGGATAAGAATAATACTAATCAAAATAGCTTCTGCCCCCATTTCAAATAAAAAAAATAGAAAACCCATAATTCCTATGATATTAACCCAAGGATAAAAAGGAATGTGAAAACGAGGCTGATAATTCTGAATCCGGCTTTCTCTCATAATAATCACAGAAATACAGGAAAACATATAGGTAAGAATAAGAACTGTGGAAGCTGCTTCTACAATAATTTTGAGTCTAAAAAATAAAGCCATTATCATAAACAATCCTGTAAAAATTATAGCAATGTGTGGTGTCTTAAATCTTCTATTAATTTTCCCCATAAAAGAAGGCAAAAGTCCATCCCTGCTTAAAGCAAGAGGATAACGGGACGCTGCCATAACACCAGCGTTAGCTGTAGAAATAAATGCCAATATAGCTGCTATTCCAAGAATCACCCTTCCTCCTTTACCCATAAATATTCCCGCAGCATCAGAAATAGGGGTTAAGGTATATGCGGATTTGCTTAAGAGCTCTCCTAAAACTCCTGTGGTTACAAAAACAACTAAAAAATAAAGGACGCTCACTACAAGAAGGGAAAAAATCATTCCTAAAGGAACAACCCTGGCTGGCTCTTTTGTCTCCTCCGCTATACTGGCTACTTTAAGGAGACCGCCATAAGAAACAAAAACAAAACCTGCTGTAGAAAATACTGATTTCCACTCTCCTCTGATAAAAGGCTCAAAATTACTTACTTTAACAAAAGGAAGTCCTCTAACAATATAAAATATAAGAACAGAAATAAGCGCAAAAACCATAAATACCTGCAACCTTCCTGCTTCTTTTATACCTATAATATTGATAAAAACAAAAAGTATAGTAAAAACAAAAGCAATAATATTAATATTAATATTAACCAGCAAAACTGTAAAAGCAGCCATTCCCACAAGAGCAAAAACACTCTTCAAAGACAGAGAAAACCAAGTAATAAGACCATCTATTGTCCCCATAGCAGGACCCATACTGCGTACAACATAAAAGTATGTTCCTCCTGCTTTGGGCATTGCAGAAACTAACTCTGCCTGGCTTAACATTCCTGTAACAGCTAACAAACCAGCAAGAAAATAAGAAACTACCACTGCGGGACCGCATTGAGCATAGGCTAAACCAGGAAGGATAAATAGCCCTGAACTTATCATTGCCCCTGAAGCTACAGAGAAAATATCTATGAAAGTGAGCTCTTTTTTTAATTTAAAAAAGTCTTTTTTCAAAACCATCTTATTCTTTAAAAAGGAGGCTGAATTTTTCTGCAAGTCTTTCCAACCCCATTGCCCGCGAACCTTTAATAAGTAAAAAAGAGCGACGCCTTAACACACTAATAAGAAATTTTACAGCCTCGTCAATGGTTTTACAATAGGCAATTTTAAAACCAGCTCCTCCTTCTTCTGCACCGCGCCCAATATAATAAGCATTATTACCTACACAGACTAACGCCTTAAAGTTAAATCTACTAACAAACCTACCTATCTCATAATGAAAACGCACAGAATCTTTACCTAGCTCAGACATATCCCCTAAAATAGCTATCTTATTTTTACTCTTTATCACTCCAAAAGAAATTAAAGCCTCCTTTACCGAAACAGGGTTGGCATTAAAACAGTCGTTAATTATACATATATCTTTTATTCTGATGACCTCTGAACGTAGAGGAAGAAATTTAAAGTTCTTAAAAAGCTCTGCGCTCTTTTTTAAAGATAGACCAAAAATCCCTACACTTACTCCTATCGCTGCTATGGCATTATAAATATTCTTATAAAAAACTGTAGGCAAAACGAACCGCACTCCTTCTACATCAAAATAAAAATGGTTCCTCTTAAATTCAATATTCTTTGCTCTAAAATCAGCCTTTTTCTTTACTCCAAAAGTTATTATACATTTTGTTGCTGATGATTTCTTTAACTTAAAGAAATACTCGTCGTCTTTATTTATAACAGAAATACCTTCTGAAGGAAGCGATTTAAGCAATTCCGCTTTTTCTCTGAAAACACCATAAACTGTTCTTAAACTCTCTAAGTGAGTAGGACCGATATTAGTAACCACCCCCACTATAGGTTTAACTATCTTAGATAACCGTTTTATTCCTCCTATTATATTTGTTTCCATTTCCTGAATAAGTATCTGTGTATCCTCTTTTATCTTAAATATTGTAAGAGGAACCCCTACAAAATTATTGAAACTCGCAAAAGATGCAATAACTCTAAATTTATGTGATAAAAGATAACATATCATCTCTTTGGTAGTAGTTTTCCCATTAGACCCTGTTACTCCTACTACTTTCACATTATATTTAGAACGATAATAAGAAGCGATATCCCCCAAAGCCTTAAGAGTATCTTTTACTTTTATAACAGAAATTTCTTCTTTTAAAGCAGGTATCCTTTTAGACACCAAAGCTGCTTGCGCTCCCCTTTTAAGTGCTTCTTTAACAAAGCTGTGACCATCAAATCTTCTCCCTTCTAAAGCAATAAATAAATCTCCCTTTTTTGTAGTACGAGAGTCTATAGATATACCCTTAATGATTTTATTTCCTAATGATGACTGAGGTAAAGGAACAGAAAGAGCTTTTGATATTTCTCTAAATGTAAGTTTCATACAGCTTTTAAATAATCAACATTGCATCACCAAAACTATAAAATCGGAATTTCCTTTTGATAGCATAATTATAGGCTTCTTTGATAAGCTCACCTCCTGCAAAAGCAGACACTAGAACAAGATTGGTTGATAAAGGAAGATGAAAATTAGTAAGAAGGCTATCGATAATCTTAAACTTGTATTGGGGATGGATAAAAAGAGAGGTTTTTTTTCTACCTGCCTTAATATAAAAACCACTCTTCTTTTTCTCTACAGAACTTTCCAATGCACGGACAGCAGTAGTACCCACAGCAATAACTCTCTTTTTCTCCTTTTTTGCCCTGTTAATTATATCAGCACACTTAGAAGAGATAAAGAACTCTTCCTCTTCCATTCTATGGTCTTCTATATTTTCTGTCCTAATAGGACGGAAAGTTCCTATTCCTACATGGAGAGTGAGATAAACAACAGTTATTCCTTTTTCTTTTAATTTAGCAAGAATATCTTTGGTAAAATGGAATCCTGCAGTAGGGGCTGCTATTGAACCTTCTTTTTCAGCATAAACAGTTTGATAACGGCTATTATCCTTTAATTTTGTTTTAATATATGGAGGAGTAGGCATTTCTCCATAAAGGTTAAGGATAGATTTAACATCGAGGAAGGGTGTTTTAACCAACCATCTTCCTCCTCTAATTCTCTTTACTGCTTTAAACTCCACGTTATCGGATAAAATAACTTTTGTATCTTCCTTCAATCTTTTCTGGGGCTTAACCAAAACTTCCCATAATCCTTTTCTATATTCTTTAATAAATAAAAACTCAATTCTTGCTCCACTTTCCTTTCTACCGTATATCTTTGCAGGTAAAACTTTTGTATCGTTTAAGACCAAACAATCAGAGGGCAAGAGTAAATCAACAATATCCTTAAAAACAAATTCCTTTAATTTTCTTTCCTTTCTTTGAACCACTAAAAGACGCGAAAACTCCCTTTTCTCTAAAGGTTCTTGAGCAATATACTGGTGTGGTAGATAGTAGTTAAACTCAGCCGACTTCATAGATAAGTTGTTATTCAATATCTTTCCCTGCAAGAAGACGCAGTGCTTCTCGATATTTCTCCTCTGTTTTTGCTACTATCTCTGGGGGAAGAGGTGGGGCAGGAGGGCTTTTGTCCCAATTAATATTCTCCAAGTAATCACGGACAAACTGTTTGTCAAAACTAATCTGTGGTCCCCCTGGCTTATATTTTTTCTTGGACCAAAAACGAGAGGAATCAGGTGTTAATACCTCATCAATAAGTGTAAGTTGGTTATTAATGAGCCCAAATTCAAACTTAGTATCTGCTATAACAATTCCTCTTATAAATGCATAAATCCTTGCTCCCTTATATAACTGAATACTTATCTCTCTCATCTTCTGAACCAGAGTATTTCCCAGAAGCTGTTGGGCATTCTGGAAATTAATATTCTCATCATGGCCATGTTCTGCTTTGCGTGCAGGAGTAAAGATTGGCTCAGAGAGCTTATCTGCCTCTCTTAACCCTTCAGGAAGCTTAATCCCGCATATCTCCCCTCTTTCCTTATATTCCCGCCAGGCAGAACCTGCTAAATAACCACGCACCACACACTCTAAAGGTATGGGCCGTGCTTTTCTTACTATCATAGAACGACCTTTTAGTATATCAGCATATTTGGATAATTGCGGATACTTAGAAATATCAGAAGTAACAAAGTGATTAGGAGTAATCACACGAGAAAAATTAAACCACAAACAGGATAGTTGGGTTAATACCTTTCCTTTGTTAGGAATACCTGTGGGTAGAACAACATCGAAGCAGGAAATTCTATCTGTAGCAACAATAAGAAAATGTTTATCGTCAAGTTCATATATATCACGTACTTTACCCCGTTTAAAAAGCTTTAAATCTTTAAAATCAGTTGTAGAAACAATTTTTTCTGCCATGCTAAAACCCATCTTAAATCCTTTTCAAAAAATAAACCAATATATTCATCGTTTTCCTCTTAAGAAGAAAAAATTTTTTGTGCCTTATGCATATTAAGAAGTATTAAAATTATCTTATCTTTTTCTTTATATATTATATTTTAGCGAAATTTTTAAGATACGCAAGACAAAGTAACCGAAACAAAGAAAAGTAAAGACACATGGTATACAGATAAAACCTTTTCTTTGATAAGGAGCTATTTAAAAGGTTAAAAAGGAGCGCACTAAAAATCAAAGTTACTTCTAAAAAGCCCAAAACAAAGAATACTCCTTTTCCTGAAAATCGGACTTTGTCCGAAAAATTAAGAAAGATAAACAAAGTAAATAAAGAAAGTTAAATTTTAAAGGGAATTATTCAGTTTATCAGCCTTCTAATATAATAAATACACACTCTCTTTTTACCACCAACCCAAAAAAGAAATGGCAAAGATTTAAAGAATTTATAAAAAACAATACTTTCATAACACCCCAACCTCTTTCTTCCTGGAAAGATTATAGTAAATAATATCCTCTTTTGAAAAATCTGACCAAAAAGAAAGCTGGGGCTATGACTTATTATACCATCTATTCAGGAATGATGAACTTTTTTGATTGCCGGCTTAAAATGATGCAGTTTGCTGATGAAGACTATATATTATCCTTAAGGGATAAACATCCATCCTGGAGAGTGAATGTGAAAGTTTCAATAGTCAAGATGATTTCTTTGTTAAAGTCTATTCCTACCTTTTATTCTTTAACTATGAAAGAGAAAATACCAATAAAGATAATAAATCCCCTTATCAGTTACTCAAAGAAAAAGAACCTCATTTAAATGATAAAATCTTGAATTTACCACCAATGAGGTTAGAATGGTTAGTTGAAGAAATGAAAGAGAGTAACGATTATAAAAGTGTATACCATCTACTTTTACTGTCCAAAGTAATCGAAACAAACTTGCCAGTATTAGAATATTCTCATTCCTCCATCATCTAATATATCTTTTCTATCTTTATATTTTTGTAGTAGTGTCTAAGAATATCTTTATAGCTATAGCCCTCTTCTGCCATCTGTATTGCTCCTTCTTGACACATTCCCACGCCATGACCAAAACCTCCCCCCCATATTAAAACAAGTTTAGGGAGTCGGTTTTTTTCTTCATTTGTATATTTTATTTCTATAATGAAAGTACTGCTTCTTAGATTATCCCAGAAATTTCTTATATCTAAATCGCCCCTTAAGTCAATCACTTTATTACCTAAAACTATCTTCATCGCATCTATATGACCACAATCTCCTCGTTTAACTATCTTGATATCTTTAATACTCTTAAGAGAAAAACCAAAAACCATTACAAAATCTTCCTCATCATAAATTCTTTGCCAGCGAAAATTGCTTTTGCGTTTCGTATAAGAACAAAAAGTTAAAGGATAAGATTTAAGCCAATTTTCTAAATTTTCCTTTAAAAAATAAGAAGTTCTCTTTTTTTCTAAGTCGTATTTGTTTTGGAGATACTGTTTCTTCCCAAATAAATCACTCCTTAAACATCCTCCACAATTAGAATGATAAAATGCTTCAATAGGTTTATCACCACAAAACATAACCTCTCCATATGTCTGGTTAACAGCTCTGATAGTCTCTTTTCTCTCACTACTCATCCCGCAATAAACCTGACAATGGACAGTGCGACAAAAATCAAATCTTTTGTGTCTATACCCTTTACCCATATGTTTAACAATAAGCGTGCGTGCTGCTACTGCCTGGGCTTTTAATGCCTCTAAAGGAGCATAAGAATATATTTCGCTGGGTAAAATTCCATAAAGATACTCTTCTATATTTATCACATTAATAACAGTTAAAGTGTGGTGGTGACCAATAATCTCTAAACTACCTCTTAAAGATAAATCTCTGGTAGCTTCCCAGAAATTACCCTTCCCATAAATAGCCCCGAGAATATAAAAGGGATGATTCGTTGTCTTTAAATAGAGGGGCAATTTTATTTTTGTGATTATTTTATTATCCTCGTAGGTTTTAAGATAAGCCTCCCCCTTTTCTATCGTGATGGTATATAAAGTATCTTCTTTAAGAAGAAGATGATATTCGTTATCTTCTAAGATAATATTTCCTGAAGATTTAAAACTAACTGAATTCACTCCTTCCAAAATACCTATCCTGACCAAGGGAATATTATCCCCTAATGACTTGTAGGAAGTTAGTTTTATCTCTTTTCTCTTCTTTAAGAGTTGTTTCTTTTTTTGTAAAAAATACTCTTTACCGAGCAATTTCTTAATATAAACTATATCTTGAGCAATCATCTTACTATGGGGATAGAAATTCTGTGCTTTAAGAAAATATCTATACGCAAAGGGAAAGTTTTTTTTCTTTAAATAGCACTTACCTAAATAATAATTGGCCAATCTTACACTGGGATCGTATTCTATCAGTCTACTAAAATACTTAATTGCCAAAGAATAATTCTTTCTCCGATAGAACATCTTTCCTAGCCTATACAATGCTATTGAATTATCTTCTAATTTTAAGGATCTCCGATAGTATTTAACTGCAGAAAAGAAATCTTTTAAATCCTCGTATATCAATCCTAAATAAATATAAACAAATACAGTAGGATGTTTATAAACTAAAGGTTTTAAAAGAGAAAGGGCCTTTTTACTTTCTCCTGTAAGATAATAAAGTTGAGATAATAAAAACTTCGTTTTATTATTCGTTTTTTTATCTGAGGATGAATTTAGTAATTTAATAGCTTCCTTATATTTCCTTTCCTCTTTATAATCAAATATCTTTTTTAGGTAAGTACCATCTTTATAGTCAATTTTTCTAAGATAATTCTCAATAATATCGGAGGAAAGATTATCCTTGTAGGTTTTAGAAAAAACCATCGAGAAAATAGAAGAGAATATAATAGAAAATAAAAAGAGTCTCCTGGGAATAATATTCTTATTCACGCATCTGGCCATCAGGAGGGCTTAAACTAATAATCTCTTTAGGTTCCACTCTAATTACATACTTGGGATGAGACATCCTAATCTCAGGATGATACAAAGAAGATTTATCTTTTTTAATATGAATCAGAATTCTTCTTAAGACCCTCTCTAACAATCTCTCATCCCACCTCTTTAATAAACTGCTTCTATCAGAGGATAAATCCACTATTGTCGCTTTTCCCTTTACGCAGTATCCCATAAATTTTTCCTCATCTACTGCAGTAATACTTACTAAATTATTCTTCTTAATATTAACATAGGTATTATGGGTGTATAAATCAAGTAAATAAATTTTATCTTCTTCAACATCCAGTATTCCTTTACAAGAAGTATGAGGGAAACCATTATTATCTACTGTTGCAATAATTACAAAGCGTTGACGGTTAAAAAAGTCTATAATATCTTTTCCTAGTTTCTTCATTTATCTGGAGAAATAATATATTCTCTCTTGTTCCTATTCCTTTACAAGAAATACTCTATCATTAGGATGAACTTTGTTAATTATTTTTATTCCTACTAAATCACCTTTTTTAGCTTTCTCAACGGATTTATGTTCTATCTGCATAGATTCAACAATTTGGGTAAAATCGTCATGTACTCCTTTAATATGGATAGTATCGCCGACTTTTAGCTCATCTTTCAGCTGGACTATTCCTACAGAAATTTTGCCAAAGTAATGTGTTACAATTCCTATTTCTTTTTCTTCCATTATCCACCTCCCTTTTAATTACTCTCACTAACCCACCTTTACCTGCAAATATAAAATCAAATGCTAAATAAAATACACCGCCTCTATAAAAGGTAAACTCAACAAAAATAACTTAAGAATTGAAAAAACCAATTTTTTCTTTTCCTATCACAGGAATCTTAAGGGCGTAAGCATATTTTAAAAAGTTTTTCTTGTCTAGAATAATCACTCTGTTTTTCTCCAATACAAGAGCAGAAGCTTTTATTTTATTAAGAATCTTTAAAGTACTCATTCCTACAATAGGAACATCAAATCTGAAATCCTGGTCTTTTTTACTAAACTTTAATACCACACAATCTTTTCCTGCAACTCTATATCCGCGAATAATAGTATTATCTGTACCCTCAAGAGCCTCTAAAGCTATCACACTTTTATTTTTTATAATTATAGTTTGCCCTACATCCAGCTCCACATATCTTGAGATAAGCTCAAGTCCAAAATTTATATCCTTCCATGTTTCTTTAGCAGGCTCAATGGCACTCATTAACCCTCCGTTAGCTAAGTGTTCTTTCATATAAAGAGTAGAATCCAGAAACTCTACACCCATAATTTCTAAGGTACGAATAACTCGTGAAAATACTGTGTGGGGACGAAAATCTTTTATGTCATCAACGAGTCTTACCATACTATCATCCCAATATTTTCTTTCAAATATTCTCTTAGGACTTATCTGGCCTACCATTACCATCTGCTTAATCTCTTCTCTATGAATTATTTCTACTAACTTCTTCAATTCACCTACATGTAACCAAAAAACTTTATCAACATAACGAGCTATTAAACGAGAAGTCTCCCCATAAAAACAAAAAGCTATTAACTCAATATCCTTAATTTTCTCTTTTGCTGACTGAGAGAAAATAAGAGGAAAAAATTTGCTCCCTGCAATAATTCCTATTTTCATCGGGAAATTCCTCTTTTAGAGGCAGAAATAAAAGATATTAAATATTCTAACTCTGAAAATGAGGGTAATGTTTTATTAATTATATCTTTGGCGTAATCAAAAGAGTGCCCTTCAAAAAATAATATTTTAAATGCCTTGCGAAGAACTACTATTTTATCTTTTGAAAATTTTGCTCTCTTTAAGCCTATAAGATTCAACCCCTTGACGCTTGCAGGGTGACCATCACATAAAGAAAAAGGAGGGATATCTTGAACAACCTTAGAACACCCTCCAACAATGGCAAAGTCGCCAACTCGACAAAACTGATGAATCGCCACCACACCCCCAATTACCACACGGTTACCTATTGTTACATGTCCTGCTAAAGTGGCTAAGTTTGCCAAAACATTATTATCGCCTATAACACAATTATGAGCGATATGAGAATAAGCCATAATAAGGTTGCTGCTACCTATGAGCGTCTTAGAGCCTTCTTCCGTGCCAGGATTAATTGTAACAAATTCTCTTATAATATTCTTCTCGCCAATAATAAGAAAACTCTTTTTGCCTTTGTATTTTAAATCTTGAGGAGAACTTCCTACTACTGCGTGCGAAAATATTCTACATTCCTTCCCAATCTCAGTATAGCCGGAAATATGCGTAAATGCTCCAATTTCTGTAAACTTACCTATCTTTACATAAGGTCCAATAACAGCATAAGGGCCTACAGAAACGCCTTTATCAAGTTCGGCATGGGGGTTAACTAAAGCCTGAGGATGGATATTGCTCATAACACTCTTATTATATCAAAAAAATAAGGAGGGACAATAAAAATCAAATCCTGATAAAATAAAAAGGTCAATTATCAACCAAAGCAAACATAAGCTCTGCTTCTGCTACAATCTTATTATCCACAAAGGCCTTGGTAATTACAGTACCTGTACGTTTTTTTATCTTTCCTGTAGTTACCTCAATAATTAACTGATCTCCTGGTTCTACAGTTTTCCTAAATTTAATATTGTTTGCAGCCATAAAATAGGCTAATTTTCCTTTATTCTCTTCATCAGCAAGCATCAATACCCCTCCTACTTGAGCCATTGCTTCAATAATAAGTACTCCTGGCATTACTGCTTTGGAAGGAAAATGCCCCTGGAAAAAATAATCATTTATAGTGACATTTTTTATCCCCACTGCTTTCTTACCCTTTTCCATATAAATAATACGGTCCACTAAAAGAAAAGGATAGCGATGGGGCAAAACTTGTTTTATATCATCAATAAAAAGCTCTCCTTCTTCTCTAAAATAACTTGCGCTAGAACCCACACCACCTAACAATGCCTTTTCTTTATATTTCTTGAGCCTATTAAGAAGTTTAATGTTTAAACTATGACCGCTTCTTATAGCAATAACATGGGCCTTAAGAAATCCTGCCAGATACAAATCACCTAAGAGGTCTAATACTTTATGCTTTACAAACTCATCAGAAAGCCTCAGCTGGTTTTTAATTATTTTTCTTTTAGAAACAACTAAAGTATTTTCGTAATTAGAACCTTTTCCCAACCCCATTTTCATTAAAGAATCAACTTCTTCCTCCAAACAAAATGTTCTTGCTTCATAAATCTTATCTGAAAAATCTCCATTTAAAATAATATCCAAAAAACCAGTATTAATTATTCTATTATCATACTTTAAAGTGTAAGAAATTCTTGTTTCACGATAAGGAACAACCGCAATGCAAGAATCATTCTCCTCTACCCACAAGGGCTCTCTAATTACTAGATATTTACGCAATGCTTCCTGAGAAACTATTTCTGCCTCAAGAAGTTTCTCTACAAATTCCTTGGCACTTCCATCCATTCCTGGAACCTCTTCTCCCCATATACCCACATAAATATTATCTATCCCTAAAAGATAGAATGCAGACATAAGATGCTCAATGGTATGAATAAAAACGTCTCCCTGACCTATAGAAGTACGGCGAGGATACTTTTCCGGATCTAACACCGAATAAAGATCAGCTTTTATCATTACTTCGGGAGATAAATCTTTTCTAATAAATACCACTCCTGTATTGCACGGAGCAGGTAAAAATTCCATCTTTACTCTTTTTCCTGTATGAAGTCCTACTCCTTCAACTACTACTCTATTCTTAATAGTATTCTGTTTATCCATTCTTATTTTGTTTCTCTTCTAATTCTCTTACCCTTTCCTCTAATTCCTTCAGCTTACGGTAAACTTCTGGTAGTCTTTGCACACAGGCATTAACTCTTTTTGCTTTTTCGTGAGGTTTAGCAGGGTAACCCGAGACTTTCACTCCTGGAGGGACAGATTTTGTAACTCCTGCCTGAGCAGCAACAATTGCTCCATCTCCAATAGTAATATGACCAACCAATCCTGCCTGACCTGCTAAAATTACTCCTTTACCTAAAATTGTACTTCCTGAAATCCCTGCTTGAGCAACAATGATAGAGTTTTTGCCAATAATAACATTATGAGCTATCTGGACAAGATTATCTATCTTTGTTCCTTTACCTACAATAGTTTTGTCAAAACGCGCTCTATCAATAGTAACATTGGCTCCAATCTCCACATCATCCTCTATTACTACTGTTCCTATCTGAGGAATCTTTTTCTGCACTCCCTTTACTGTAGCAAAACCAAAACCATCACTCCCTATTACTGTTCCTGAATGAATAATTACCCTATCACCAATTTCTACTCTCTGAAGCACAGTAACATTAGGATAGATAAGACATTCCCTGCCAATAACTACTGACCTACCTATATAGCTACCGCCGTATACAACAGTATTATCCCCTAAAGAAGCACTATCTTCTATAATCACATAGGGCCCAAGAGAGACATTCTCTCCCAACTTTACATTTTTGCCAATGATTGCTGTGGGGTGAATTCCCCGGGGATGCCTGATATAATTGGGAGCCACTAACTCTACTACCTTTGAAAAAGCCAAAGAAGGATTTTCTGTCCTAATTAGAGCTCTTCTACTATTGGTTACCTCTTTAGAAGTTATGATTGCAGAAGCACGGGTTATTTCCATAAGCCGTTGGTATTTAG
Source organism: uncultured Planctomycetia bacterium (assembly GCA_964635565.1). Lineage (GTDB taxonomy): Bacteria > Omnitrophota > Gorgyraeia > Duberdicusellales > 4484-171 > CAZWON01. The sequence continues at coordinate 17,169 of CAZWON010000003.1, forward strand.
AGTTAGCCAAAAAAGTTATATCCCCTTTTTCAGCTTCTTTAATCCCAGAAATTCCTGTAATTACAATATCAGGGTCACCAATAAGCTCTCCCCCTATAATCTGAGCAATTTCTCTTAACGTAAATTTCATTTTGCCTTATACCCTTCGTTAAGCTTCTTTAATATAATATCTGTTATATCTATCCCTTCACTACCATAAAGAACAGCACTCCTGTTAAAAATTAAATCAAATCTATTCTTTTCTGCATATCTACTTATAGTATTATTAATATCACCTATAATTTCACTTATTTTCTCATCGCTTTCTTTTTTTAAATCCGCCACTATCTGTGACTCTAAAGTTCTATATTCCCTGATTGCTATCTTAATTTTTTCTTCCTGTTGAGCTTTTTCTTTATCCTTAAGTAATTCTAACTTATCTCTCATTTTAATTATTTCACTCCTCTTTTCCTCTAACTTATTCTCCTTTTCTTTATTTTTCTTCTTTTCATCAAGAATCTTCTCGTAGTCTTTAGTTTTTTTATAATTATTGAAAAGCTTAATAATATCAGCATATCCTATTTTTATATCTTTACTATATCCTGGAAAACTTATACACAAACATAATATAATAACTAATCCCCCTATTCTCTTCATCTTCTCTCCTCCTTCTTAGTTAATCAAAAGCCTCTGCTAATATTGAAATGAAATCTCCCTTCTTTTCCTTCCTCTCCCGGCTCAGTATTAAGTGGCCACCCATAATCTAAACTTATAGGACCAAGGGGAGTCTTTAATCTTATCCCTATTCCTATACTAGACTTAAAACCCCCACTTAATAAATCGCTCCGTCTCTCCCAGACATTTCCTGTATCAAAAAAAACAGCTAACTTGATAATATCAGTAAGAAGGTATGTATACTCAATATTGCCAATAAAAAGAGCTTCTCCCCCAATAGGATCCTCTGTTAAAGAATCAATAGGTCCTATTTTCCTTTCGTGATATCCTCTTATTGTAGAAGACCCACCCGCAAAGAACCTCTTATAGATAGGAACTTTATCCGTATTAGAAAAAGCTTCGGCAATGCCTAAACGCAACTTAAACTCTATAACTGCCTTCTGGGATAAAGAAAAAAACTTACTAGCAATTGAAGAAAAACGAATAAAATCCTTCTTTCCCCCTAAAAAACTTGCTGTAATATCCAAAGAATTACTAAAATAAATACCTGTAGTGGGAGAGAAAATATTATCTCTCGTATCATAAGTTAAACCTAACTCTATTGTACTTAAACTGTGTGTTCCTGCTTCTTCTTTAAGCGCTTGAGAAGCATCACTAACTACATCCGTAATTTCTACCGACTCAAAACGGTAGCCCACTCTACCTTTAAGATAATCACTGAATTCGCGAGCAAACATTACTGCTCCTCCTGCAACATCTTCTTCATATCCATAGCCTACATCTTCATCCTGCTGGTGCCCTCTTTTATAACCTTGGAAACCAAAAGAAATCGGCTTATCAAAAATCCAAGGATTAGTAAAATCCAATTCATAGCGATCTGCTATACTTCCAAAACTTGCTCTAATACTTAAGTCCTGCCCTCCCCCTGTAAATGTAGACCAGTTTTTATAGTCAAAATTACGTTGTCTCAGTTCTATAAAGCCAGTAAATTGATCAATAGAACTGTACCCTCCTCCAAAACTTAAATAGCCAGTCTTTGCCTCCTTAACATTGATAATTAAATTCTCCCATTGAGGTCTTGAACCCGGCTCAGAATTAAACCTTATTTCCTCAAAAAAACCAAGATTTTCTAAACGTTGACGGCTCTTCCTAATTTTTTCTCCTTCAAACTTATCGCCGGGATAAATTCTCAATTCTCTTCTAATAACTTTATCTCTTGTCTTGGTATTACCTCGAATTTCAATTTTCTCTACATAAGCAACTTCATTTTCTGTAATATTAAAACTCACATCAACTTTGTTGGTCTGAAGATTAAGGAACATTGTTGGCTTAACCTCTACATAAATATATCCCCCATCAATATATAATCCTCTTATATTATTACTTCCTTCTCTAACCTTTCGCTCGATATAAATGTCACCTTCTTTAAAACCTATGACTTTTTTAATCGCATCCAAAGGCAATACTTCATTGCCTTCTATTCTAATGGTTCCCACATAGTAACGTTTTCCTTCGTTAATATTAATAGTAATATAAGCCTCATTTACAATTCTCTCTATTGCATAATCTACTTTTACCTCACTGAATCCCTCTTCTTTATAAAAATCCTCTATCCTTTTGATATCATCTATTAATATCTCCTCCTTCAACAATCCTTTATTAAAAAGCCATTTTGCTTTCGTACGCATAAGTTTCTGGAGTCTTTTTGTCTTTATATGAACATTCCCTTTAAAGACAATCCTTTTTACTCTAACAACCCTTCCCTCATTAATATTAAAAGTGATTTTCGCATATCTCTTCTCATCGTCTAACTCAATGTTATAACTAACTTCTGCCTCAGAAAACCCTCTCTTATTATATAAATCCTTTATTTTATTTTTTATCTCCTCTAGCCTATACTCGTCAAGAAACGAACCTTCTTCTAAATCTATTAACTTCTCTATCCGTTTTTTATGAATACGGTGCGTTCCCTTTACATCGATCTCCTTTATCACCGCTCTTTCTTTAAATTTGAAAATTACAATTATCCCCTCCCCTGTAGCCATCTTTTCCACTCTAATATCATCGAAGTAACCTGTCTCATATAAATTTTTTATATCGTTATCTATAACGCTCTCATTATACACTTCTCCCCGACGGGTCTTGAGTATAGAGAATATAGTTGCATCACTTACGATTTTATTACCTGCAATTTTTATCTGGAAAATCTTTTGGGAAGAATAAGCAGAAATGACAAGAAGGAAAGTACTAAAAAAAACAGTTGGTTTTTTCATTATTCAAAATATTATAAGGAAATTGTCTCTAAAAGTCAATCTTCCCTCAATTTAGAAAGATTCACAAATTTCATATACTCTCTTATAAAACCTAAATAAACGCTCCCTGTAGGTCCATTTCTCTGTTTTGCAATTATAACCTCAGCAATACCTTTATTTTCAGGAGTAGGAGTATAGTACTCCTCCCTTAAAAGTAAAACTACTACATCAGCATCCTGTTCTATTGCTCCGGATTCTCTTAAATCCGATAATTGGGGACGATGGTCCTGTCTTGCTTCAACAGCACGGGAAAGTTGACTCACTGCAATAAGAGGAACACTAACTTCTTTTGCCAGTGCTTTTAAAGAACGGGAAATCTCTGAAATCTCCTGTTGTCTACTTTCTCCCTTCCTCATTGAGCGAATCATTTGAAGATAATCAACAATTATCAACTTAATATTATGATGCGCTTTTAAACGGCGTGCTTTTGCTCTTAATTCGAATATATTTAAAGTAGGAGTATCATCAATAAAAATTGGTGCCTCAGAAAGTCTCCCTGCTGCTGAAGTAAGAAGGGGCCATTCACTAGGCGCTAAGAAACCCGTCCTTAATTTATGAACATCCACTTTAGCTTGAGAACAAAGAAATCTTTGCATAAGTTGGTCTTTGGACATTTCCAGACTGAAAAATCCTACAGGAATTTTCTCCTCACACCCCACATACTCCGCAATATTTACCGCTAAAGCACTCTTACCCATAGAAGGTCGACCTGCTAAAATTATCAAATCTCCATTTTGTAAACCTGCAGTCTTTACATCAAAATCGCGGAACCCTGTCGGGATCCCTGTTATATGAGACTTCTTATGATAAAGTGACTCTATAAGTTCTATACCATCTTTAATAATATCCTTTATATGAATATAACTCCCTTCGATTCTTTTATCACTTATTTCAAAAATAAGACGTTCTGCTTTATCCAGTATTACACTAACATCCTCCTCTTCTTTATATACAGACTCAACTATCTTTGTAGCGTTAGCTACCAATGACCGTAAGATACTTTTCTCTTTAACAATATGTGCATAATGGGTTACATTTGCTGAAGTAGGAACAAAATCTGCAAGCATAGTAAGATAAACAGCCCCTCCTATTTTTTCTAATAATCTTTTTTTATTTAAATCTTCAGAGACTGTAAGGATATCTACTTTCTTTCCTGTATCAAATAAAGATACGATACTAGAGAAAATCAATTTATGTTCGTCTCGATAAAAAGAATTCACATCAATAACTTCTAAAGCTTCGGAAATTGCTTTTTCATCAATAAGCATTGCCCCCAAAACCGCCATTTCCGCATCGATGTTTTGAGGAGGAAGCTTCTGAATATCTTGCTTTACGGAAGGACTATTCATTTTTGCACAACCCAAATTCTTAACTTAGCCTCTATCTGAGAATGGAGCTTAACTATCACATCATATGCTCCTAATTTTTTAATAGAAGGAGAGATAATAATCTGTTGACGTTTTAACTCAATATCTTCCTCTTTTAATGCTTTAACAATATGTGCTTCATTTATTGAACCGTAAATCTCTCCATTTTCTTTAGCCTCTACCGTTAGAGTTAAAGATATATTTTCCAATTTCTCTTTCAATTTAAGATTGGCTTGATAGATGCGCTCTTCTGACTTTTTACGTTCCCTCTCTATCTTTGCAAATCTTTTCATATTATCTTTTGTAGCTAAAAGAGCAAACCCTTTTGGTATAAGATAATTACGGGCATACCCATCTTTCACTCCTACAATATCACCTTCTTTCCCTAATTTCCTTATTTCTTTTAAAAGAATAATCTTCATTTTGCCAAATAAGGTAAAAGATTTAAAAACCGTGCGCGTTTAATCTCTCGGGCTAAAACTCTCTGGTGTTTAGCACAATTCCCACTGGAACGGCGAGAAACAATCTTTTTTTTAGAAGAGATAAAACGGCTCAGTAAATCTATATTTTTATAGTCTATCTCTAATTTCTTTTTACAGAAAATGCAATTCTTTTTAAATCTAATAGGTTTTCTCTTCTTCTTCTGCATGATTAAACCACCTCTCCTAAATCTGCTACTTCCTCTGGTTCACTGCCTAAATCTACCTCTTTTGTCTCTGCTTTTACTCCTTTCGGCATAAACTGCACACTGTTAGCTCTTACTTCAATAATGTTTCGAGATTTACCTTCGGAATTCTGCCAACTACGGGAAATAAGTCTTCCCTCAACAAATATACTTCTTCCCTTTTCTAAATACTGGTTACAAATCTCTGCTAATTGTCCCCAAGCTACAACATTTACGAAACACGTATCCTTTTTTGCCTCGCCATTCTTATCCTTAAAGGAAGTATTCACAGCAATTCTTAAAGTAGTAACTGCTGTTCCTTGGGAAGTATAGCGAAGTTCAGGATCTTTTGTAAGATTGCCTACCAAAAGTACTTTATTTAAACTAACCACTTTACCTCCTTCTTATTTAATGTTCCCCTCTCGGAGAAGTTTAACCCTCCTCTTTAAAAATAACTACTGGCAAAATAAAATACAATTTTTATATTAAAATTATCTCGCTATTTATTTTAATATCTCTTTATTTTATAAAAATTCTAATCCTTTCTACTTTTTCTCTCTTCTAATAATAAGATAACGTAAGATATTTTCTTCTAGGCGAATAGTCTCCTTTAATTCAGGTAACTTGGCAGTATCGAGGATAAAATGAATAAGCCAATAGCATCCTTTGTTAAATTTCTTCTTCCCCGCCCCTCGGGAACGTAAAGGATAAACAAAATTCCTTTCTCTTGCCCAAACCTCTACTTTCTCAACCTTACCTCCATACTCTTCTATTTTCGTAGATATTTTATCAAAGATGGCCTTTAAATCTTGATCCGATAGCTCGCTATTAATAATCACCATTGATTCATAAAATCTTTCCACTATTTCTCTCCTGTTTTACTTTTAAATTTTATGAAGCAATATTCGCTTTCTTAGCTATATTACTACATAAGATTCTCCCTTTGTTTATCCACTCCCCACAGCACAATACAGCCCTCTCAAGCACATCTTCTATCGTATCTTTTTCTTCCTCGCTAAAAGAACTCAATACATAATCTGTTATGTCTTTCCTATTATGCGGTCGTCCAATACCTATCTTTAAACGTTTTATTCTCTCACTACCCAGATGCTGAATAACCGACTCCATTCCTTTATGTCCTGCACTTCTCCCTTTTATTCTAAAGCGGATTCTACCTAAAGGTAAATCCACATCATCATATACTATTAATATTTCTTCTACATTTATTTTCCAATGTGTAACAATCTTCTTAACACACGCTCCTGAATTATTCATAAAAGTCGAGGGCTTAACCAACATTATTTTTTCTTTAAATAAATCACTCTTAACAAGGTAAGCTTTAAAAATATTAGATTTCTTAAAACGTAAAGAATACCTTTCTGCTATCTTGTCTAAAACCATAAATCCCACATTATGTCTGGTAAATACATACTCTTTACCAACGTTACCTAAACCTACAATTAGTTTCAACCTTCCTCTTTCTCTATCTTAGCTTCTTTTTCTTTCTCTTTTTCTTTAATAACTTCCGGCTCCTCCTCTGGTGACTTCTCCTCTACTTCTACTTCCTCCTGTTTTGCTACAACAGTAACAATTGTTTCACTAGCGTCCTCAATCACCTTTATATTCTTATCAAAACTTATGTCCTTAACATGCAAAGAATCTCCTATTTCTAACGAAGAAACATTTAATTCTATCTTTTCAGGAATCTCCAAAGGCAAAGCTTCTACCTCCACCTCCCAAAGCATCTGCTCCAATATCCCTCCATCCTTTACACCTTTACAATCCCCTTTTAACACTACAGGAATGTTTACACGAATTTTTTCCTCCAGAGAAACCTTAACAAAGTCAATATGAATAACCTCCTCTGTAAGAGGATTATATTGAATATCTTTTATCAAAACATTTATCTTACTCGAATTATCTCTATAACCTTCAATTACCATATCTATAACTGTACTTTCAGAAAAATGGATGGCGCGCAGAGCGGTTAAAGAAAAACGAGAAAGTTTAACGGGAACGTTAAAGCCTCTACCGTAAATAACTGCAGGAATAAACCCCTCTCTTCGTATCTTCTTAGAAGCCTCTTTACCTGATTCTTTACGCAATAAACTTTTTATCTTGACTCTCTCCACGAATTAACTCCTTATTGAACCAAATAAAACACTTATCGATTCTTCGCGGTGAATCCTTTTAATTGCCTCAGCAAACAATTTCGCCATGGAAACTATCTTAATATGACCGCTTCTCTTACTTTTATCCAAAAGAATAGAATCAGAAATAACCAAGCAATCAATATAAGAATTGTCTATTCTCTTAACAGCATCATTGGATAATACTCCATGGGTGACACATGCATAAATCTTCTTTGCTCCTGCCTGTTTTAAAGCTTTTGCCGCCTCTACTAAGGAACTTCCTGTAGCAATAATATCATCTACAAGAATAACATTTTTATTATTCACATCTCCCAAAATATGCATAACTTCCGTAGCTTCAGGACTGCTTCTTCTCTTATCCACAATGGCTAAACCAGCTCTAAATTTCTTAGCATAGGCTCGCGCCATTTTTATTCCTCCTACATCTGGAGAAACAATAACTAAGTTACTAAGCTTTCTCTTTTTAAAATATCCTAAAAACTCATTTACTGCATAAAGATGATCAAGCGGTATGTCAAAAAACCCCTGGAGCTGGCCTGCATGGAGATCTAAAGTCAAAACTCTACTTGCTCCTGCAACTGTTAATAAATTAGCTACCAATTTTGCAGTAATAGGAACTCGGGGTTGATCCTTTCTATCTTGACGAGCATAACCAAAATAAGGAATAACTGCAGTAATCCTCGACGGTGAAGCACGTCTTAAAGCATCCAACATTACCAAAAGTTCCATAAGATTTTCATTAACAGGAGGGGAGGTAGATTGAATAATAAAAACATCCTTCCCTCTCACATTCTCTCCGATTTTAACCCTTGCCTCTCCATCACTGAAACGAGATACTAAAGCTTTACCTAACTTAATATTAAGACACTGGCATATCCTCTTTGCCAAAACTATATTGGAATTCCCACTAAAAACTACCAACTTATCCATAACTCTAGAAAACTATTTACTCTTTTTTCTTTTAAAAACCCTTGCGGGTACTCCTACAACAATAGTATTTGATTTAACTGGTTTAGTTACTACCGAGCCTGCTCCTGTCATAGCACCTTCACCTATATTAGCAGGAGCCACAATTACTGTTCCCGAACCAATAAAGGCTCTTTTTCCTATAGTAGTATTGTGTTTTCTTTTGCCATCGTAGTTAGCAATAACTGTCCCTGCTCCAATATTGACAGCTTCGCCTACAGTAGTATCTCCTATGTAGCTAAAATGTTTCATTCTTACGTTTTTCTTAAGGACACTCCGGTTTATCTCCGTGAAATTACCAACTTTACTATTATCCTCTATTTTACTATGAGCACGAATGTGAGCAAAAGGCCCAACTACACAGTTGTTGCCAATTATAACATTTTTCTCAATAAAGGTAAAGGGATACACTATAGAATTTATCCCTATCTTTGTATCAAAACTTACAAATGTAGTCTCAGGATCAACAATAGAAACCCCTCTGCTCATAAGTTTCTCCAGAAATCTCTGATTTATAATTTTACGCACCAAGGCGAAATTTTTTTGAGTATTAACCCCCAGAATCTCCTCTTCATCATCTACAATAAAACTTTCTATCTTAAACCCTTTGTTATAAAAAATATTTATAATATCAGTAAGAAAAAACTCTCTCTTTTTTTTATTTAATTTAATTTTACTTAATTCCTTAAAAAGAAAATTTTTCTTAAAACAATAAATTCCACTATTTACCTCTTCGTTATCTCTGCTTTTAATGTTTGTCTTCTCTATGATGGCTTTTATTCTATTAGATGAATCACGAATAACCTTCCCTAAATCACTTTTCTCTTTAAACAAAGCGGTAATAATAGCACAATCCGCATCTTTTTTAAAGAAAAAATTTATAAATTTCTTCAACGTATCTTTTCTAATAAGAGGGGTATCGCCACATATAACTAAAAGATTTCTCTTTTCCTTCAGAAAATCCTTAGTAGCCTCTACTGCTTTTGCTGTGCCATTTTGTCTTGGTTGCACTACAAAACGAACATTTCTAAATTTTCTGTAAACCACTTGCTGTATTTTTTCTCTTTTATGTCCTACAACGAGAAAAATTTCATCGATCATTTTTATAGAAGATAAAGTCTCTAAGATATAAAAAATAAGAGGTTTACCTCCTAAGTCTAAAAGAACTTTAGGAACATTTGTTCTTGTTCTTTTACTTTTCCCTGCCCCTAATACTACTGCTGTTACTTTTTTTACCATTGTCTCCATTTAAAAACCAAGAGAAATTCTCTCTTATGTTTATATACAAAGTAAAGTGACATCTCTGAATCTGCTCTTTTTTATGCCTCTTTGGTATATTTACTCCTCTGCCCGGTGAGGACTCGAACCTCAAAACCCAGATCCAAATTCTGGTGTGTTACCAATTACACCACCGGGCAATAAAATTAAAACTCTTATTTCTAAAACCTGTTTTAAAAATCCCTAATACATCAGAACAAATCCTGCATCCGGTATGTTACCATTACACCCTACTCTCCCTCTTTTTTAAAAACTCAAAAAAACCATCTCAACGTAAAAATCTCCTTCTTCTAAAGGAAAGCGGGATATATATGCCCTGGTAATCTTTAGTACTTAAATCTTTTTAGGTAGAACTTTCCTGTTTGTCTGAGGTCTCTTTATGTTCAGAAGACTTCTCTTTGTAGTATGCATCTAAAACTTTACTTTGAAGATAATCTCTAAACTCTTGATTTATAGGATGCGCCAAGTCTTGATGTGTGCCTTGTTTATCTTTGGAAATATCTTTTGGTGGCGGAGGAAGCTGTACTCCACAGTAACTACAATATTTTCCCCCTACATCTACTTTTCTTCCGCAGCGAGGACAAAACTGTTTTAACTTTCTTGCTGGCATGGCTACAAAAAGACCATTGTTGCCTTCGATTACTTTAATATTTCTCACTACGAAAGAATTATCAAAAGTTACTGTTGCATACGCCTTCAATCTTTTACCTTCTCCTTCCCGAAGAGAAACTCTTACTTCTGTAATATCCATAAAGAACCCCTCCTTTTAATAAGTTTGTGCCAAAAAAACTAAAAAACCCTTCTCCCGCATTTTTTGTGCCAGGGCATTAATCTTTTTCTTTATAGTGTGAGAGTAATTTCTTAATAGGACAAATAATGTACTTCCCGATCCTGTTAATTGACAAAAAAAACCTCCCTTTCTAAAAGATATCTTAATATCTCTTAGTTTTTTACACACAGCCATTGCACTTTTCTCTAAAGCATTGTAGCTCGTTTTTTCCACTAGAAGATAATCTTGTCTTTTTAAAGCATGAATTAATATATTAACATTGTCAATAAATTTTGTCAAACCAACTTTTGTTTTCCTATAAATATCCGCAGTGGAAATCGGGATATTAGGATAGACTAAAAGATAATGCAACCTTGTACTTATATCAAGAGGTTTTACTTTTTCTCCCCTTCCTTCTACATAAGCCCAAGGACACTCTGCAAGAAAAAAATTAACATCACTCCCTAACTGTCTGCCTATTTTTGTCAATTCTTCAAAGCTCAGCTTCAAATTTAATATCTTATTGACTCCTAAAATAACAGAAGCAGCATTCGAAGAGCCCCCTCCTAAACCACCTCCTATAGGAATATTTTTTTTTAAATAAATATTTAATCCATATTTTAGATTGTATTTCTCCTTTAATAGAGAGGCAACTTTTACACATAAATTATCTTCTTTCTCTAAATTTTTTTTATTACAAGAAAAATATATATCCTCTCCAGAAGTAACTTCTATAGTTATCTCATCAAACAGATTAATCCTGTTTATAATACTTTCAATCTTATGAAATCCATCTCTGTATTGTTCTATTATATTAAGGTAAAGATTTATTTTGGCAGGAGAATAAACCTTAATTCTTTGAGGAACGGATAAAATCTTCCACTTTTTTTGCAATATAGGGACTCGCCAGCTCATAAGCATTGAGTAATTCTTCTGGTGACCCTGATTGACCAAAACGGTCATTTACGCCTACACTCTCTACCCACACAGGACACTTTTTACTCAGGATTTCACATACACTAGAATACAATCCTCCGGTTGTCTGATGCTCCTCACATACAATAATCCGTTTATAGCGTTTTGCTAAACTTATTATAAGTTCCTCATCTATAGGTTTTATTGTATGAATATTAACTATAGTAGCGGAAATCCCTTTACTCTTAAGAATCTTATTAGCTTCTAAAGCTTGATATACCATAATTCCACAGGCAATTATTACTAAATCTCTGCCCTCTTCTAAAATATAACCCTTACCCAGAATAAATTTCTTTTTATTCTTTAAGGTAGGAACTTTGGCTCTCCCTAGTCTAATATAAAAAGGCCCAGAAGTTTCATAGGCACTTAATACAGCATATTTTGTCTCTAAAGCATCCGCAGGTACTATGATTTTAATATTAGGAATAGACCTTAATAAAGCTATATCTTCTAAAGCTTGGTGAGAAGAACCGTCCTCTCCTACGGTAATACCCGCATGAGTAGCAACTATTTTCACGTTAAAATTGTTATAACATATCGTATTTCTTATCTGATCAAGAGGCCGTGCTGTAGCAAACATTGCAAATGTAGAGACAAAGACAACTTTTCCACAGCTGGCAAAACCAGCGGAAGCAGCCATCATATTCTGTTCTGCTACCCCAAAATTAAAAAATCTCTCAGGAAATTCTTTAGCAAACATAGAAGTACGTGTTGAACCAGAAAGATCAGCATCTAAAACCACAATGTTACTATCTTTTCGTCCCAATTCTAAAAGAGTCTTCCCATAAATATCCCGCGCGTATAATAGTTCCATTCTATTCAGTTAATATCTTCCAATAATCTCTTATCCAACTCCTCCAAGGCAATTTTCTTCTCCTCTTCTGAAGGGGCCCTACCATGAAAATCTACCACATTCTCCATAAAAGAAATTCCTTTACCCTTTATTGTTTGAGCGATAATTACTGTGGGTTTACCTTTAACTGTTTGGGCCTTATTAAAACACTCCAAAAGCTCTTCTATATTATGACCATCACATTGAACTACATACCAACCAAAGGCTGTCCATTTATCCACCAAGGGTTCTAAATCTATAACTTCCTCTACTCTCCCATCTATTTGAAAATGATTATAATCTACAATCCCACAAAGATTATCAACCTTAAAGTGTGCTGCTGCCATTGCTGCTTCCCATATATTACCTTCCTGTAATTCTCCATCCCCCATAAGGCAATACACACGGTAGTATTGTCTATCAAGCTTACCTGCTAAACCCATCCCCAACGCAACACTTAAACCCTGCCCCAATGATCCACTTCCCACATCTATACCAGGTATGCGGGAATCAGAATGACCTTGGAGAAGGGCGCCGAACTTTCTAAGATTCCAAAGCTTATCTTTATCAAAATAACCACATAAAGCCAACGCAGCATAAAGTGCTGGACAAGCATGCCCTTTAGAAAGGTGAAATCTATCTCTCTGTGGCCAATTAGGGTCTCTGGGATTATGGCGCAATACATCAAAGAAAAGGCAGGTAATTATCTCTGTAGAAGATAAAGAACCGCCGGGATGTCCACTTCTTGCACGAGCAAGCATCTCAATTATCAACCTTCTTATCTCATTCGCCTTTTGTCTGAGATTTTTTATCTTCTCTTTCATACTCAGTGATTTTCTCTTTCAACGATTTACTTTGAGGGTCTAATTCCAACCCCTTCTTATAATAATCAAGGGCAATATCTATATCGTTAAGTTTAATATACAAATCTCCTATATGCTCATAAATTACAGGATCTTTAGTATTACTAACTGCCTTTTTTAGATATTCCTCCGCCTTCTTGTAAGATTGGCGCTTAAAATATACCCATCCTAAACTATCAAGGTAAGCACCATTATTAGGATCCTGCTCCAAAGCTTTTTTAATCATTTCCTCTGCTTTATCTAAATTTATACCTTCCTCTGCATATACATAACCTAATGCATTCAATGTATTAACGTGCGAAGGATTTTCTTCGAGAATCTTCTCCCATATCTCAATTGCCTTCTCTCTGTTACCTTTTTCATCATATAGATAGCCCAGAAGATAACGAGCATCAATATAATCAGGATGTATCTTTACAATTGTTTCATATAATCTTATAGCATCATCTATTCTTTTCCTGTAGAAATAAAACTGAGCTAAATATTCAGAAACTTTGGTATCTTGAGGGCGAAGCTGATGTGCTTTCTCTAAAAACTCTCCATATTCATCTTCTAACTCTTTATTTTTACCTAAATAAGAGTAAAGAAAAATAAGACCCAACGAAGCTTCTAAGTTCTGAGAATCTAATTTTTTAACTTCTTTAAGTTCCTTTTCTGCCTCTTTCAGTTTCCCTAACCTTACCAATACAAAAGATATCTTTATCCTAATATCACTGGAATCGGGATCTATGCTTTTTGCCTTGTTAAATGCTTCCAGCGCCTCTTTATATTTCCCCTCATTAAAATAAGAAAGTCCCTTAAGATAGTTACCGTAAAGAAAAGAGAGGTTTTTTTGGCTAAAAGAAAAAACAGGGAAAGAAAAAAATAATACTATACTACTTACAAGAGCAAAAATAAAGATTTTTTTCATTATGCTTATTTGTTCTTATGTCGTTGTTGTTTCCTTCTTTTTTTAAACCAGTGTCTTTTTACTTTCTTCAACTTTTTTTTTCTTCCACATGGCATAATTGTCCTCCCTACCGTCAATAAATAAGCTTATTTAAAGGGTACTCAATAATTCCCTGGGCACCTTTTTCTTTAAGCTTAGGAATTAAATCCCGTACCTTTTTCTCCTCAATAATTACCTCCAAAGCATACCAATTTTTAAGAGTTAAAGGAGAAATGGTCGGATTCTTAAGGGAAGGAAGGAGGGTCAATATTTTTTTTAAATCTTTACCTTTCACATTCAACTTAAGACCTACCCTACCATCTGCTTCTAAAGCTCCCTTAAGAAGTAGAATGAGATAGTCTATCTTCTTCTTTTTCCACTTATCCTTATATGAGCTTTTATTGGCAATGAACTGCGTAGTAGAAATACAAATGGTAGCAATTTCCTTTAAGCCATTTGCTTTAAGAGACTGGCCTGTTTCAGTAAGTTCAACTATAGCATCTACAAGACCACTTTTTACCTTTACCTCTGTGGCTCCCCAACTAAATTCTACATCGACTTTGATTCTTTTCTTTTTAAAAAAACGCTTTGTAAAATTAACTAACTCCGTAGCGACTCTCCTTCCTTCCAAATCGGTAAGCTTTTTTATAGAAGAATCTTCTCTCACAGCAACTACCCAACGCACGGGCTGTTTTGTTCGCTTGGCGTAGACAAGCTCTGCGAGCTTTAAAACCTTGGAGTTATTTTCTATTATCCAATCTTCTCCCGTAATCCCACAGTCTAAAATACCTTTCTCTACGTAATGAGAAAGTTCCTGAGCTCTTACCAAAACAGGCTTAATTTGATTATCGTCAATAGAAGGAAAATAAGAACGACCTTCTACATTAATCTCAAACCCTGCTTTTTTAAATAAAGAAATGGTTTTATCCTGTAAACTTCCTTTAGGGAGACCTAACTTTAATATCTTCATAGTATTAACCTCAAAGCGAATTAAAATTATACAATTTTAAATATAATTTGTAAAGTAAAGTTTTTATAACAACCAAAAAGCACCTTTCCCTAACCAGCCACTTACAACTTTTATAATCACCTTCTTTTAGAACTAATTCTTTACGGACTGATTTTGGTGATGGAATCAGATAATGTATAAAATAGAAAACTTCTTTATTTCTCTTTATCTCTACTCAATATTTGTTTTACAGCATCGAATACTTCCTTTACTCTGATATCACGCAAACATTTCTTATCATACAAACATCCTCTAAATTTAAACATTTTATAACAAGGCCTACAGGGAATGTCTTTCTTAATTACTATCCCTAAAGTCTCATTAGGATATAACCCATATACATTTTCATCTACAGGTCCAAATAATACTACAACTTTTTTCCCCAGAGCCTGAGCAATATGTAAAGGCCCTCCATCATTAGTAACTACAAGGTCGCAAAAAGAAAGGACACTGCAAAATTCTTTAAGTGTTAACTTGCCCGCCAAATTCACTGGCTTAAAGTTAGAAAGATTATATACTTTATCAACAACAGAAATCTCCTTAGAAGAACCAAAAAGAACTACTTTTGCTTCCAATTCTTTGATAAGTAAATTCACAAGATAAGCAAAATATTGCTCTGGCCATCTCTTATAATAAGCTCTCTCATTCCAGCTGTCACCTGAACCAGGGACTAAACCAATGAGCAAATCATCTCTTTTTATATTGTACTTCTCTAAGAATACCTCTGCTTTCTCCCAATCTTCTTTCTTAAAAAAAATGTCAAACTTATAGTCCCTCGTCGGTATATTAAGAAACTTGGCTAATTCTAAATAGTAATGTGCCACGTGTTTATCTTTATAATATAAGATATTAATCTTGTGAGTTAAAAAATGTCTTCTGTTCTTAAAGCTGAAACCTATTCGTTTTTTTATATAGAGAGTTTTTAAAAAAAGTCTATAATAAGGGTTCAAAGATAAATCAAAAACAACATCATATTTTTCCTTTTTAATATTTCTCCAGAATGAAACGGCTCTTTTTAAAAAAGATACTTTTGACCTTCTTAAATCTTTCCTCCACTCGTCTTTTTCAAAAATAAAAACTTTATCTAAGAAAATATTATCTTCAAGTAAAGGAAATGTTCGGCGATTAGAAATATAACCAATATAGCTGGAAGGTAAATGCTCTTTTATGTTTCTTATAAGAGGAGTAGTAAAAAGTACATCTCCTATGCCAAAAGGATTAAAAATAAGTATTTTCATAGAAACTAATAAGTATCGAACCTCTTTATATCATCTTCACCGAGGTAACTGCCAATTTGCACCTCAATAACAATCGTCATCTTAGAGGTAGGGTTATAAACTTTATGCCTTATTCCTTTGGGAACATAAATACTTTCATTTTTCTTAATCAGGAATTTCTTCTCCCCTAGGGTAACTTCTGCTTTCCCTTCTACAATATTCCAATGTTCACTCCGATACCTATGCCGTTGTAAAGAGATAAACTTTTTAGGGTATATTCCTATCTCCTTTACCTTATAATTATTTCTTTCTATAAGAATAGTATAGTAACCCCACGGTCTATATACCGTGGCACTCTCTTTAACATGGGGAATCTTTTTCTTTCTTAAATAAACTGTGAAATCCTTCACTCTATCTGATTCACCTCTTTTCATTATAAGGATGGAATCAGAACTCTCTATAAGAAGTATATCTCTAACTCCCAGCATACCAACGAACTTTTCTGGAGAAAAGGAAAAGCATCTTTCACTATCAAAGAACTCCGCATTTCCAATACTGATGTTGTTTTCTCCCGAAGAGAAATAATCCCATACACTTTCCCAACTCCCCATATCAGACCATTTAGCTTTAAGTTCTAATAACACAGCTCGTTGGGTTTTCTGCATAATGGCATAGTCTATAGAACGAGAAGGGCATTTAATAAAATTAGAAAATACATCATGGTAACTTCCAAGCGTATACTTAAAAATATCAGGGGCATATTGCTTCAACTCATCAAAAAATACTTCTCCCTTAAAAACAAAAACTCCTGCATTCCAATAAGCATTTTTTTTCAGCAACCATTTTATTTTATACTTTGAGGGTTTTTCTACAAACTCAAAAACTTTATATCCCCATAAGATTTTCTTCCCCTTTAGAATATACCCATAGCCGGGATTAGCAGAATAAGGCCTTATTCCAAAAACTACCACATAACCATTATCCGCTAATACCTGCGCTTTCTTCAATGTTTCAATAAACTTACTGACAGGCTTAATAATGTGGTCTGAAGGAAAAACAAAGAAAATCTCTTCCCTGAACTTTTTCTGTGACTTCATTGCTAAAACAACAGCAGGGGCTGTACTTTTAGGATAAGGTTCTAAGATAATATTCTTTTTAAGATGTGCTTTTGTTTTCCTATTAATATTTAAAAGATTGTCAATCTGATTAATAATGTGGAACTTATAACTTAAAGAAGTAACAACAATGATATCTTTTGCTTCAAAATACTTAAGAAGCCTCTTTACTGTAAGCTGGAACAGAGATTCTTTCTTTATAAATTCCACAAACTGTTTGGGATAATTCTCCCTTGATAATGGCCACAGTCTTGTCCCTTTCCCTCCTCCTAAAACTATTGCTTTCATTACATTTAGTCAATGGTCAATGGTCGAAAGTCAATGGTCAATCATATCCTTCGTTACGCGTTACTCATTACTATTCGCTCCACCCTTCAACCTCCATCCTAATCTCTAACTATAAGCTAATAGCTAAAAACTATGAGTTATTTTCTATTCGCTATTTTCTTTCTTTTGAATCTCCCTCACTTTCTTTGAGAAATAACCTCCTGTATAAGCATCTAAAGACGCAGTTAGTTCTCTTAACCTGATTTCATCTTTAAATCTCTCACTTCTATCTTTGTACTCTTTACTTCTTAATCTCTGTTTAACCTTAAGACGTTCAAAATAGGTTGTATTTATATCATCAAGGATGCTTATACGAAGTTGAGTTACCAGACGACTACGTGTATCAACCTCATCCTCATAAGAATTCCATATCAAGTTGGCAATATCCCAGGAAAAGCTTACTCCCCAGTCTTTTGGTCCTATAGCAAAATTCCCACTGGAGCTTCCATAAACTGTCTTATCGTAATCTAGGCTTATACTGGGGAAAAAAGCACGGTATTTCAATGCCCTGCGCCACTTTCTAATCTTAGAAGGGTCTACCTCATTATAGATAAGAGCTGCTTCCTGTACTTCTCTAATGGAAGGTTCATTTTTGCAAAGTTCATCAAATTCTCTCCATGACGTTGCTTTTGTAAACCTATCCTGATAAAATAAACCTTTTGAAGTAGCTACAAAAAGAACACCTTTACGGTTAAAATCAACACTGAAAATATTTCTTGTTGGTAAACCTTCAAATAGAGGAAGTGAATCATTTGAAGTAATGTCTGCTAAATATATTCCTCTATCAGTAGCTAAATAAATCTTGTTCTTCTCAAGATGACTTTGAGCGATATCTTTAATGTTAAGTTTATCTATACCTGATAAGGATATTTTCACCCAGCTTCTCCCTCTATCATAAGAAACAAAAAGACCCCGTTGTGTACCTGCATATATACGTCCGGGATAAAAAATATCATGAATGATTATACCATTACTAACATCTCCCTCATTACTCTCCTCTTCAATTTCTTCTTCATTAATTGCAGTATGTTTAAACACAAGACTTCTTTTAAACCCTTCTCTGTTGTGTGCTACATAAATACCATCTTCTGTGGCTATAAATATCTCATTTCCTGAACAATCAATAGAATATACTGAACGGTGAGGTAACCCTTTAAGGACTTTCCACTTCCATATATTTTCTTCTGCATAATACACACCTTCTGTAGTACCTAAATAGAATATTTTTCCGCACTTCTTAATACAACTTCCTTTTACTTCAGGGGGAAAATTGAAAATCTTCTTCTTTGTATTACTACTGAACCAATAGAGAGCATAATCCGTAACCAGATAGAAGACATCATAAACATATTTATCGGCATATATATCCTGTATCTGGCCACTTTCTGAGACAAAAATTTTTTTCCACTGTCTCCCTCCATTAGTACTCTTAAAAAGAGAATTTAAACCTCTCACATAAATAATATTGTCGTCCAGTGGATTAACACAGACTTTCCTAATCAATGTTTCTTCTATCCCTCTAACCTTTATAAATAAAGGATGTGCTTCTCCCAGCAAAGAAAAACATAAAATAATCCCTCCCATTAACTTCACTTTTCTTCTTGCATTCTTACCCATACTTTACCCCCTAACTTTACACATACCTTTCAAAAGTATATGTCAAGTTAACCCTCTAACTTTACATTTAACGTTCAAAAGGTTTTGTAAGGTTTTGTAAAATTAGTGTTTAAAGTGTTATAAATGCTTTGCCTTGACACATTAAGAATACAAGCGATATCTTTTATACTATATCCCCTTGATTTTAACTGTTCGATTAAATATCTTCGGGCTTGGAATTCATGTGGATGCTTGAGACGTTTTTTACTCATTACCCTCTCAATATCTACTGCTATATCATTCAAACTGTCTTTTTTTACTTTAAGAAAATTTCTTATTTTCCCAAAAAGCATAAGAGAAAATTTCTCGGTAGCCCGATTATCCTCAATAACACTATTGATATTTAGTTTGTATGCTTTATCCATAATCTCCTCGTACATTAGAGAGGCTTTCCTAAGATCGCAACTTAGTAGCCCCAACACATATTCATAATTTATAAAAGTATTTTTAGGAAGTTTAGAATACGCAGATAAAGATGACCATCTATAATCTACAAGGGGATTTACTAATCTAGCTTTGTAGGGATTAAGATGAATATACACTGAAACAGTAATAAGATAATTATCATCCAAACATAAAAAGGCTTTATAATTACTATAAAAAACATGCCCTTTTCTTTTATATTTGGAGTTAAAATAAAGAGCGTATTTTGTAAAAAGCGACTTCATACCTTCAGAAAGATTAGCACTGTTAATTTTAACCAGTAAATGAAGATGATTAGGCATAAGACAGAAACAATAAATATCAAAAGAAAACCTCAATTTAGTTTCTTTTAAAATATGAAGAAAGTAGAGATAGTCTCTATTTTCTAAGAAAAGGATGTCTTTACCTGTAGCTCGCTGAACTATATGATATACATAACCTGCGCAAATAATTTTTTGGTAAGGATTAGATACGTGCGCAGAGTTTTTTTCTTGTGGGTCCATAAAATATTAAAGGATTATCTCATCTCTTTATACAAAAATCAAGCCAAAATTTCCTAACTTGACAAAATCTTTTGAACGTTATGTGTCAAGTTAAAAAGAAGGAGGGTAGTTTTGGAAGTGGCGATATTTAGCGTAACTTACTATCTGATACAGGGAAGAAAAGTAAGCTACCATAAAACCTACAAACCCATCGCGATATCCTTTCTTCACAAAAAAAGTGCGTACAAATCTATCTATTGTCCGCCATAAAGCATGAATTAAATTCATCTTATACTGGGCTTTTTTAAAATCCTCTAAAGATAATTTATACCATTTAAGTGCTTCTAAGGTAGTTTGATTATTAAGTTTCCTCAAATAATCTTCCCAATTCCGGTAAGTATAGTGAACGATATCACTTTTAAGCCTTCCACAAGCTCCCTTTAGGAATGCCCGTGGATGAACTTCTACTTCTTCCCATCTAAACTTATCTTTTCTAAATAGTTTTATCTGAGGGGCAGGATATAACCCTCCCCAGCGTATCCAATAATTTCCTATATAATTTCGACGGGGAACAGTAAAACCACAGAATTGCGTGTTACTTCTTAAAATATTCCTAATCTCATCTCTCAATCCTTCGGTTACCCTCTCGTCAGCATCTAAACTCAATACCCAATCATTCCTCACTTTGCTATACGCCCAATTGCGATGTCTGCCTTCTATATCCATCTTTTTTACAAAAACTTTTGCCCCTAAACTTTCCGCAATTTCTTTTGTCCTATCACACGACTCATCATCAATAACGACTATCTCATCTACCCACTCAACAACAGATTTTATACAATCAGGAATTCTTTTCTCTTCATTCTTTGTTAAAATAACTACAGATATACGCTCTTTTTCCATAATAGAAACTTCTCTATTTTTATTAAACTATATTATACAATCTTTCTGAGAAGAAATAAAACTCAAAATATCTTCTATTTTATCTAAGAAGTCTTTAACTTTTTCCCCTTCTATCACTAAAGAAATTGTCTTATAAGGACCCCAACGATAAGGTGATGTCACCTTAAATAAACCTACAACTGGCCTTTTAAATATACTGGCAAGGTGCATTGGCCCCGAATCTAAACCAATAAATACTCCGCAATAATATTTAAAAAATACGGCTAAATTTCTCAAAGTAAGCCTCCCCACAAGATTTATTACTTTAAGGCCTCCTATAAAATCCACACTTTCTTCTTTATCCTCTTCTGTCCCTATAATAACTATTTTATTTTTAATTTTTTCATTAATCTTCTCTATTAATTTATGCCAAAATTCTTTTTCTATTCTCTTAGCTTGGTGAGAAGAAAAAGGGTGAATAACTACATATTTCTCTCTAAAAAATAATTTATTATCTAAAAAATGCAAAGATTCTCTTTTATCAAAAGGAAATTCTAATGAAGGGGCTTTCGTATCTTTACATATCAAACGTACCAAATCTATATTATATTCTGCTTCGTGTTTCTTGGATAAATGTTTTCTATCGGTTATTTTTTTGTTCAAACAGAATCCCCATTTTCTATCATAACCCACCCTTAAAGACGCTCTGCCTAAAAAGGAAGCTAAATGAAACTCTCTTTGGGGATTAAAAACAACCACAGTATCAATACTATATTCCTTAATTATTCCCGCCAACTTAAAAGCCCCCCTAAGACCTCTAAATTCTTCTTTTTGATAAAAGAGAAATTCGTCTATAAACTCCGTCCCCTTAATAAGCTCAATATTCTCCTCTTTAGCCAATAAATATAATTTACTTTCTGGATAGTTAATCTTGATAATCTTTATGGCATAAAGAGTCAACAGAAATTCTCCTAATCTATCTGAGCGAATACACAAAATTCTCCTTTGCATATTAGACACTTATATTAATTTAGTTTTAGCATCAAGGGAAAGATACTTTTATCAAAAGATAAACAGCAGAATTTATCTTAAATGTATATATTTGGTAACATAACACAAATTCATAAAGATACTTATAGCCAAAATCATTTAGAAATAACCGCGTTTCTCAATTCTCCTACTGAAATAAAAGATATCTTTTTTCTAAGGAATTTCTCAATGAACAAGATATATTTTTTTGCTAAGAAGGGAAGGTCATTATAATTTCTTATGTGCGAAGTAGAAGCATTCCAGCCTTTAATATTCTTATAAAGAGGACTGACTTTGGCTAAATGAGAAAAAAGATAAGGTTTGATTTTATTCCTATATCCTATACATACCTTAATTTCTTCTAACTCATCTAAAATATCAAGTTTAGTAAGTACAATGTCAGTAACATTATTTATCTTTACTGCTTCCTTAAGCATAACTAAATCTAACCATCCGCATCTACGAGCACGATGAGTAGTAGCTCCAAATTCTTTACCTTTACTACGGAAATACTCACTAATCTTGCCTCTAACCTCAGTAGGAAAAGGACCTTCCCCTACTCTTGTAGTATAGGCCTTAGTTACTCCTATTACTCTATCAATTTTTAACATTAGCGCTCCACTGCCTAAAACTGCATTAGAAGAAATCGTATGAGAAGATGTTACGAAAGGATAGGTGCCATAGTCGATATCTAAAAATGCTCCCTGTGCGCCTTCAAAAAGAAAATTAAGCCGACGATGCTTATGAAAAAATTCTAACGTATCGCAACAATATGGCTTTAACATTTTAGCATAATAGATATACTCATCAAAAATCTTTTTGAAAGAAAAACCTCTCCTTCCATAGACATTTTTAAAAATAAGATTTTTTTCTCTAAGATTATCCTTTAATTTTAAAGAGAAAATCTTGGGAACTATTAAGTCTACCATTCTTACTCCACAACGTGAAAATTTATCAGCATAAGAGGGGCCTATTCCCCGTTTGGTAGTTCCTATTTTCTGAATTCGTTTTTCTTCCCGGAAATAATCCATAAGCTTATGGTAAGGCATAATTACATGAGCAAAAAAAGATATCTTTAAATTCTGGGGAGATATAGAAACTCCTTGCTTCTTTAAAAAATTTATTTCTTCTAATAATATTTTTGGGTCAATAACTACTCCATTACCAATAACACAAACTTTCCCTTTACGTAAAATACCTGAGGGAATAAGATGAAAAACAAACTTCCTGTTATCAATTACTACTGTATGCCCTGCATTGTTTCCACCCTGGAAACGGACAATTACATCAGCCTCCTCTGCCAGATAATCAATTATCTTACCTTTACCTTCGTCTCCCCACTGTAAACCTATAACGACTGTATTCATTTTTCTTTCTATCTAAGGCTGCATGGTAAAAAGCTCTTTTGCAATATCAGGATATTGAGCAATAAACTTCAATTCCTCTTCTACCAAAGGCTTCTGATTATGAACATTGGCATAACGCGCTAACTCTAAAATTTCTCTTGCTTCTTTATCATCCTTAAACTTTATTTCTAACTTCTCATAAACATTTCTAAAGCCTTTTATCCCCGAATATTCTCCCACAGTAATTTTTCTTCCTGTATCAATAACTTCAGGCTCCCCTCTACCTAATTCTTCAAAATCATACAACTCATAATTTCTTCTATCCTTCAACGTCCCATCTGCATGAATTCCTGACTCATGAGCAAAAGCATTAGCTCCTACTCCAGGATGGTTAATGGAGATAGGTATCCCAAAAGCATAGGAGGCATATTTAGAAATACGCCAGGCCATTTTGAGATTAATGCGTTCATCTAAGTGGTAATTCTGCGTTCCGCTACCATATTTCAAGGCTAAAATTACACTCACCAGGTCCGCATTACCAGCACGTTCTCCTACACCATTTATGCAGGTATTGATATAAACATCTACCCCCCCTTCCAGAGCAGCTTTAGCTGCTGCCACAGAAGAAGCCACAGCAAGGCCCAAATCATTATGGCAATGCACCTCAATGCCAATTTTAACCTTATCCACAATATATCTTACCCTTTCATATATAGAAAATGGTGTATCAAACCCTAATGTATCGCAGTAACGAAACCGTTCTCCTCCTGCCTCTTTTGCTGCCTCTACAAACTCAACAAGATATTCTAACCGGCTACGAGAAGCATCTTCCGCATTAACTCCTACAGCTTTAGCACCTAACTTTTTGGCCAATTTTACCGCCTCTACCATACTTTTTATTACCCCATCATAATCTAATTTACCCTGAAATTTGTGCTTAATCATCTGGTCAGAAGTAGAAATGGAAAGATTCAGATGTTCAAGATGTTTTACATTCCTAAAAGCCAGCTCTACATCCTGTTCTATAGCTCTTATCCATCCCGAAAGTCGCAAATTTTCAATTACTTTCTTCCGCTGTAGTTTCAGATTAGCATTGAGATAATTAATCTCATGATTAGTAGTAGGAAAACCAAATTCACTCTGGAAAATCCCCATTTTATCCAAGTATATATTAATTATTGTTTTCTGCAATTTGGATAGACATATACGCGATGTCTGTACTCCATCCCGATTAGTAACATCAATAATATATATCTTTGGCATCCTTCACCTCCTCAATAGCTCACTTAAATTCTCCTCTTTTATTTTATACGCTCTAAATATATACTTATTATTTATTAATAAAGCTATTCCCTTATCTATCCCTAATTGAGAAATCAACTTATCATTGTCTTTAAGCATATTTTTTATTTTATTAGAATTTATGAATCCTGCTATTTTTTTATAATCAATACCTAAACTATCCATCACTTCTACCCACCAACTGCTACTTATATTACTAAGACGCATCATAAGATAACTAAAGAACTTATCAGGATAAAGATACTTTACCGCTAACATTCTTTTTGTCTCTTCTTTCTCAAAAGATGCTTCTAAGGATTTATCTTCTTTAGGTGGGTAAATAAAATAAATATTTAAAGCTACCTTCTTCTTGTCACAAAAGTTTTTTAATTCTCTAAGTACACTGAAACAATTATGGTCATAAATACTAAAAAATACATCAATATTATTTGGTATCTTTTTCCGATTAAGAAAAAGAAACATTCCTGAGAGATCATTTTTAATGAGAAATTTATCGCCTTTGTCTTCCAAAAAATTACTCACTTTAGAAAAAACATTTTCTTCCTCTATTGTTTTAGGAACAATAAAAGCAGGTAAATAATTTATACCATACTTTTTTATTAATTGTCGTGCTTCTTTAGTCCGATAATCAATTATTCTAAAATTTACACCTGCAAATATTTTTTTAAGATATTCTTCTGTAAAACGTGTAACACAAAAAGAGCACTGCTTATCTGTAATAATGATAATATCAATTTCTTTAGCTTCTACATAGATACAGCGAGCAAAAAGAGTACCCGGATTATCACATTGAACAACTAACCTTTCCTTAGAAGGGCAATCTTTATCAGAAAAACATTGAGGGAAAAATTTTTTAATCTCTCTGTCCTCTTCTACTGTAAGAGGTAAAAGCTCCTTCTTTAAACTGTATTCTTCAATCCTGTTGTTTCTCATTTCAATATCTAAAATATCTAAACTCTTTGCTTCATAAGACGGCTTTAGAATTAACGTGTTATTAACCTTATTCTTAGAATATGCTGCCTTTCTACCCCCTGAACTAATAATAAAACGTATATCTTTAAAATTATTAGCTATTTCTTCATTAATGTAATCAGGCATACTAGAAAGTAAAATAATAAAATCAACCTTATCTTTAATCTCCTTAACTACTTTTTCTAAAGAAATCCTATAATCTTTTTGGGAAAGATTATTCTTATTTAACACCTCTGAATCAGTAATACCTACGATTCCTACTTTAGCACTGTGGATATCTTTTATAATATAAGCTCGTACCCCTTCTAGAGAGATATTACAAGAGACAAAAGGAAGGCTATATTTCTTAATAATCTCTTTAAGAAATTCAATACCGAAATTAAACTCTGCCTCGCCAATTGCAATAGCATCATACTTCAGCTTATTTAGAATCCTTAAGTAGTAAGTGGTTCTTTTTTTGTCTAAGCTTGCATTGATACGAGAAGAATCAAGAAATCCCCCTGCAGTAAAATTACCTGCATCAACAAGCAGTAAACTCTTTTCTTTCTTACGCAAGCGTTTAATAACTTTCGAGCGCCTCGTAACTCCTCCTGAACTACCAGGACAATAGCCACAAGGATATAAAGAGGAATAAGTATTGCCAGTGTAAACTATAGAAAGTCTCTCGCCAAAAAGAGGCAAACATATACCCCCACTAATCCAAAATATAACTATAATAACTATAATTTTTTTTATCGCCATATTTTTTAATCCTTAAGTACAATGAATTTTAAAGAGATAATATTTGGATTTGCTTTAATATCATTTATAACATCCTCTTTTAAGGGGGTATCTACATTAAGAACGGTTATAGCCATATTTTCTTTTTTCTTTCTCCCTAAACTCATATTAGCAATGTTAACGTTATGGTTACCCAGAACTGTACCTAAATTTCCTATAACCCCTGGTCTATCCTGATTCTTTACTACTACCATATATTCAGAAGGAGCTATTTCAATATACACATCATCCATTTTTACAAAACGTGCTTCTCTATTAGCAAAAAGAGTTCCTTCTAAAAGCCTTTCTTCCTTAGATGTTTTTACTTCCGCTCTTATAGAATTTACATACTCCTGTTCTCTATCTATCTTAACCTGCTCTATTTTTATTTTTCGTTCTTTGGCTATTCCTAAGGAATTAATATAATTTACATTTTCTTCCAAAATAGTAGAAAGAAATCCTTTGGTAAATGCCATAGTAAGAGGATCCACCTTAAAAGAAGCAATTTCACCTATATAATAAATCTTAATCTCTTGAGTTGCTCCACTAACTAATTGGGAAAGAAACTTACCCATTTTCTCTGCCAAAACTATATAGGGAAAAACAACTTTATAAACTTCAGGCTCCATCTGAACATAATTTACAGCATTACGAATAGCTTTCCCCAGCAAAGCATCTTTTATACAATGAGCGATTTCTACTGCAACATTTACTTGAGCTTCCTGCGTCGATGCTCCCAGATGAGGAGTAACCACGATGTTGTCTAACTCCAGAAGTTTAGAATCTACGGGAGGTTCTTTCTCAAAAACATCTAATGCTGCCCCAGAAATTTTCTTATCCTTCAGAAATTTATAAAGTGCCTCTTCATCTATTATCCCTCCCCGAGCACAATTAATGATAAATGCTGTAGGTTTCATTAAAGATAACTCTTTATAAGAAATTAATCCTTTTGTCTCACCTGTTAAAGGGGTGTGAATTGTGACAATATCAGATTTTCTTAGTAACTCTTCTAATGCTACAATCTTAACTCCGATACTATCTGCTACTTCTTGAGTAATAAAAGGGTCACAAGTTAAAACTTCCATACCAAAAGCACTTGCTCTTTTAGCAACCTCTTTTCCTATACGACCTAATCCAATAATCCCCAATATCTTACCATATATTTCTGTTCCTTTAAATTTAGAACGGTTCCAATCTCCTTTTTTAAGAGAAAAATGACCAAAAGGAACTTTCCGTGCTAAAGATAAAATAAGAGCAAATGTATGTTCACACGTAGAAATGGTATTTCCACCAGGAGCATTCATAACAATAATACCTTTCTTAGTAGCTGTAAGAACATCTACATTATCCAAACCCACACCTGCTCTCCCAATCACTTTAAGAGACGAAGCTCTTTCAATTACATCGCTGGTTAGTTTAGTCTGACTACGGACGATAATCGCTTCATAATCTTTAATAACCTTCATCAACTCTTCCTTATCTAAACCTATTTTGCAATCTACCTCAAAACCACTGTCTTTTAATATATCTATCCCTTCATGAGCCAACTTATCAGCCACCAAAACTTTCGCCATAATAAACCTCCTGCAATTTAGCTAAAGATGCACCTAAATCTAATTTATAGCCCATTTCTCTAAGAGCTTTTTCTAAAAAACAAAATCCTATCACTAAATCATCAATATCCACCGCTCCCATATGAGCAATTCTAATAATTTTATCTTTTAAATGTTCTTGCCCTCCTGCAATGCTTACCCCATAATCCTTTCTTAATTTTTTAACTAAAAGTGAAGTTGTTATTCCAGAAACCGTAAGAGCGGTAACCGAAGAAGAAGGGTTTTTAGAAAACGTCTCTAAACCAATTGCCCGCGCCGCTTCACGTGTAGCAAAAGCAAGTTTCTTAAATTTTTCCCATCGATTTTCTAAACCTTCCTCTCTTATAATATCAATTGCTTTCTCTAAACCCCTAATTAGAGATACACTGGGTGTAAAGGAAGTATCATTCTTACCATAACTCTTTAAAGCTTTAGACAAATTATAATAATACTTAGGAAGATTGGATATTGTCAAAAACTTCTCTGCTTTCTTACTAATACTTATAAAAGAAAGACCTGGTGGCAACATAAGTCCTTTTTGTGAACCACCTACTACTACATCTACTCCCCAAGCATCTGTTAAAAGTCTATCTTGACCCAAGCCACTTATGGCATCCACAATAAGAATTGTATCCTTATTTTTTAAAATCTCACCCATTTCTTTAACATCATAAACTGTTGCTGTTGACGTCTCGCAGAGAGTAGTGAATACTGCTTTAACATCTGGATTTTTGTCCAGAAGTTCTCTTATATCCTCAATAGAAGGAGCCATACCCCATTCTATATTAAGCTCTAACACATTAAGACCATAAGTATAACCAATTTCTGCCCATCTTTTACCAAATTTACCTCCTACAATTACTATTACTTTATCATTTAAAGAACAAAAATTAGAAACCGCTGCTTCCATAGCTCCTGTACCTGAAGAGGCAAAAATAACAACCGGATTATCTGTGCAAAAAATATACTTAAGGCCTTCGGAAGTTTTTTTTAAAATATCTCTAAATTCATCGGTGCGATGATGAATTATCTCCTTTGATAAAACCTCCCTAATAGAAGAAGGTACTCTCGTAGGGCCTGGCGTAAGAAGGTATTTACTTCTCATGCTCCCTCCTCAATTTAAACTGATTATAATACGAACACCTATTTTTTATCTTGAGGCTGAATAACCTCATCAACAACCCCGTAATCCTTTGCTTCCTGAGCACTCATAAAATAATCCCGATCTGTATCCTCTTTAATTTTTTCTATAGGATTGTTGGTGTGAAAAGCAAGAATCTCGTTTACTTTTTCTCTTAATCTTAATATTTCTTTAGTTTGCCGGGAAATATCTTCCGCAGAACCCTGAACACCTCCCCAAGGCTGGTGAATCATAATACGCGAATTGGGAAGAGCAAAACGCTTTCCTTTTTTGCCTGCGCATAAAAGAAGAGCACCTAACGATGCTGCTTGTCCTACACAATAAGTAGCGACGTCACATTTAACAAATTGCATTGTATCGTAAATTGCTAATCCTGCAGTAATTGACCCTCCAGGAGTATTTATATAAATATTTATATCTTTATTCACATCTTCCATCTGTAAGAATAACATTTGCGCAATTACCACATTAGCAACGTTATCATCTACAGCTGTTCCTACAAAAATTATTCTATCCTTAAGAAGTCTTGAATATATATCATAAGCTCTTTCAACTCTTCCTGTCTGCTCAATCACCATGGGAATATAATATTGATTTCTCATCACTGCCTCCTTTCAGGAAATAAATAAAAAATCCTCTTATCTTTTATTTTGTATACCACTTATATAACAAAATATATTTATCGTTGGTAATTATCTTCTCCTGAATAGATTCTTTTGTGATTTTCCTCTTATTTTTGTTTTATTTAATGGTATTTGCAACGCTAAGGGATTTTTGTATTTTATCTGTGGGAATCATTTAAACTTTCCAATTTTTCTTTCCTTACCAAGTTTTTTTATCCTCTCTCATCAGCTCTATTACCTTACATAATTCGCACAGCTTAACACAAACCCTATCACCGCATTAGAAAGATTATTTTCGTCTACATCTAAAGATTCTCTTTCTGCAATGGCCTCAAAAATATAATAGAGCTTTATCTGTCTTTCGGCAAGATTACTAATCTTTCTCCTCATATCTTCCTCATATTTTTTAATATCCCTTTCCTCTACCCCTCGTCTTCTCAAATCTGATATATGAAGATTAAAAAGCCTCTCTTCCTGTTGCTTTAATAAAACAGTGGGGACATCTATATTTATTCTTTTTATAAGCTCATTAGTAACAATCTCTTCTATATCGGTGCGTCTTATTCTTAGTTTATTGACAAAAATCTCCCCTCGGATAGCTTCTCTTAAATCTTCCTTAGAGGAATAACCTGCCCATTTTGCCAATTCCTCATCAGAATAGTCCTTTTTGGTAACTTTTTTTACATCATCTTTAAGCTGAGTAATTAACTTTTCTATCTCAATTCCCTCTACCTCTGTTTTCTTAACTTTTACTTTTATATTTTTATAATCTTCGTCTTTAAGCTCTAAATGGGGCTTTACCTCGAATTCAGCATAAAAAGACAGTCCTTTCTCTCTAAAATCAACGTCATAAATCCTTGGTAGACCTACCGCTTTTAATTCATTCTTCTCTAATGCTTGGGAATAATAGCTGGGGATAATCCTTTTTAAAAATGTTTCCTCTAAAAACTTCTTATAGTGCTTCTCTACAACTTCCAAAGGTGCACTTCCCTTTCTAAAACCAGGAACATTTAACTCTTTAGAAAGTTCTTTATAAATTTCCTTCTTATCCTTCAATAAAACATCCTCTTCTACTTCTACCTTTAAAACTCTTTTTAACCTGTTGAGCTTTTTTATTTCTGTTCTCATTCGTCCTTCTTATAAAACAAAATTATCACCTAAATATATCTGACGTGCTTTAGGATTATTAATTAAATCTGTGGAACTGCCCGAAATTAAAATTTTACCTTCAGCAATAAGATAGGCCCTATCAGTAATAGAAAGTGTTTCACGTACATTATGATCGGTAAGAAGAATCCCTATACCTTTTTTCTTAAGATTAGCTATTATCTGCTTTGCCTCATTTACAATAATAGGGTCAATCCCGCTAAAAGGCTCATCCAAAAGAAGAAATGAAGGATTAGTAACTAAAGCACGTGTTATTTCTAAACGGCGGACTTCTCCTCCACTTAAAGTATAGGCTTTATTCTTCCTAAGATGAGCGATATTAAGTTCTTTTAATAGAGATTCTAAACGTTGATATCTCTCTTTTCTTGTAAGAGGAAGGATTTCTAAAATTGCCATAATATTTTCTTCTACAGTAAGTTTTCGGAACACAGAAGATTCCTGAGAAAGATAACCAATGCCATATCTACTTCTTATATGAATAGGAAGATGTGTAATATCTTGGTTATCAAAAAGGATCTGGCCACTATCAGGAGAAATTATGCCTACAATCATATAAAAACAAGTTGTTTTACCTGCGCCATTAGGCCCAAGTAAACCTACTACCTCTCCTCTCTTTACAGTAATATCTATTCCTCTTACTACCTTTTTCCCATTATAAGATTTGGACAAGTCCTTTACTTCAAGGATTCTCATCTCTTCTCCCAAAAAAAGATTTTGATTTTCCTTTAGGGAAAATTATAAGTCGGGGTTGCCCTTCTAAAGTAATCTTATTTTCTTTTTGAAAATATATAGCCCTTTCTGCAAAGGTAACATTATCATCTCTTATAACCTTAACATCTCCTTCTGCAACAACTTTATTTACCTGACTATTTACCGTATCAAAATATACTGTAGCCTTATTAGCAAACATCTTCCCCTGAATATTATCAACTACAACATTATTATTAAATATAGCCTTGCCTTCATTATAGTTTATCTCAAGAGGCCCATTACATTTAATATTTATAACACCATCTTTACTAAATAAATTTACTTTCACTTCTTTGCCAAAACTAACTTTATTAAGTTCTGTATCAGCATTCATTCCTTTTGCTTCAACTTTAAGAGCACTTTCTTTCCTTATTTCTACTTTCTCATCAGTATATACTCTGTTTTTATTCTGCTCCCAACTTAAAGTACTAGTCTCTAATTCTATCCCTTTTTTACTATTTATATGAACGTCATTATTTAAATAAACATTCATATTTTCTTTATCCAAGTGCGCTTTATCTGCCTTTATATCTATAGTATCATCTTCTCTAAAATACTTTGCCTTCATCTGGTCTATCTTTACATATCTTTCAGAGACAAGAGCTTTTTCCCCTTTTACCTCCCATTCTTTTTCTCCATTATTTTTATAATTGGAAAGGTAAAAATCCTCAATTTTTTGCTGAGGATAAACAGAAAAACAAACAGAAAAACAAATTAATATACCAAAGTATCGAACTATGTCAATATACTTTCTCACTTTAATCTTTACATTTAAATAAAAAGACTACTTATGATTTTGAGATAAATAAATTGCCTAAAGATTCTCTCCATATGCCTTTTGATTTTAAAATGAGCTCTACAACTTCTCTTACTGCTCCTTTACCTCCTTTGTGTTGAGTAACATACTGAGCTACTCTTTTAACTTCCTTACAAGCATCCCCTACTGCTACAGGCAAACCTATCTTTCTCATTATACCTATATCAATCAAATCATCTCCTACAAAACATATCTCACTGGTAGCAACCCTGTATCTTTTTCTTATTTCTCCAAGAAGCTTTTCCTTAGGCAGAACTCCCCCGTATACATCTGCCCCCATATCTTTTGCCCGCCTTCTTACTACAGCTGAATCCCTGGCAGTAAGAAGAACTACTTTTATCCCTGCTTTTACCAAAAGAAATATACCTAATCCATCTTTTACATTGAAAACTTTAAGCTCCCTCCCTAAACTATCGTAAATTATCTCTCCTTTTGTTAATACACCATCTACATCTAAAATAAGTAACTTCACTTTTCTAAATAAATATTCTGCCTTTTTCACTCTTATTTCTTAACTTCTATTAAATAATTCCTGCAGCAATTAAATCCTGCACATCAAGCATACCTACAACCCGAAGGGTCCTATCTACTACAGGAACTTCGTCAATTTTTCTTCTTTCTAAAACCTTAAGAGCATAAGAAGCTAAATCATCTTCATAAACTTTAGTAGGATTTTTTGTCATCACCTCTTTTATTTTTTTCTCAAGAATATAAGGGTCTTTTTCTAAGTTTCTTCTTAGGTCTCCATCAGTAAATATTCCTACTAACCTTTTTTTTCTATCCACTACCGAAGCTGCTCCTGCATGTGAAGAGGTGATTTTAACTAAAACTTCTTTTACCAAAGTGTTCTCATTAACTATCGGGTTAAATTTTCCCCTTCGCATAATATCTTCCACCTTAAGCAATAATTTCCTTCCCAAAGAACCACGGGGATGAAAAAAAGCAAAATCTTTTTCTCGAAATCCTTTTATTTTCTGCAAACATACTGCTACAGCATCACACATCGCCAACATTGCTGTAGTAGATGTAGTAGGAGCTAAACCTAAAGAGCATGCCTCCTTTTCCACCTTAACATCAATAATGCTATCAGCGTATTTTGCAAGCTTAGAGTGTTTGTTCCCGGTAAAAGCGATTATCATAGCGCCAATTTTTTTTATAAAAGGAATGAGATTTTTTATCTCTTCTGTCTCTCCACTATAAGAAAATATACATACAACATCATCTTCTTTAATTCTGCCTAAATCACCATGTACTGCTTCTGCTGCATGCAACCAGAAAGAACTAGAACCTGTGGAAGATAAAGTTGCTGAAAATTTTTGACCTATAATACCTGCCTTACCCATACCTGTAACAACAACTCTTCCTTTACAAAAAGCAAGGAGTTTAATCGCTTTTAGAAAATTATAATTAATATTATTCCTTAAATTTTTTACTGCCTTTGCCTCAATAGTTAATACATCCTTAGCCCACTTTTCTATTTTTTTTCTATTAATCTTCATTTCTTACTTCCCTTATTTTAATAATCTTCTCTATTAATTTTCCTATATCTTTTAAAGGAAAAGAAGTTGCTCTATCGGAAAGAGCTTTTTGGGGATTAGGATGGACCTCCAAAAATATGCCATCAACCCCACATCCAACACCTGCTAAACTTAGAGGATAAATAAATTCCCTATCCCCTCCAGATACTCCTTTCTCCAAAGAAGGTTTTTGCAAAGAATGGGTAACATCAAAAATAACAGGATAACCAAATTTCTTCATAATCAAAAAAGAACGAAAATCAACAATGAGATTATTATAACCGAAGCAACTGCCTCTCTCCGTAATAAAAATTTTTTTATTTCCCGTTGATGTTATCTTTTCAATTACATACTTTATATCATAGGGAGACATAAATTGCGCCTTCTTAACATTTATAAACTTAAAAGTCTTCGCAGCCTTTATTATCAAATCGGTCTGTCGAGACAAAAATGCTGGTATCTGAATAACATCAAGCACTTTCTCGGCCTCTTTAATATCATTTTGGCAATGAACATCACTCAAAATTTTAAGGCCTAATTTTTCTTTAACATATGCAAGTATCTTTAAACCTTTCTTTAATCCCGGACCACGAAATGACTTAAGAGAAGTCCTGTTTGCTTTATAAAAACTTGCTTTAAAGATAAAGTTTATAGAATAGGAGGAAATTATTTCCTTTAAATACTTTGCTATTTCAAAAACCTTTCTTTTGCCTTCTATTACACAAGGGCCAGCAATAAAAATAAAATTATTTTTATTTTTTTTCATAGGACCTATTTAAAGAGGCGTTTATAAACTCCCTGAACAGAGGATGCGCCTTATCTGGTTTTGACTTAAACTCAGGATGAAACTGACAGGCTACAAACCACGGATGATTTTTCAACTCCATTATCTCTACAAGATTTTTCTTCTCATAAATCCCAGAAAATACTGCTCCTGCGTTTTCAAAAAGACGTCTAAATTTGTTATTAAACTCATAACGATGTCGATGGCGTTCGTGGACTAAATTTTTTCCATAAGCATAATATGCTTTTGTGTTATCTTTTATTTTACAAGGATAAACTCCCAGACGCATAGTTGCACCTAAATTTTTCCTTGCTCGCTGAGAAGGTAAAAGAAAAATTACCGCATGCTTCACTTTGCGATTAAATTCTGTTGAATGAACATCGCGTAACCCCAAAACATTCCTGCAAAATTCAATAGCAGCAAGCTGCATCCCTAAGCAAATTCCTAAAAAAGGGACATTATGTTCGCGGGCAAATTGTATAGCAGAAATTTTTCCTTCAATGCCTCTCTCACCAAACCCGCCTGGAACGAGAATACCACCCACATCCTCCAGAAGCTCACCAGGCCTTTTTACTTCAATCTCTTCAGAATCTACTTTCTTTATTACCACACGGGCATTATTGCTAAATCCCGCATGGCGTAGTGCCTCATAAATAGACTTGTAAGCATCTTGC
The DNA here is from genome assembly GCA_964635565.1 of uncultured Planctomycetia bacterium. Taxonomy (GTDB): domain Bacteria; phylum Omnitrophota; class Gorgyraeia; order Duberdicusellales; family 4484-171; genus CAZWON01. The sequence goes on from CAZWON010000003.1 coordinate 52,514, forward strand.
AACTGGATATATTTACCCACCACAGCGATGCTTACTTCTCTTTTAGGATACAAAGCTGGTTCCACTACCTTGCTGTACCACTCTTTAAGGTCTTTCTCTTTACATTTTAAATTGAGCTTAGAAACAATAATATCATCCAAACCTTCCTTGCTAAAAATAAGAGGTATCTCATAGACTTCTTTTACATCCAAAGCTTGAATCACTGCCTGGGGGTCTACATTGCAAAATAATGCAATTTTTTCTTTTATCTTTTTATTTAAAGGTTGTTCTGTGCGACAAAGAATAATGTCAGGCTGAATCCCTATCTCTCTAAGTTTCCCTACACTATGCTGAGTGGGTTTTGTCTTAAGCTCTGAAGCTGCCTTTATAAAAGGAATCAAGCTCATATGGATATTTACAGCATTATATCTTCCTAATTCAATTCTCATCTGTCTTATCGCCTCTAAGAAGGGTAAACTCTCAATATCTCCCACTGTGCCACCAATTTCTACAATGACAATATCGAATTTCTTATACGCAGAGGCTTTTTTAATAAATGCCTTAATCTCATCTGTTATATGAGGAATAACCTGAACCGTACTTCCCAAATAATCACCTTTTCTTTCTTTAGTGATAACAGAATGATAGATTTTGCCTGTAGTTATATTGTTGTTACTATTTACCACAATCGAAGTAAACCGTTCATAATGTCCTAAATCTAAATCTGTCTCTGCTCCATCATCAGTAACATAAACCTCTCCATGCTGAAAAGGATTCATCGTACCTGCATCAACATTAATATAGGGATCACATTTTATAATATTAACCTTAAGACCACGGGACTCTAAAAGTCTTCCTATACAGGCAGAGGCAATTCCTTTTCCTAAACTAGATACCACCCCTCCTGTTATAAAAATATATTTCTTAGGCATATCCTTTTTGAGATAAAATTCTCTCTACTTTCCTCAAATCCTCCTCTGTATCCACACCCCAAGAATCAAAATTAGTCTCGATAACCTTAATCTTAATTCCTGCCTCAAGAGCTCTTAACTGTTCTAAGCGCTCAGCCTCTTCAAGAAAAGAATAAGGAAGATTTTTAAAAGTATATAGGAAGTCTTTCGTATACGCATATATTCCTAAGTGCTTATAATAAATTGATTCTTTATCTTTATCCCTATAGAAAGGTATGGGCAAACGGGAAAAATAAAGAGCAAAATTGTCTTTATCCGTAACTACTTTTACAATATTAACATCATTTATTTCCTCAATATCATCTATCTTTTTTTTAACTGTAGCCATAACTAAATCATAATCATCACTCATACAGGAAACAAGACTGTCAATAATAGAAGGATGAATCAAAGGTTCGTCAGCCTGAATATTAACAATTACCCTTGCATCTATATCTCCTACTACCTCTGCTATTCTATCACTTCCTGAACGATGACCGGAGGAAGTCAAGACAACCTCTCCTCCAAAATCTTTTACTATTCTTTCTATCTGAACACTGTCACACGCTACAATTAGCTTATCGAGCAAATGTGCTTTTTTAGCACTTTCCCACGTCCATTGAATAAGAGGCTTACCTAATATTTTCCTTAAGAGTTTATGAGATAATCTCTGTGATTCTAAACGTGCGGGTATAACCCCTATTGTCTCCATCTCAGTGGATAACTAATTTATTAAAACTATTATCTATTACTTCTCGCAGTTCCTGAGGATGTGTAGTAGAAGCACCGAGTTTACCTACTACAATTCCTGCAGCAAAATTAGCCAAAATAGCAGCGTCTAAAAAGGAAGCGCCTGCTGTTAAACTCAAGGTAAAAACAGCTATTACTGTGTCTCCTGCTCCTGTAACATCAAACACCTCCAGTGCAGTGGTAGGAATCTTATAATCTTTGCTCTCGCAAAATAATCTCATTCCTTCCTCTCCCAAAGTAATAAGTAATGCTTTGGGCTTTATTTTCTCTATAATTGCATTACCTAAAATCTCAATATCAGAAGATTTTTTCACCTTAAATCCAGCAGTATATTCTGCTTCTTTTAGGTTAGGCGTGAGAGCAGTCACTCCTTCATAATAATCCAGATGCTCTTCTTTTGGGTCAACAGTTATTATCTTACTCTTTTTCTTACATAAACTCACCAACCCCTCTACCAGATAAGAATTAATCATCCCTTTACCATAATCTTCTAAAATAATAGCGTCAAATTTATCAATTGCTTTTTTAACCTTTCTCAATATTTTATTACACGTATCCAAAGACATCTCCTCATGCGACTCCCAATCCACTCTTACTACTTGTTGGTGTCTAGCAAGAACACGCGTTTTTAGAGTAGTAGGCCTTTTTTTATCTTTGATAATAAAACTAGTATCTATCTTTTTCTTTTCTACTAAAGAAAGAAGAACTTTCCCAAAGTAATCCTCACCTACAATACCACATAAACTAACCTTTGCTTCTAAATCAATAATATTAAGCCCCACATTAGCTGTCCCTCCTCCTACATATTTCTCTCTCCTCGCCCATACTACAGGAACAGGCGCTTCAGGAGAAATTCTCTCTACTTCTCCAAAGATATAATGGTCTAAAATAAGGTCTCCTACTACAAGAATTTTTTTACCCTTGAATCGGGAGATAATTTTTTTTAATTTCCGTGGTGCTATATTCATCTATCTTCTGGACTTACAAATTCCTAAAATAAATATATCTTTTGTTGTAAAAATTGATATTTCTAACTGCGTAATTTTATCATACATTACTCACCTTCGCAATATAAATTAAATTAATTTATTAAAATAATAAAGAAAGAAGGTTAGAGAAAAGGAAGATAATCTTTACCACTCGACAAAGGGTTCAAAGACGATTTTATATGAATATCTGGGTGAGTCTTTAAACTAATCAGCTCTCCTTTCTTAGAAGGGGGGAAAACGATCTCTACCTCAGGAGAAAAAATATCATCCTCATTTTGTTTTCTCACTATTCCTACCCATCCTTTATCCAGTTCTACAATTGTACTTATAGGATATACCCCCAAAAACCCAAAAAATTTCTCAAATAGCCAAGGGTCAAATAATCCCCCTTTTTCTTTAAGCATAATTTCATATATCATCTCAGGAGGGTAGTATCTTTTATAACTTCTTCTTGAACGGAGCGCATCGTAACAATCACATAGAGAAACCATTAAAGAAATAAAATGAGGCCTTTTAGAATAATGAACCTTAGGATACCCTTTTAGGTCATAACGTAAATGGTGCTCAAAAGCAACAACAGGCGGAAGCATTCCTAAGGAGTCTACATAACGAAGAAGAATCTCCGCCCCTAAAATAGTGTGGCTCTTAATATATCTCATTTCTTCCTCAGTCAAAATACCCGGCTTACTAATTACTCTTTGTGATATAGCAATTTTACCCATATCATGGAAAAGACCTGCTATTCCTATTTCTAATACATTCTCCTTATTCAGTGATAATTTAGAAGCAAAAACCATTGCCAATACACTTACATTCAAAGAGTGAACAAATGTAGATAAATCGTGCCTTTTGATTGAAACAAGCATAAGTAAATCCCAACGCCCCCCTAAAACCATATCCAAAATACTTTTTATTACTCTACGTGCATCATAAAAATCAATAGATTCCCCCCTTAATATTCCTTTAAATGATTCAGAAATAGTCTCTAATGTATTTTCATAAATACTTGGTTCTACAACATTAAATTTTCCATCTTTCTTCTTCTCTTTGCTTATTCCAATTTTCTTCTTCTCTTTGCTTATTCCAATTCTTCCTATCTCAATATGTTCTAATGCCAGATGAGAAAAATAATTTGAAAAATCTTCTGCACTCTCCACTTTTTCTACAAGTGCTCCTATATATTTTCTCAACTCCTCTTTACTCACTCCTCTTTTAAATATCATTTTTTCAATACCTTTATCCTCCAAATTTTTTGTAAGGACACCTAACTTTTTGCTTAACTCAAAGAATACCTCCTTGTCATAAACTAATTCTCCCCCTACAAAACCAATGGTTATATCTTTTGAGCTTTCCAAAATCTCCCTTAATATTTTATATATATTATCTATCGCTTCTTCTGATTTCGGATGGGTTTGAGAATAAAGCATTATAATTTGAAGTGCAGATGCTAATTCTTTTAAAAAAAGTTCTATCTTACTCATTTTTCCCTAAAAGTCTCTAATGTTTCCTCAATTGCTTTCCTTAAGGCTTTTCTCCCAAAGAGATAAAATCTTTTTCCTAATCTCTCCAATGGCTCTTTTGCTTCTCTAATATTATTATTTCCAATTAACCTAACATTATCTATCAAAATATTATTTCTTATGCCTAAAGGATTAAAAATATTAAGAAGCAAACCTACTGCTTTTTTCTTCAAATGAGGGGCCTTCATAACAATAATATTTAAAATCTCACGTTTAAGAAACATACTTTTGTTTTTCAATACTCTCAAGATAAAATCTTCATCTATAAAAGACATATTTTGTATTACCCTTATAATTTCTATTTTGATAAAAGGGTTATTAATATTAAATATATACTTCATAACTTCCCATGATTCTTTTGTGTCTATATATTTTAATATATTTATTGCTTGCTCTGCCCTTTTAACAGTATAAACATTTTCTCTTATTGTTTTAAATAATAAACTCAATTTGTCAGGGAAAAACTGCAAAAAAAGTGCTACTAATCTCCCCACTGAAAGGGTATCTTCCATAATTCTCTCTATATATATATTCGGACCAAGCGTACTGACAGATATTAACTTAGAGAGGGTATAGAAATCTTCATTGCTCATCCTGCTAATATTATTAAGAACAAAATCCTCTAGGGAAGATATAATCTGTTTTTTTGTCTTTTTACAGATGTCTACTACTTTATCCCTTAAAGAGCTCCTAATCTTTTTATCTAAAATATCAAGGAGATTTCTAATAAATACAAAATCTTCTAATTCAATGATTTTCTCCCAATTCTTCATAATATTAAAAATTATAAGCTCAATCCGCATATCTTTTTCCTCCAGATAAAGGAGATTTAAAAGCAGATAAATATAGTTATTAAATATCTCCTTCTGATTAAATCTAAAAGAATCCGTTGTTCCCATCTCTCTAATAAGAGAACTTAAAGTAATCATATACACAGGAGAAACAAATTTATTCTTAAAAGAGGTAATCAATTCTCTAAGTTTTTCTCTTGTTTCTATGCTATTTAAAATATCTCTGTTAGCGACAAATTTCTCCTTAAGATAACCAGCTACTTTTTTCTGCTTATCACCATCAAGAAACTGAGAAAATACCTCTAAGGGGAAAGAATCAAATTTCTTATTTTCAAAATTATACTTCCATAGCGTCTCTGTCAATGTAAAAGGGTCCATCTTCTCTAAAAGATTTTTTATATCTTTCGCTATTTCCTCTTTCTTAAACAAATCTCTATTGTCCAGGCTAAATTTAACAAAAGATTCACTACATTGCTTAAATTTATCTATATCTGTTTCTCCCAGATTTTGAAGGACTTTTGTTATTTCTAAAGCTAAAGAGGTATCTCCTGTTAAATCTTCTGGAGAAAAATTTGATAAAACTTCCTCAAAATGATCAGTCAACTTTTTCATCTCCTCCGCAGGTGCTCTTTTTTTATAAGCTCTTTCTATAATAAATTTCCAAATATCTTTTCTTTCCTCTCCTTCTGCTGAACCCAATAACTCTGAATAATCTAACTCCTCAACTTCAATACAAGAGACATTCTCCTTCATAAGCCAGCTTTTAATCCCCTCCTCTTTAATAATATCCTTAAACGGTTTACTTACAATATCTATAAAAGTAGCTAATCCTCCAATCGTTACCCCTCTAAAAAACAGTATCTTTTTTACCTTCCTATAATGAAAGTGTTGGGCTAAACTTTTATATAACAATTCTCCCTTAAAATAGTCTTTCTCAACAAGAAGAGAATCAGAAGTTATACCAATCCAAAAAGGATCTACAGTATAAGTAATTTCCTCTAATAATTGGTAAGTATCAGAAAGAGATTTTTTAAGAACAGGGTGGTTTTTAAAATATACGCTAGCATTAGTAAGAGAAATTTTGAGTTGCTTAAAAAACCTCTCAATTAGTTCTCTTTCTATCATCAGAAATACTCTCTAAAAACATTAACTACCCTACACCATAAAGAGTCTTGAATATCTTTCTCAAATAACATCTTTTTCCCATAATATACACAGCCAAACGCCGCAGGACACCTTTCTCTAAAATAAGAGTTACTATGGATATTCAAATTAAAATTACCCTTCATAAAAGTGTAAAAACCATCTCTCTCTGTTAACTCTCCTACAAAAGATACCGTATAATCTTTTTGCTGACGTATCTTATTAATATCATGTATAACTTCTTCCATGTTATTCTTAATAACTTCCTTAACAATACTATTAATAATAGTAGCTTCTATAGTAAAATACCTATCTCCATTTTTAATGCTTATCTCCTTATCGTGGGGGAGACTGTCAAAAGAACTATAATTTATTACTAAATTTTTCGCTAAATATTCAGGCAGACGAAACCTTTTTGCTATCTCTTCTATAATATTATCCTCTCCAAATTCATAAACTCTCTCAAATAATAACCTTCTTCCTAAAAAACACCACAAAAAAGTAGCTTTCTCTTTTATCTTTATAATAAAAGAGTGGACTTTGCTCGGTATACGATAAAGAGCGCTATACTCAGCGATACTTTCGTGAATAAAGGTAGAAAACTTCCGGTTAACATTACTGAAGCATTCTCTAAAAGTATCATATAAATCGTAAGGTATAGTTATAAGCATAGATTTTAAAAAAACTTTCTTTGCCCATTCTCCTATAGGTGAATTATAAAAAATTTTCTCTCCAATTCTATATTCCATAATAATATGATGAAGACAATAATCTCCTAAGTCTAAAGCAATATTTTCCATTTGTTTTTTTATAGAGACAATGTCTTGAAGAGTTAATTTCTTATAGAAACTTAGGGGCACAACATCCTCTAATATCTTTATTTTTGCATAAGAAGAAGGTAATTTAAAAAATATATCTCCCATTTTAAAAGAATGCTTTTTTTCCTGGCTTCTAATATACCCGTCAATTTCGTCAATATTAGCAATAATAAAATCTCTTAAATCTTTTCCTGAATAAGATATTTTCTGCCTTCCTTCAACATACGGAATTATTATCTTTTTTTTACTTAAAACAAAAGAAAAAAATAAGTTATCTTTCTCTAAACTTAAACCTCCGTAAACTTTCATCTTTCGTTCTTACCATTTATTGCCAACATATATATCGCCGTCCGTAGAGGCATGTCTTAAGTCTATATACCGCAAAGAATCGATTTTATTACTGAATTTTTTCTCAAGAAGCCTCTCCAGAAGAAAAAGTTTTTTAGAAAAATTTCCCTCTCCCACAATTATATTAACATCTTTTATAAAAAATGAGATAGTATAAAGGGAAGTAGCACTAATAGTATTTATATTAAATCTATGGATTAAAGAACTCTTTTTCAACTCCTTAATCAATTGGTAAACAGAAACAAGTCTTCTATCATTAATTGCTTTACCTATTTCTAAAGGAAAATTATAATCTCCTAGCTCAATAATAAAAATGTTAGGGTAGGGAGTGGGGCATCTTTTTTTTAATAATACTCTCTCTTCATCTAAAATATAAAAACCATCCTTTTTTAATTGAACAAAAGGTTCTCTCTTTTCTGCTTTGATTCTTAAAGTAGAGGGAAATACTTTTACTATAGAAACATCTTTAATATTAGGATATTTTTTTATTATTTTACTGCGGAGAGCTTCTACCTTGATAGAAAATATCAATTTTCCTTTTATTTGATCCTCTATATTTTTTCCAATCTCTATATTAGAAGTAATGGTATTAATGTTAAATGTAGGTAAAGAAGCTATTTGAAAAGAAAGAAAAAATATCCCTCCTAATGTTACAAAAATAAGAAATATCTTAACTATATTACTCAAAGGGATAAATTTTCTTCTCTCTTTAAACTTTTTGCTTCGCTTTTTTCTCATTCTTTAAAGCAGATATTAACATTCTCATTATAAGATTATCAAAATCTATTCCGCACACTTTAGCAGAAAGAGGAAGCAGACTATGAGACGTAAGGCCAGGAATAGAATTAACCTCCAAAACAAAAGGATTATTATAATTATCCAACCTAATATCTACTCTTGAAAAGTGCCTACACCCTAAACAACGATGTGCTCTTTCCGCCATTTCCATAACTTTTTTATATGTATCTTTATTTAAAGGAGCAGGTGCTTTAAATTCTGCCAAGGCATCACTATACTTAGTAGTAAAATCAAAATAACCTTCTTTAGGAACAATCTCAATAACACTTAAAGGCTTATCATCAAGTATCCCTACAGTAATTTCTCTACCTCGAATATACTCCTCTATAATTAACCTATCACTTATCTCAAATGCTTTATTAATACTCTTATCCCATGCCTTAATATCATCAACAATAAATACTCCAATACTTGAACCAGAATAATAAGGCTTTATAACTTTAGGAAAAGATAAAGGAGAAGCTACCTTATCTTTGTGGATAATATAGAAATCAGGTGTCAAAACATTATTCTCTAAAAATAACCTCTTAGAAGCAATTTTATCCATTGCCAAATAGCTTGCTTCTGGTCCAGAGCCTGTATAAGGAATATCAATGCCTTCCAGTATTTTTTGAATCTGGCCATCTTCTCCAAACTCACCATGAAGAGCAATAAAAGCAATTTCAATATTGTTCGCTAAAAGAATTTCTTCTATCGTATGTTCATCAGAAGTATTTATCTCTATCTCTTCTGCATCTAATCCCTTTCTTTTAAGGGCTAAAAAAACTTCTCTTCCCGAGATTAAGGAAATTTTTCTTTCTTCAGAGATTCCTCCTTTAAGTACACCAATTTTATAATTCTTAAGCTCCTCTAAATCTCTCTCTATCTTTTTAGTTAACATCCCCATCTTACCACTTCTTCTTCTAAATATATTCCAAATCTATCGTAAACCCTTTCTTTTATTACACTAATAAGATAAATTACATCCTTGGTTTTTGCTTTCCCCCTATTAATAATGAAATTAGCATGTTTTAAAGAAATCTGAGCATCTCCTACTCTAAATCCTTTAAGAAAACACCTTTCAATAAGCAACCCCACGCTTACATAAGGAGGATTTTTGAAAATACACCCTGCAGAAGGAAACATAAAATCCTGATACGCCAATCTTTGCCTTAGATATAACCCTATAGAATCTTTTATACCTGCAGCTTCCTGCAATTTTATTTTTACTTTAATTATTATATATTCTTTTAAAGAAGAATAATGATAACCAAATTTTATCTCATCTTTCCCTATATGCTTTATCTCACCTTCTTTGGTAAAAACCACAACCTCCTCAACAAGAGAAGAAAACTCCTTCCCAAAAGCAGAAGCATTCATTACTGTCATCCCCCCAATAGTTGCAGGGATACCCACTAATTCCTCTAATCCCTTAAGACTTTTCCCTATAGCATAAGAGATTAATTTAGATAAAGGAGTCATTGCTCCTACTATTAAAGTCGTATTATCCTGCCTTTCTATAAAACTGAACTCCTCTCCTAAAGTAACAATTGGTTTATCGATACTACTATCACTGATAAGAAGATTTGAGCCTCCGCCTAAAAAATAAAAATCTTTCTCTTTTTTAATAATTCTCTGCAGTTCGTCTATGCTATGGGCTATAAAAAAATAAGACGCTCTTCCTCCTATCTTAAAAGTATTTAGATTCTTCAATAAAAAATCTCTCCTTACATCTATTTTCTTATTAGATTTTAGTCTAATACCCATAAACAGTATCGGTCTTTAAAGAAATTTCTTTCAAAATAGTATCCATTATTATATTTATATCTCCTGCTCCTAAACCCATTACTAAATCACCTTCTTTTAATAATAGAGGGACCTCAAAAGGCAATTTCTCTTTGGGAATATAAACAACATTAGAAAAATATTTTTTAATCTCCTTTGCAAGAAAATGTCCATTGATTCCTTCCTGGGAAGTTTCTCCTGCAGAATATATATCCGTTACCACAAGATAATCACAGGAGTAGAAACATTTTGCAAATTCTCTATAAAGCAACTTTACCCTACTGTAACGATGTGGTTGAATAATAACAACTAATCTTTTAGGTAAAAGTTGCCGTGCTGCTTTTAATGTTGCCGATATCTCTGTGGGATGATGGGCATAATCATCTACAAAGATTATCCCTCCTATATTAGCTTTAAATTGAAAACGGCGAGATGTTCCTTTGAACTCTCTCAATAAGGGGATAATATTAAAGATATCCTCACCTAAATAACTACATAAGGATATAACTGCTAAGGCATTTAAAACATTATGTTCTCCTAAAAGAGACAATTCTATCCCTTTCACTTTTTTTTCTTTCAAGATAAGATCAAAAACTGTATATTTACTATAAAAACGGACATTCTCTGCTCTAATAGTATTGCTTTTGAGAAACCCATAGGAACACGAAGAAACTTTTTCTAATAACTGTCTTACATTTTTATCATCACCACATCCAATGGTTAAAGACCTTGTATTTAACATAAGCTTATAGAAACTATTATATAAGTTTTCAAAACTCTTATAAAAGTCTAAATGCTCATAATCTATATTGGTCACAACAAAAATCCAAGGATTATAATACAAAAAACTACCATCGCTCTCATCTGCTTCAATCACAAACAAATCTTTACCACTCCAAGCGTATCTGCCAAAATCCAAAGAGATTCCTCCAATAAATACATTAGGGGCATATCCCAACTTAGTTAAAACAAATGCTATTAAAGCACTGGTAGTAGTCTTACCATGACTTCCACTTATCACAATATTTTTAGCATTCAAAGAAATCCATGATAACAACTCTGCTCTTTTTATAACCTCAATACCTTTCCTCTTGGCTTCTAAGATCTCAATATTATCCTCTTTAACTGCAGAAGAATAACAGAGAAGTTGGGCGCCATAAATATTTTCTCTTCTATGACCTACATAAACCTTAAAATCCTCTTTTCTTAATGCCATTATATTTTTGCTTTCCTTTATATCGGAACCGCTCACAATAAACCCTCTATCTCTTAACAAAAATGCCAAACCCATCATTCCTACTCCTCCTATCCCCACCAGATGTATCCTCTTTATCTTAAAAAGGTAATCCTTCATAATATTACTCTTCAAAACTGCGAGAGAACTCTCTACAATCTACTATTATATCTATCTTCTTAAGATTGTCCTTAATCCTTAAGCGCTCTTCACTATCTGAAAGAAGTTTCTCTAGGCACTCTTTAAATGCCTTAAAAGAAAAATTTCTCTGGTCTACCATATAACAGGCATCCCTTTTCTTTAAGTAAGAAACATTAACATATTGATGATTTTCTGCACCAGGATAAGGCACAAAAATCGCAGGAATCTTATAAGAAACTACCTCACCAATACTTAATGCTCCTCCTCTACAAATCACAATATCTGCTGCGGAATAAAGAAATTCTATATTCTCACAAAAATCATAAACTATAGCTTTTTTCTTTATTTTATCATAAAATCCTAAAAAATAAGAGTATTGTTTAAATCCCGTAATATGAATAATTGAACAATCCTCTTCTAAAATCTCTATCATTTGCCTAAAAACAGTATTGATAAATTCTGAACCTTGACTTCCCCCAAAACACATAATTACAGGAATGTTATAATCCAATCCTAAAATTTTTCTTGCATATTTTTTATCATATCTCATAAGTTCATCTCTTATAGGGACTTTTACCCATTTATCTTTATTAGAAAACTTAAAAGGAGGCATCCCTCGGTATACTCTTTTAACGAATAGAGCAAGGACTCTGTTTGTTTTACCCAAAATAACATTGGGTTCATAAATAGCAACATCTATAAAAAATAAACGGGAAAGTAAAATCAAGAAAAAAGTATCCCTACCTCCAAAACCAATTACTCTGTGAGGACGGAGCTTAAATATTAAATAAACCGACTCCCAAAACCTAAAGATACTTTCGATAAGGATATTTCTAAATTTCAAAGTAAAACCGTAAACACTAAAACCATCTTTTCTCAATAAAAATTTAAAATAATAGGAAGGAACAAAAAAGAAAACTCTTTCTTTGCCAAAATAATTAGCTAGACACCTTGCAGGGAAAAAATGTCCTCCACTTCTATCGCATGCGAGGATAATCCTCATAACTCTTACTCACATTAAAGAATATCCCTAAAAGTATATAGTGGATAAGTAAATTACTGCCTCCATAGCTTATAAAAGGAAGGGACATACCTTTAGTAGGAAAAAGCCCACAACTTACCCCTACATTAATTATAACCTCAAGGCCAAGCATGATACTTACTCCCATACAGAAATAACAAAAGAATACATTACCAATTCTCCAGGAAACTCGTAATAGCGTTATAATTATAGAAAAATATAATAATAGAACTCCTAAACACCCTACTATCCCACACTCCTCTGCAATAATAGAAAAAATAAAATCAGTATGTGCCGCAGGAAGAAAAAACAATTTTTGCTTACCTTCTCCCAAGCCTACCCCCCAAATTCCTCCCTCTGCAAAAGCAATTTGAGACTGAAGTATCTGAAATCCGCTCCCCTTAGGGTCCCTCCATGGATTTAGGAATACCAAAAGTCGTTTAGACCGATAAGGGTCTGCTTTTATCAGAACTAAAGAGGCAACAACTCCTAAGAGAACAAGGAAAAAAATATGCTTAGTTTTAACCTTTATCAGAAAAAACATAAAAAGGATCCATATCAACCAGAAAATAATCATTCCAAAATCGGGCTCAAGAATAACCAGAAGAAAGACTAAACATGCTACACAAATAAAAGGAAAAACACCTTCTTTAAAATGTTGCATGTGGTTACCCTTCCTAAAAAAATAACCTGACGTATATAAAAGAAAAGAAAGTTTTAATAGCTCAGAAGGTTGAAAATTAAAATTACCTATTTCTAACCATCTTCGTGCTCCTCCTATTTTCCTGCCTACAATAAGGACTAAAAAAAGAAGCAATAGATTAAAGAGGAATATTTTTCTGTTATGCTCTCTTAAAATATCAACATTCACAAATAATATTGCAAAAAATGCCACTAAAGAAATACACAAAAATAAAAACTGTCTCTTAAGAAAATATTCAGAATCTTGATATAATCTCCACGCATATATTCCTGAAGAACTATATACCATAAGCAAGCCGAATAAACTCAAGCTAAGAACTGCTAAAAATATAAACTGTCTTTTTTTCCGTAGTTCTTCCTTGGGTATATCGATGATTTTTGTCATTTCAAAAAAAAGATAAGAAAGAGCTTTCTAGAGAGCATTCACTATCTCAATAAATCTTCTACCTCTTTCTATATAATTTGAAAACATATCAAAACTAGAGCACATAGGAGAGAATAAAACAGTATCCTTACTTCCTGCTGAAGCATACGCATCCCTGACAGCCTCTCTTAAGGAATTGAAAAGATAAACCCTTCTATCGTAAGAAAGACTCTCTCTAATTTTATCTGCAGATTCTCCAATAAGGTTTATCTTCTTCACTCTTCTAAGATAGGGCTTAACAACTGTATAATCTAAGCCCTTATCTTTACCTCCAGCAATAAGAATTATATCTGAATTAATGTTTTTAAGTGCCCATATTGTAGAAGTAGGATTTGTTGCTTTAGAATCATTAATGAAAGTGATACCTCTTACTTTGCGGACTATCTGGAAACGATGGGGTAATCCTTTAAAATCAGCGAAAAATTTTATACAATCTGTTTTATCTATTCCCAATATACTTAACACTCGATATACTGCAGAGAAATTAGGATTAGAAAGCTCTGAAGAAAAATAAACAATGCGGGAGTTTATATTTTTGGTGATAGTCTTAAGATTAAATATTTCTTTATTTAAAACTGCCCACTCATTTCCTGTGTGATTACGAAAAATATTCAGTTTCGCTCTGATATAACTATCAAAATCCTGATAGCGGTCTAAATGATCTGGCTTTAAATTAAGAAGACAGGCAATAAAAGGCTTAAACTCTATAATACTTTCCAGCTGAAAAGAACTAACCTCCAGAATCACAATATCCGATGGTTTTAGCACTAAAGCATAACAAGAAAAGGGAATTCCTATATTACCTGCCAGATAAACATTTTTCCCTTTTCTCTTAAGGATCCGATAGGTTAGAAATGAGGTAGTAGTCTTGCCATTTGTCCCTGTAATAGCAACAATTTTAGCAGAAGTAAGCCAACTTACCAACTCAATTTCTCCCACAACAGGAATACCTTCTTTGTCAGCTATCTCAATTATAGGTGTATTTTGAATATCCACGCCAGGGCTTACTACCACCAAATCTGAACCTTCAATAAAACTTTTAGTATGTTGGGAGAACTCAAAATTAACTTTTGCTTGAGAAAAACGTTTAATAAGAAAAGGAGAAAAATTCTCTTTATCCTTCTTATCAGTAACCTTTACTCTCTTACCAAGTTTAACAAGGAGATCTACAAGATATACGCCTGTACGACCAAAACCCACCACGCATATAGTGTGGAAATTATTAATATTCATTTTCGTTAGACTTAAATATAATTATCTTATCTTTAAACTCATAAGAGCAAATACAGCAAAAATGATACCAACTATCCATAATCTTATTACAATTTTTGATTCCGACCATCCCAAAAGCTGGAGATGATGATGTAAGGGTGCAGCCTTAAATATCTTCTTTTTACATATCTTCACTGCCAAAATCTGAAGAAGAACACTTAAAGCCTCAATAACAAATATTCCTCCTGCAATAATCAAAAGAAACTCCTCTTTTATAAATAAAGAGACTGCTCCGATGCTCCCCCCTAAAGACAATGCTCCTACATCTCCCATAAAAATCTGGGCAGGATAAGAATTGAACCAGAGAAAGCCTAAACCTGCACCTCCAATAGATGCACAGAAAATACTCAGTTCACCTGCATCTTTTATATAAGGAAGAAAAAGGTAACGAGAAAAATCTATATGTCCTGCGATATAACTTAATACTACAAAAACAAAAGAATTTATTACTACTGTTCCTACCGCCAATCCATCCAAACCATCAGTAAAATTAACAGCGTTAGACGAAGAGACCAATACCAATACTACCCAAAAAATATAAAAATAACAAAACTGACCTAAATCTAAGATTATTTTTTTAAAAAAAGGTATATTTAATGTAAGAGGGAAATTATTAGTAAAAATAAGCATAACTCCTAAAATTATCCCGATAATAATTTGAAAAAATAACTTCTCTTTTCTTCTTAATCCTTTTCCTCTCTTTATCTTTAAGAAATCATCTCTTAATCCTACTAATCCTAACGAGAGGATAACAAATACTGAATACCAAATAAAAACACTATTCCATCGCCCCCATAAAAGAGAAGAAAGAACTACCGCATATATAATAAGAATACCTCCCATAGTAGGAGTTCCTTCTTTATCCTCATGAAGTGCTTCGAGATGTAAATGACCATACATATCTACTCTCTCCTCCATTTTTAAGCTTTTCAATCTCTTTACTGCTTTTTTGAAAAAAAACATCACAATAACAAAAGACATTATAAAAGCACAAGCAGACCTAAAAGTTATATAGCGAAAGATATTAAAAATAAAAAAATATTTACTTAAAGGATAAAAAAGATGGTAAAACATAAATTTCCTCCTCTGTGTTTGTCAATTCATCAAGTATTCAACCACTATTTATCAAAAATCAATATATAATTTTAAGATACCATTCTCAATAGCCAAAAACAAGCTATTCCTGTGCTTATCCCTTGATTATGGAAGATGTAAATATATTTATGAGCTTATCCTTTCATTATGTTCCTTTCTTTTATCAACTCTTTTATTATGTATTTATCTTTAAACCGAATTTGTTTATTACCTATTATTTGGTAATCTTCGTGTCCTTTACCTGCAACAATCATTGCACAGTTCTTATAATGCTCTTTTAAACTGAAAGCTTTCTTAATTGCTTCCTTTCGGTCAACAATAATGAAGAAATTATCTTTTAAAAATCCTTTTTTAATCTGCTGGCAAATCATTAAAGGATCCTCATTGCGAGGATTATCTGAGGTAATGATAGTAAAAGTAGCTTTTAAACACGCGATTTTACCCATCTTTTCTCTCTTTTTAGTATCTCTATTTCCTCCGCATCCAAAAACTAATATTATATTTTTATACCCGGAATTTCTTAAAGCTATTAAAGCATTTCTTAAGGCATCAGGAGTATGCGCATAATCTACAAAAATATCACTACCTACCCTTTCCATCCGACCATCTAATTTGCGAAAAGAAGAGATAAGCTGACCAGCTTCTTTTATAGAAAACCCTAATTTATCTAATGAGACCAATGAAGCCAAGATATTTAGTATATTATAACGACCTATAAGAGCATTTTTAATCCTTTCCTTTTTTCCTCTAACCTTTACCATAAAATCTACACCTTTAGGAGATATTTTATAGTCTGTTATTCTATAATCTGCATACTTAGAAAAACCATAACTATATTTTTCCCTTTCTAATGTACAAAAAATTTTTTTTCCATATCTATCATCTATATTAATAATAGAAATTGCAGAAGGATTTTCGACAAATAATCTTTCTTTTGTAGAAAAATAATTGTGCATTGTTAAATGATAATCAAGATGGTCACAAGTAAGATTAGTAAATATACACTGCAAAAAATTTATTCCTTCTATTCTCTTCTGTTGTATACTATGAGAGGAAACTTCCATAATTACATACTCAATACCTTCTCTCTGAATATAATATAACAACTTTCTTAAACAAAGATAATCAGGAGTAGTATAAAAGCTCTTCAGCTTTTTATCACCAATAACATGGTGAATAGTGCCAATAAGCGCATTTTTTACAGAAAATTTATTCAAAAGATAGCTAATAAGAGAAGTCACTGTAGTTTTCCCATTCGTTCCTGTTACGCCAATAAATTTTAGTCTTTTAAGATCTACCGGATAAAAGAGATCCGTACATCTTTTAAGTTCTTCTTTTATGTTTGGAACAAAAATAACAGGTTTCCTTTTTACAATAGAATTAACAACCTCTCTTCTTTTCTCCTCAGCCACAAAGCCTACTACTTTATGCTCAATTATACTCAAAAAAGAAAAAATATCGAAATTATCACCTTCGATTATAAAAAATAAATCTCCTTTTTTAACAAATTTTGTATTGTTGCTTATCCCTTCAACAGATATATTACCTACATTATTACCAGAAAAATACAGTTTAGGAAAAATATCCTTAATTTTCATATAGATTAAAAATTAGAAGAAAATCTCCTAAATTTAAGTTTTGAAACTCTCCAATTTCAAACTCTAATTCTTATTGTCTACTTCTATTATATAATTTATAAGTTTATCTGCTATTTTTTTAAAAAGGGGAGCAGCTACAACTCCTCCAAAATGAGACTTATGTGGTTCATCAATACTTACACAAATAACAAAACTATTTCCTCTATCTTCCACAAACCCTGCAAATGAAGCACGATAGGCATAAGGAGAATACCTATATGTTTTTATATCAAATTTTTGGGCAGTACCTGTTTTACCACCTACAATAACTTCAGGAAGCTTCGCCAATTTACCTGTTCCGTCATCTACTACCTCTATAAGAATTCTCTTTGCTACTAATGAAACTGAAGAAGGGATAATTTTTACCCTTTTGAACTTAAGAGTCTTCTTAAATCCGTATCTCCCTAAAAGACTTTTGTACAGATGAGGTGTCACTAAATATCCACCATTTACAATCGCACATAGTGCCCGTGCCAATTGTAAGAGAGTAACACCTATCTCCTGGCCTATAGGAACAATGTAAGATGAGGTATTAGACCACGATTGGGGATCTTTAAGAATACCTTTTGCTTCTCCAGGAAGGTCAATCCCTGTCTTTCTGCCAAACCCCATTTTTCTTATATAAAAATACAAGTTATAAGCTCCTAAAGCTTGGGCAATTTTTGCTACACCAATATTACTTGATTTCTTAAAAACCTCTTTATAGGTTAACTCACCGTAAGGTTTCCAATCATGAAGCACAGACCCAGGTATTTTAAACTTTCCTTTCTCACAATATATCTTATCATCCATAGAAAATATTTTTTTATCTAATGAACCTACCAAAGTAACAATTTTAAATACAGAGCCCGGTTCAAAGATATCTGTAATAGCCCTGTTTCTAAACGCATCTTTGGAAGCACGATTTATAAAGTTAGGGTCGTAATCGGGAAAATTTGCTAAGGCGATAATCTCCCCGCTATACGGCTCAATAACAATAACACTGCCTGCTTTAGCGGAGTACTTTTTAATTGTCTCTTTAAGATAGGTCTCCACCCAATATTGGAGTTGAATATCTATTGTCAAATTTAAGTCCAATCCTTTGCTGGATTCTAGTACTTCTGGATAAATATAAATATTTCTTCGGGAAGCATCTCTTAACACAGAAACAAATCCTTCTTTGCCTCTTAAAAACCTATCATAGAATAATTCTATTCCTTCTATTCCTTTATTGTCTATATTAACACCACCTATAATATGAGATGCTAATCTTCCTTGAGGATAAAACCTTTTCTCTTCCCGGAGAAAATATATGCCTTTTAACTCTAATTTTTCTAAACGTTCTTTATCCTCTATAGAAATGTCTCTTTTTATCCAAACAAAATGCCCCGATTTGTTCAATTTTTTCAGAATACTTTCTCGACTTAGTTTTAACTCTTCAGATAATCTTTTAGCTGTTTCTATCTTATTGTCAACAAAGTAAGGATCAGCATACACAGAATAAACTTTTATATTTGTGGCTAATATTCTGTTATGACAGTCGAAAATCTTACCTCTTTCTCCTCTAACCGAGATTATCTTCGAATATTGCGACTCTGCTAATCTCAAAAATGTTTTTCTCTTAATAACTTGAAGATAAATAATGCGGGCACCAAGAAGAAGAAACAACAAGGAGAAAATAATATAAATTAGATTTATTCGGAAATTATATCGTTGTTT
The DNA here is from genome assembly GCA_964635565.1 of uncultured Planctomycetia bacterium. GTDB lineage: Bacteria > Omnitrophota > Gorgyraeia > Duberdicusellales > 4484-171 > CAZWON01. Next base: position 71,588 of record CAZWON010000003.1, read on the forward strand.
TTTCACATTTCATTGTTAACATCTATCGTTGCTCGGCTAGTGCTTTGGAAACGCCGGAGACACGGAACAAACGTTTAAGAGGTGAGGCTAAAAAATTAATTCTAAAACTTTTCTCTTTGTTTTCTTCTCTACTTATATTAAAAGCTAATATTCTATCCTCCTTGGCAAAATCAAACCCTTTAGCCTCTATCCATCCATTTATCTTTGCCAAAGATACTTTTTGAGAAAAATTATACAATAAAGCATCTCTTCTATCAACCAATTTGTCAAATACTTTCTGAGCATCATTTAATCTATAACCTTCCACATAAATATTAATTTTCTGACGAAGATAGAAAAAAGAAATAAAGAATAATAATATTAAAATTCCTATTTTTTTAATCATAAATATTACACTATCTTTTCTACCACCCTAAACTTTGCTGAACGGGAAGATGGGTTTTCCTTTATTTCACTGTAAGAAGGAATAATGGGTTTCTTATTTACCAATTTTATTATCCCTCGAAGAGCAAAATCACGAAAACAATGTTTAACTATTCTATCTTCTAAAGAATGAAAGGTAATTATCCCCATTCTTCCTCCTTTTGATAAATACTCTATTGCTTTCCTAATACCTACCTTAAGAGACTCCAATTCTCTATTTACCGCAATACGTAAAGCTTGAAAAACTCTTGTTGCAGGGTGAATTCTAAAATGGAAGTGTTTCTTTGGAATAGCACTTACTACAAGATTTTTTAATTGTAAAGTAGTACATATAGGATGTTGCTTCCTTTTCTCTACTACAAAATGTGCAATACGCTTGGAAAATTTTTCCTCACCGAATTTCTTAAATATAGCATCGAGCTCATATTCACTCAAATAATTTACAAGATCATACGCCGATAAAAAAGCCTTCCTATCCATTCTCATATCCAAGGGACCCTCTTGAGAAAAACTGAATCCTCTTTGTGAATCAGAAAGTTGAAAACTAGAAATCCCCAAATCAAAGAAAAATATATCAACTTTATTTATCTCTAAACTATTTAATACTAAATCTAAATTCCTAAAATCTTCTTTAAAAAGTTTAAAACGATTAGCATATTGCTTAAGCCGTATCTGAGCCACCCTTAAAGAATCTTCGTCTTTATCAATTCCTATAAGAAAAGAATTCTCATCCATATTCTCAAAAAATTTTAACGCATGCGAACCAACTCCTATAGTACAATCCACCACAATATGGCGATTTTTTAAAAATAGTTCTCTTATTACTTCCTTATACATAACAGGATAGTGTAAATACCTCATTATTCAATAAGGTCTTCAGCAATTTCTTCAAATTTTTCTTTATTTTCGGCATAAAATTTCTCCCATCGTTTTTTATCCCAGATTTCAATTCTATCTGCTACACCAATAATCACAACCTCTTTCTTAATTCCTGCAAAATCTTTTAAATAATCAGGTAATGTTACTCTTCCCTGCGAGTCAAATTCTATTTCTTGAGCACCACTAAAGTATATCCGATTAAAAAAACGGGACTGCTGTTTAGTAAAAAATAATTCTTTTAATTTGTTTTCCAATTGTCTCCATACCTCATAGGTAAATACAAAAAGGCATCCATCTAATCCCCTTGTTATATAAAATTTTTTGATTTTTAATTCTTTTATTTTCTCTCTGAATTTAGCAGGAAGGATAAGTCTATTTTTAGAATCTAAAGAATGGAAATACTCTCCATACCACATTCCACTTTACTCCACTTTACTCCACAACAAAAGTATAAACTTTCTCTCTCTGTTTGTCAAGAGATTTTTATAAATAAGTGGTTACAATACAAAGAGTTGTGTAAGGTGAGGAGATGAGGCACTATATTTTGCGGTTATAAATTCAATATCTTTCTTTATTGCCTTTTTTAAAATATGTAAAGAAGAAAATTTTTTTTCTTCTCTTATTCTCTCTAAAAAAATAATTTTAATCTTTTTATCTAAAATATTCTTATTAAAATTCAAAATATGCACCTCTAATGAATATCTTTTCCCTCCCAAAGTTGGCTTAAAACCAATATTAACTGCTCCTAAATAAACTTTTTTTTCTACCAACACATAAGAAACATAAACACCTACTTTGGGCATAACAAACTTATCAACATTATAAATATTAGCTGTAGGGTATCCCAATTTCTTTCCCACTCCTTTACCTTCTATAACCTTACCTTCCATAATATAATCTCTGCCTAAAAGTCTCTTTACCTCTTTAAAATTACCATTATAAATCAATCTTCTTATAAAAGAACTACTAATAATGTGTTTATTGTATTTTATTTTTTTAACTATCTTCAGACGAAATCCAAATATTCTTGACATCTCTCTTAATTTATCTACTCTCCATTTACCTCTATGGCCAAATTTGAAATCCTCACCAACAACTATTCCCTTGAGAGAGAATTTTTCCATTATTTTTTTTATAAAAGAAAAACCATCTGTATTTAAAAGACGCAATGTTGAACGAAAACACCAAATATTATTTATTCCCAACGAATTCAATAGCTTATTTTTATTTTTAAAATTTGTAATATAGCCTAAAAATTTATCACCTAATACCTCTTTAGGATGAGGCCAGAAAGTTATAACTAATGGTAAAACATAGGGTCTCCGTATTTCTTTTATTACTTCTTTTAAAATAAATTGATGTCCTAAATGTAAACCGTCAAAAATACCTATTGTAGCTATAAATTTTTTTTCTTTCTTAATAAACTTGCGCATCTTTCAATGAAAAGAATGTTCTTATAATATTTTTTTTATTAACTTCTTCTAATCTTACTGCCTCATCTAACCGGAAAGGACCAATGGCTTTTCTTTGTATTTTTATAATATGTGCACCGCATCTTAACTCTTCTCCTATATCCTCCGCTAATTTCCTTATATAAGTTCCTTTTGAACACTGGACATAAAATTTCACTAAAGGCAAAGTAATATCTAATACCTTCAGCTTGTAAATATTAATTTTCCTTGGCTTTCTCTCTATAACTATACCTTTCCGTGCCAATATATAAAGCCGTTTACCATTTATTCTTTTAGCGCTCACCATAGGAGGGATTTGCTCTATCTCACCTACAAAATTTTTAAAAGCATTTATTATATCTTTTTTGTTAATATTATGGTAAGAAACTTTATTTAAAATATCTCCTTCAGAATCACCTGTAGTAGTCGTCTCCCCCAGCTTTAATATTCCAACATACTCTTTTTTGAACTCAACAAATTTTTTAAAAAATTTTGTATATCTACCCACAAGAATAACAAGTAATCCTTCTGCTAAAGGGTCCAACGTCCCCGCATGCCCTACTTTCTTTATACCTAACCGCCGGCGCACAATATCTACTACATCATGAGAAGTAATCCCTGCGGGCTTATTTACCAAAATCAACCCTTCAAAATCATCTTTTCCTTTTCCCATTAGTATAACGCCTTATAAAAGAAATTACCTTCTTCTCTGCAGAGAGTAAATCATCTTCTATGGTAGTTCCACTTGCACGTTTATGCCCCCCACCACCGAAGAACTTTGCTATTCTATTCACATCAATTTTTGAGCGAGAACGAAAATTAACTCTAACTTTTCTAGAATCTATCTTCTTAAAAATCACAAAAACTTCAATATCTTTAAGAAATTTCATCACAGAAAAGATAATTTCTGTAAGATCAAAACCCATCTCCGGCCACCTCTTAAGAAGAACCCAGCAAATCTTATTGGTGCAATCAACTTTTAAATAAGAGAGTATATGCCCAATAAATTTAATATCTTTTGCATTCAAACAACTATGTAGACTCTCATATATCTTTTCTGGCTTGATTCCATATTTCATAAGAGAAGAAGCTATCATATGAACTTTATCTGTAGTATTGGCATAAGTAAAATTTCCTGTATCTGTAAACATTCCTGTATATAAAGCAAGCGCAATATTTTTATCCATAATTTTAAAATCCTTACATATTTTAAAAACCATCTCTGAAGCAGAGCTTGCTTTAGGATCTACCCAATTTATATCTCCAAAAAAAGTATTACTTATATGGTGGTCTATATTTACAATATACTTAACTCTACTGAGATAATCTTTAACCTTACCTGTACGAGAAGAATCAGAACAATCTAAAACTAATGCCACATCGAACTTATCCTCCTGTAAATTATTTCTTATCACTCTTACATAGGGAAGAAAGTTATAAATCTTTGGCGTAACATCATCATTATAAACAACTGTTTTTTTCTTAAGTTTGCGTAATAAGCCGTAAATGGCCAATTCTGAACCTAAAGCATCTCCTTCTAAATTTATATGGGCAGTAATAAGAAAACTTCTATTATTTTTTATTACTTTGATTATTTTTTTCTGCATTTCTTACCTCCTCTATTTTTTTATAAATTTCCACGCTATATCTTATAGAATCATCAGGAACAAATATAAGCTCAGGCAATATCCTTAATCTTATCTTTTTCCCCAGATTAAGCCTGATAAAAGACTTCATATCATTGAGAATTTTCTCAACTCTTGAAATATCACTACCTAATACACTGAAAAATACACGACTTTGACACAAATCAGAAGTTGTCTCCACCCTTATTATACTTACTAAACCAAGATGGGGATCGTCTATCTCCTCCTGGATTATTTCTACAATTTTCTTTTTTATTTCATTATTTACTTTTTCCATTCGTAAAGACATCTTTACTCCTTAACTAAAAGTTTACCTTAATGGCTCCTGTTTCTCTTACCAAATCTTTCATAATACTTAGCTTATTGGAAGCTATTCTAAACAATATCTTTTTCCGTATCAAGAATATGAATATCATTGCTTAAGGCAATAAATTCTTCTATTCTTTGCATTATTTCATTGACGCACTTTTTTGTATAATTAACACACACAAAACAAAGCTCACAAATTTGCCATTTATCAGAAGGCTTTTCTGCTACAGAAACATTAAAACTATATTTTACCCTTTCTTTAACTCTCTTTATTATACGGCGTTTGTCTTTTAAAGACCGACTGTAAGGAATAAATATATTTACCCTTATATATCCTATAAACATAGACTAAAGAAGAAAAATTATACCTTAAGATAAAAATTTATCAATAGCTATAATACTTTCTGGGCTCTTTTAAATCTCTTAAATATCTTATCTATCTCTTTAAGCTCTTCCTTTTTTGTCGTTAATCCCTTTTCTATTTTTATACTTTTAAGTTGATTTAGGGCCTTGCTATACAAATGGGCAGGTTTAAACCCTAATGCTTTTAAATCGCCTCCTTTAATTTTGAGTTTAACACCTGCAAGATGTTTTAAGAAAAAGGAGAAATTCTCTCTTGCATACTTGTTTGCGGTGTAAGCATAAAGAAAAATAATAGTCTCAAAACTTAATGGAACAAGAGTATTAAAAATCTTAGATTTTCTTATATTTCTCCTGGCGAGGTATTTTATTATCTTCTTATGTTTGAAAGAATCAATAAGTCTTTTTTCTTCTCCTCGGTGCAATCTAAATTTTTTACAGAAAACAATCACTTTATCCAGGGATAATTTGTTTAGTATAGCCATAAGATATATCAGCCAGGCATCTAAGCGCCGATATCTTACAAAATTAGCATTATAAGAAAAAATTGCTTTTTCTACCCTTTTTATAAGCTGATAGTCTCTCTTTTTAAGATTAAAATTATCATCAATAAAAGAAAAACCTATTAAAGTCTGAATCCGCCTCAAGTATTTTAAAGGGCATTGCTCTTTAAGAATAAGAATAAGCTCATCACGCACTCTTTGTTCATCTATAAACTTCAAAGCATTCCTTAAAGATGCTTCTTTTAAGAGATTAAAAGTGTGTCTTTCTATCTTGAAAGCAAATCTTTGTTCAAAGCGAATAGCACGTAACATTCTTGTAGGGTCATCAAGAAAACTACTATCGTGCATTACCCTAATAAGACCTTTTTTTAGGTCAGAATATCCATTATAAAAATCAATCAATTCCCCATAGTTATTCTTATTAATGCTTATTGCCATAGCATTAATAGTAAAATCCCTTCGAAATAAATCCTCCTTCAAGGAAGCTTTACTAACTTTAGGAAGAGAACCCCACCAGGGATAATACTCGCGACGGCATGTAGCAAAATCTATCTTATACTCCTTATAATAAACCGTTGCTGTTCCAAAGGTATGATGTTTTTGAAAGGAAACTCCTAATTTATGGGATATCGCCTCACATAAACCTATACCATCTCCCTCTACAACAATATCATAATCGAAACTTTCTCGCCTGAGAATTAAATCCCGCACAATCCCACCTACAAGATATATATTCATACCCCAGCTATCAGCTATATTAGAAGCTATCCTTAAAAACTTTCTTACATCAATGGGAAATTCTTTAATTCTTTTAGCTAACATTTTATTTCGCTCTTGGATGATAAAGATTGTGAATTTCCTTTAAATGGGCGCGATTAATGTGAGTATAAATCTGTGTAGTAGTAATACTAGAATGTCCTAATAGCTCCTGAACACTCCTTAAATCAGCTCCCCTCTCTAAAAGATGGGTGGCAAAGGAATGTCTTAAAGTATGAGGGCTTACTTTCTTACGAATCCCTGCTTTTTTTACCATTGCTTTAATCATTTTCCATATGCTCTGTCTGCTTAAAGTCTTCCCTCCTTGAGCAAGAAAAACACTTAACGAAGTTCTTTTACCTAAAAGCTTTGGTCGCACTTCTTCAAGGTACCGTTTAATAAACTTTTGAGCTATTCTACCCAGAGGAACAACTCTTTCCTTCGAGGCTTTTCCTTTACATTTCAAAAAACCTATCTCCAAATTCAAATCTACCATTTTAAGACTTGCTATTTCAGAAACCCTTAATCCTGTGGCATACATTAACTCTAAAATAGCTCTATCTCTTACTCCTTGAGGACGGCGATAGTTGGGAACCTTAAGAAGACGATTCACTTCATCAAAATTTAGAACATCTGGTATCTTCTTCCCCAATTTAGGAGACTCTATAAGAGCGGATGGGTCCTTAGTGCTTATCTTTTCTCTTAAAAGGAACTTATGAAAACTTTTTATGGAAGAAAGCAAGCGAGCAATGCTATTTACAGAAAGACTGCTTCTTAAGAAGTATAAAAAGTCATTGATATCTTTTCTTGTTATTTTATTAGGATTGGCTATATTGCGTTTTTTTAAAAAAGATAAATAACGAGACAAATCATGTGCGTAAGAATTTACAGAATTAGCAGATAAACCCTTTTCTACTTTTAAATAATCCAGATAAGCATCAAGATAAACTTCCATATCAACACAAAAAAGGGTTATGCTCTTTTTCTCTCTTTATAGTAGTAGGTGGTCCATGACCAGGATAAACCCTCATTCTTTTATCAAGAGGAAGTATTTTCTTTTTAATAGAATCCAGAAGCCTACCATGAGAAGCTAAAGGGATATCGGTTCTACCTATAGAGTCAAAAAACAAGGTATCTCCTGAAAACAAACAATCATAAACAACTAAAGATATAGAACCAGGAGTATGACCTGGTGTATGTAATACGTCGATATTGAAAGAATCTATGAAAAGTTTCCCTTCGTTTAAAACAATGGGTTCCTTATCAATGCAAATAGAGCTGCACAAAAGGGAAGATAAATTTAAATCAGGGTTATTAAGGAACTCCTTATCTTCTGTATGGATATAAAAAGGTGCACCTATCATTGAGAGTCCTGCTATATGGTCAATGTGTCCATGCGTAAGAATTACTCCTTTTAAATTAAGATGTCTTTCTTTTATAAATTTTACAAGTCTCTCTGTTTCAAAAGGAGCATCAATAAGAACAGCCTCATTAAGCTTATTGTTGATTAACAAATATGCGTTTGTGGAAAAAGGACCGAGTGAGAAAGAAACTAATCTCTCTTTATCCATTGTGAAACTTTACTGTACATAAAATTCTTCTCAAATCTTATCCGCAAACTTTCTATTTTCTGCAAAAGATAATTCTTCTCTGTATCTACTAAACCAAGAGAAATCTCTTTACCTAAACCCAGCAACTCTTCATATAAAGGAGTTAATTTATCTTTACCTTCGTTATCAAGGATATCCATCATTCCTTTCATATTTTTTACTGCTTCTTCCCACGCGTGTCTTTCTCTCTTATAGCTGAAACTTCCCTTTAAACCCTCTATCATCTCATCAATCCAGGCATTAACAAAAAGATAGTAATCTTCATAAAGCTCAGAGGGCAGAATACGAGGATATTCTTTAAAATCTACATATACTTTAGGAGGCGTATTGCTTTTCTTTTTTCTTATAAATTTTTTACGAACAGAATAACACCCTCCGAGTATTAACAAACTTAATAAAAAGTAATATATTCTTTTATCTTGCATAATTCTATTTTAAATATTCCTTATAAATAAATCAAATAATATATTTTAATTTAGAAACTAATCTTCGAGTATTTTTTTAAATTCGCTCTCATTAATAATTTTTACTCCTAACTGTTTCGCCTTATTAAACTTAGACCCTGGATTTTTTCCTACAACAACAAAATCTGTATTCTTACTTACAGAAGAAGAATATTTTCCTCCTAATTCACTGATTGCTTCTTGGGCTTCTTGTCGACTGAAACTATCCAGTTCCCCTGTAAATACAAAAGTCTTCCCTCTCAACTTACTACTTTTTGTTTCTCTTTCTTTCTTAAGAGACAACCCTAATTTCTTAAACTCTTCTATCATCTTTTTAATACGTTTCTGAGAAAAAAAATCTACTAAAGACTGTGCCATTATTGAACCTATCTCAGGAATACTCTCAAAATCTTCTTTTCTTAACCTAAAAAATATCTCTATATTAGGATACTTCTCCGCCAATAAATCTGCTGCTTTTTCTCCTATATGACGAATTCCTAAACCATATAGGAATCGGGAAAGTGAATTCTTTTTACTCTTTTGAATAGCAGTGCATAAATTCTCTACCTTCTTATCTTTAAACAAAGGAAGACTATAAAAATCCTCTTTTTTTAATTTATAAATATCTACCAATCTTTTCACCATCCCTCTATCTACCAATTCCTTAACTAAGCTTTTACCCATCCCTTCTATGTCCATAGCACTTCTTGATACAAAATGCAAAATTGACTCTTTAAGGCGGGCAGGACAGTCAGGATTTATACAATACCAATAAACTTCCCCCTCTCTTTCTTTGGAGATTCTTCCTCCACATACAGGACAAACTTTTGGTATAACTATTTTTTTCTCTTTACCTTTTCGTTTAGATAAAATTACCTTTACTATTTTAGGAATAACCTCACCTGCTCTTTCAATTAATACAGTATCTTTTATCCTCACACCTAACCTTTCTATCTCATCAAAATTATGTAAAGTAGCTCGTGATATTGTAACCCCTCCGCAATCAACGGGTTTTAATATAGCAACAGGGGTAATAATACCTGTCCTGCCTACACCAAATTCTATATTTTCCACCACAGTAGTAGCCTGATGAGCAGGAAATTTATAAGCAACTGCCCAGCGGGGGGACTTAAGTGTTGTCCCTAAGTTTTTCTGCAACTTAAAATCATTAACTTTTATCACGACACCATCTACTTCATATTCCAATTTATCTTTTCTTGACACCCAAAAATTATAGTAATCAATCACTTCTTTTAAGTTCCTACAATATCTATTATGAGGATTAGTGCGTAATCCCCATTTTTTTATCGCTCCTAAAAAATCTTGTTGAGAAGAAAATGTCTCTCCCCCTATCCATCCAAAAGAATGAATAAAACATTTCAAATTTCTCTTACTTACTAAAGAAGGGTCTAAAAGCTTAAGAGAACCACTGGCAGCATTACGTGGATTAGCAAAAGGAGGTTCATCTTTCTTAATCTTTTCTTTATTAATCATTTCAAAATCATTTTTCTCCATATATATTTCTCCCCGCACTTCTATCTCATAAGGAACATTATCGCCTAATAACCTTAAGGGTATAGACCTTATAGTCTTTAAGTTCTCCGTAATATCCTCTCCTACTTCTCCATCTCCCCTTGTAGAGCCTAACACCAACATCCCCTCTCTATACAATAAAGAGCAACTCACCCCATCGATTTTCAACTCTACTACATAATCTAAAGGTATATCTTTTTTTAACATTCTCTTTAACTTTTTCTCCCATTCCCAAACCTCCTCTTCAGAATAGGTATTATCTAAAGAAAGCATCTTAACTTTGTGTCTTACTGTAGAAAATCCCTCCAAGATCCCTCCGCCGATTCTCTGAGTAGGAGAATCAGGTGTAATAAACTGGGGATACTCTTTTTCTAATGCTTTCAACTGGTTCATCATATCATCGTATTCTTTATCAGAAATCTCAGGATCGTTTAAAACATAGTAACGCCAGTCGTGATAGCGAATCATCCTGCGCAATTCATTTATTTTTTTCTCAATATCCCTCTTCTCCCTCATACCCATCACCTTCCCCTATATAATCGTTCTCCCAAGAAAGAAGGAAGCCCAGCGTTTATAATCTTTAAAGAAGCTTTTCTTATATCATAGGGAAAACGAAAGAAAATAACCGAATTTTCTTCGCTATCATAAACACATATACATCCACGGTTGTCCCCATCGCGAGGCTGGCCAACGCTTCCTACATTAAAAATATAGTAACTATCTTCCTCTAAATAAATATCCTGCACATATAGTCTACTTATTCCTTCTTTCTTGAAAATATAACTTTCCATTTTATGAGAATGGCCAATAAAACATATATGTTTCTTCATAATACTAAATAATAATTTCACATCCATATAGTTTGAAACATAGCGAAAATCTTGGGGCTCATAGAGACTACCATGCACACATATAAAATTTTTCTCTTCATAAATAAGAGGTAATCTTCTTAAAAATATCTTATCTGTTTCTCTTAAAATTGACTTTGTCCATATAATTGCCTCTCTTGCATAATCATTAAAATATTTAATATCAAATTTCTCTACAGACGCCCAATCGTGGTTACCAGCAATATTTATGGAATTTAACTCTTTAAGTATATCAATTACTTCAAGAGGATTAGCTCCATAGCCTACAATATCACCTAAAAAAATATACTTATCTATTTTTTGCTTTTTAAACAACTTTACTGCCTCAGAGAAAGCCTCTATATTACTATGAACATCAGAAAATATTCCGTAACGCATACTAATAGATAAATACTTAGAATCTTATAGTAAATCCCTGTTCTTCTATCTGGGGCTTAACCCATTCTATCTCTTCATCGACTATATATCCTTTAAATTCTCGGCGCAGAGCATCTAAAAAAGAAAGTATCTTCTTTGTCTCTGCCTGAGCAAAAAGCTCCACTCTGCCATCTATTAAATTCTTCACCCAACCTTTTATATTATGCTTGGAGGCTAAAAAACGTGCTGTAAATCTAAATCCTACACCTTGGACTCTTCCTGAAAAATATATATGAACTGCCTCTTCCATTAAGTGTTGCTACTTTAACTAAACTTTTCTCCCTCTTTTATTTGATGCCCACATAAAAAATCTCTCACTTCCATTTCTCTTTTGCCTTGTGGTTTAATTCTCTTTATCTTTATTATGCCCTCTCCTGTAGTTACAAAAAGAGCGGATTTTTCAATCTTTATAATAGTTCCTGGTTCAAAAGAAGAATAGTCATGGATAACTTCAACATCTAAAATCTTAACAAGGGTGTCTTTATAAAAAGTAAAGGCTTCCGGCCAAGGACGTAATCCTCTCACAAGGTTTCTTATAGAAATAGCATCTCTCTCCCACTTAATTCTTCCATCTTCTTTTCTAAGTTTAGGAGCAAAACTAACCTTTGATTCGTCCTGAAGAATTAAGCGATAATCATTTTTCTCTATAGAAAGCACAGCTCTCAAAAGCAACTCTATGCTTAGATTTGCTAATCTATAAGACAATGTAAGTGCATCATCGCTATCTTTAATATCTAATGGCCTCTGGATAATAAGAGGTCCAGCATCAATCTTCTCACTAACTTTAAAAATAGAAACACCGGTTGTCTGTTCTCCTCTTATTATTGCCCAGTTAATAGGGGCGGCTCCTCTATAACAGGGCAACAAGGAAGGATGAACTGCAATAGGCATAATTCGAGGCAAAATAAGTAAAGAAGAAGGAATAAAATTACCATAACTTACTATAATAAAAAGATCTACATCTAATGACTTAATTTTCTTTATAAAAGACTCCTCTTTTAAGCTAAAGGGGGTTAATACTCTTATATTGTTACAAGAAGCGAACTGTTTAACCGGTGTTGGCTTAATTTTAAGACCTCTGCCTTGGGGTTTATCGGGAGTAGTAACTACCAACTCTGGAACAACACCATAATTGATTATTCCTCTAAGCACTATTTCAGAGAATTGAGAACTACCATAATATACAAATCTCATTTAATCACCACGGCAATTTTAGCGGAAGAGCGTCGATAATGTTCAATAACAGAATTTATTTCTTTCAAAAAACCTCTCTTTTTCCTAAACTTTGCCACAATAGAATAGCGATACATTCCTCTTAATTTAAAAGGAAATTCTTTAATTGGTCCAAACACAAAGGGAGTATAATTCTTAAAAGTATTATACAAAGAATTAGCATTATTAAAAAGTATATTCTTATTTTTCGCCCTTAAAGTAATTTTTACCAGCCGTGTATAGGGAGGAAAACCAAATTTCTTTCTCAAAAAGAGTTCTCTATCATAAAACTCTTTCCATCCTCTAGATAAATAACTCCATAAGTAATAATGAGGATTATGAGTAAATACATAAACTTTATCTCTGCTTAAGGTAGCAATTTTTTTTAAATAGATAAAAGCGTAAAGCGTCGTCTCATAGTCAAAAGACGAAAGCATCCTATCTATATCTAAAAGAAAAATGACATCAAAACTATAGGAGTAATTTACGATTTTAGAGGTAGAAAGGATGATATTTGTTGCAGGGGTCATCTTCTCTATTGTATGGATACTATATTCAGGAAATATTCTCTTAATTATAACCTGAAGTCTTTCTACTCCTACTCCTACAGGTTTTATATATCCTAATCCGCACTTACTACAAATCTTTTCTATATCATAAATACCACCACACCACGAACAAATACTTCTATTCTCTTCCCAAGAAAACTTTAAATAACTACTGCATCTTAAACAAGAAGGGATATAGCCACAGTTGCTACATTTAAGAAAAGAACAAAAATTCTTTTTATTCCATATAATTAAAATCTTTCTGTTTTCCTCAAGATTCTTTCTTAGAAGTTCTATGACAAAAGGACTAAAAATCTTCACTTTATTTTTATAAAAGTTACCAAAATTAAGTATCTCTATATGTTTAGAATCTTCCCTTTTTTCTATAAGAGCCAATTTCTTCTCTTTATAACGTTTATAAGTAAAAATTGTGGGATAATCTCCACTTAATATAACCTTGAGTTTCTTTAAATCTGCTAAATTTTTAGCAACATCAACCAAGTGATAATAAGGCTTTTCCGGATGAAAATAATACGGGCTATTTTCTTCTTCGATAACTATCAAGTTAAGGTCTAAAGGAAAATAAAATAATCCTACACGAGTACTCATAACAAAAACATTACCCTTTTTTATGCGCAACCAATTTCTATAAAGTTCAGATGTCTTTTGATAGCTATGGATAACAATTATATTATCTTTTACTTCTCTCTCTACCTTCTTATACGCTGACTTAAGACTTTCTACTGTTGGTAAAAACATAACAACCGACCCACTTCCTAAAGCATTTTTTATCTCTTTTTTATATATAGAAAAACGCTCAGTAAAATTATGAGATTTAATAAAAACCTCCTCATATTTACTCTTCTTAATCTCACTTCTTCTCCTCTTTAAAATATCATCTTTAAAATAAACCCCTCTTTTTAACTTTGGTGGCAACATCATAAATAGTATCTGTCCCCAGGGATAAAGGTATTCTTGGGATAACCGATGAGCGAAACGAAGGTGCTCTCTACTTAAAGAAGGCGTTTTATCTAAAATAGCAAGGAGAGGTTTTATATTTTTTATACGCGATTCCTCCAAAAAAGATACAATTATCCCTACATTCTTTTTCTTGTTAAATTCAGCAAGAACACGTGAACCTACCTCTATAGGTAAAGAGATGGTGTAATCAAATGTCTTATCTACTCCTAAGTTAAATGCTACCTTTGCTATTTTCTCTTTAATCATTTATAAAATCTCTTCCAATATAGAAAAAATATCTTTGTCTGTTACATCTAAACTTCTATTTATCTTTTTATATTCAAAATTTCTTATTATTTCTCTTAATTTCTTAAAAGAGTTAGCATAAAAACCACATCCTAATTGCTCTACTATTTTTTTATTTATCTCTTCCTGCCCTTTTATAAAATGTGTAAAAATCAAACACTTTTTTTTATAAAGAGCCTCAAATACAGTAAGACCACCTGGTTTGGTAATAATAAAAGAAGATATATCCATAAGCTCCCACATCTTTGGATAGTAAGAAAATGCTTTCACTAAAGGGTTGTTTACTCTTTTAAGCAATGATTTCGTTTTTTTGTCTCTTCCATAAATAACAATGCAGTTAAAATCTTTAAACTCTTCTAAAATCTCTTTGAGAAAAGGAATATTTCCTGTTGTGCTGGAAAGCAAAAGAAGGGTTCTGTCTTTTTTTAAACCCAATCTTTCTTTTATTTCATTATGGTCTATGGTTTTTTTAAAACCTTCTCTTAAAGGGAACCCTGCGACTTTTATTTTATGAAGAGGTATTTGTTTTTTAAAAAGTTCTTTTTGGGTGTATTCAAAAGGCACAAGATAATAATCAACGTTTTCATCAACCCATAAGGGATGAACCCCTATATCTGTAACTACTACTATTACTTTTATATCAAAATATTTCTTAAGCTGTTTTACTATAGAGATAGGAAAAAAATGAGTAAGAATCACACATTGTGGCTTCTTTTCCTTAAGAAAGCGATAGAAAGACGAGAATATTACCAAATTTATCTTATTAAGAAACCATTTAATTATTCTGTTCTCTGTCAATAAAAATATGCCATACCAAAGATAGGGCATCTGCCTTACTATAAATCTATATCCTGAAGAATAAATCTTCTTTATATAAAAAGGAGAGAAATCGAGAATATCACATAATAAAAATTTAAAATATTCACTTAAAGCCTCAGCCGCCTTTTTGTGCCCTTCTCCGCAACTGGCATAAACAACAATACAATCTTTATTCATAAGAAGAACATATATAACGAACTGCTTCTAAAAGATTGCTGAATACATAATCAGGCTCAAACTCCCATGAGTCCTTTGCCCCTATCTTTTCCTTGCCCGACAATACCAATACTGCCATACAACCAAAGGCTCTCGCAGCTTTCATATCACGAAAAGAATCACCTATAAAAAAACATACCTCAGGCTTCTCTCTCAAACTACTTACCGCCTCCTCTAATAAGCCGGTCTTTGGCTTACGGCAATTACAATTATCTTCTTCACGATGAATACAGTAATATACACCATCTAATTCTGCGCCTTCTTTCCGAAGGTAATCTATCATTTTATGGGTAAGGGAATTCAGCTCATCCTGAGAATAAATACCCTTTCCCACACCAGCCTGATTGGATACAACAAACACCTTAAATCCCTTTTCTTTTAAAAGACGAATGGCCTGAATACTTCCTGATATAAAATAAAACTTACTCCAAGAAGTTACATACTTTGTATCTCCAGGATATTCATTAATTACACCATCCCGGTCAAGAAATACAATCTTCATCATATATCTACTCCTACTTTTTTAGCAACTTCTTCTTTTTTAAGTATTCTAAACTCCCCTGGTTTAAGATTTCCCAATAATAAATTAGCAACCCTTATGCGCTTAAGGTAAATAACTTTGAATCCTAAGTGCATAAAAATTCTCCTTATCTGGCGTTTCTTCCCCTGATGGGTAACTACTCTTAATCTTGTTGTGTCCTTATTTCTTTTCTCTATAGATATTCTGTCAACTTTTAATAACTCATTGCTCTCTAAAAACCCTTCTTTAGCTTGCTTTATGTCATTTAAAGAAACATTTCCTTTAACTTCCACCTCATATTCTTTCTCTACTCTGAAACGGGGATGACTTATCCTGTAACATAAATTACCGTCATTGGTAAGAATCAAAAGCCCTTGAGAATTCTTATCTAATCTTCCTACAGGGTAAATTCCTTTTAAATAAGAAGGAAGATAATCTCTTATTGTTCTTGACGCAAATCTATCCTTTAATGTAGTAATTACTCCTTTGGGTTTATAAAAAATCATATATACAAAATTTTTAGGAGTTATCAGACTATTGTCAATTTCTACCCTATCATTACTCTTAACATTATACCAAGGTTCTCTTATAATCTTATTATTTACCCTTACTTTCCCCTCCTTTATAAGACAATCTGCTTTGCGCCGGGAACAAACACCACTTCTTGCAATGAAAGTATTAAGCCTCATCTATTATAACAAAAGTCTTTTCTTTACTTACCTCTGATACTCTAACTTTTTTCACACTACCTAAAGGAACATTTTCTTTAAGAAAAGGGCGAATATAATTTTCCGTATATCCCACGGTATAGCCATTCTTTCTTTCCTCAGCCACCATAAAAAGGCTTTTATTCACAAACTTTTTTCTATATTCATAGGAAAATTTATCTTTCATCTTCTTTAAAAAATCCAGCCTTTCTTTTATTTTACGTTGTCCTTTAAGAACCATCCCAGAAAATACAGTATTTTCCCTAGGTGAAAACCTAAATATATGCATTCTCATCGGTCTTATATTATGTAGAAAGTTGACAGTGTTTTTAAAATGCTTATCTTCCTCAGAGGGAAAACCTACCATAATATCACAACTTATAGCAATTAAGGGTCTTATTTTTCGTACCTTCTCTACAACATTATAATAAACACGAGTAGTTTCCTTTTTATTCATAAGCCTTAAGATAGTATCATCTCCACTTTGAAAAGGAAGATGAAGATGAGGGCATAATTTTTGATTCTTAAAAAGGTCCAATAAATCTTCGTTTATTAAAGAAGGCTCAAGAGAACTCAAACGGATTCTTCCTAAACCTTCTATCTTCAAAACATCCCTTAATAGCTCCGCTAAGCTTGTCTTTGGGTTAATATCCTTACCGTAAAGACCTAGATTAATGCCGCAAAGAACTATCTCGTAATGGTAAGGTATAAGGCGTTTTACCTCATCAATAATATCTTCCTTTTTTCGGCTGCGTGAAGGCCCTCTTAAGTAAGGTATTTTACAGAACGTACAAAAATTATTACACCCATCCTGAATTTTTACAAATGCGCGCTTATGAAAAAATGTATTGATTTTCAAACTCCATATATCTTTATTACCTTCTATATTTGTCTTTATAATAAAATCAACTACATATTGCTTTCTATCCTGAGGGACAATATAATCCACACCTAGTCTTTGTAAATAATCACTATTAAGCTGAGCAAGACACCCACAGGCAATTATTTTAGATTGAGGATTTTCTCTCCGTGCTTTTATAATAGCTTCTTTTGACTTGGTATCAGCGGAATGAGTAACCGTACACGTGTTAATCACATAAAAGTCGGCTTTTCTATCTGTGATTTCAAAATTATAACGAGTAAATTCTTCTTTGAGAGCCTCTGTCTCATACTGATTTACCTTACAACCTAAAGTAAAAAACTTAACTTTCATTTTCTTTGTGCACATATTATCTGTGGCCATCTGTATACTTTTCTGTGATTATCTGTGTTATTAATCCTCCAGCAAAAATCGCTGCGGTTTCTGTACGGAGAATATGTTTTGATAACTTTATAAATTTAAACTGTGCTTTTTTTAATTCTTCGAATTCACAAGAAGTAAAATCTCCCTCTGGTCCGACAACAACAAGAATATCCTTCGCTTTTTTAACTAAAACATCCTGCGGATTCTCTCCCTCTATAGAAGCAGCTAATTTCAAAGAAAATTCCTGGTGGATAATTTCTTCAAACCTTAAAACTCTATAAATCTGGGGTATCCACAACCGACCACACTGTCGCACTGCCTCTCTGACAATTTTCTCCCATCGCCTCAATTTTGACTCTAACGATTTTAGTGGTAAACTGCGCGCACATATAAAGGGAATAAAACCATCTACTCCCAGTTCTGTTGCCTTTTGAAGAATAAAATCTATTTTCTCCTTGCGAATCACAGGAAAGCCTAGAAATACTCTTACCTGAGGAAGAAACTCATCTTTCTCTTTCTTCCTCTTTTTGATAAGAATTGACTTACTATTTATCCCTTTTATTATATAAAGGTACTCCTTACCCTTCCCGTCAAAAACATAAATATTATCATTTTCCTTAAGACGCAAAACATCTTTAATTTTATGGATTATTTCTTTATTTCTGATTTCCACCAAATTTTCTATATTCTGGGGCTCAATGTATATTCTTATCTTAGACATAATTAAAAAGTCATAAAATCACCATTCATACCTACCGTGTTCGTAGTGCGTGTTAATTTTTATTAGGCAGTAAATATATACAGGCAGTACGAAATCTCCCCTAATCGCTATACCCTAAACGTTCAGGATAAATATATATGATTTTATTAGATTATACCAAAAATTTTAATTATTTTAGGAGGATATATCATTACAACAAAACTAAACAGGCAATTATTACAACAACAATTCAAACTTATTCTCTAAAAGCTAATCATTAAACTCTCCTTCAGAAAATACCTCTGCAGAAAATTTATAAATTACCGCACCCGGCTCTTTGTAAGCATCTTTATAAAGACCAGCTTTGTAACAAAGATGTTCCAGGAAAGTTTTTCTATCCCATCCGTATTCTGTAGGTACCTGAGGCAGAAGAAGACCAGAATAAAACCCCTTTCTAATCATAAGACCGTCTCTACCCACCTTTATATCACTAAGGTCTTTTACCTCTTCAAAAGGGGTCATTACAGATATCTCAATTTCGATATCACTCAGTTCTTCATAACGCACCGGAACAAACCGGGAATCATGCAAGGCAGAATCAATAGCTACTTTAGACACTGCCTTATAAAGAGGAGTATCTGCAACTACCCTCCCAATACAACCACGTAACTCGCCATGCTTCTTTAATGTAACAAATACCATCCTCTTCTGGTTAAGACGCTCTGAGTCTATCTTAAACTCAGGGGCTTTATTACTGCTAAGATAACTTTCTAAAGTCTTACGAGCAATATTAAGCAAGGTCTTCTTTTCTTCTTTAGTTAATCCCATTGCCTCCTCCTTTTTAAGAAAAGAACTAAGGTAAGCTACAGCGCTGAGATACCCTACTACTTTATCCTTACCTCCTTTAGTATCCCCCGAATTAGCATATTTAACAATTTTTATGTTACCTTTAACCTCTTTAACGTATGAAAGAAAGGTTATAAGAGGTAATATTCCACAAGCACGCATCTTGTTATTCAAAACACTCTCCCATAGCCAAATATAATCGAGCTTCTCTATATGACTTATAGTCTCTAAATCAATTGACCGTGCTTCAGAATAAGGATGGTAATGTGATAAATCCGTGGAGACGATAAGAATAAACTTTTTTTTCTTATATAAATCTACAAAATAATGAGCTAAATTTTCCATCTCCTTAAGCTCTATTTTTCCGAATAAGAGAGGAACAATTTTACATTGAGGCACAACTTTTTTTAAAAAAGGAAGCTGTACTTCTATAGAATGCTCACCATAGAATACTTCAGGCACAGGGTTAACGCACTCTACACTTTCTAACTTCCTTGCTATATCTTCATCAATTTCAATCTTCCCAAAAGGAGTATCAAAAGAACCATTAGAATATATAGAAACACCTTTAAAATAATAATGGTGGGTAGGTGATAAGATAATTACGGTAATATTCTTAATATTATTTTCTTTCAGTATCTTATAACTGCAACCCGCCACCTCTCCGGAATAGATATAGCCCGCATGAGGAGAAATTATTCCTATAATCTCTCCTTCAGTTGAAGAAAAAGGGGCTTTAGTAATAAAAGAATCAATCATTTCTGCTAATTTTTCTTTAACTTTAGGGTAGAAAGAACCTGCAAATTCATAATTCTTTGCCCCTTGAGAAAATATAGATACACAAAGAAAAAAAGATAATAACAGAACAAAAATTATTTTTTTTATCATAATCGCCTTCCTTTTTTCTTTATCTATAAATTTATAAAGCCGGCAGGGGGATTTGAACCCTCGACCTACTCTTTACGAGAGAGTTGCTCTACCACTGAGCTATGCCGGCGTCAAGTGAAATAATAAAAATAGTATTATATATCTAAAAAACCAGAGGGTATCTTTACCTTCTGTTTTAATGTCTCTAAAAAAACAGGCTTATACCCTGTAGGTTGGGCAATATAGTGTTCTCTGCCTTCTTTTGTAGCCCCTTGTAGAGAAAAAATGTCCTTTATGGCAAAGTTCCTTCCATCATATTCAAATTCTGACACTTGAGAAACTACTCTCTTCCCGCTTCCCAGACGTACCATATGAACAATCAGATGAATTCCTAATTGCATAAATTTATGCACCACGTCTCTTGAAATATTAAACCTACTCATCAAAGACAAAGTTTCTAAACGAACTAAAGCGTCCAGGGCATCATTAGAGTGAATTGTGCACATAGAACCGTCATGGCCAGTATTGACTATGTGCAAGAAATTAAAAGCCTCATCCCCCCTTACTTCTCCTATAATAATCCTATCTGGTCTTAGATGTAACGCTAACTTTACTAAATCAGAGAGAGTAACTTCTCCTTGTCCAGAGATATTAGGCGGTCGTGTAAGTAATCTAACAAAATGCTGATACTCTTCTAAAACCAACTCCTCAGTATCTTCAATAATAATAATTCTCTCCTCTTTAGGGATAAACTCTCTCGCTAAAATATTCATAAAGGTAGTTTTTCCTGTCCCTGTAGCTCCTGAAATTAAAACATTAATATGGCCTCTTACACAACATTGTAAAAATTCGGATAACTGTTTGCTTAAAGTACCCATTTCAATAAGCTGTTTTAAACTAAAAACATCACGGAGAATTTTTCTTATACATAAAGAGGGGCTTTTAGAAGCAATAGGAGGAATAACCGCGGTAACTCTTTCTCCTCCCTTAAGCCTAAAATCAACAAAGGGAGACGATAAATCTACTCTCTTGCCACTTTCTATCATCATCCGTTCAAGGATAGAAGTAATCTGCTGTTCACTTTCAAATTTAACATCTGCTCTCATTAAAACTCCCTCTTTTTCTATAAATATCTGGTTGGGAGCATTAACAATAATATCGGTAACCTTCGGGTCTTTTATATACTTTTCAATAACTCCGTAACCTAAAAACTCTGCTATAATAGACTCTTTAACCTCTTCTAACATCTCATCAGTAATAACTTTTCGCTGACCCTTAGAAAGACGAACAAGTATCCTTTTTAAATGATTAGCTAACATTTCCTTTTGATGGTCGTCAATATGCTCACTTATATTTATACGATTATCTAAAAGTATTTGTCGAAAAAACTTTTTTGCTTCACTTTTTATATTTTGTAACCCTTCCATTATCTCTCCTTTATATATTTTAATTCTTAAAAATTCTTTTTTACAATTTTACCTCTCTTAAGATAATTTCTCAATAAAAATCACACTAAAGAAGAACTTACTTCATCACAGAAAAGATAGCCTTTTTTAGTTAAAAATATTCTCTCAAAGCCGTTCTTTCCTACAGAAATCCTTACTAGACCCTTGGCTTTAAGACTCTCTATAACAGTCCTATCCTCAATGTTAAAGAAATCAAACCCTGTAGTTTCCTTGAACCAATCAAAGCAAATTCCCTCTGTAGTGCGTATCTTTAATGCAGCGAGTTCCTTTGCTTGTTTTTCTCTGGTTAAACGTTCTTTAGATTCAACGTGACTCTCACCGAGGGCAATTCTTTTTATATACTCTTTTACATCTGAGATATTTTTTTTTCTTATTCCCTTAATATAAGAAACTGCCGAAGCACCTATCCCTATATAAGAAGCTCCCTGCCAGTATCTTAAGTTATGTGTGCACTTAAAGCCTTCCAGAGAAAAATTGGAAGTTTCATATTGCATATAACCATTTTTAGGCAAAAAATTCATATTAAAAAGATACATCTCTGCCACTTCTTTTTCATCTACTTTACTCTTAAATTTATAGAACGGCGTATAAGATTCATAACCTAAAGCATAGCAGGAAATATGAGTAATAGGAAGCTTTATGGCTTCATTTAACTCCTTCTTCCACTCTTTAAGCGATTCATTAAAATAACCATATATTAAATCTATATTAATATTAAAAAAACCGCTCTCTTTAGCATCCCATACTGCTTTTATACCTCTACGCCTATCATGAATCCTCCCTAAGTATTTTAACTTAAGGTCATTAAGCGATTGTAAACCAATACTTATACGATTTATATTGTATTTGAGAAATAACTTAAGTTTCTCTTTACTCAAACTCTCAGGATTAGCTTCTACTGTGTTCTCATAAGAAGATTTTAATATTTTCTTTAAACTCTCCAGTAAGATTCCCCATAAATGAATGTCTATCACGGTAGGTGTTCCCCCGCCTATATATACAGTATCAAAGCAAGTGTTTAACTTGCTGATTTCTTGGGATATAATAGATATGTATTCACTTACTAATTTTTTTTGAGGAGGAATACTATAGAAATCACAATAAGGGCATTTCTTTTTACAAAAAGGAATATGAATATAAAGACTATCTCTCATAATATATTATTATATTAAAGATGAGAAAAATAATCTATCTTATCCAATGCCCTCCTCAGTGGATAAAGACTCCTCCCTTAGGATTGGAATGTATTCGAAATTATCTGAAAACCAAAAACATAGAAACAAAAATCATCGATCTAAATATCATAGCTTATAAACTAATAAAAGCAACAAAAAAAGATTGGTTATCTTTAAACAAAGAATTTGGAAAAAATTTATTTTTTATAATTAAAGAAAACGCTCCCTCTTTATTTAATAACTTAATAAAAAAGATAAAAGATGCGTGGGGAGTAGGCATTTCTCTTTTTAAACACAACCAAAGTTTCTCCTTTAATGTAGCCAGTATGCTCCGTAAAATATATCCTCATCTTACTATTGTATTCGGCGGTCCTCATACTCTTTTTATGAAACTTTATAAAGATACTTTCTTGAATGAATTCAAATGGGTTATTGGAGAAGGAGAAAGCGGTATCTATACTCTCATTAAGGACAAAAAGCAAACTGTTATTGAATACGAAGAACTCGATGATATTGACAACCTTCCTTTTGTGGAATTCAATAGCTTCAACATTAAAATGTACAGTTTCTCTCTCCCTCTTATTTCAAGCAGAGGATGTATAAGAAAATGCAATTTTTGTACAGAAAGGCTCTTATATAAAAAATTCCGCCAGCATTCTCCTCAATACATTGTCGAGCAAATAAAGTATTTAATTAAAAAACATAATGTTTCTAATTTTGTCTTTCAGGATTCTCTTATAAATGCCAATTTAAAGTGGTTAGAAGAATTTTCCCGTCTTATTATAAAAAATAAATTAAATATTAAGTGGGAAGCTCAAGCAATTATAAGAGATGATTTTTCTTGTGAACTAGCAGAGCTTATGAAAAAAAGCGGCTGTTTTAATCTCTTTATTGGATTAGAAAGCGCCTCTGATAAAATTCTTCAAGATATGAATAAAGGATTCACTCAGAAGCAAGCACTTGATTTTTTTAAAGCTCTCAAAAGAGGAAAACTTCATTTTGAGATAAGCATCATCGTTGATTACCCCGGCGAAACAGAAAAAAATTTTGAGGAAACTGTAAACTTTATTGTAAAAAACAAATCAATTATTCCTAAAATTGCCCAGATTAACCCATATATAGACTACTTTACGAGAAACTATACACCACAAGCTTTTGCTTTACAAAAAGTTAACAGGCTAGTAAAAATTCTTGAGAAAGAAAAGATTCCCTATACAAAAAGTTTTATCAACAACCTTATTTATAATCATGCAGATTAAAATTATAAATACCCAACGCGTACTCTCTAAAACCCAGATAGGATTGGCTGAGTACGCTATAAACCCTTATCGTGGATGTGAATTCGGCTGTTTTTACTGCTATATTAAGCACAACAAAAATGTCGAGAATAGCCCTGACTCTCTGGGAATCAAAATAAACGCCCCCCAAATTCTAAATAAAGAACTGTATTATAGGCGTCCGAGGAGGGTTCTTTTAGGTTCAACTACTGAATGTTTTCAATATAAAGAATTGGAATATAAACTTACAGAAAAAATATTGAAAATTCTTAACTGTTATCACATACCTTATACTATCCTCACAAAATCACATCTTATAACTTCTTATTTACCTTTAATTGCAAATAACAAAAAAAATAAAATTTATTTTACCTTAAATTTCTCCTCTGATAATCTCATAGAAGTATTTGAAAAGAAAACACCTACCATAAAGGAACGGCTGAAAGCAATAAGAACAATTAAGGCTTACAACATCCCTCTACGTATTCATATAGGACCTTTCATTCCCTATATTTGTTCACTTAAAGAAATTGTATCTCTGGTTTCCGAAATTGCCAAGGAGATAAACGTAGAAATTTACCACCACAAGATGGGAAATTTTTCTGAAATTCTTGAGATCATTAAAAGAAACTTTGGAAAGAATATGTATAATAAAGTATATACTGTTTATGAATCAGAGGATAACTATTTAAGATTTGCCAAATATTTGCAAAATGAAATATTTCTTCTGCAAAAGCAATATAACATAAGATTTTTCTTCATTCTTCCTGAGTTTGATGAATACTACAATTTAAGAATCGACTATAAAGATTCAATATAGGACATCTGGTATATACAGTATCAGACAATAATGTCCCAGACAATAATGTCTTACAGAAATTTCTAATTTCTATTAAATTTCTATAAATTTCGTGGTCAGAGGCCACATATTTCGCGGTCAAAGACCGCATATTTCTATAAATTTCTAATTAAAAATTTCATTGATAATTTAATAAAAATTAGAAATTAAAAATTCTCTCCTTTTTGGGGGAGTAATCACAAAGGTAAAAATCCTTGCCTGATTCCATATTTCTTCTATAATATCAAAAAATACTTTAAAAAATCGTGAGTGACAAAATACCATTTTTTAGCATAGTAATTCCCACATACAACCGTAAAGATTTTCTTAAAATCGCTGTAGAATCTGTCCTCCGCCAGACTCACGACGACCTGGAACTAATAATCATTGATGATGGCTCTCGAGATAACACCAAACAGGTTCTTGATGAGTACTTACAGGAGAGAAGATTTAAAATAAGTCACCGGGTCACCAAGTCACAAAGTCACCAAGTCACAGAATCAGAAGGTCGCAAAGCCATACCCTTACGGGCACAAGCAAGGTCACTAGGTCACCAAGTCAGAGGGATACAAGAAAAAGCTGATGAGGTGGTGACGTGGTGTCGTGGTGACCTTTGTATTCGCTATTTTTATCAAGAAAACAAAGGGCCGGGGTCTGCCCGTAACAGAGGGATAAGAGAAGCTAAAGGAGAATATATTGCTTTCTTGGATAGTGATGACCGCTTTGTGATGAGAAAACTTGAGGTAACTTATGAATATATAAGAAAAAATCCTTCTTTTAAAATCTTTCATACAGAAGAAATATGGTATAGTAATGGCCGTCTTCTTCCCCAAAAAAAAATCCACCAGAAACCAGATGGGTTTGTATTTAGGAATGCACTTAAGTTGTGCTGTATAAGTATCTCAACCTGCTGTATCCACAGAGATATTTTTAAAGATGTTGGAGTTTTTGATGAAAATATGCCCGTATGTGAGGATTATGATTTCTGGTTACGAGTTACTGCAAAGTATCCTATAAGACTTATCCCACAACCTTTAACAATTAAAGAAGGTGGTCACCTTAACCAGCAGTCAAAAAAATATCCTGCTTTAGATAAATACAGAATTTACGCTATTAATAAACTCCTTGATAGTAAAATGCTAACAGAGGAACAATATAAATTCGCCATTAAAGAGCTCAAAGAAAAGTGCATGATATATATCAAAGGTGCAGAAAAACGTGGTAAATTTGAGGAGATAAAGAGCTATATTAAGCTAATTGAAAAATTTATCCATAAATAATGTTGTGTTATAATTTGCTTTTATGAAAGAAATTAGATGGGAAAAAATCAAAGAAGATATTGAAAATACTCTTACCTTAAGACTGAATAAAAATCAGTGGAAAGACATAAAACGTCTGCTTTATGAAATTAAACGTCGAGACAATAGAGAGATAAGTGGTATAATCCGTAAAATCTTTGAAGACCCACGGATAAAAAAAACGAGTGGTCGCAATAGGTTTTTTATTATAAAAGATATTCTCATTAAAGAACGCTTCCCCCTTACTTCTTCCTATGAAAAAATTGATACCAAAACTGTATTCCTCACTGAACTTAAAAAGCCTATTAAGAGTCGCGTAAAAGCAAAGGATAAATTCTATCCTCAGCGCATCTTCGTAGAAAAAAAAGCTAAAAACAGTTATCTTACCAAAAGGTTTACCGAGATGTTTCCTGAAGTTCCCAAAGAAGAGCTTAGCTATTATGGAGAATACCTAAGACAACACAAATTCTCATTAGAACAACTTAAAAGTCCTCTTGCCTTCATTGTAAAAGAACAATGGGATTTTATTAAACCCTGTCCCTGTACAAAATATCATTTGCGCTGTAACTATTGGATTTTTAACCTTGGCTTTGGGTGTCCTTTCGACTGTAGCTACTGTTATTTGCAGCAATACACTAATTTCCCGGGAATAATCCTCCCAGCAAACCTTGATACTTTTTTTAATAAGTTCATTTATTTCTATAGAAAAATTAGTCATCCTATCCGTATTGGTACAGGAGAATTCTGTGACTCTCTGGCTTTAGATGAAATAACCAATTACGCCTCTAAACTCATCAGTTTTTTCACTCAGAAAGATGTCTTCTTTGAATTAAAAACAAAAAGTAACAATATAGAGAACATTCTAAATACCCCTTCCTCCTCTAATATTATTATCTCATGGTCACTCAACCCACAAGAAATTATTGAAAGTGAAGAAAAAAATACAGTATCTCTTAAAGAACGCTTAAACGCCGCTTACCAGGTGAAAAATAAAGGATACTCTATTGCTTTCCATTTTGACCCTATAATCCACTATCCTGGTTGGGAAAATGACTATAAAGAAGTTGTGAATAAACTATATTCTGTCGTCTCTCCTCCTTTTAGATGGATAAGTTTGGGAACATTAAGAGGTGCTCGCCAGCTAAAAAATATTGTAGAACAACGCTTTCCTGAAAGTAATATATTTTACGGAGAACTATTTATTAGTGAGGACAAAAAATTACGTTACCCTAAATTTTTAAGAAAAGAAATTTACAAAAAAATGGTAAAATGGATAAGAGAATATGATATAAAAACGCCAATTTACTTATGTATGGAAGATAAAGAGGTTTGGTCGATTATGGATAAGCCATACAAATCATCAGAAGATATAGAAAAGTATCTATTAGGTAAAGGTTAAAAAGGAGGAAAAATGATTGATAAAATATGGCAGCATAAAAATATGAAAGAAAGTTTCCTGGGAGCTTTCAAAGGACTTGCTACTGTTATAAAGACAGAAAGAAACGCAAAAATAATTTTTATAATTGGACTTATAGTGATTACTATAGGAATATGTATTAATTTATCAGGAGATGAACTTGCTATTTTAATACTCGTTACAGTTGGGGTATTTGTCTGCGAGGTATTTAATACATTGGTAGAAAATATTCTTGATATAATAAAACCTGGGTATGACACAAAAGTAAAAATCCTAAAAGACATTGCTTCAAGTTCAGTGCTACTTTCTTCATTAGGAGCATTAGCAATTGGGCTTATTATTTTCTTACCAAAAATACCTCTGCTATATCAATGTTTAGTTTTCTCCCAGTAGGTAGATAACATTTAAAACGCTATTACACCACAATCATTGCTATGTTTCTTTTCAAGGAAACATTACTTCCTATGACGCTTTAGGTAATGTACTAAAATTCCTGTAAAAAGAGATGGAAAGAAAGAAGAGACCTCCT
>CAZWON010000004.1:0-40969 GCA_964635565.1 uncultured Planctomycetia bacterium
CCCTTATAATATACTCAATTATAACAGAAATATTATGTTTGGCTATTGTTTTTTTAAAGAGCTTTAAGATTAAACTCTATAAGTTACCATTCAAAACATTCCAGAAAACTCTTAGCTTTTGAAAGGTAAACATAATATTATCTATTGTATTTTCCCTAATCGAGAAGTTATTAAACCCATATTTGTCATTGCCTTAATAAGAATAGGGGTCTTAGAGGAATTATCCAAAAACCAAATAGTAAAAGAAGAACTGTGTCTGAGAGATTTATTTCTCCTTTTTATTTCTGCTTCTAATACCCAAATCCCAATTGTCTTATCTCTTACTCTGAACTTTTCTTTTCTTATTACCTTAGCTAATAAACGGTAATTTTTTTGATTTGTATTCAGATTAAGGTCAAATACCTCTCCCACGGCAAATTCTTGTTTTCTAATGTAAAATATCGCAGAAAGTGGATCATGCGTATGGGGCAGAATTACTCTTTTTACCCCCTCAAACTCCATAATATTATTCTCTTGGTCGTAGATTATTTTTTTATTTCTCTTAGGACGATTAGACATTTCGAAATGTTGTAAAAATAAAAGAGTATACAGATTAAAAGGGTCAACAAAAGACTTTACTTCTGCTTTTACCTTAAATAACTTAGAAAGGAATTGATGTGTATGGGCTGTTGCTGACAAGAGATAGACTTTTTTACCCTCATAAACAATTTCTCCCTCATCTTTTAAAATTGCTTCCCCTATAGGAATAATACCCAGATACTCAGGATAAAATTTTAAGGTTTTTCCTTCTAAGCTCCCTTCGCGAAGTAAATCTTTTACTATCACATAAGGAGTATTCTCTCTCCATTTAAATAAGAGGAAGAAAAATAATAAAATTAATATACCTAAAAAAAATATTAACTTCTTATTCATCTTAAGAGAAATTATACCATAGATATTTTACTCTTCAACCATAGGTATAAGGGGTTCAGCTATTACCTCATAGACATCAATAGAATCTGTTTTTTGTGTACACATTATATTTTTATATGGACAATCTTGAGAAGGAAAAGATTTGATAAATCTAAGATAAGGATTATGAGGAATTCTTTTTAACTCTTCTACCTGCTCTACTAACTCCGTTTTTAAGTAATTCTCTCTATGCACTAAAACGTATTTAACTCCTATCCATTTTAAAACAGATGCAGTCTTAGGATTAGACAATTTAGCAATCGCCTTACCAACTTTATTAGCATATGTACCTGGAATAGTACAGTTAATTATAGGTTTTTGATGGAAAATTTGATAAAACTTATACATTTCATTGGGAGCTTCTATATCAAGAGGATATTCAGCAACGATAAACTCTTGAGGCTGATTTCTTAACCAATAGTAAACATAAGGTGCTTTAGACACATCTATCACTTTAAAAGGGGGCCAGTTCCAGAATTCAAATAGAACCACTCC
The DNA here is from genome assembly GCA_964635565.1 of uncultured Planctomycetia bacterium. Classification (GTDB taxonomy): domain Bacteria; phylum Omnitrophota; class Gorgyraeia; order Duberdicusellales; family 4484-171; genus CAZWON01. The sequence goes on from CAZWON010000004.1 coordinate 1,447, forward strand.
ACAGAAAAAGGAAGCCACGAGAATTTTTGTTTTTTGTGTTTTGAATCTCTCTAAGAGAAATTTTAGCCCATATCCTGATAAAACTGCTACCGCTAACATTACTACTATTCCGAATCTACAATACGCTCTATACATAGGAAGAATTCTATACATAAAAAATGAGGGCATAAATATCTTGACAGAACCTATTCTCCACCAAGGGGGTTGAGAGAAAAACCAGGCTACTATAGCTAGAAATATAAAGAATCCAATATAGAAATAGTCTCTATAGTTATCATTATTAATCCCTAATTTCTTTACTCTTCTCCATCTTCGGAATGCCAAGAATGTCAAGATTAACGGGACCCATCCCAAATAAAGTGTATGTTCTGTAAAACTTACTCCATATAAAGGTGAACCAATAAACATTTGAGTAAATTTACCAAATACAGGATGAACTACCGGAGGTAGGAAATAACTCAATGGTCTTGCTGACTGAGTAAATAAATCATCAAATGGACGATGATAAGGATTGAAGGCAGAAGCAGTAGTTGTATGAGATAATTTAATACGACCTTTAATTAAAGGAAAAAATTGAGGAAAAAGAATAATTAAAGCCAGTAATATAATCCCTATAGTTTTACTGATAAACTTTATATTGAATTTAAATAAATCTCTTCTCTTTAATAATTTTAATTGCCCCTGATAAATTAAAATATAGAACAGGAAAGTTGCTAACGTAACTCCACCAAAATACATAACTGAAAGGTCAAAAGAAAAAAGAAATAATAGTGAAATGAAAAAAAATATTCCATATCTTATAATCTGCTTTTCCCAAAAAAGAATTATACCTAATAAGACTAAAGATAGCCATTCATTATAAGTCAACCCCAGATGTTGCCACATTCTCATAAATTGATAAGGACAAAATCCAAAAATTATTCCTCCCAATATACCACTTAATCTATTTTTAGTAAGATAAAAAACCAAAAGATAGCTAAAGAAGGCAGACAAAAAAAGGTTAAGTAAAATCTGGATGTTCCAAGTTATTATAGGTGTAGTAAATATACTTAAAAGATGAAACCATCCATCTCCCAAGTAAGAAAAATAACCTGAAGCGTACAAATCTCTACCATAGGGATAAGCAATAAGCAAAGTATTTCTTAAAGGAAGTTGATTTTTAAAGGAGTATTTGATTTGCCAACTCCGCCACATTAATCCAAAAGGCTCATCTGTCGAGAAAAATCCTGGAATACAGGCAGAAATTTTAAAAATTAAAGGATAGGTAGTAACTATTATTAAAAATAAGAAAAAGAAAGAAGTTATAAGATTCTTCCTCACTTCTTTTACCGCCCTCCTTTTGCAAATTTGAAGAATTTTATAATTATACTGATTGCCAAAAATAAATAAGCAAAATTTGCTAACTGTTCAGCAAGTGGCGTTAATCGCACCATTAGAAAAAAAGCACAGAAGACAAGCAACACCATAAATAAAAGAATACATTTATCAGAAAGCTCTCTTGCATTTAACCACTCAATAATCTTATTAATGATCTTAATCGTCCAAGAAGGTAATTGCCCATATAAAAGCCTTTCTTTTTTTATCCTTTTCTCTTTTCTGAAATAAAAAGCTTTCTTTTTGAAACCAACAGTTCCCCCCAAAATAATCTGGATAAATATTACACCAAAGATAACTATAGAATATAAAAAAGATTGACTCATCAACAAAGAAAAAGATACACCATAAGGAGTGATTATTATTGGTAGACTAAAAGCGGATCCTAGAATTAAAAGAGAAGGAAGGAAGGAAATAAATTGAAACAAAATAGACTCAATTCCAAAAAGATTCCTCCAGAAGCAATAGATACCTTCCCAGAGAAGAAACAGAATCAAAACAAATACGAGGGAATTTAAGATGGGTTCTGGTCTATTTCTTATTAGATTAGAATTGGCTAAGAGAAGATACATATTTCCGCTCAGTTCAGAAGAAATATAATTTCTTATCCAAAGTTCTATCTCAGGAGGTTTCTGATATTGAAAACGTATCTTTAAAACGTTCTTATGATGATGAACAAACTCTTTTGGTACTCTATAATATTCGGTAAGGATTTCAGAACCTACTTTTCTTTCTGCTAATTCTAATAAATTACCATTTAGAAAGATTGTCTTCCTCTCTTTAGGTCTTATTAAGTGTTTCAGTTTAAGTAAATATTCGTCCTGAACAGGTAGCTCGATAACAGCAGTGAAAACATAAGAAGCAAGAGAAGCAAGTTTATGAAACTGAAAAAAATCAGTCTCTTTATAGGTATTTATCAATTGATAATAAAACATTCCCATAAAAGAAACAATGATAATTCCCATAAGGATATTCACTCTAAATCTCATCTTTTATATCCTTTAGCGGCATGAATTATTAAATAACCTACACACCCTCCCAGGGTCAAAGCGAGCATTCCCACCCCCAGATAGAAAAATGATTGGGGCCAGAAATATATTATCAACACAAAACTTTCGCCTAAGCCAAGCTTCTTCGGCTCAATATACCAACTATTGGCATAACCATTTACAAGATAGTGACCTACAGAAAGAGGTTTTCTAAACAAATACTTTATATCCTGTGGAGTAAACTTCATCAAATGCTTTGCCTCTTTTACTTTTAATTTTGGATAATCCGCCACAATATTATCAAAATCTTGCCACTTGTGACCTGGTGACTCGTTGACCTTATATAGTTTCCATTTCTTATGAAAACTCTCACTAAATACCAGCCAGAATGGTCTTTTTGCTTTTTCAACTTTTACTAAATATTTTGTTGGATTTATCTTCTTAAAAATAATGTTTGGCTCGTCCTTATTGACCTCCTGAAAAACATTGCTCGTTCCTTTTAATAATTCCCATCTATCGTCGTTATAAACCAACTTTGGAATATCTTCTCTTTCTTCTAATTCTTGATTGTTCTCTTGTGTGCTAAGAAACAATATTGGTTTATCATTTAAATATTTTGTTTTAGCAAGAAATACTAATTCATCAATTCCCCCCTCAACAACAAAAGGAGTGAGGGAAGAATAAATATGAGGGAGGAAATGTTCATTAGAAATCCTGTATAGGTTAAGTTTACCAAAAGACTTATAAAAACCTTTTCTAAGTAAATTAGTTTTTTTTAAATTATCTATACTAACGAGTATCTTTTTATCCTTAGTATCTACATCTTTCTGGTCTAAAAAATAATTAATATTAAATAAAGAGAGTATTCTTATACTACTATTGCCCTCGATTAAATTAATTAGATCTGGTACATTTGAAAATAGTTTATAAGTTACAGAAAAGGGAGAACAAAAATTATGAGTGTAGGTTAAATAATAGTATAAAGGTAATCGGGCATTACCTATGTTATCTTTGTTGTACCAGTTATATAAATATAATCCATTTGATTTTTTTACAATAGGAAGTATAAAAATTGACTTATGGAGATTATGCTTAGTCCAATTACTAAACTTATACCAATAATCTGGTATTTTGATATCCAACCTTGCATAGCGCCCCTTATTTATATGGTCAAAGAAGTTGGAACTGAAAAAAGGGAAACCTCTAATTAATAATAAAATTAAAATAATAAAAATTAAACTCTTCCTTTTAACAGTATTTAATGAGAGCACAAATAATACCGTGAGACTCAATACTACTAACGATGTAAATTTAGCCCATGGTTCTCTAAAAATATAAAAAAAGGGAATATTATGAAACATCCACTTATATAATGAACCAAAAGGGAAAGAAATTCCTTTTGCTAATGATATAGCTAACAAGAAAATACCTGACCAGAACAGCATTGATTTCTTTTTAGCTTTTTTCACAAAAAACCCAGAAAAACAAATTATTATTAACAAAAATGAAATAAGAATCACCAAGGGCAAATTATAAAAATGTAACCAAGGATTATATAGAACACCTGCTATTCCTCTTTTAAACTCCCACCAAGAACCTCTCAGCTGGAAAAGCAGATATAGTGGTGACTTCAGTGCAGTAAAGGTGGCAATTTTTTTCATCTTAGTAAGCTTTTGATACATAGAAAAATAATAAGGGAGAAACTGATAAAAAAATAAAGGTAGAAGGAATATAAAAAATACAAAAATTCTTTTAACAGTTTCTTTTCCCGAACTTGTTCTCTCACTTATCAGATAATAAAGAATAGCAAAAACATAAGTAGTTAAAGTAGTAACTATTTGGGGTAAATTACAAAATATTCCCTGAAATAGAAAAAATATCAAAAAATTATATATAGCATATTTAAGTTTGCAATATTTAAGATACTTATAACAGAATAAAAAACCCAAAGGCATTAATATCATTTGGTACATTTTTGCTGAATAAAAAAAGGTAGATCTGGTATAAAAATTTAAAAAATAAAACAAACACCCTAAAAAAATAACTATATTTCTTTCTGAAAATAGTTTTAAGAAGTTGCACACAGAAAAAAACATAAAAAATATAACAAAAATAAGAAAAAATCGTTGAATTAAAATATTTGGAATATTAAATAATGAAAAAATATAATAAAAAAAAGCATTAGGAATTATTGTGGTAAATTCTACAGGTAAAGCAGGATAACCCCCATTAAAAAAACCTGACCATGCATACAAATTTTTCCATATTACTATCTGATAATTAATGAAAAATTTCTCCTCAGGAACCCATAAATAGCCTGGTTTTAACCAAATAAATGGAAATGTTATTGCAAATATTCCCAAAACTATTTTAGACCAACAACCCCAAATCTTGTTACTCCCCCGCTTCATCTCTTCTTCGTATTAAAGATATCTTTTCTTTATTTCGATTTATCTAACTGGTTGAGTTCTCTTATAATCAAGATTCTTTCATTCTTACTATGCATATAAGCTATAAGCAGATAATACATAAGACTAATTTTTACTAAAAAGGTTATTGTTAAAAGAAATATAGCCCAAAAAGGACGGTTAAATATTATTCCCAAACCCAAAATATAACGTATTGAGAAGAAAAAATAAAAAAGAAAACCATGAGGATCTAACATATTCTTAATAAAAATTTCGAAAATCGACGCTCCTTTTTCTCTAACTATATTACTGTACCATTCTTTTACAGCTTTTTTGTCACTATAAAAATTAAACCTCTTCTCAAAAATGGAAGAGATATAAGTATTAATATTTAAAAGAGTTATAAAAATTATTCCCACTATTACCTTAAATAAACTATTGGCATTTTGTACTATACCAATAATCAGTGCGACAGGTATTAAATTAGTACATAACCAATCCAAGCCGTCTTCTAACCATTTACCAAGTTCACTCTCTGAGGAGGTCAACCTAGCAACCTTACCATCAACAAAATCAAAAAACATATATCCAAAACATAATAAAAGGGCTAACAAATTATAAATATATCTACCAAAAGAAAACAATACAATAGCAGGTAAAACAAATAGTAAAAAACTCAGTAAACTGACCTGATTAGCAGTAAGAGTTGTATATTTAACTATAAACTCAGCAATAGGAAGGGTAACTTTATCTATAAAATTATCTATAATAGTAGCTTTTTCTTTATCTACTGAAGAGTAAACATTTTCTTTTTTAATTTTAATTCTCCTTTTTGATTTCCTTTCTTGAAAGTTTTTCCCCTGCATTTATTCAGAATATCAAAAAACAAACAAATCAAAAAATTTCACAGAGGCATTGACTTTAATTGGCTCTATCTTAACCCTAAAAGAAAACTTATATATTTTCATGATGTTTCTCTTAATTTTATTAAAAGCCTCTCAAGAATCTTCCTTTTATCAAACTTCTCCGCCCATTTAATGGCATTTTTACTATATTCTTCATAGAGTTCTGTATTTTCTAATAGTCTTTTAATAAACATATACATTTGCCCCTCGTTAATTGTTACAAATCCACATTTATATTCTTCCGCTTCGAAAGCAGTACTACACATATCATCTGCTACTATAGGCAAACCACATAAAGCATACTCTCTAATCTTAAGGCTATCACCATAAAATCCAAAGTGCCCTGCCTTAGAAGGAATATAAGCTGTTATTCCTATTCCATTATTGACCAAGATTTGTTGTAAATCTTTTGGCTCTGGGAAAAAACCTAAAAAGAAAACGCAATCTTCTACTCCATACTTTTTAATATTATCCTTCAAATCTCTAAGAAACTTTTTATCTTCACTTGCTCCTATTATTTTAAGTTTTACTAAAGGAAAGTTCATTCTTAGTCTGGATAAAACCCTTATTATTTTCTCAAAATCAGTTTTACAATCTATCCTCACCGCTGTAATTACAATATCAAATTTATTTCTTTTTCTGAAATCAATGTTCCACTTTACAAATAAAGGAGAATTAGGAATATAAAATAATTTTTCTTTAGGTATCTTTGCAGAAAGAAATTTATCCATCATTCTTTTAGATACTACTCCACAAATATTGGATCTCCTAAGAGAAAAGTAATATAGAAGAATGTATATGCGATTAAGCAACTTGTTGCCAAAACGATTTTCAGAATAATCAATACAATGGAAATATATTTTTCCTACTTTCCCTAACTTTTTTAAAATTATTGCAGTTATTCCATTTAGAGGATCAACTGCAATACAGTAAGGTATATATTTAAAACTTTTAACAATAAGTTTAACAGATTGAAATACCTCAACGACCCACCGAAGGGGTGGATTAGGAAATCTAAGCTTAACAAATTTAATTATATCTTCTCGATCTCTCTCTACAATTTTAAAAGACGAATCCTTATTGCATTCTAAAGAATGCTCCAAAATATAAATTTTTTTATTCTTTTCTAAGAGAAAATCTATGATTATATCTACACCGCCTCTTTTGGGTCTCCCATTTACAAACATGCGATGGATTAGTATTAAAAAATTTCCATTTTTAACTTCTAACTTTTTTCTTAACATAAACATTATTCCAAACTTCTAACAAATAAAGTTTCCAAAGTAAAACCTCTTTTTCTTTTTCTATAGGCACATATAAACACGTTTTAAAATCGAATAATCTTTCTATTTTTTTCCGAGAAAATAAAGATAGAGCTAAACTCCCCCTCGATAATAAATAGTCTTTTATTTTATCAATGTTGCTTTTTAAAACCTGAGGAATAGGTAAAGAGAATCCTCTTTTTTTACGCATAGCGATTTCTGTTGGTAAATATTTTTGAGCAATCGCCCGTATAATAATCTTTTCATTAACTTTTTTCATATTAAACCAGTGTCCTTGTAATTTATATTGCCAAGGTAAACTATAGGAAAATTCTACTACACGATGGTCTAGATAAGGAACTCTTGCTTCTAAAGAATTTGCCATTGTAGCTTTATCTACCTTCATTAAATAGCTATTTGGCAGTTGATAGACAATCTCAAAAAATCCCACTTGTCGCATAACATCTTTTTCTCTAATTTTATCCATTATCTTATTGAAATAAAAAAAATTATCATAAGCTTTTCTATTAAAAAGAAGTCTATTAGTAGCATAGTAATAAAAAATATTTCTCAAATATTTAGGTAATAGCTTAAAAGGCAGTTGAGACAATCCGAACCATGAATATCCTCCAAAAACTTCATCACCACCTTCACCAACAAGAAGTACCTTAACACCAAATTCTTTTATTTTCTTAGATATAAGATACGTACTAAAAATTCCCCCATCTAAAGTAGACAAATCATCAAAATGCCAAATTAATTCTTCTATCCTATTATTTACTTCGAAGGGATCTATCTGAATAGAATGATGGATAGAATTTATATGTTTAGATGTGATAAGAGCGAATTTTCTTTCATCCCACGGATGATTATATCCAACAGTATAAGTATAAATTCCAGAAGAAGAAACTTTTTTTGCTAAAGCACTAATGAGACTCGAATCTAAACCTCCTGAAAGAAGGATGCCCACACGAACATCTGCCTGTAAACGAAGTCGTACGCTATCCAATAACAGTTCTTCCAATCTCTCAATAGCCTCTGAAAACTCTATCTTTTTTAAGATCTCATTTTTCCTTAATTTCCAATATCTCTTCATCCTTATAGAGCCACCTTCCACAATTAAAAAACAGCCAGGAAGAATCTTTTTTACATCCTTTAATAAGGTATTATCATTCGGGATAAACTGAAAACCTATAAGTAAATTCAATGATTCTCTATCTATCTCTGGTGACCACATTTCTTTAAGCCCCATAAAAGCTTTTGCCTCAGAAGCAAAAGCAAAATAATCTTTCTTATTAATATAGTATAAAGGTTTAATGCCTATTCTATCTCTTGCCAAAATCAAATTCTTCTTCTCTGCATCCCAAATTACAAATGTAAACATACCATTCAATCGCTCTATATACTCTATACCCCACTCCTCATAACCATGAACAATAACTTCTGAGTCACTATTAGATACAAATTTATGTCCTCTTTGCTCCAAGATACTTCGAAGTTCTTTAAAATTATATATTTCTCCATTACAAACACAACAAATATTTTTCTTCTCGTTATAAAATGGTTGAGTTGCATTTGGGGAAAGATCTATTATACTCAATCTTCTATGCCCGATATATACTCCTTCTTTTTTATTTATATAAAACCCTATTGCATCGGGTCCCCGATGTTTTATTAAATCCATCATGTGATGACAATGGGAGGTTAAATTTCTTTCCTTATCTCTCGTAATTATTCCTACAATTCCACACATAAATATTACATTCTCCAATCAATTGGCAAAGAGATTTCCTCTCTTTATATAAAAAAATAATACCTATTCTTTAATTGATAAATATTAATTTTGAGTTAAAGACTTCATCTATTACTGTCTATGATTACATTTTGTAGAATCTTCATTAAGATATTCTTGTTTATTCTCTTAGGACCGTTTTTAATCTTATCGTACTTCATAATTTTATTAGCTATCACTTTAGGATTGAATTTTTTTATCTTTGGTAAAATGAAAGATCTCTTTAATAAAGTGACTAATTCTGGGGTTGAGTTAAGATTAAATAATTTTGGTAATCTAGAGAAATCCATAAATTCAACAAAATAAGGAAGGAGCATCCCGCAGACAGTTCCATGATCAATACCATACTCTATTGTTATGGGATAAGATGCCGCATGAACTACATTTGTCTTAGTTATAGCTATTGCTTGCCCCGCTAAATTTCCTGCAGTTATTAACCTATTTATATCCTCCCTCCTTAAACGATTGTTTAACTTCCCTAAGTATTTATTAATCAAATAAATAGCTCTTTTTGAGTAATGTTTGCTCCATGAGGTAGCGTCTTTTGACCAAAAAGACTCTATCGCATGGGACAAAGCATCAAACACCGTAGATTGCAATACTTTAAAAGGCAACCTCTTTGGTAACCCATAATCCATTTTTAAGATAGGCTTTTTTGTAAAGATAGATTTTTTTTTCTTCCCCCAAATAGTAGCATAAGGAGTCATCGCTGCTCCTGCCGCAGTTGTCGGTATTGCTATACATCTTCTTCTTTTGGAAATAATCTTTGCAGTATCTATTACACTCCCCCCTCCTATAGCAATAACGATATCTTTATCACACTTAATCTTTAAAACCTCTTTGGTAGGTGGACTCTTAACTTTTAAAAACACTACCTCTTTATACTTTCTTGATAAAACTTTTGCATATCTTTCTGTATGTGTACTATAAACTATTAAGGCGGACTGCATTCATAAATCTCCTTTTAATCTGCTTTGGCGACAGTGGTATTCTGGGAGCAGTACCCTTTTCTTTACTGACCTTTATCACTACTGTATTAGGTGCTAACTTTGAAAAATCAATTACATCTGAACATGTAGACTGTCCTCCTGTTGAACTATGACAATTATTATCCAAAATATAATGTTTTAAGTTAGGTGGATTTAATTTCTTATGTAATATCACTGTTCCCAGCGACATTAAAACAGCAGCATCTCCCGAAATAACTATAACCTTATATTCTGAGTTAAGAGCGACACCTAATCCTATGGCTAAAGCACTCCCCATACTTCCGAGCATATAAAAATTTCTTGCTCTATCCTTTACTAAGTAGACTTCTCTAGAAATCATCCCTGTAGAAGAAATAACTATTTCATCTGTTACTTTATCCATAATTTTCTTTATCGCCTCTATACGCCTCATTCTTCTATAAGTGTATAATTCTTATATTCTAAAAGATTTAATAATCTCTTTGTAATTTTACCCATAAAAGCATGATGCTCAGGTTTTTTTCTAACACTAATTAATAAATGTATTTCTTTAATTCCATATGGCTTTAATAAAGAAGTTATTGTATCAATCATATTCCCTAAACCACTATTTTGAGTAAAAATAAGAGGTCTTTTACCTACTAAATAAGCTCCTACAGCTAAAGCCATTGCTTCGTCTTCTCTTGTACAAGGAATATAATCTTCTATCTCATCTGTAAATTTTTTTAACCTCGAACAAGGTACTCCCACAATAAAATCATATTTTTTCATCTTACTCCATACTTCCTTTCAATCTCCTCTACCTCATTTATGGGAGTTAAACTCCTTAAATCTTCTAAGGTAGCAGATAAAGTTTTTTCTATAGGATATACTGAACCATGCTTCTTAATAATTTTAAGACTTTCTCTAATGGCTTTAATCTTTACTCTCTCTGTCTGATTAGCTAATACCACCATGGAATAACCTGCTTTAAATAAACGCTTGTTACCTATATGAGGAAACTTGGTAGGGACTATCACTAAAGGTACATCTTTTTTCCAAAACTTAGGTATCTCTAAGGCTTCCTTACCTGTGGGTTCTCTACTATGAATCAATATCATATCGGCTCCACATTCTGCATAGTACTCTGCTCTTCTAATAGCCTCTTCCATCCCATAGCCTCTAATTAGAGCTTCTGTCCTTGCTATTATTATAAAATCTTTTGTTTGTTGCATATTTTTTCCTGCTTTAATTTTTGCTCCATGTCTTTTCATGGACAATAAAGGGACTTTTCCTCCAAAAAGAGAATTTACTTTAGGAAAAATATTATCCTCTACGCAAATCCCCACACATCCTATTTTTTCAAATTCTCTTACAGTTCTTACAAAATTATGAATTCCTCCATATCCGTTATCCACATCTACTATAACAGGAAGAGTGGTAGCATCTACTATAGGTTTTGTTGTATTTAACATTTCTGTCATTGTAATACTTCCATTGTCCACCAACCCTAATCGTGCTGAAGCCTCGAAGCCAGAAACCCAAATACCATCAAACTTTGCTTCCTCAATTAATTTTGCAGTTATAGCATCACCTGCGGATACTACTACAAGCTTCCTCCTCTTCTCCAAGAGGTTAGTAAGCTTATCTCTACCCCTTATATTTCTTAATAGGTTTGTAGTTGTAACTCTTGGGAAATATTTAACTTGCACAACCTTACATAATTTCTCCTTTTTTATTCTTTGATATAAAGGAGGCAACCAATCATCGCCATGAACTACTATATCTACTTTATACTTTTTTATATTAGTAAACATAGTAGGCTCTCTAAAGTCCATACAATCTTCTACGACTTTATCCACTTCCTTTATGGATTTTATTATTTCCATTCTATCCTTAAAAGACATAATAGGTTTTCTTTTGTATCTTCTTGCAACATCATCAGGGTGCACACCAATAATCAAAATATCTCCCAATCTTTTCGCTTTCTTTATAAACTCTAAGTGTCCACGATGAAACAAATCACCTACCATCGTAGCGTATATTACTTTCTTCATCTCTAAAACCTATCTTCTAAATAAAGCAATCCTTAAGAATTTTAGATATTCACTCCTTATCTTTTGCCTCTCCTATCTCTTAATCTTCCTGTCAATATTTTCTGTCTGCTATTTTCTCATAAAAATTTTTACTTTTTGAGAACTTTTTATATAAAGAAAAACACTATAAAAAACTAATTCTACTATTTTTTATTATCTCTATCCTTCAAAACTATCTTTCTATATCTCTTAAGCTCAACTAAATAATCCTTTTAATACTATCTTTGTCATTTTTAAAATCAAAAGAGATAATAATTCTACTTTTTAGCTACAACTTTTATCATAGGCCAAAAAAGTGGTAACCTATTTGACAAATAGCTTACTAAATACCTGCAAAAACGAGGAAGCAGTTCAACCTTCAGCGCCACATTAAATCTATCTATCTTTACTTCAGAAAAACCTACTTTTCTATGCAATCTTCTTAAATATGTTTTAGTAAAACTATATTCATAACCAAACCGCATATGTCTTGCCCTCAATAACTTCAAATGTATAAATTCTGCAATTTGCTTCATTAAGGGAAAATTCGGGATATTACCCCAATATTGTCTATAAGTTAAACTGGCTAAGTTAAGGTAAGGAACGGTATTAAAAGCAACTCCATCAGCCCTAAGAACTCTGTATAACTCTTCAATAACCGTTTGAGGGTTTCTAAAATGTTCTATTACTCCTCCTCCATAAATCAAATCTATTCTATCGCTTACTATGGGCATCTGGGTTAGATCACTACAGAGCAACAAAAAATTTGATATTTTTCTATTTTCAAACACCCTCTGGGCTATTTTGAGTGCTTCTCTGGAAAAATCCACTCCAATTACTATCTCAAAATGCTTCGCTAATTCGCATCCCAAAAAACAAGGCCCACATCCTATCTCTAAAAATACCTTTTTATCTCTGAGCTTGCATGCAAATAGTTGACTAACAGTATCGTCCAAATATAAACATTTATACTCTTCCCATTTCTCTCTCCACCCATTAGAAACTAACCACTTTTTATATATAGAATCCCAGCTCTTGAAAGATATTTCCTTATCATTCTGCCATCTTTTAGAATTGGCACTCTTCAGAAAATCTATAGTATTATCTCCTATCACTCTAAAACTACTCCTGCATCTATTACAAATTAATAATTTATCCTTTATTTTGAGGACTCCTTTACATAAAGGGCACCAAAGATATGACAATAACTCATCACTAATCATTCTCTACAAACCTTTTCCAAACTTTCTCCAAAAACTCTGTCCCAAGAGAAATCAGATGCAAATTTTATAGCATTTTTTCTACATTTGTTGTAAAAATTATCATCACTGAGTAACTTTGTAATCGCAGAAGTCAAATCATTTTTATTATATTCAATTATTACTCCCATCTCTCTTTTTCTAATCTCTTCTGCTATCGAAGGAACCTCAGTAATCACCACAGGTAAACCACACGCCAGATACTGCTTGGGTTTCCCAGAATCGGTATACCATGTGAAACCTCTCAGAATAGGCTCATAAACGGCTAATCCTACAGCGCAACTCACCAGAATTTCTTCAATCTCTTTGTGATCCTTAATATAACCTTTAAACTCTACATAATCTTCTACCTTTAATTTTTTCACCATATTTCTTAAGATGCTTTCTAATATTCCTGTTCCAATAACTATCAATCTAATACTTTTTATCCTTTCTATGATTTGAGGTAAAGATTCAATAACTAATTCTAATCCTTGACCTTTTCTTAAATGCCCCATATAAACTATATGATTTCTATTAATTTGATTCACATCTCTCTGTATTATCCTTTCAAAATGCACTCCCATAGGAACTACCATCTGGTTATCTACTCTTTTTATTCCTTTTCTTCGTCTTGCATCAATCATTCTTTGGGACAAATTCCAGACAAAATCACATTTACAAGAACAAAAACTATCTACTTTATGGTAAATCCAATTCAAAAATTTATTATTAAATCTATAAGGTGTATAATCTATAGAGTAAAATATCACTTTCTTTATTTTACCCAATTTTTTTAAAATAATCCCTGCCAAAGCATTCAAAGGATCCGCTCCTACAAACAGATTAAAAACTTTCCTTAATCTAACTATCCAATAAATAGTATAAAACACATCTTTAAAATACATTAATATATCAGGAAATCTATAACAGAAAGTTCTTCTCTCGGTTAAAAGCACCCCTTTGTGGTATATCCTATAAAATGACCTTATATCCTCAGCATAAGAAAAAGGGTGGCCAATAAACACTAAGCAATTAACTTTCTCCTTCAGATATTCTTCTAACTCCTGGGCAGGACCAGTCACAAACACATGAGTAACTATCACTACGTTAAACTCTCTTAGCTTTTGAGATATATGCATTTTTATACCATTTAATTGTTTTCCTTAAACCCTCTCTTAAGGGAATCTTCGGTTTCCACCCTAACTTTTTACTTATACTACTATCTAACAACTTCTGAGACATTCCATCAGGAAAAGACGAATCCCATATTACCTCTCCTTTATACCCCACTTCTTCTCCAATAATCCTAACTAATTCCTTAATAGTTATATCTTTCCCATACCCTACATTTATAAATTCGGGTAAATCTTTTGCTTCATAATTTTCTATAAAATATAAACATGCGTCTGCCAAATCTTCTACGTATAAGAATTCTCTTCGTGCTTCTCCTGTTCCTAAAACAGTAACATAATCTAAACTATTCTCCTTTGCCTCTATAAATTTTCTTATTAAAGCAGCTACTACATGAGAGGTTTCAAGATCAAAATTATCATTGGGCCCATAAATATTGGGAGGCATTAAAGAAATAAAATTAGTTTTATATTGTTTGTTATAATATTTACATAATTTTAAACCTATAATCTTTGCCAGGGCATACCCCTCATTTGTTGGCTCTAATTTACCAGTCAACAAATACTCCTCTTTCATCGGTTGAAGACACTCTCTTGGATAAATGCACGAACTTCCTAAATATAAAAGTTTTTTCACCTTATATTTATAAGCAGCATTTATCACATTAGTTGCAATCATTATATTATCATAAAGAAACTCTGCAGGATAATTTATATTTGCTTTTATTCCTCCAACCTTTGCAGCAAAGTGAAAAATATATTCGGGATATTCCTTCTCTATAAACTCATCTACTTCTTTTTGTATTCTTAAATCTAACTCTTTTGATGTTTTAAAAATCAAGTTTTTATATCCTCTACTTTCTAAAAGCCTCAACATAACACTTCCCACCATACCTTTATGCCCTGAGATATATATTTTTGAATTCTTATCTATCATTTTTAGATGCTCTTTGGATTACTTCCTTCAAAACAGAAATAATATAATCGAGATCTTCCAAGGTAAGATATTGATGGCATCCGATATAAAACCCATTCTTGCCTATATATTCTGCATTAGGAAGTTTTCCCTTGTATTGTTCTTTAAAACAAGTATATGCTGGTTGCTGTGTAGGTATACATCCAAATAAAGGTCTTGTTTCTATCCCTCTTTTTTCTAATTCATATCTTAATTTTTTACGAGAAATAATATCGGGTTTCTTAATAACTATAGGATATGCTAAATAACTTACCTCTTCAGAATAGACAGGAAGTTGTAAAATGTCAACAATATTTCTTAGGTTATCATTTAAATATTTAACATTACGCTGCCGTATCCTAATTATCTCCTCTATTTTCTCTAACTGTACCAATGCAATTGCGGATGAGAACTCCATTGTTTTAAAATTATATCCTATTAATTCATGGAAAAAACGGGGGTCAAAATCATCGTTTTTATCTAACTTATTATAAGGACAATGACCTCTATAACGAGTGCATACCTTACAATCACAAAATCTCCCATTAGTCTTAATCTTCTTAGACAAAGAATAAATTTCATAATTATCAGTAGTAATTGCCCCCATTTCTCCTGCCTGAATGTTATGAGCAATATAAAAAGAAAAGATACCTACATCTGCGCTTGAACCGCATCTTCTCCCTCTATATATTGTCCCATGAGCCTCTGCTGCATCCTCCATTACAATTAAATTATATTCTTTAGCAACTCTCTTTATTTTATCTAACTCTACAGAATATCCCATCAAATCTATAGCTAGAATAATACTGCATTTTTCTCTATTTTCGGTATTCTCCAAGAATTTCTCAATTGCTTCAGGAAGAATACTAAAACTCTGGGGGTCTATATCTACGAATACTGGCTTAAATCCCGAAAGAATAATAGCGTTAGCGTCAGAAATATAAGTTAAAGGAGAAGTTATTACATAAGGCCGATCCTCTAACTTATAAAGATACTTTAAAGCAGTAAATGCAGTAATTAAAGCGGCTGTTCCTGAACTTGTAACAACACAATACTTTGTTCCTATAAATTGTGCCCATTCTTTCTCAAAGTTATAAGTCTTTACATCTTCGGAAATTCTTCCTGAGTTTAATACTTCAATTATAGCTTCTTTTTCTTTCTCTCCTATTTCTAAGTATCCTACGGAGATCTTTCTATTCATTTATCTCTTCCTCTAATCTAACTGCCACCATTTATCAGGAAACTTTTCTCTTAAAATCCTATCTCCCTCACCAATAGCTTTTAAACCTACTTTTCGCATATCCGCATCTATCATTATTTTAATCAAATCTCTAAAGGTTATACGGGGATGCCAACCCAGTTCCTTTTTTGCTTTAGTAGGTTCTGCTATTAATTTCTCAACCTCTATTGGTCTAAAATATCGGGGATCGATTTTTACATATTTTTTCCATTTAAGACCTGCATATGTAAAAGCTTCTTTAACGAACTCTTCTACTGAGTGGGATTCTCCCACACCTATAACATAATCATCAGGTCTATCTTTCTGTAAAATTTTCCACATTGTCTCTACATATTCAGGAGCAAAACCCCAATCTCTTTGGGTATTCAAGCTTCCAAGATAAAGCTCCTTTTGTTTTCCCGCGATAATATTAGCAATTGCCCTTGTGACCTTTCTTGTTACAAATGTCTCTCCTCTTCGAGGACTCTCATGATTAAATAAAATCCCATTAGAAGCAAAAATTCCATATCCTTCTCGGTAATCTTTCGTCATCCAATAAGCATATACCTTTGCACATGCATAAGGACTCCTCGGACGAAACGGCGTCTGTTCATTTTGAGGCGGAGGGGAAGATCCAAACATTTCACTACTTGAAGCCTGATAAAATTTTATATTATTTCCGCTTCTTCGAATGGCTTCTAAGATTCGAGTTGTTCCTAAAGCAGTAATATCCCCAGTATATTCAGGCATATCAAAACTTACTCTTACATGACTTTGAGCTCCTAAATGATAAACTTCATCAGGCTTAACATTGTAAATTATATTTGAAATTTGTTCAGAATCAGATAAATCTCCGTAATGAAGAAAAAGTCTTGCTCCAGTGGTATGTGGATCAACATAAATATGGTCTATTCTCTTTGTATTAAATGTACTTGCTCGCCTAATTATCCCATGGACTTCATATCCCTTACTTAATAAAAACTCTACCAGATAAGAACCATCCTGTCCCGTAATTCCTGTAATCAACGTCTTCTTCATTGTTTTCTCCTGTTTTTATATGTAAAATATTCAATTCCCACCATAAACCTTAAAGAATACATCCCTATTGTTAATCTCGGATGTTTCACTAATCTTTTCCACTTCCCATTTTCCATAAACACCCCAAAATATCTGCACCAAAAACCTAGTTGCTTTTTTATGATTTTATCATTTTTCCCCCACTTCTGAATATATTTATCAAAACTCTTACAGTAATAACTTTTCTTCTCTAAGTATCTTCTTAAATTAAACTCTCCTTCATTATGATAAATTGGTGATTTTATTATATCTACTTTCCCGACTTTTCTAATCCTTCTATCGAAATCCCAATCTTCAGGGCCGGTTAGACTCTCATCAAAACCACCGATTTCCAAGAATTTATCTCTCCTGACAAACCTCACGCAATCAATACAGGTTCCGGTATAGAAACTTCTTTCAAAATCCCTCACCTTTATCCAGAAACCTTCACCGATAATCCTTTCAGGAATATACAAAGCAACTATACTATCATTGACTTCACATCTTTCGACACATTTTTCAATAACATCTTTGAATAGCACCATATCTGCGTCAAGATAGAGAATATACTTACCTTTTGCCTGTTTGACTCCAAAATTCCTCTGAGCAGAACGCTCTGGACCAAAATTATAAACCTTATCTGTATATTTTCTGGCTACCTCTTTGGTTCTATCAGTAGAGTTGTTATCTACCACAATTATCTCTATTTTATCTTGATGGTAAGTCTGGTGTTTTATAGACTGGAGGCAATCCTCAATGTTTCTCCCTTCATTTCTAGTAGTAATAATTGCTGAGACTAATACATCAACTGTTGACTCCGGCATACCTCACACAATACTTATTCCATCTACTCAACTACTCCTATCCTCTCCTATGATTATAGTAATCCCCGAAATAAAAGTAAAAACCCCTATCAATAAAAGAATCCGCAATATCGCTAATAAATCAGGGTGATAAAACCATATCAAAATAGTTTCTAATAAAGCTAATAGAATAAGAGGAAATACAAACTTAAGATTATGTATAGCGAGCAAATAATTTATTACAATCCACACAAGTGCGTAAAAGCTCATAACAAGGGAAAATAATCCTACCAGAGAGCTACTGACAGAGTTTGAATGGGAAGTTAAGATTCTAAGCACCAATTGCGGAAAAAGAAAACAAAAAACTACGCCCAACCCACAAATAATACCTGCAATTAATAAAGATTTATATACTATTTTATGGGAGTTAGAGTTTGTAACATATGAAGCTGTGCTTTTGGGAAAAATAACTATTGCTAAAGCAGAAGGCAAAAATAGAAAAATCTTACCTACCATCTGGGCAATGGAATAATAACCTGCGGAAAGTGGTGAGAAAAAATGTTTAACCAATATAACGTCTATATTGGTAAGAACAGTGAAAGAAAACATAGCAATTGCTACAGGAAAAAAATATTTATATATAGGCAGTAAACTAATTGTTTTAGATGACGCGACACTGCTTATACTATCAGGATAAACCTTAAAAATCATAAATAGAGAAATTATTAATATCGTAAGTGGAGCAGCTAAATACCCTGATAACCCCCCCAACACGTTACATCCTAAATACATCAACAAACCACCCAATATTAGCTTTGCAAAGGAAGAACACATACCTAAAAAAACGTAGGTTTTGAATTTCTGGAAACTTTGAAATAAAGCAGGGAAAATTAAAGATAACAAAGATACACTAATAATCGCTCCGCACATAATTATATATACCATCTGGATTCTGAAAAAATTTGCAAGCAAGCCAGAAAATACTGTAAAAAAAAGCAAAAAAAGAAGTGATATAACAATTATCCTCTTAATCAACGCTTCGCATACTGGCTTTAGAACATCAAAGTCTTTTTTAGCTATATACTCCGTAAAAAATCTTACAAAAACTGGTCCAAGAGGAGAAATCGTCATTGAAACAAACATAACAAGGGATATTAAAGTATTGAACGTCCCGTAATCCACAGGGGAAAGCAATCGAACAGAAATAAGATGGTATATAAGGTTAAAAACTCCTGCTATCGAGGTGCCTATAAAAACAATGGCCGTATGCTGAATCAAATCGTCTCTAAGAAACAGGCGTATCTTATCTCTTATACTCATAATTATATTTCCTAAAATCAAGAATATGCCCAACAACTTTTAAAAAAGCGCGGCTAAAATATTTAACATCACTGGCGTCTTTTATGCTCAACATTTTCTTCAAAATAAATTCCGGGTCAAAACTTACCCTATACATCCTTTGAACTAACTTAAGTAATTCTTCGGGCGGGAAACCCAGCTTCATTACTGGTAACTTCATATCATAAAGGTTCCAATCCAGAGTAGAAAGTAAATCCTTCTTCCTACACTCTTCAAATAAAGGCGTTCCAGGATAAGGAATTACAATGGTTGCTTGCATAGTATAAGCATAATCTCTCTTTAGAAGCCATCTACCCAGCTCTAAAGTTCTCTTTGCATCCTCGAAACTCTCCCAGGGGTAACCAAACATTATGGTGATATGAGGATAAAGACCCGCCCTTCGTGCATCCTTACAAGACTTAATAATTGTCTCAACTTTTAAGTTTTTATTTATTTTATCGAGTGTTTTCTGATTAGCTGATTCTAAACCAAACAAAAGAAATCTAAATCCTGTTTTTTGCATCAATTTATATCCCTGGTAATCAACTGCTCCAAACCGCATATTACAATCAAGATTAACCCTCTTATTTAGGCCTCTTTTAATCATCCCTTGGCAAAAATCTATAAGCCAAGAGCCGGCGGGAAAAGTTCCTGTATCATCCATAATTTCTTTTATTGGATAATTACTTACTAAATATTCAATTTCATCCAAAACATTCTCTACTTTCCTTGTTCTCCAGGTTGGATAAAGAGTAGTCCAAGAACAAAATTTGCAACCCCCTTCTTCCCTGTACCAACAATCTCTACCACTCATAATATAAGTTCCCGGTATACGTCGATAATTTCCATTCTTATAACCATAAAGCCACCACTTAGTAAGCTTTCTATCAATAAAAGGGAGAGAGTTTAAGTTATGATTCAACTGGAATTTACCAGTATTCTTAACTTGGCTATTTTCACGATAATAAATGCCTGGCTCTAAGTTAGCGTATAGCGGATAGTTCATAGCTCCTGGCTCTGGGCCCTTGGCTTGCAGCTGAGATTCTCTTAAGGCATTACAGAGATTCAGAAGTAAAAAATCATAATCACCCCCTGTAAGGACAAAATCAACCTGTGAATTACGAAAAGATTCCTCTGGTAAAGCTGTAACATGGTCACCAAACAAGACCGTCCATAGTGTATAATCTATAGTCGATAGACTTTTTAAATCATTAATTATCTTCCAATGCTGTTTTATTACAGGGGTTTTTGTCTCGAAGGCGATTAAATCGGGTCTTTCTCTGTGAATAAAACCTAAAAATTGCTGATAACTCCACCCTTCTGCAATACAATCATTCCAGATTACCTCAAACCCGTTCTGTTTAAGTAAGGTAGCGCACTGAGCAGGAACAACAGGATAAATATAGGTAGGCTCTTTAAAGTACTGGAACTGGCGGTTTTGACCTAAAGTAGGATATCCTTTTTTAGTCTCTAAAGGAGGATAAGAAATTACAACCTTCATCCTATTTTTCTTTCCTCCTTTAATTTTGTAGAAAAAAGTCCTTTTAAAAAAAATATTCCATATGTAAGATGGGAAAGAAATATACCTAAAAAAACAAAAGGAATCATTCTTATATCTTTATTTATGCTAAAAACAAATACTATACTGAAATAAAAAAGTGCAGAAAATATAAAAAGTTTCTCCATAAAAGGGTAAAATATACTTAAAATTAACCCCAAAAATACCATTATAGTAAATATTGATGGTAAAAAATAAAAAAACTTAAACGAAGTCTGGGGATACTTTTTAGAAAAATATCCACGATGCAAGGCATAACTGGCAATCTGTCTTAAGTGAGGAATAAACAGAGGTCTGCGATGGTGGTATACTATTGCCTGGGGCTCATAAATAATTTTTTTATTCAATTTTTTTACAATCTCCAAACAGAGTTT
Source organism: uncultured Planctomycetia bacterium (assembly GCA_964635565.1). Lineage (GTDB taxonomy): Bacteria > Omnitrophota > Gorgyraeia > Duberdicusellales > 4484-171 > CAZWON01. The sequence goes on from CAZWON010000004.1 coordinate 22,873, forward strand.
GGTATCTTCTCCCGGCCAGAATTCTGTACTAAAACCACCTAACTGATTGAATACCTCTCGACGAACTAAAAGATTACAACTGGGATAATCTGCTACTTCTCTTTTCTTTCCTCTAACATATCTATATCTATAAGGACCTCCCATAAGTATACTCTCATAAATCTTCCCGCTAGCTCTACTTAGCAAATTGTCACAAAAAGGTGTTATAGCAGGACCTCCTACTGCTCCTATCTGGGAATCTTCAAAATTCTTTACTGCATTTTTCAACCAATCTCTATCAGGATAAGCATCATCATCAATAAAAGCCAAAATCTCTCCCTTTGCATTTATAGAAGCTAAATCTCTCTTTTTAGCAGGAGAAACACTCCCTGTGGGAATAATCTTTACTTGAGAGTATTGAATATTAATACTCTCATCTAAGGCTACTATAATTTCAAAATCAGGATAATTAAGCCTTAAACATTCACTTATGCACTCTTCTAAGTTCTTTCCGTAAGTTTTTGCGGCGATAATAATTGATACGGTCATAATATCTTAAAATATACATCCTATACCATACCGCTAATGTATCCCAAAGCACATTAGCTATTGACCTTACTCCAATACGGTAAAAATTTCGCCTATTCTCCACTACAATAGGAGCTTCTACAATTCTAAAACCTAAATAATGTGCATTTAAAAGCACCTCTAAATCAAAGGCAAACTTTTTTACTAAAATTCGAGGAAATACCTCCCTTAATACTTTTCTTTTAAAAATCTTCAATCCTGTCTGAGTATCATGACAAGGAAGATTAAAAAGAAAACAAATAATTACATAATAACCAAGGGTAATTAATCTCCGGTAAAAAGGATAGTAAAGTTTAGAATTAGGATGTAATTTTGAACCTACTACAACATCCGCATCATCTAATACCATAATATCATAAAGAGTTTTAACTTGAAAGGGATGAAGGTCTAAGTCAGCATCCAACCACACTATCAAATCCCCTGTTGTATATTTGAAGGCTTTCTTTAAGGCTCTTCCTTTACCAAAGTTCTGAGAATTACGTTTAACTATAAGATTGGGAATCCTTCTTTCTAATCTCTTTAAGAGTTGATAAGAGGTATCTTCTGAACCATCATCTATTACAATAATTTCATAGGCACATCCAAATTCATCAAAGGTAGATTTTACCTCTTTCAAGTTTTTTTCTATAACATTTGCTTCATTATAAACAGGAATAATTACAGAAAATTTTTCTTTTACTGTATGCATATTTACCCTTTATTAAACAGACTCCTTTCTAACGCTTCTATTATGCCTCCTTCGCTATAACCTTGTTATAGAGAATATCTGATTTCCTCCTATTCTCCAATCATAATATCTCATCTATAAAAACAAAACTAAACTCTTTTTCCTACAAAAACAATATTATTGTATTACTACAGAAAAGATTTTAAAACAGAACTAATCGCCCTTTCTTTTCTTTCTAAAAAGATTATAATATCCTGATAACTTCGCCCAGAAACTAAGCGGTTTATTAACATCAGAGTTGGTTACTTTAATTCTCTTTAACGCATATACATCTCTATTAAACCTATCACTCCCTCTATTGGTGGCACAGGCTCCTTTATATCCTGCGTTCCTTACCATCTCTTTTATTAATTTATTAAATCCACCTATAGGATAACAGAAATAATTAATTGGTACCTTCAATTTTCTTTCAAGATCCAGCTTTGAACCCTTTATTTCATTCCATAAAACTTTTCTATCTTTTATCCCAGGAAGATACACATGGTTTCGAGTATGAGCACCAAAGGTTATACCATTATTGGACATTTCTTTTACCTCTCCCCAATTAAGAAACTCTTTCTTTTTACCAATATAATTGGTAATAATAAATATTGTAGCAGGGAAATTGTACTTCTTTAATATGGAAAAAGCATAAATATAACTATCTCTATAACCATCATCTATTGTGATTACAACTGTATTATGTGGAAAATACTTATTATGTTCTATACCCTTTATTAACTCATCAAGGGAAATTACTCTATAATTATGTTTTTTAAGATAATCCATCTGTTTTGCGAAATTTTCTGGCGTTACAAAAAGTGTACTATTACTATAACCAAAGCGGTGATACATAAGAATAGGAACAACATAACGTGGACAAAACCAATAAAAATAGATAATCCCTACAAAGGTCGCTAATATTACAATAATTGTAAGGAGACGTTTTAAAATTTTCATTTCTCTATGAAATTAATATTAAAGACTTTCTATAATTATAGAAGATTTTCTAAATATTCTCTATTTTATAACAATATTCCTTAATTTTAAACATTTTTATTTGATTATGAATTTAAATTATGATAAACTTTTTTATTCGCAGGATAGCTAAAATCTATAATAGTCCAATACTCTTAAGGAAGGAGTTAAAAATGAAAAAAATCGGTATTATTACAAGTGGTGGTGACTGTGGGGGGCTGAATGCAGTGATTAAAGGTGCTGCACAAACAGCCTACAAGAAAAATATCTCGTGTTTTATAATACCTAATGGCTATGCTGGTCTTTATAATCTCATTGAGTTTAAAAGTCTTGTAGAACTAACACCTCAACGTGTAGATAGTATTGAAGCAAATCTTGCTGGTTCAGAAGCAGGTCACTCTCGGGTAAAAATAAAAAAAATTGATGATCCTGATAAATATGAACGTATAAAGAAAGGACTAAAAAAATTTAATATAGAGGGGCTGGTTATAAGCGGTGGCGATGATACAGGAAATGTCATGGTAGACTTAACCCAACACGGGATAAAATGTGTGCACGCGCCTAAAACAATGGATCTTGATTTACAAACTTATTCTGTAGGAGCGGATTCAACTATTAACCGTATTGCTAATTTTGGACAGGAATTAAAGACGACAGGAAGAACTCATAACCGTATAATTGTCCTGGAAGTATTTGGCCGTTATGCAGGGCATACTGCTCTAAGAGGTGGGATAGGTGCTGATGCTGATGCAATATTAATTCCAGAAATCCCTACTGACTTTGACATTCTCTATGAACATGTAAAGGAACGTTTCATGCACAGAATAAACGAAAGTGATATAAAGGCAGGAACATATCTTATTGTAGTAGCAGAAGGCATCAAAGACGCCACAGGAAAAGAACTTATAGATGAATCAGCAGGAATAGACTCCTTCGGTCACAAAAAACTTGCAGGAGCAGGAAAATATGTCCGTCAAGAGCTAACAGCTCGCTTCAAGAAGGATCCCTCTATAAAAGAGTTTATGAAAAAGGAAAAAATGTTTGTCCCTATGCTTTATGAAATTCCTGAAGTCAGAGAAGTAACTCCAGGCCATCTTGTGCGCTGTGGGCATTCTTCTGCATATGATGTTAATTTTGGCAAAGAAGCAGGGGCTGCTGCTGTGATTTTATTAGAGAAAGGTATTAGTGGAGTAACTATTGTAGAAATTAGCGGAAAAAAAATTCGCTATGTAAATACTCAAGAAGCAATAAAACAACGCCAGGTTAATCTTGACCTCATTGCCCTCTATGAAACAATGGGAATTTGTTTTGGAAGAAGACCCCAACCATTTAACCCTGAACTGGAAGAAGTAAAAGGACACATCGAAAGATATCTTTAGCTTATTAATCTATGAGTAATTTCAAAAAAACAGAATATTTATAATTTATTACTATCCGTAATCTGAATAGTACTTACTTTATCAAACTTTATTGCCACTTCAAATAAATTATCTTTTTGCATCACTCTTGTTACTTTCCCCATTATATAAAAAGGTCTTATGTGAGGAACGATTCTAAGTTGGGCATAGACAACTGTACCTATCTCTAAGGGATGGGAACAAGATATCTTCATTCCTCCTGCACTCATATTTACAACCTCAACCTCTCCCTGTAGGTCTTCGCACATAATAGAACTCTTCTCTGTAGGATGTTCCCATCGATTAAACTGACGTTTGTCTTCCATATATCCTCCCTCCTTTCTTAAAAAACTTTCTTATCTTCTTATAACTAAGAAAGCAATAACTGTGCCATAATTATCTTTTTCTAATTCATAACTCATTGTATACGTTATTGTTACAATTTTGATGGACCCTATCCAGAAACAGAGAGAAAAAAGTGTAAAAAAAATCCTAAAATTGTCGAATAATTTTACAGGAAAGAAATTAGGATACGCCTGAAATCCTAATACAATTTAAGTAAAGAAGAGTTATTTTTATAAAAATCCTTGAAATTTCTCTAAAAATATAATAGGCTCAACATCCTATAGATGAGAAGGTTTCACAAGAATTTCTAATGTCTAATTTTTAATTTCTATTAAATTTCTAATTCTTCAATTTCTAATTAAAAATTAAGTCATTGAAAATTTAATGAAAATTAGAAATTAGAAATTGAAAAATTCTCTCTTACAATCAGGTGCTTAGAATGCAGGATTTATATTTAGAGGTTATATCGGTTTTGGGGATGTAATCAAGAAATTACATCTTTTACAATCAATTTTGATTTGTTGTAAAATACTTAGATAAGAAACGGGATAACTTATCTAAAAATTTTTTATCTCTAAACAGATTAAAAAATTTGGGATTGGATAAAAGAACTTTATAATCCTTCTTTCTTATACTTTCAACTAATTCTTCATCCTCTAATATTTCCTTAAGAGAAGGGTTGTTTCTAAGTATATTTAAAAATTCTTCATCCTGAAATAATTTATTCTGAAAATTCTTATCTGAAATTATACTACCATCTTTTTCCCCTCCAATAATACTTATCCCTAATAAATTATTATTTTTTAAAAAAGAATAGAAAAAAGACCCTCCTAAATAATTTCTTAGATAATCATTGTTACTTAAAAGTGTGTGAGAGAAAAAATGTATAATAATTAATAATAAAAAAACAAAACAAACTCCCTTTAATCCTCCTATAAAAGCTCCACCTAAACGCGAACAAAAAGAAATTCTCCTTTCTTTATAAGGAAAAAATATACTTTTGATTACTTTTGTGGTGATTTTAAAAACTATAGCTATACCTATAATAACCAAAGGTACATAAAATAAGCTGCCTCCTTTCTCATAAAATAAATACCCCCCATAAAAGCTCAACCCCCAACATAAAATTCCTAATATTTGCTTTAAAATTCCGCTCAGAACTCCTAAAAATAAGCAAAAAAAGACAATCCCTCCTAATATATAATCCAATGTATTCATTTTCTTAGGATTTTATAAAAATAATCTTATTATGAGTGTTAAATTTCTTAAGAAAAAGAAGAGATTTTTTAAAAAAATTATGAAGAGAGTCTTTTCTTTACTATCTTGCTTACTCTCTCTCCACTGGCTCTAAAAGCAACCCGTGACATAGCTTCTTTCATTACTTTGCCCATTTCTTTTATTGAACAAACTCCTAACTCTGAAATAACTTCATCAACTATATTACAAATTTCTTCTTCACTCATAGGCTGGGGTAAATACTCTTCTAAAATTGCTAATTCTTTCTCTACTTCCTCAATTAATTCTTCCCTTTTAAAAAGAATACTTTCTTTTGTTTCTTTAAGGCGCTTCTTTTGTTTATTTAATACACTAATAATCTCACTATCATCCAGCTTATCTTTTTTTAAGCTTATAGCTTTATTTTTTATCTCTGCACGGATAAAACTCAAAAAATCAGCCTTATGTTTATTATGAGTTTTAAGGGCTTTTATATAATCTTTATAAATCTTCTCTTCTAACATAACAAAATCATACTATAAAATAATAAGTTAATAGGAGAAATTATTAGTAACAGGCATATGTCTATCCCTGCCAAATGCTTTAGGCGTAATCTTTATTCCTAAAGGTGCCTGACGACGTTTGTATTCGTTCTTATCAACCATACGAATTACCTGTTCTGCTAATCTACGTTTAACTCCTTTTTTGACAATCTCATCTAAAGAAAGATTATCCTCTATATAAAGCTTTAAAATAGGATCGAGCATATGATAAGGAGGTAATGTATCACTATCTTTCTGATTAGGTTTTAATTCAGCAGAGGGAGATCTTTTCATTATTGTATAAGGTATGATTGTTTTCTTAAAACGCTTATTTATATAATGAGCAAGTTTATAAACTAAGGTCTTGGGAATATCACTTAAGACACCAAAACCACCTACCATATCACCATATAGAGTACAATATCCACAGGACAGTTCACTTTTATTTCCTGTATTAAGCACTAAATATCCAAATCTGTTAGAAAATGCCATGAGAATATTCCCTCTTATACGTGCCTGTATATTCTCCTCCGTCCTATCAAAAGGATGGTCTCTAAAAATTATCTTTAAAGTCTCTAAGTAAGTCTTGAATATAGGGGTAATAGAAATTGTTGAGTATTTTATCCTTAAGTTTTCACAGACTCTTTTAGCATCATAAAATGTTGATTTACTTGTATACTCTGAAGGCATAATAAGACCATACACATTCTTTCTTCCTAAGGTTAATGTAGCCAGAGAAATAACTACAGCAGAATCAATTCCTCCACTTACCCCCACAACAACTTTCTTAAAACCATTCTTTCTCACATAATCTTTAATACCTAAAGATAAAGCTTCAAATGAGGCTTCTGAAGGAAATTCTTTTATAGGATAAGATTTCATCCTGGAAGGGGGGAAATTAAAAGTAATAAAATCCTCCTTAAATCTCTTTGCTTTCTTTACTACATCACCATTACAAGAGAGAACCATACTTCCACCATCAAATATAAGGTCATCCTGCCCTCCTACAAGATTACAATAAAAAACAAAACAATCTAACTGCCTTGCTGCATAAGAAAGGATATCTCTACGTAAGGGAAACTTTCCCATACAGAAAGGAGAGGCAGAAATATTTATCAAAAAATCTAACTTTTTATCTAGCAATAACTTTACATAGTCTTTCCGCCATATATCCTCACATATATTAACAGTAAAAGAATGCCCTTTAAATGAATAAACAGAGATATCTTTCCCCGGCTTAAAATATCTTTTCTCATCAAATACTCCATAATTGGGAAGATTAAGCTTATTATAAATATCAAGAATTTTCCCTTTATGGATAAAAGCGCATGCATTATAAATATCAGTGCTGGAGGGAGGATTATAAACAAACCCCACAATTACTATAATATCTTTGGTATAAGAAGCAATTTTCTTAATAGCCTCAGTATTTTTTATAATAAAATGTTTCTTTAACAATAAATCCTGAGGAGGATATCCTACGATAGAAAGCTCAGGAAAAACTATAATATCTATTTTTTCCTTCTGTACTTTATCAATAGCACTTATTATCTTCTCGGTATTACCATTTATATCTCCTACCCAGAAATTATATTGAGATAAGGCTATTTTTATCATTGTATATAGGGCAAGATAAATTTTTTAAGCTCAGATTTGTTAACTAAACCGGCTTTTTTTGCAACAGGAGTCCCATCTTTAAATATTATTAAGGCAGGGATACTCATAATCATATAGGAAGAAGCCAAGTTTTGTGCTTCTTCAATATTCACTTTTACAAATTTAATCTTCCCTTTAAGCTCTGAGGATAGTTCCTTAAGTACAGATTCTATTTTTTTACACGGTACACACCATGTTGCCCAAAAATCTACAACTACAGGTATTGTAGATTTAAGAACTTCCTCTTCAAAATCATATGGTGATACATTCAACATTCTTTTATTATATTTATTTTATAAAAACATTCAACTACAAAATTGACTTTCTCCCAAAACCATATTTAACTCTGTATTCAATTATAGATTAATTTCTTTTCGGATAAAATATAAAATTGGTATTGTGTGTAATTAATGAGCGAAAAACTAAGGTAATTTTTGTAAAGTTCTTATTTAAAAAATTCTATAGTGCTCGTTATATATTTAACTTCTTTATCTTTTAAAAAGGGATGTATAGGAAGAGATATGATTTTTGATATCGTATCTTCTGTATTTTTAAAAGAACCGCTTATTTTGATAGATCTAAACGCTGCCATTTTATAGAGGGGTAGAGGATAATATATACGCGCATTGATGCCTCTGTAATTTAAATATCTTAAAAGCATATTTCTTTTTCTTACAACTTTTATGGTATAAAGATGGTAAATATGTTTTACATTTTGGGGGACAAAAGGAATTCTTATTCCCTTTAACTTTACAAATATACGATTGTAATTTTTAGCGATTCTAATACGGCTCCTATTAAATTTATCTATATATTTTAACTTGGCAAGAATAACTGCGGCCTGGATTGAATCAAGACGAGAAGTATAACCAATATGCTCTGCTCTATAACGCTTATCTTGACCATGCACTCTTAAAATCTTAACTAACTCCGCAAGGTGTCTATTATTGGTGACAATTAAACCTCCATCTCCATAGGCCCCCAAATTCTTGGAAGGAAAAAAGCTAAATGCTCCGCAATCACCAAATATACCTGTCTTCTTACCTTTATATTCGGCCCCAAAACTCTGAGCACAATCTTCTACTACAAAAAGACCATACTTATGAGCAATCTCTAATATCTCATCCATATAACACGGCAAACCATAAAGATGAACAGGAACAATCCCTACAGTATTTTTATTTATGGCTTTTTTGATATTAGAGGGGTCAAGATTAAAAGTATGAGGGTTAATATCAACAAATACTGGGGTTGCTCCACTTCTTATAATTGCTTCTGTTGTAGCTATAAAGGTTAAAGGGGTAGTTACAATTTCGTCTTTTTTGTCGAAAAACTCTTTTTTCTTGCGATAAATACAAAGCGCTCTTAAAGATAAAAGTAAAGCATCAGTTCCTGAAGCTACGCCTATTGTGTGATTCACTCCCAAATATTGCGCTGTTCTTTCTTCTAATTTTCCAACACTCGGGCCCAGAATCCACCTTTGTGAGTTAAATAAAGGTTTAAGATTTCTCTCGACGTCTTTCTTTAAGAACGCATACTCTCTCTTTAAATCAACGATAGGTATATTAACTCTTTTTGCCATCTAACCACTCCCCTGCTTCATTAAGCAAAGAATTAAAACCAAAACCAAAGGTAAAAGATATACAAAATAGTTTGAAAATCTCTAAAACGTCAAATGCCTCTTTTTTAAAAGAATATTGGGGAAAAATCAAGAAAGAGATAATCAGAGAAATAAAAAGTGCTCCAACACCCTGATACAAATATTTTTTCTTAAAAGTCTTAACTTTTCCTTGATACAACTTTCTAAGAAATGGCAAAGATGAACGACTCAACACCCCTAAGAACACCCCAAGAACTTGTAAGAAAACAGCCACTATTATAAACCTGTTCTACTTATTAACACTTTTATTAGCTTTTGTTGCTATACTTTTCTTTTAAAATACTCTATTGTTTTCCTTAAGCCATCTTCAAGGGAAACTTCTGGACGCCACCCTAACATTTCTTGTGCTTTGGTTATATCGGGTTTTCTCTTCTTAGGATCATCTTGGGGCAAGGGAAAGAATTTTATCTTTGAAGAAGAGCCGGTAAGTTCAATTACTTTCTCTGCCAACTCAATAACCTTAAATTCAGAAGAATTGCCCAAATTAAGCGGCATCTTGTAATCACACCCCATCATCTTCAAAATCCCTTCTATTAAATCATCTATATAACAAAATGAACGGGTTTGAGTGCCATCGCCATAAATGGTAATGTCCTTGCCCCTTAAAGCCTGAACAATGAAATTAGAAACCACCCTTCCATCATCCGGATGCATTAAAGGGCCGTAGGTGTTAAAAATACGCACCACTCTGACATTTAAATTATGCTGGCGCATATAGGCATAGGTTAAGCTCTCCGCTGCACGTTTTGATTCATCATAACAGGAACGAGGCCCTGTAATACTTACGTTACCGTTATATTCTTCATTTTGAGGATGAACGTGGGGATCCCCATAAACTTCGCTTGTTGAAGCTAAAAAAAACTTTGCCTTCTTTGCTTTAGCAATTCCTAAACAGTTATGGGTTCCTAAGAGCCCGCTTTTAAGTGTCTTTATAGGATGGTGCAAATAGTGGCGAGGAGAAGCCAAAGAAGCAAAATGCATAACCCAATCAAGATTCTCATCAATATAAAGTGGTTGAGAAATATCGTGGCTAATCAATCTAAACTTAGAGTGTTTTAAAAGTATACTAATATTCTCTTTTGAACCTGTAATAAAGTTATCTACACAAATAACAAAATTATTATTCTCAACTAATCTCTTGCAAAGATGAGAACCGATAAATCCTGCTCCTCCGGTAATAAGAATATTCATCTCTTACTCTCCTATTAATAAATATATTTTATTCTGAGAGCTGAGCGTATTCCTTCTTAAACCAATCGACAGTATATTTTAACCCCTCATAGAAATCTACCCTATGTTGCCACCCTAATAATCTTTCTGCTTTTTTGATATCCGCATGTGTCTTTTTTACATCACCCACTCGGGGATTTAAATATTCAGGCTCAATGTCTTTACCCATAATCTGCTTTAGAAGATAAAACAACTCGTTAACTGAATGAGAAAGAGCCTCCTCCAATATTAAAAACCTCTCCTTCTATTCTTTCTTTAACCAAAGTCCGTAAATTAGCCTCCACAACATTATCAATATAAGTAAAATCGCGCTGTTGCTTCCCATCTCCATAAATAGGAGGTTTCTTTCCTTCGAGAAGACAAATGATAAACTTAGGGATAACCACCGCATATTGACTCTCCAAAGACTGTCGGGGCCCAAAAACATTAAAATATCGCAAAGAAACTATACCTGCCCCATACATCCGTATAAATACATATCCATAGTATTCACCCATCAGTTTACTTGCAGCATAAGGGGATAGAGGCTTCAGTAAGTCTGATTCTTTCTCGGGGAAACGGTTCACTTCTCCATAAGCTGAACTTGAAGAAGCAAAAACTACTCTCTTAATCCCATTTTCTTTAGCTTTAAGATATAATTTTAAAGTACCAGTTACATTAACATCATGATAATCAAAAGGAGCATCTACAGATTTAGGAACACTTCTTAACGCTGCCTGGTGGGAAACAAACTCCACTACTTTTAATACCTCACCAAGCAATTTCTCATCTCTTATATCTCCTTTTACTAATTTAATTTTATCAATACAATCCTTAACATTATCAACCTTTCCATAAGAAAGATTATCCAAAACAATAACCTCTGCGTCGAGGCTAACAAGTCTATTCACAATATGTGAACCGATAAAACCATAACCTCCTATCACTAATATTTTTCTACCTTTAAAGCTACTATAAATTTGTGTCATATCTTAAGTTGAATTAAAGTAAAACTACATTATCAAACTTCTCTTTATAAACACAGCGTGTATCAAGGATAAGCTTAGAATTTTTCTGTAAAAATCTATAATTAATACAAGAGTGATCAGTAACAAGAACTACACAATCATATTTCCCTATCTTCGTCTTTTTAAGTACTATTCTTTTTAAATTTATTTTATGTATCTTAAGGTAAGGGATAAAAGGATCATAATAGTCAACTTTTACCTCTCTTTTTTTCAACCCCTCAATAATCTCTAAAGCAGGAGACTCTCGTAGGTCTTTTACATCTTTTTTATAGGTTACTCCTAAAATTAATATTTTTGCTTTTTTTAAAAATTTACCTTGTTGTTTAAGAAGTGATTTTATTCTCTCAATGACATATTTTGGCATAAAATGATTTATATAAGAGGCTAAATCAATCATTTTGGTTTTAAATCCTAATTTCTTTGCTTTCCAGGAAAGATATATAGGATCACAGGGAATACAATGCCCCCCAATTCCTGGCCCAGGATAAAAAGGCATAAAACCGAAAGGTTTGGTTTTTGCCGCTTCAATTACCTCCCAGATACTTATCTTAAGCTTATGGCATACCATAAGGAACTCATTAACCAGAGCAATATTTACCAATCTAAATGTATTTTCTAAGAGCTTGGCAGTTTCTGCGACTTCAGCAGAAGATACACAAAACACATTTTCTACAATCTTAGAATAAAGGGCCTTAGCTAAACGCACGGAAGCTTTTGACATACCACCTACAACTTTAGGTATCTTGGTAAGAGGAAATTTTTTATCTCCCGGGTTAACACGCTCAGGAGAAAAACACAGAAAGAAATCTTCACCCTCTTTAAAACTCCGGGAAGAAAGTATGGGCAGAACCACATCCCTTGTAGTAGTAGGGTAGGAGGTACTCTCTAATATAATAAGTTGCCCTTTCCTTAAATTTTTGCTGATTGTCCTTGCTGCAGCAATAACATAAGATACATCAGGAATCTTAACTTTTCTTAAAGGAGTAGGAACACACACAATAATAACATCTGCCTCCTTTAATACTCGTTTATCAGTAGTAGGATAAAACTTTTTCTTTTTTATAAAATAAAGAACATCTTTGGGATTAACATCTACGATGTATTTTATCCCCTGTTTTAATTTTTTTATGCGCAATGAATTAGTATCAAAACCATATACAAAAAATTTCTCTTTTAAGAAGGCAACCGCCAGGGGAAGTCCCACATAGCCTAATCCCACAACACATATTTTTGCCTTATTTTGGTCTATTTTTTCTCTAAGTTTGTTATAACTTCGCATAATTTTTCTTATTTTAACTTATTCTATGATAGGATGTTAAGAAAATTTAATAACCAACACCTATATAGGTAAACCCTAAATCAGTAAGGATTTTTCTATCGAACATATTACGACCATCCGCAATAAAAGGAAGGCGCATAAGTCTTTTAATCTTTTTAAAATCTAACTTCTTAAATTCATCCCATTCTGTTAAAAAACAAACGCAATCGCAACCCTTAACTGCGCCATAAGGATTCTTAGCAAACCTTATCTTCTTATCTCTGTAAAAAATTTCTTTAGCTTCCTTATAGGCTTGCGGATCATACAAAAATAGCTTTGCTCCTTCTTCAAGCAATGCTTTTATAATGTCGATAGAAGGAGCAAAACGCATATCGTCAGTATTGGGTTTAAATGAAAGTCCAAGAATCGCTATTTTTTTATCCTTAAGTACCCACATATACTCTTTTATCTTTTCTACAAAATGTTTTCTCTGCTCTTCATTTATTTTCTTAACTTCTTTAAGCAGGTTGAAGTCATAACCTAACTTTTTAGCAATATAAATAAAAGCCTCTATATCTTTGGGAAAACAAAAACCCCCGAAACCTATACCCGCATCTAAGAAATCTCTTCCTATGCGTCTGTCCATCCCCATTGCCATAGAAACTTTTTTTACATCCGCACCTGCTAAATCACAAACTCTTGATACTGCATTTATAAAAGAAATCTTTGTCGCTAAAAAAGAGTTAGAGGCATGTTTTATAAGCTCAGCTGTATTGATATCTGTCACAACAAAAGGTGCTTTTAATTTTATATAGATTCCTTTAAGGATTCTTTCTGCTCTTTTTGATTCTACCCCGATAACAATCCGCTCAGGATAGAAAAAATCATAAATGGCTTTACCTTCTCTTAGAAATTCAGGATTTGAAGCCACATCAAAATCCATACTATTTTTTCTATAACGCATAATCGTCTCTTTTATACGCTTTCCTGTATGAACAGGAACTGTTGACTTTTCAACAATAAGTTTGTAGCTATTTAGATTGCATGCTACATTATAAGCAACATTTTCTATGGAAGTTAAATCAGCTGAACCGTCTTGCCGGGGGGGAGTACCTACAGCAATAAAGATAACTTCTGATTTTCTTACTGCTTCTTCAAGTTTAGAAGTAAAAAATAGCTTTTTTCTCTTTAGATTTTTTTTTGCTAACCTCTCAAGTTGAGGCTCAAAAAAGGGAAGAATAAGCTTATTTAAGTCCTTTATCTTCTTATGGTTATTATCAACACAAATAACTTTGTGGTTAAGCTCGGCAAAACATGCTGCTGCTACAAGACCAACATGACCTGCGCCTACCACACATATCTTATACTTTTTAGTAATTTGAGCGTGAGCCATGATAAGTATGGTCAAATCCTATCCGTACTTTCGGAAATGCCTTAAGTCTAAATATTACCCATATAGTATAGTTACTATTCTTATCAATATCAAGACCAAAATCTGCCCACCAACAATGTAAATCACGTCGAAAAACATACTGCTGTTCCTCAAAACCACCATCATTGTATGCATAACGCAGATAACTCCTAAACTGCCATTTTGGAGTAAATTGATAAGAAAAAGAGAGAGTTGTTTGAGAATTCTCATTGCGAGCGTAACGTTGCCCAAGATAAACTGAATATTTATTATTTTCCTCGTCTCTAAATCCTATATCCATATTTGCTTCTTTAAAGGCTCTATCTACAAAATCATACTCACTATCAGCGGTAAGAGAAATTCCTTTTTTAGGATAAAACTCCAAATCTATCTTTAAGTTATCAAAAAAACTTCCTTTACCTTCCTGATTAAGTTTATATTCTACGGAAGGTGAAAAATACAAAAAGTCCCATACCCGTTTTTCATTTCTTGCCTGCAATTTATTTTCCCATTTAAACACCAGGCTGTCTTCTCTTTCCAATGTATCAATACTATCAAACTCAAAAAGATTTTCTTTTGATACTGTGGGAGGATGAATATAACTATATGAAAGGGTGAAAGTTACAATATGACGAAATTTATCTATACGTTCTCCCAAAAAATTAAGGACGGCATTAAAAATTTTATAAAGTTTAGTACTAAAAGAAATGCCTGCTTCCGGCGCTTCTCTCCATAAGTACTCCTCTCCATATATATTCTTAGAATAAAAAGTGCTATACACACCTATATAAGGAACTATCTGTAACCAGGCTATTCTTGTTTCATAACTTAATATATTATGAGTATGAAAACGAACAGCATCATAATCCACATCAGAATTAGCAAACTTTTTGGTCAAATTAGATATAGATGTTGCAGATTCGAAATAAAAGGGAAACCTTCCTATCCTTTGCCGATAGAAATTATATGTTAGTTTTGGTAGATACTCGGTTTCTTCAAAGAAATGGTTTGCTCTTTTCTGTGTCAACAAAGAAAGGGAAGAATTGGTAAAGGCATAATCAATAAGAAAATAACTAAGCGGATGTGTCTCTTTTTCATATTGTCGATAGAAAAAATCCTTCATAAAATCCACATCAGAAAATTTATTATACTCACCCGTGAAGTTTAACTTACCCCCAATATTATTATGATAAGAAAGTTGAGCTTTATATCTATCTGAAGATAAAGAGTTAACCTGATTATCCTTATATAACTTATCATTGATATAGTAAACATTGGCCGTTCCTCCGCCATATTTTTCAGTATAAAACTTATGAGATACTCCCCCTCCTACACCTCTTTCTTCATACCAATCTAAATGAATCTTGCCTTTATTTTTATCGTTAATGTAATAACGCCATCGTGTTAAAAAATAATAACCCCAATCTTTATCTTTACCTGGGACTACCTCTACAGGAAAAGATTTGTCTTTAAGGGAGTGAATATAGTAAGGAATATAAAATATAGGGATTTTACCAATCTTTAGGAATGTGTTTTTTGCCACTAATTTCTTGCCCGGATAAATAATGATTCTTTTACTGGTAAGGGTATAATGGGGCTTCTCTAAATCACAAGTAGTAACATAACCTTTTTCTAATCTGTATTCACCTTCGGAAACTTTCTCTGCTTTTTTGGCCCTTCCATAAAAGGGAGGTGACTGGATACGAATATCATAAATATCTGCGGTCTTATTCTGGAAATCATATTGAGCTCTACTTGCTTTAACTGTGCCTTTTTCTGTTTTAATTTCAACATTTCCTTTAATTAAAGCTGTATTGGAAGCAACATTATAAACTGCCTCATCGCATTTTAATATAATACCCTTATACTTCATCACCACATTACCTTTGGCAATAACTTTCTCCTCTTCTCTCAGATAGGCAACCTCGTCTCCATCAACTATTACAGGAATAATTTTTTCTTGCGAAAAGGCACTTAAGGAAATGGTTATAAACAAAAGAAAAATAAATGTCCTCATTTATCGAGTTTCTCTTTCAACTTACTCCAATCCTCCAGAAAGCGTTTTATTCCAATATCTGTTAAAGGGTGTTTCATAAGCTTGGCAATAACAGAAAAAGGAACAGTAGCAATATCTGCCCCTAAACGAGCTGCTTCTAATAAATGAATGGGATGGCGTATAGAAGCAACAATAATCTGAGTAGAAATACCATAATTAGAATAGATTAATTTTATATCGCTCACCAAACTCATACCTTCTGTAGATATATCATCGAGTCGGCCTACAAAAGGAGAAACGTAAGTTGCCCCTGCTTTTGCTACGAGGAGGGCTTGAGATGGAGAAAAACATAAAGTAAGATTAGTTCTTACACCTAAAGAGGTAATTTCTTTTGTTGCTTTTAAACCCTCTATTGTGGAAGGAATTTTTATTACAATATTAGGGGAAATTTTTGCTAATTCTTTTGCTTCTTTCACCATACCTTCACTATCCAAATCTACGACTTCAGCACTTACAGGACCATTTACTATTTTACAGATCTTTTCTAATTGCTTTTTAGGTTCTGTCCCCTCACGAGACAGAAGGGTAGGGTTAGTAGTTACTCCGTCTAAAATTCCATATGAATTTGCTTCTTCAATCTCTTTAAGGTCTGCAGTGTCAATAAAAAGTTTCATCTCCTCTCCTTACTGATACTGATAAAATCTTTGCTTTGCTAATAGACCAGCTCCTATAATCCCGGCATTTTTTAAGTTTGTTTTTACTAATCTTAATCCTTTTAGCTGAGGCCACATTGCTTGCTCCTTTATCACCTGCCAAACTAATGGCTTAAATATGCGGAAACCACCAGAAACCCCTCCGCCAAATATTATCATTTGAGGATTAAAAATATTAATCACTCCACTTAAAAACATCCCTAAAGCATACGAAAACTCTTTCCATATCAATAAAGCTTCCTTTTCTCCTCCTAAGGCTCTCTTAAAGATTTCCTTTACCCCTATATTATAAGAAAGGGACTTTTTTTTAATCTGCTGATAGCGTTTAACTATATACTTATTCCCTACAAAAGTTTCAATACACCCTCTACCTCCACAACTACACTTTGAGCCTTTTAAATCTATAGGGAAATGCCCTAACTCTGATGCACTCGTTTTTCCTCTAAAAACCTCTCCATTTATAATTACTGCCCCTCCTAAGCCTGTACCCAAAGTAAGAAATATCGCCCTCTTTATACCTCTTGCTACTCCTAAGTAGCTTTCTGCCAAAGCAAAAACATTAGCATCGTTATCTACAAAAACAGGAAGGTTTATTCTTTTCTCTAAGACTTTTTTTAAAGGATAGTTACGCCATCCCTTGATATTAGGAAGATAATAAATAAAACCTTCGTCAGTATTAATTATTCCTGGTGCACCAATACCTATAGCTTTAATATGTTTGGACTTAAGGGAGCTAACGATATCTTCTATCTTTCTAATAAAAATATCTTTTCTTCTAAATTCTTCAGAATTAAATACTCTTTTAAATAGACACTCTCCCTTTTCAGTTATAATACCTATTTTGATATATGTACCTCCCCAATCAATTCCCAAAAACATAAAGACACCAATTATTTTACACTATTTTATCTTAACTTAAGTTTTAGTGCAATAAAATTCTCTAATTTACTTTAAATTAATAGCCAAAATATGAAAAAATAGCTATAATATATGAAAAAAGAGCTATAATAGTTGTAGTAAAAATAATATAAAAAATAGAAAAAAAATATGTAAATGGAACGAAGTCCTGTAAAATGTTTAGAGAAAAAAAATATTTTACAGCACATCTCTATAATCACTCTTTTTCCGGGAAGTAATACTTTCTAGGAAGGAAAATCTATTTATTATTTTATCGTAACTTTGTGATAATGTAATTCGAAAAAATGGTCAACAAAACATCAAGATTCAAAGATTACATTATAATAGTGACATTAACATTTATTTCTCTCCTAATTTATCTTCCTTCTATTAATGCTCCCTTTATTCTTGATGATAATCATATGGTTACTGATAATCTGTTTATAAAAAATCCCTATTTCTTAGGAATGTTTTTTAAAGGGTATGTAACCAGTTATCCTATACCAAAGGGAATGTGCA
>CAZWON010000004.1:41069-97164 GCA_964635565.1 uncultured Planctomycetia bacterium
GGGGATTGGTTTTCCTGATTACACTGCTTTTTGTAGTCCATCCTATAAATACAGAAGCAGTTACATATATCTCAAGCAGGTCGGATTTAATGGTTACTTTTTTTATACTTTTAGGGTTTATCTTGTATGTAAAGAAAAAATATTTATTAACCTTTTTTATGTATATGTTAGCTCTTTTAAGTAAAGAAACCGCCCTGTGTCTTCCTCTTATATTTATCAGTTATGAGTTTATTTATAATATTAACAATAAAATCCCTCTTAAAAAATGGTTTAAAAGAAATTATCTCCTCTATGCAGGTTTAACTATTGCTACTACTGCTTATCTTCTCTATAAAATGACGGTATTTTCTCCTACTCCTACAAGAATATTACGTTCTTATTATTCCAATATTTTAATACAATCTATAGTAACTTTTCTTTATCTTAAACTGTTCCTTTTTCCTTTTTCCTTAAATATTGACCACTATATCCCCTCCCTAAATTCTTTTACTTTTTCCTTATATTTAATCTCTATTGTAGGAGTAGTAACTTTAATTATCTTTCTATTTATATCTATAAAAAAACATCCTTTAATAAGTTTTGGATTAAGCTGGTTTTTAATTGGCATGTTACCCAAATTCTATGCACGACTGCATTTTGTCTCTATGGAACATCATTTTTATTTGCCAAGCATAGGAATTTATATTATACTTCTTGTCTTTTTGGACAGAATATATTCCAGGCATAAAAGATATATCATTTATATTGGGGGAGGAATTATAATATTATTTTCTCTTCTTGCAGCAATAAGAAACTATGAATATAATAACCGCCTTCTTTTCTGGATGGTATCTCAGAAAAGAAACCCTTATTCCGCAACTATCAGAAATAATTTAGGAGTAGAATATCTAAAAAACAATTCTTTTACCTTAGCAGAAAAAGAATTCAAAAAGGCTCTTAAATTTTCTAAGACAATAGAAAACAAGGTAAATGCAAAGACAAACCTTGCTAATATATATCTTAACAATAAGGAATATAAGAATGCAGAAAAAGAAATAAAAAGCGCTTTGTCACTGACAAAAGTGCCTGCGATGGGAGAATATCAAACGCTGGGCGTAGTCTATTTAAAGATGGGCAAAGAAAAAGAAGCAATAAAGGCGTGGGAGAAAGAAATAGAATTTTATCCTACTTCTTGTGAAACATATCTCAATTTAGGAATACTTCACTTTAAGAAAGAAAATTTTAAAAAAGCAAAAGAATATTTTAAAAAAGCTATATTTTACAATCCCAATCACTATGCTGGCTATTTTGGCTTAGCACAAATATTAGAAAAAGAAAACAAACCCGAAGAAGCAATGAAGATGTATAAAAAAACTATATCTATCAATCCTCGCGATTACGCTTCACATTATTTCTTAGGAGCACTGTATGCAAAAAATGGTGATGGAAGAGCCTTATATGAATTTAAAAAAGCAATTGAATTAAACCCTCGTTTTGCCATAGCTCACAATGATTTAGCAGTAGCTTATGCCTCTATGAATCCTCCCAACTGGGAATTAGCTAAGAAGGAAGCTGAAATTGCTAAGTCATTGGGATATAAAGTATCTGAAAAATTTCTTGAACTGATTAAAAAAAATATAAAAAAGAACAAATGAATACTAAACTATCTTCTTCCAAAGACTTTATAACAGTATGTGTGTTGGCATTATTATCATTTGGTGTGTATTTTAACTCTCTTAATGCTCCTTTTATCTTTGATGATTACCATATGATTGAAGAAAATACCTTTATAAAAAATCCTAAGTATTTTGGAATGTTTTTTAAAGGGTATGTAACCAGTTATCCTATACCAAAGGGAATGTGCAGGCCACTACTTATGCTAACATTTGCCTTCAACTATTTAAATGGCGGACTTAATCCTGTGGGTTACCATATTGTAAATATTCTCTTTCATTTTTTAAACGCTACATTGCTTTATTCTCTTTTAAAATTATTAAAGAAAGAGGCTCCTTGGGGATTGGTTTTCCTGATTACACTGCTTTTTGTAGTCCATCCTATAAATACAGAGGCAGTTACATATGTCTCAAGCAGGTCGGATTTAATGGTTACTTTTTTTATACTATGTGCATTTATTTTATATTTGAAGGGAAAATATATCTTTTCTGTAATCTGTTATGCTTTGAGTTTACTTACGAAAGAGAGTGCCCTTATTTATCCTATTCTTATTGGAGGACATTTCTTCCTCTATACACCCTACCAAAAAAAATATGCATTTAAAAACAAGCGATTTATAATATTGCTCCTTTTTATTATTATAATTACCGTAAGCTATTTGTTGTATAAAACCTTATATTTTGAGAGTATATCTACGGGAAACTTAAAAAGTTTACTCTTCAATATCCTCCTGCAAAGCTGGGTAAGCTTCTTTTATTTAAGACTCTTTTTATGGCCTAACAACTTAAATCTCCTACATATCTCTCCCTACGTAACTTCTTTCTTTCAACTGAATGTTTTCTTACCTTTTATAGGAATAATCATTTTTATAATCTTAACTTTTATTTTAAGAAAAAAACACCGCCTTTTAAGTTTTGGTATCTTTTTCTATTTAGTAGGGCTTTTACCCAAATTTTATGCTACTTTAAAAATTCCCGCCATGGAACATCATTTTTATCTATCCAGTATAGGTGGGTATATATTTTTATTAACTATCCTTGAAAGGGTATATTTAAAAAATAAACGATATTTTTTATATTGCAGTTTAGGGATTATCCTAATTTTATCTACTTTTACTATAGAAAGGAATCACCAGCTAAATATGCCTCTTTTAGTGTGGAAAATAGGCACAGAAAAAGAATCTCTGCATATGGGAAACTGGTTAAACTTAGGAGTAGTTTATAAAGAGCAAGGTAATTTTAAAAAAGCAAAAGAGATATTTCTAAAAGCCCTAAATATACCTACCAAAAATATAGACTATAAAATAGGAGTATACTTAAATTTAGCAGAAACGTGTATTTTGGAAGGAAAATACGAAAAAGCAATAAAGTATTTAAACACAGCAT
This sequence comes from uncultured Planctomycetia bacterium, assembly GCA_964635565.1. Taxonomy (GTDB): domain Bacteria; phylum Omnitrophota; class Gorgyraeia; order Duberdicusellales; family 4484-171; genus CAZWON01. Next base: position 44,108 of record CAZWON010000004.1, read on the forward strand.
TAAAATTAAAACCCAATCAGACAAGGATGTATCAACTTTACAATATTTTTGCTACCCTATATGAAAAGAAAGGAAAAAAGAAGAAAGCAATTGAATATATTAATAGAGTAATAAAATTAAATCCTTATTATGCGTATGCCTATCAACGACTAACAAAATTATCTATTGGGGAAAATAACCTTAAAACAGCTAAAAAATACATAGAAAAAGCATTGGAAATCAACCCTTATGATTTTTATTCTTATTTTTTAAAAGGTAAGATATACGAAAAGGAAGAAAAATTAAAGGAAGCAGAAAACTTATATAAAAAATCTATAGAACTTAAAAATAATTGGTTTTATTCCCATTATTGTTTAAGCATAGTTTACATAAAATTAAAAAACTCCTCTTTTATAGAAGAATTAGAAGAAACGCTAAAACTAAACCCTCAATTTACACCTGCTTTAAGATTATCAAGATTTATTTTAAAAAATACTAAATAAATAAAAGAAAATATACTTTATTTTTATATATTCCTTTTACTAAAAATCTTCTTTACTTAAAATTTTCTATAAAAATAAAAAGCCCCGTCTTAAAAGACGGGGCTTAATTCCCAAAGAAGAAACTAACTACCATGTGCACGCACCACTAGCAGCACCTTTACCTGTACTTAATACACCTGTAGCTGCTGTATAATAATTATTCCAGTCACGATTTAAAGGATGCGAAGGAAGCGTGTTCTCCGCCAGATAAGGGAGAAAACTTGAGCTGTGAAGTGAGCTGGGAAATACTGCTGTACCTGCGATTGCTTGTCTGGCATAATAATTAGAAAGTGCGGTTTGAATTGCAGAAACACTCCCGAAACAAGCTGCTTTCTGGGCATCCTTTCTTAAGTTAATAAACTTAGGGACAGCAATAGCAGCTAAAATACCGATGATTACGATAACCATAATCAATTCAATTAAAGTAAAACCTTTCCTTTTAAACATAACTCCACCTCCTTTCCACCCTAAGCATACCATTTTATCCACTCTCTGTCAAGGGTTTTAAAAATCTCCTGATATAATCGCTATCTTCTTGCCTTAAATCTAACAAGGTTATACCTACAGAGAAATAATCTCTGCTTTCCATTCGACAGTAAATTACTTCTCCTCTGATTTTACTCTCTGTACCCGAAAAACAAATAACTAATTTTGTTCCTTTGGGCAGAAAAATAGAAGTCTTAATACCTAAAGCACTTATATCTTCCGCGGCATCAAAAGTATTGGCAGAAAAAAAACCCTCTGATGTTAACTTAACATTCTCGTCATCTATTTTTAAACTCACAGAAACATTTAAAGGAAGCCTTTTTTTAGCACGGTATAAGGGGAAATTAGATAATTTTTTCTGAGTGAAAAGAAATTTCTCCATATCAAAAAAATTCTTAGGGTATCCCCAATAGTTATTTAAAGCAACTTCTATATCTCCTGGAGAAGCTAAAAGTGGATATACATCAAGCCTTGTACATCTATTAATATTGGAAATTATCTGAGCGTCTAAAGGATTGACCATTGCCACAAAAAGAGAAGTATTTATTTTAAAAAGAGGGATAACCAAATTTTCTCTACAAAAATCTTCATCTAAAAGAATCACAACCTCTTCTTTTAAGTGGTAATGAGAGACTTTGACAAAAGGTATATTGCTATTTAAAGCAAAAAACCTAAAGACATCTTCCTCTGTAAGATAACCCAACTTTATCAGGGAACAGAAAAGAGATTTTGTTTTTGTCTGAGGATAATTCTGGGCTTCGATTAAATTAAGGGGACTAATCCATTTATCCTTTATAAGTTTTTCCTCTATATCACCCATCCTGATTAAAAAATATAAGTATCAATTGAAAACTTGCTATGGAGCTTGATAGAATCTTCTATGAACCTTTTCTTGCCATATCCATAAGGCTTAAGGCTATGCTAAAAAGTAAACACCACTGGGAAAGCTTAACAAACTCTAAAGAAGTTACATTCCAGATAATATATTTAATTCCCAATAGATAAGCTACTCCTCCTACAATGAAAGTTACAAATGCCGAGGCAACAAAAATGTCTCCTCCAATAAGATAATTCTTCTTCATCCCCCACCTCCTTTTTGCTTAAGCTCTAAATACCAAACAAATCCACTCCCTTATCCAATTAAATTTAAAGTTCTCTTGGAGTAATCTATTTAAAGAACTTAAATAGAATTATAAACTTTATTATACCATCAAGTTGCTTGTTTAACAACCTGCACAAGATTCCACATAGGCAAGAATATAGATAATGCCATAAAAGCTACTACAATACCCAATACCAATGTCATTATAGGTTCAATCAAAGAAGTTAGATTTCTTAAAGCTGTTCTTACCTCTAAAGTAAAATAATCGCATAATGAGTCGAGCATCAAAGAGAGAGAACCTGTCTTTTCTCCAATAGAAATCATATAACCTACTAAACGAGGAAATAATTTACTCCCCAACACTCCTCCAGAAATTCCCTTACCATCAGCTACATCTTTTTTTATCTGTTCTATTTCTCTTGCTACCACTACATTCCCAATAGTTATCTTAACAATATCCATTATTTTTAGAATAGGTAGCCCTGCCTGATAAAGAACACTGAGCATAGAAGAAAATCTCAGCATCACAATCTTATTGTAAATTTCGCCTATAATAATCATTCTAAACTTCAACCCATCCCACCATAATCTTCCCTTAGGAGTATTAATAAGAAATTTTACTACCCCCAATATCCCTGCAAAAAGAGGAAAAGTCACATACCAATAGTTCTTGAATGCCTTACCTATAAGAATCATAATCTGAGTAGGAATGGGAAGATTTGCATCAAAGCCAGCATATACCTTAGCAAACTGAGGGATAACCAAAACAGAAAGTATAAAGACTGCTACAAACAAAGCTATAACTACCATAATAGGATAACGCATTGCACTTTTTATATTAGCACGTGTCTCTTCTTCTTCTTCTAAAACAGAAGCTAAATGTAGAAGAACTTTATCCAAAACACCACCTGCTTCGCCTGCTACCACAGTATTGACATAAAGCTCACTAAACACCTGGGGATGTTTTGACATTGCCTCCGATAATTTCTGGCCCCCTTCAACATCACGAATAACCGCGTTCAAAGCTTCTTTTAAACTAACATCATCGCTTTGTTCAGCAAGCACCCCCAAACCTTCTATAACAGGGACAGCAGCTTTCACAATTGTAGCAAACTGCCGGGTAAAAACAATAAGGCTCTTTGTAGAAACTTTTCTAACTCTCTTTTTAAAGAGATAAACGAACAAAGACAAAGACTTATCTGTTTTAAAACCAATACTTACAGGAATATATCCGAGTTTGGCAATCTTAGTAGAGACCTCCAGCTCATTCACTGCCTCCATCTCTCCTTTTACTGTCTTACCTTTCTTATCTAGTGCTCGGTAAATGTACGTAGGCATATTAGCTTAAACTAAACTCTTTTATTACAGACTTTATAAGATCAGGTGTAATTTGGTTTACCTTTTTTGCAAACCCTGAAAGTAACACAAGGTCGCAAACCGTATTAATCTTTCTGGGAATACCGCCAGTATGTTCAAAAATCACTTTTATGCCCTCTTTATCAAATACCTGGTTTACGCCTTTAAGACCTTCTACACTGGCTACACTCATCCTATGGGCAATATACTTCCCTACTTCCTCCTCACTTAAAGTACCAAGATGGCACCTTATAGGTATTCTTTGAGAAAAGGGCTTTAAAGCATCTATCTTGGCTTTTAACTCTGGCTGTCCCAGAATAAGAAGCGTGAGAAGAAATCTATCTTCTGTCTGAAAATTTAATATAAGACGTAACTGTTCAAAAACTCTTGGATCATTGATGGTATGCGCCTCATCAATAATCACTACATTGCCTTTACCCTCCTGTACATTATTTAAAAGAATAGTATGCAATTTTTCAAGTAAAGGGTCAATAAGAATTTCTGTTTTCTTTTCAGGTAAATCTTGAGGGCTTAAGGAACGCACAATGGCCCTTAATAACTCCGCAGGTTCTCCTAAAGAAGGATTATTAACATAGGCCCAGGAAAATTTTTGTTCACCTAAGTCTCTTAAGATTACCCGCCCAATCAATGTTTTACCACAGCCAAAAACTCCTGTTAACATCCCTCCTCCTAACCCTTGAGCTACTGCATAAGTAAGTTTCATCAAAACATCTTCATGTTGAGGTGAAAGGTATAAATAACGCGGGTCAGGAGTATTCTGAAATGGCCGTTCTTTTAAATTCCAGTACTTTTCGTACATAAAAACAAAGTTACAAGGTCACAAAGACACAAGGTTACACGTCACCAGTTAATAGTCTATAATCATAAGTGTCGCTTCGCTCCACATCATCCAATAGTCATACGTTGTTATACTATTCGCTAACCGCTAACCGCTATTCGCTACTTCTTCCCCAGCCATCGGGCAATACGGGAACGGTACTCCTCTAACTTCTGAGTATCTACCTCAACTTCAGTTCGAATCTCTTTAGAAACAGAGGGTCTTTCTGGTTCTGTATGAATATATCTTTCTGCCTTATCTATTTCTTTTTCCTCTCTCAACTCTACATGCTCTTCACAGACTCTTGCTACTTCTTCAAAGGTAGTTATTCCCTTTAAAACTTTCTCTCTCCCATCTTCCCATAAAAGCCGCATACCATATTCTTTTGCTTTATTCCGCAAAATTGCTGTAGAAGCACCAGAAATTATCATCTCCTTTATCTCATCACTTACACTCATAAGCTCAAAAATGCCCGTTCTGCCTCGATAGCCCGTACCTTTACATTCATCACATCCTCTACCTCTATATACTACTATATCCTTTTTTTCCTCTAATCCCCATTTTTTCATAACTGCTTTTGAAGGCTTATATGACTCTTTACAATTAGGGCATATCACACGAATAAGTCGTTGAGCCATAACACCAATCAAAGAAGCAGAAACTAAAAACGCCTCTACTCCCATATCTACTAAACGGGCTACTGCACTAGGAGCATCATTAGTATGTAAGGTAGAAAACACAAGATGTCCTGTTAAAGCAGCCTGCACTGCCATCCGTGCTGTCTCTAAGTCTCTTATTTCTCCTACCATTATTACATCAGGGTCCTGACGCAAGATTGCCCGCAGACCATTAGCAAAAGTTATACCTGCTTTAGGGTTTATCTGAACTTGACGAATAAGTCCTAACCTATACTCTACAGGGTCTTCTAACGTAATAATATTTCTATCAGGAGTATTAATCCTCATAAGTGCAGAATATAAAGTTGTGGTCTTACCACAACCTGTAGGCCCTGTAGAAAGAATAATACCATAAGGCTTAGAAATTAGCTCCTCATATCTTTTTAAATCATCATAGGTTGTAAACCCCAACCTCTCTAGACCTATAGTTACCGAGGCAGTATCGAGCAACCGCATAACTACATTTTCTCCATGAATTGTAGGTAATGTAGAAACACGAAAATCAATTATTCTTTCGTCAACTTTAGCTTGAAAATGACCATCTTGAGGAGAACGTGACTCTGCAATATCCATTCCTGCTAAGACCTTTATCCTTGAGATAATGGCAAGTTCCCACTCTTTAGGAGGAGGGGGTATCTCATGGAGAACTCCATCTATACGAAAACGTACACGTGTATCATTTTGTTCTGGTTCTATATGTATATCACTTGCTCTATCCCTTACTGCCTGCGCAATAATAAGATCCACTATTTTTATAATAGAAGTACTTTCGCTTAAAGCTTTGCCTTCTTCTACCTTCAACTCTGAAAACAAATCTTTTGTTTCTTCTTTAGCATGGTAAATTCTATTTATTGCCTCCTCAATATCTGTAGGAGCAGCAAGATAAACTTCCAAGGGATAACCTGTAAAAAGCTGAATCTGGTCAATAAAAGAAACATTACCAGGATCTTGCATAGCAACATGTAAAAAATTATTTTTTAAAAAAAGAGGTACGGACTGAGTATTATGCGCTAAATCTTCAGGATAAAATTTTAGTATCTCCTTATCTATCTTTAAATCTGATAAATTTTTATATTCTACACCTGCTTTTTCTGCAATAAGTTTATATAAAGAATCTTTATCAACTAAATGCATATCTAAAATAACTCTTTCTAATGACCTCCTTAATTTTTTAGTCTCATCTATTGCTTTCTCAATTTCCTCAGGAGAAAGAATTCCTGAATCAAGAAGTATTTGTTTCAACTCTTCGTCTCTCATTTTTTCCTCTCTAAACCATCAATCCACTCTTCTACTATTTTTCTATCCCGAGCATGAGGATTTATATCCAGATACTTCTTATAATAAAAGACTGCCATTTTTTTGTCATTAAGAAATATCTCATAAAGAATACCTAAGTTATAACAAGCATCTGCATCGCGAGGGTTCAACCTTATAGCATGCATAAATTCCTGGACAGCATCAAAATAATCATATTTTTTCAGATATTCTACTCCTAAATTATAATAAATATCAGGATTATCAGGAGCAAAATTGAGTAAATCTAAATAGTATTTTATAGCTTCCTGAGGAGAACTTCGCAGGCTAGCCTTTTTTGCATTTTCTATGATTTGCTGGACAACTATATTCTTATCTGTCCCCAGAGAAAGATGACGAGAAGAAACTTTTTCTTCATATTTTCCTTTGCTTAAAATTTCTTCTGCTTTTTTAAATTCCTCATTAGCCTTGGAATACTCTCCTTTAAGAGAATGTTCCTTTCCTTTATCATAGTGCTCTTTAGCTTTAGCAATATAGTCGTTTGAGGTACCATCTTTACCTGACGCAACCATAGAAAATAAAAAAACAATAATTAATCCCAATTTTTTCATTTTTTACCCTCGGGTTTTACAGATTCTAACTCTACTTCCACACTCTTATTAATTTCTTTAGGGGAACTTGCCCCTAATAACCCAGAAATCCCCTCAATTCTTTTTCTTAATTCAGAATTTATCTCCATCATCTGACTGATTTCTTTCTGAAAATCTAAAAGTCTTCTGTTCTTTTTCTCTAATTGGCGCATAAGATAAGCATTTTCTAACTTGCTCCCTACATATTCCTCTCTAAGTAAAGCTAACTCTTTTATATAGATATTCACCTTCATATTCAACTCTTCTATTGTCTTGTTCTGTTTATTTAACTCTTCTTGAAGAAGGAGGATTTTATCTGCTCGTCTACCTAATTCTTCCTGCAAGCTACTTAATTCTTTTTTACTCTGCTCATATTCCCTAACAAGCCGCAAATTATCATTCTCAATCTTCTTAACTCTCTTCTCTAACTTCTTAATTTCTTTTTCCTTGCTCTCTAATGATGAAATCAATGTTTTAACTTTATCTTCCTCTATGCTTGACATTTCCTTTTCTTTAAACTTTTTTGTTTGCAAATTTCTAAGGTGCTGTATTTCCTTCTCTAAATACTCTTTCTTATTTATTACTATATTCAGTTGATTCTCCTTATCTTTTAAGATACTCTTTACGTTCTCTATATTTTTTATATTGCTTTCATATTCCTCTTTTAACTGAGTATAATCTCTTTCTATCTTATCCAACTTATTTTTTAATACTTCAATTATTTTTTCTTTATCTTTAAGAGAAATTTTTAAATTGTCTACCTCTTCAACTATACTATCCTTATAACTTAATACCTTACTACTGGCTTCCTTTGCCTTTATAGATTTTGCCTTCAGTAAACTAAGGTGTTTTGTAGTAGCTTCATACTTCTTTTTAAATCTTGCATATTCCTCTTTTGTATTTTTAAGCTGAGTCTTTGTATTAACTAACTCTTTTTCCTTATCTTTTATAGCTTCCTTAAGTCTAGTATTTTCTCTTTCTGTATCTTTATAGCGGGAAAGTTTATTTTTAAGATTTTCTGCGAGACTGTTAAGTTCCTCTATCTTTTTGGCCTTTTGCTCTAAAAGACTACTTAAATTCTTATTTTCTGAGCTTAAGAGGCTTATTTTTTTATTAAGGTTATCAAGGGTATTAACAAGAGAAGTTCTTTCCTGGATAATTTTTGCTAATTTTCTTTCTAACTTTCTTCTCTCTTTAACAACATTTTTCCATTCTCTCTGTGCCTTTATAGATTTTGCCTTCAGTAAACTAAGGTGTTTTGTAGTAGCTTCATACTTCTTTTTAAATCTTGCATATTCCTCTTTTGTATTTTTAAGCTGAGTCTTTGTATTAACTAACTCTTTTTCCTTATCTTTTATAGCTTCCTTAAGTCTAGTATTTTCTCTTTCTGTATCTTTATAGCGGGAAAGTTTATTTTTAAGATTTTCTGCGAGACTGTTAAGTTCCTCTATCTTTTTGGCCTTTTGCTCTAAAAGACTACTTAAATTCTTATTTTCTGAGCTTAAGAGGCTTATTTTTTTATTAAGGTTATCAAGGGTATTATTTAAGCTTGCTATTTGCTGAATTTTCTCTTTAAGAGACTTATCTAACTGCTCTGTTTTCTCTATATAGGAAGGCGTTTCCTGAATAACACGAGTAACATCCGAATCAATATCATTCAATTTTCTATAGAGTGAAAGGAGAACATCTTTAATCTCATATTTCTTTTGGGTATCAGTAATTTCTTTATCTAAGAAAAAACCTATTTCCCTAATTTTTTCTCTTATAGGACGAATTACATCTTCTACTCCTTGGAGAGAAGAAATTTTTTTATTAAGAACAGTATTCTCTGAACTGATATCTCTTAACTGTTTTTCTAAAATGCTATTATGATTCTTAAGATAAAGTATTTCTTCTCTTTTATTCTCTAATTTTCTCTTAAGTTCATTTATTTCCTTTGCCATGCTCTCCAATATCCCCTTCTCTAAATGGTTTTCTCTTGTGGTTAGATTGCCCTCTATAGAAACTTCTTTAAGTAAATGTTCACTATTTTTGATAGCAGGTAAATGGGGATTTTTATGGGTAAATAGAAAAAGAGAAACACCTAAACCTATTATTACCACCCAGGTAATTACAATAAGAAAGAAACCCATTTCTTTCATTTTTTTATATTTATGCTTCTTGGTTTTAGTTTAAAAGGCTTGGGAGGGGCAGTAATAAGATGGTTTTTATATCCTATCAAAGGTTCATTTGTATCCTTAAGAATACGGGCAGTTACGAATATAAGTAAATCTATCTTCTCGCTGGGATTTTCATCAGAACCTTCCTCTTTGCGTGTAAAAAGAAGTCCTAAAAAAGGAATATCCCCTAAGATAGGGACCTTTTTAACGCTACGAGTAGTTTTGGTTTTTACCAATCCCCCAATCACAACAGTCTGACCATCTCTTATCTGCACTTCCGTCTCTGCGGTGCGTGTATTGGTAATAGGTCTTACCTCATCTCCTTCAATAGTAAGGAAACGGTCAATTTCACTTACCTCCGGTTTAATCCTCATTCTAATATGTCCATCAGGACTTACTTGAGGTGTTACTTCCAAAATAACCCCTACCCTCTCTGGTTCATCTTCCCACCCACTTATCTCCATCTTGCCTGTTTGCTCATTCCTTTCATAAACAGGCACAGGAATATCTTTTCCTACTTGAATAAGTGCCTTCTGATTATCAAGAGTAGTAATGCGGGGGTTGGCAATAATTTTAGAATCCTGACGTGATCTGATAAAATTAAAAATGGCTGTAAATTCAGTAAAATCTAATATACCAAATGTAAAGTTGCTACTTGCAGCGTAAGGAAATCCATATTTTGTATAAAAATCATCATCGGTAGGATTCAAAGGTGGAAAAAGATTATTCATCCCCCTTTCTCCTTTTGCTTTAAAGGGAGCCGTTGTAGGACGAGACGATCCGTGTGCTGTAGCCTGCATTGTCCAATCTATACCTAACTTCTCTGAGGTATCAAGTGTAGTTTCAATAAAATGAGCCTCAATCAACACCTGCGGAGTAATCTTGTCCAACTGGGGTATCATTTCCTCTATCTGATTCACCACAGAGGGAGTATCGGTAACAATCAAGGAGTTGGAACGCCTATCTGCCTTTACTGCCCCTTCAGAAGTAAGCACTTTCTTGAATGTCTCTACTAATTCTGAAGCATCAGCATTATTTAACTTAAAGAGACGAGTAACTTTACCTTCTTTTTCTGCTTCTTCAGAAGTAGTAACCTTAATAATATTACCTTTCTTTGTATACACAAAGCCGTTAACCGTAACAATAGAATCTATGGCTTCATCAACACTTATATCATGAAGCTGAACCGTCACTATGCCTGTTACTGACTCAGAGAAAACAATATTTATATTATACTGCTTAGCAAGTTGCCTTAATACATCCTTTATATCTACTTCCCGGAACTCAAGATATTCAATCATAGAAGAATCTTTCGTCTGAGAGAAACAAAAAAAGGAAGATGTTACAAAAATTAAAAAAATAAAAGATAAAATAATATTTTTCTTCATCTAATTTTATTATATCCTAAAATAAATATTCCTCAAGGTAATTAACTTATAACTAAACAAATTTACCTTTCATCTAACTTATTTAATAATTTATAATTTTATAAAAGTATCTTCGCCCTTTAAACTTATTTCTCTATAAAGTAAATTATATTATTACTCTTCCGGTAATCCCAAGTAGAAAGTATCACTGCCCTTCTTAAGTAAAACTCTATCTTTTTTAATCTCCATAACCTTATAGCCACCCACTACATCTCCTACCGTAAGTATCTGATCATTAACAAAAACATAACCTTTACCATCTTTCCCTAAAGAAATACCTTTTAAAAAAAGCTTTTGTCCTGTGTAAACTTTTTTTGCCTGAGTAAAAAAGAAAGGGTCTCTACCCCAGACAAGATTTGCACGTTGTTTTTGCAAAGCAATAACATCAGCATTCGCTTTTATGGACTTAGAAGAAACTTCAGTGGCTGGTTTTTCTATAGAAAGAGGGGTTTCTGTTGTCTTTTTAGTAGATTTTAGGCGCTTAAGATTCATACTAATAGCTATCAGGAGAATAACACCTAAAATGACTGTGATGAATATTTCCTTTTTTTTCCTATCCATATTTTTGGTCTTTAAATCGTCTATTTATTCTACCCGCCAAATAGTATAAGTACTTAACACTAAAGTAGTAAAAATATCTTCCTCTTTCTTTTTCTTCTTGTTTATTATACTTTCCAGTTCTTCAATCTTCTCTATATACATACTTTCAATAGTAAAAATTATTGGCAGTTCATTTAGTTCTTTAAGATATTCCCCTAAAGTCTGGTAAGGACATTTAATAATCATTTCAATATAAGCCTTACTTACACCTTGAGGAAGTTTCTCTTCTTCTATTTCTATATCATCGCGTGGTTTGATAGAAACTATTTCTATATCTAATTCACTACTTTTATTGATAAGTTGTTGGATTATCTTGGGTAATTCTTTCTTAGTCACTGCTCTATTCTGCAACTCGTCCATACCTTTTCTAATCTTATCTATTTCTTTCTGGGGATTAGGGATAAGTTGGACAAGTCTTCTGTCCTCTTCTAATTCTCTTTGTTTATTATTTAATTCTTCCTTTAGACGATTGGAATATCTACTTAATCTTCCCCCTACAAAGATTATAATAAGCATAAGAATAAGTATCTCTACTCCTGCTGTAATTATCGACTGTAAAGTTTTGTCTCTAATATTTATCTTTGCCTCCTTTTATATTATCCATAGTTATCAATATACTAAGTCGCATTCTATTTCAAAATCTGCCTTAGGAATAGGGGAATATACGTCTCTTTCTGTAGAAACGAGTTTAACATTGGTAAAAAACGGGGAATCATCTAAAGCAACAAGATATTGAGAAATAGCTAAATCAATAGTAGTATACTCTGCAAGCACTTCTCCTGCAAGGTAAAGCTTTCTACCCTTGCCTTTTCTTTCGACTTTAAGATGTCTTAATGCCATACCCTGGGGAGTTATATTACTTAATTCTTTTAATACACCCATCCATAAGGGTTGTCTTCCAATTGCATTTTCTAAGAGAGACTTACGCTCAGTAAGAATGCCTTTTAGCGCCATATAGTCTTTTATTTGCTTAATCTTAGAAGAAAGCCCATTAATCTCTAACTGAGTAGCATTAATCAGCTTTTTATAAAGCAAACATTTACCATAAGAAAAAGTATACGTCCCTAAAATTATTGCTAAGAGAAGAATAAATACTATTCTTGTAGTTGCTGCTAAAAATCCTATTCTCTGCTCTAATATCTCCTTAGGAGGAAGCAGATTAACTTTACCTCCCCGATTTATACATAATCCTAATACAGCACTTAAATGAGGAGCAGCTTCTTCCATAACCAACTCATAACGAGACACCCCTGAGTCCATCCATCCTTTTACTACACTTAAAGGATTCAATTTTTCTATAGTACCAATATTTATATTTTGCAAATTAAAATTTAATAATCGGTCAATATTCTTAAGGCGAGAGCTACCACCTGTAAGATAAAGACAATCGATTTTATTTTCCCGAAAAGTACGGTAGTAATAATTGATAGTGCGATTTATCTCGGTATTGAACCTTTCCAATAGAGGCCTTAATGCTACAGCAATCTGATTTCCTTTTATTACTCCAAAATCTGTAAAATATTCCAGAAAAACTTCCTCTTCCAAAGGAATACCACACTGTCGTTTTACTTTTTCCGCACTTTCTTCTGTAACATTCTTCATTCCTAAAGTAACCATAGTTTTCATTATAACCTGAGTAAATTGTTCTCCCCCTATAGGAATCTGACGGCTAAACTGCAAAAGACCTTTTTTGTAAACACTAAATACACTCTCCTTAACCCCCATATCTAAAACAGCTACACAATTTGCCTCTTTAGCTATTTCCTTTATAAGATTACCTAAAGCATCGGGGATAATATTTATAACCATTGGTCTTATTCCAATATCTTTTAAAATCCTGATATTCTCTTCTAATACATATTTATCCATAGCAATACAGGTAATTTGAAAAGTAATGCCTTTTTCTTCTTCAAATTTGGAAGTAACAAAATAGTTAAAAAAGATTCTGCTTAAATCCACTTGAAAAGGCAATTTCTTTTTAAGCTCCACCCCCACTACTCCTTTTAACTCTTTCTCTGTAATAGAAGGGATAGTAAGAGAAAATACATAACTACCTGCACCCCATAGAGCTAACCTTCCTATAGTAGTTTTTATGCGTGCTTCAGAAATAAATTCATTTAAAAATGCTGTTATTATCTTTCGTCTCTGTTGAGGATTATCTTTTACCATTAAAGGCAAGGCCCGGACACGATAATTGGTGAGAGTATAATTATTTCGAATTTTCTGAAGCTGAACTAACTTAATATAGCTTGTTCCTATATCTAAACCAATAATGCTCTGGCTAGCAAGAAAAAAATTCTTTATACCAGAAATGACTTCTAAAAGAGAAATTTTCGACTTTTTTGTATTGTTTTTACTCTCCGCCTCCACTTCATCTTAAATTCTACAGGGCTATTTAAGTACTGTCAAGGATAATCACGCCGGAATAGCAAATAGCGATTAGCGGATAGCGGATAGAATTAGGGTGTAGGGGGTAGGGTGGAGGGTGTAGGAATATCGAGTATCAAGAATCAAGAATCGAATGATAGTGGATACGAGATAATAGATGCTGGATGCTTGATACAGGATACTAGATACTAGATAAAAATACTAAGAACTATGAGCTATAGACTATTGACTATTGACTAAAACTACTACTTCTCTTTCCAGAGCAAAGTAGTAGGAGAAAAATCAAATCCTTGCGTTGAAGGTTGGTTAAGAAAACGCGGATTCTTTAAATAAACTCTTCCATCTAAAGCAACATTTACTCCCATAACCGCAAGTCCACTTATATAATTTATATCTACATCGCCAAACTCTGTATAGAGAATTCCTCCAAACCGACGTTTAAGCCGTTTTGCGATCTCGCTACCTCCTGAGGGTGTATCAGGAGAGTCGATATCTCCGTATTTAGTTGCTATGCTGGGATAACGAGTTCCAAAAAGACCTGGGGAAGTGTAAATACTGTCTGTACCCCTTATAGCAATATCACCTTCAGCAATAATATAAGTCCTATACAGAGACACATCACCACTCCTTAAGTCAATAAGCACATCACCTTTATTGTAAATGATCCCACCGAATACACTACTTTGATACCACCTCCGACCTGTTCTTATGCGATCTCCAACTTGCCAATCAGTTACACTCTCTACTCTTACTGTCTGGTTATTAACTCTTTGAGTAATAACCCTGAAACTATCGTCATCAGGCCAGTTCCTTTCTAAATTTCTTATAATGGTGCGATTGTTCCACTGAGAAGCAGGAAGAGTAAATATATTATCATTAACAGTAATCGTATCACCGTTTATGGACTGGATAGTGCTTTCTTCTTGTAAATCCCATACTTGGGAAGCATGAGTTTCAAAATAATTCATATCTATTTGGGGATAGGCTCCTTCAACAATAAAATCACGATCATCTCCTGAGCCATCAGAAGGTAGAACAGGAGAAGGTGGTGGGTCGTAATCCTCGCCTAACTCATCTAAAGTCTCATCGCCATCGCCATTAAAATGGCCTGCTAAGATTTCTCCGTCAATACGCGAACCGCTATGCATAAGGTGCCAGTCAAAAATGTTTTTAATTTGGACGCAACTGTTTAAATCTCCAATAGTCACTACTAATTTTATCACTCTTTTTGCCCTATAATTAGCTTGATTAGGAATATAACCTGTGGATTCAATCACTACATCTCCTTCTTCACTTCCCTGAGGATCCCTTGCTAAAACAGAATACTCTCCATAGTCTAATTGATGAACTTGTGTCCCCCGCCAATCAGGGTGGCTTTTTATATAAACCAATGCCCAGCTTGCTCCTGACTCTGCTAAATAAAGCGCTCTTTCAGAATCAAAATTTCTACGATTAAACTCAAAATCACCCGACTGCATCCGTAAAAGCGTAGTCCCTAAAAGAGCAAAAATCAACATAAAAAATATAGCAATAATTAAAGTTACTGAATTTTTCATTCTATTCTTTAAAATTTCTGGGAAAAACTTTAGTATAAAATTGATAACTCTGGTCTCTTTCTCTTATCTCAAATTCTATGCCAATTTGATAAATATCTTCCCTATCACTATAAGAGAGAGGATAAGAAGCCATCTCTGTGCCATCATTTTTATAATATCTAAAATGGAAATTATATACTCCTCCTAATAAAATATGTGAGCTTTCAAAGTTACCGTCGAAATCACTATCCAGATCATAATAAAGCTCATTACCACTAACTCTATATCTTATACGAATATTATTATCACTTGTATCTAATGACACAAACTTTAAAGTTCCTATATCTGCGGTTTCAATAGTATTTTCAGAAGGAGTGCGTTTTTTAATCTGACGAATTCGGCGGGTCATTTGCATAAAAGCGCTTCTAGCTACATTTACTACCTCACTGCGAAAAGAAACAAAATTCCAGGTATTAATAATATCTACAAAATATCTACTAAAACCCACAGAAAGCACTCCTACAAGAACAATTACAATAACTAACTCAATTAATGTAACGGATTTCCTCATCCTCTATTAATAACTGCTCACCAACATAACTATTCTAAGGGGGCCAAAATTACTATCGCTCCTTGAAACAGAAACAGTAACTTTCTTATAATCAGTAGAAGTGGTGGCAGTCTGCCAACTACTACCATTTAACTCCATATACTCTACTTTAACAGTACGTATATATGTTGTATAAGGATTATCAGAATAACCATTGTAATCATCCACATCATCCCAATTATTATGGTCAGTATTATTTTCCTGGGTCACCCCATCTATTCCTAAAGTAGAGGTATCAGGGCCTAAAGAACTACTCCACGGAGAAGATTCATTCTCATCAAAACGTTTAAGACATATCTCTTCCATTAATTCTTCTGCATAGAAAGTAGCAGTAGCAATGGCCTCTGAATCTACAACGTTTAAATTAGTCTGGGTAAATAAACTCATCAATACAGGAATAGCCAAAGCAAAAATAATAAGAACTACTACAAGCTCAATAAGGGTAATATTCTTCCTCCACTTATTTTTTATCATTGCCAGCTTATCCTTCCTGTCTGAGGAGCTACATATATTGTTAGCTGTCTATTCTCGCAGTGTAAATTAATGGTCCCTCTGTTGCTTAATAAGGAACCATCCCCATCATAAGGCACACCTTCCCAGTTAAATCTTAATACATCAGTAGTATCAAAATTAACTGAAAAGATATTAACCCCTCTATACATACTATCATCATCAAAATCAACAACTAAATCTGTATGAGTAAATGGATCTTTTGCTGTAGCACCGTCAGAAACACGATACACTCGATAGCTATTATCTGCAGTATCAAAAGAGATTGCATAATCTTCATGTCTAGAAGTAGCTAAGCTTTGAGCATAACGAATATCAGAGATGATTCTTTTTGCCCCTCCTCTTATCTTAAGCTCATAGAAAATTTCAAATCTCGGCCGAGCAAATACAACAAGAATACCTAAAATAACAATGACCATAATAACTTCGATTAAAGTAAAACTACTCAACGTACTTTCCCTCTTCAAAGATTTAAAAATATACTTTCTCTGCAAAAACATGATACTTTCCAAATAATTCCGGAAATAAACATATACTCATTGACTTTTCCTTTAAAATTATATACTTTATCTTTACTAACTGGTAAAAAATATTGGGATTAATTATCATCCGTCTAATTAAAACTTTTGATGGGATGGAAAAGGAGATGATAGTGACTCTATTTTACTCATTATTTCTTTTATAATGCTTTTTAAATACTTTATTTCCTTTTTTCTAACATCGACTTCTTGGGAAAGTTTCTTTATTCTTTCCTTATAAGGGTCTAACTTCTGAGAAAGCTGATTTTTTAGCATTTTATTCTTTTCTTTCTCTTTTTTAAGCCTTTCCTCTAAATTTTCTATTACTATCTTATCTTTTTTTCTTCTCTCAATTCTCTTACGCAATTCTTCGATATCTCTATTGCTTCTATCTAATTCTGCAAGTAAAGTACTCTTCTCTATTTTCTCATCTTCAAGCTCCTTATATAAATTTTCTATTTGGGACTGGGTCTTTTGGGATAAAAGATAAATTTTCTCTTTTAAATTATTTATTTCTTCATCTTTTTCTTCACTCTCTTCTCTAAGATATTCAATGTCTTCACTTAAGCTCTTTATCTCTTCTTCTTTCTTATCTATATCTTCTTTAAGGCGAGTAAGTTCATCTTGGGTATCTTTTAATTTAGAAGAGAGTGCTAAGATTTGTTTGTCTTTTAACCTTAACTTATCTGGACATGAAAAAATCTTCTTTTTTTCTTCTTGAATATGGAAAAGCTCCTCTTTTAGAGCCTTAACTCTATTTTTCTCTTCCTGAAGATTTTCTTCTAAAAACTTAAGTTTTTCTTCTAAATCTTGATTTAAATCTCCAGAAAAAATACAAAAGGGGACAAGAAATAAACAAAAGATAAAAAAAAGAAAAACTCTTTTAACATTATGTAAAATGTCCATTATTCCACTTAAAATTATACTTGGCGATGTAGGGTTGTCAAATAGTTTTTAGAAATGTGAGGAAGATTATATATATTTTTGATATAATATTAAGAGTTTTATGAAAAAGATAGCTTCTTTAGATGACTTTCAGAAAAAAGCAATAGAGTTTGGAATAAAAGGATACTCTGTAATAATCTCTGCTCCTACTGGTGCGGGTAAAACTCTCATTGCTGAATATATAATTGAGGAATGCATAAAGAATAAAAAAGGTGCAATCTACACTGCTCCTATAAAAGCCTTAAGTAATCAAAAGTTTAGAGATTTCTCTAATAAATATCCTCACAATGTTGGCATTGTTACAGGAGATGTAAATATAAATCCATCTGCTCCAATCATTATCATGACCACAGAAATATTCCGCAACACAATATTAATCTCTCCCCAACGTTTCCAAGATAAAGAATGGGTGATATTCGACGAAATTCATTACCTTGACGATATAGACCGAGGAACTGTATGGGAAGAAGCAATTATCCTCTTACCTAAGCACATGCGTCTTCTTGCTTTAAGTGCAACTCTGCCTAATATAGATGAGTTTATTGAGTGGCTTAAATCTGTCCATCCTTATCCCATTAAAAAGGTTGTAGAAAAAAGAAGACCTGTGCCTTTAACTTTTCGATATCAATGTAATAACGAATTCTTTTTTTCATACAAAGAACTAAAAAGCTCAAATTATCTTACTAAACTTTATAACCATCGATATACTACCTCTATTAAACCAAACAAATTAAGTTCTCTCCTTATGCACCTAAATTCAAATAATCTCCTTCCCTGTATATACTTCTCTTTCTCTCGTCGGCGATGCGAAATGCTTGCTCACCAACTATACAGTTTTAATTTACTGAAGAAAAATGAAACAAAGAGAATTATAAACTTATTCAATAAACTTATCGCAACTTTTGACATCTCCAGCACTCCCCATATTAACTTTCTCTACCCTCTTATAAAAAGAGGAATTAGCTATCACCATGCAGGGCTACTTCCTCCTTTAAAAGAAGTTATTGAAAGACTTTTTACTACGGGTCTTCTGAAGCTTATCTTTACTACAGAAACATTTGCCTTAGGAATAAATATGCCTGCAAAAACAGTAGTGTTTGATACTCTTTATAAATATTATGGAAGGATATTCCGCTACTTAAAGACACGTGATTTTTACCAGATGGCTGGCCGGGCAGGAAGACGAGGAATTGACTCTAAAGGATTCGTTTATATAAAATTAAACCCTTCTCATCTTGATATCAAACGCTTGGAGAATATAATTTATGGAAATTACGAACCTATTATTAGCCAATTAAGAAGTTGCTATGCTACTGTGTTGAATCTCTATAAGGTTATGCAGGAAAAACTGTATGATATTTACCCTCTATCTTTTCATTTTAGACAATCCTCTCATACTAAAAAGAAAGAAGCCCTCAGCCTCCTTAAAAGAAAAGTAGCTCTCCTAAAGGAGATGAAATATATAATTAATGGCGGGATAAGCTGGAAAGCAGAGTTATCTTCGAGGGTCTACAGTTTCGAGTTACAGATAGGCGAGCTATACGAAGAAGGGATACTCGATGCACTTGACGCGCCATCTCTATTTGTAGTTATATGTGCTTTAGTATACGAACCACGGAAAGGCGAAAGAAAAATCCCTCTTACAAAAAAAACAAAAAGATTAAAAAAAGAACTTAAAGACTTTATAAAATATATACATAAAAAAGAAAAGAAGTTCTCTATATATCCTTTAAGTAAAACATTCTCTTTTAATATTGCTGATGCAGCTAGAAGTTGGTATGAAGGGATAGATTTTTATGAGTTAAGTAAACTATGTCCGATTGACGAAGGGGAACTTGTCCGTTATTTCCGAATGGCTATCCAAGTCTTAAAAGAAATGTCTGCTCCTTTTATAAATCCTTCTTTAAAATCACGCATAGATAAATGTCTTAAAAAAATAAATAGAGATGTAGTTAATGCAGAAAATCAATTACAGCAAGATAAATCAATCTCACTACTATAGATAATAAGGGATACCCCACTTTTCTTTAAAAACTATTTCTTTTAATGCTAATCTATTATGAGGAAAATAATTCTCTTCTTTGGGATAGCCTACTGTAAGTAGTTCTACTACTCTTACTTCTGAAGGTATCTTTAAGATTTTCTTAACTTCATCTTCATAAAAAGCACCTACCCAACAACTTCCCAGCCCCAAAGAGACAGCAGTTAAGCTTATATGCTCAATAGCAATAGCCACATCGATAGGATAAGAAAGTTGACCACAACTCATCCTATAATTATCCGTCTGGGCACAACAGACTATCACTAATGGTGCCTCTTCTACAAATACTTGATTCTTTGCTGCTACACAGAGGGCTTTTCTTTTCTCCTTATCCTTTACAATAATAAACCGCCACTCTTGTCGATTAGAAGCCGAAGGGGCAAGCCGAGCTGCTTCTAAAATCTCTCTCAACTTCTCCTCCTCAATCTCCCGGGAACTATAACTTCTTATACTTCTCCGTTTCTTTATTACCTCAAAAATATCCATCTTTTTCTCCCTTTTATTCTTAGCTTAAAAACGACGCTCGCCTCTTTTTATAACTATAATGTCCGAAGAATCAACAAAATATTTCTTTTTATCTCTCTGTAGACAATATCCTATTAAACTTTTTTCCTTTATTACATTATACCTATCTATTATAGTTTTTTTAATTCTGCAGTTTTTCTTTATAATAGTAAAATCCATAATAATGGAATTTTTTATATTGCATCCTCTCTTTATAACCACGCCTCTTCCCAGAATAGAATTACTAACTTCTGCACCGTATATACGGCAACCCTCTCCCACCAAAGAATTGTTAATGGAAGAATCCCCTATATAGGCAGGAGGAATATTAAAATTAGAAGCATATATAGGCCAAGAAGGATTTCTTAAATCTAAAAGAGGCTTTTCTCCTAACAAATCCATATTAGCCTGCCAGTAACTTTCTATTGTTCCTACATCCTGCCAGTAAAAACTATCTTCGTACTTTTTAATTGAAGGAATTTTATTTTGAGAAAAATCGTAAGCATATACTTTAGCTTTTTTTTCTATCAGAGAAGGAACAATATCCCTACCAAAATCATGAGTAGTTGTTTTCTCTGAAACTTTCTCTAATACTTCCACTAACACATCGGCATCAAAAATATAATTACCCATAGAAGCAAAAACTTTCATTTTCCTTTTAATGTGGGGTTTCTCTTTAAAACTTTTTACTCTAAAATTACTATCAAACGTTACAATACCAAATTTCTCTGCCTCCTGGTATGTTACCGGCACAGTAGAAATAGTAAGGTGCGCCTTCTTTCTTAAATGGAAATCTATCATTTGTTTTATATTCATTCTGTAAATATGATCTGCACTAAAAATAGCAACCATTTTGGGTTTGAAATCATAAATAAGATTTATATTCTGGTATACTGAATCCGCTGTGCCACGATACCATTCTTTTATCCCTTCCCGGCGCATTTGAGGAGGAACAACAGTAATAAAATGTCTCGGCAGGACTCCTGCTTTTCTCCACGTCGTTCTTATATGTTCGATTAAGGATTGTGATTTGTACTGTACCAACACATATATAGAGTATATCCCAGAATTTACGAGATTGCTTAAAGCAAAATCAATTATCCTATATTTACCTCCAAAAGGAACCGAAGGCTTTGTTCTCTCTGCAGTAAGAGGATATAGACGTTCTCCTTTACCTCCCGCTAAAACTAAAGCTAAAGTTGTTTCCCTCATAATCTCCTCACAGGTTTAATTGGTAACAAAATATTTATAAGGGAGGTTTACAATACCTTTTTCTTTAAACATTCTCCAGACAATATCAAAAATTCCAATGATGCCTAAAAAATGATTCTCGTCATCAACCACAGGAAGTTTGTTTTTATTATGCAAATGCATTTTTTTATATGCTTCCTCTAAAGACATATCTTCTTTTAAAGAGAAATAATAACTTTCCATAATGTCATCCACAAGAAGAAATTCTCCCATAGCTGGTGTTAATTTTAAGCCAAAAAGAACCTTCTTCTATCTCTACAAAGGGGATATTTTTGAAAAATTTTGTTTCCTGGGACTTTAAGACATCCACAAGACTTGTAAGGTGTACTACGCCAATAAGGTGCTTTTCTTCATCAACCACAGGAATAAGGGGTAAGGTATGAAACCCTTTAAATAATTCCAGTAAATTCCTTAAAGAAGTGGAACGATTAACCATCACTATATCCTTTTTCACCGCCTCTTTAACTCTCGTATCACATCTCCTCTTACAAATTACTCTCTATAAACTATTCTTTTTCAAAACAATATATTTACTTTACTTTCCCTCAAACCGTTTTATTGTCTCAATAACCTCTAAAGAAGTCTTTACTTCCATTAACTCTTTACGAAAAGAAGGGTTCATTAAAAGCTTTGACAACTCTGCTAAAAGACGAAGGTATAAATTTAACTGGCGAGGATTTGCTCCCATAAGAAAAATAAGACTGACTTTCTGGCCATCAATAGCATTAAAATCTACTCCTTCAAGAGAACGCCCAAAACCAATAACAAAGTTAGAAATAGCTTCGGTTCGGGCATGAGGAATTGCCACACCATGCCCTATACCTGTTGAGCCTAAATTCTCCCTTTCTAAAATATCCCTTACAAACTTCTCGATATCATTAATATCTCCCTCCTTCTCTTTAATTTCATAGGATATCTCCTTTATTATCTCTTCTTTATTTTTAGATTTAAGCTCCATAATACATAATTCTTCTTTTAGATAGTTAGAAATCTTCATAAATGTATCCTCCTTTCTTTTTTACTCCTTTAAATATTTTGTCTAAGGAGCATACGATTTTATATTTTTTAAAAGACCATAACATAAAAGACGATCTCCTTCCTTTAGTCTATCATTGGCATGAGGAAAAGGAATAAGGGTATTATCTCTTTCAATACACAAAACTAAAATATTCTTCTTAACAAACCCTGCTTCTGAAAGAGTAAGACCATTTTCCTTAACTTCTTTTGTTATTAATAATTTTGCTATCCCATATCCCCGTGGGAGTGAAAAAAGTTCCTCCAGTATCTTCTGTTTTATAAACCCTCTTGCTACAATTCTTTTTTCAATAAAATGATTTAAAGCACGGCTAAACCCTCTAAGAGTAGTCAATTTATAAAGAATCAATATAAAAAGGATTAAAAGCAGAACCTTACCTACATCAGAAGATAAACTGCCCCTACCAAAAGATAAAAAAAGACTCGCGATAACAGAAACTATCCCTACTTTACCTAAAATCATCAATACAATCACTGTCTTCCTTCGCATAGAATCGTCCAAAATTAATTCTGCCTCTCGTGTTGTAAACCCCGTACCTGTAAAAGCAGATATTGCTTGAAAACGAGCTGTATTTTCATCTAACCCTGTCAATTTTAGTATAACCGTCGCAATTCTTATAATGAAAAAGAAAAGAACAATAATTAATATTAAAGGAATAATTGCTGATACTATATCCATCTTTTTAACCTAAACGATAGGCTATCTGTAACAACGTCTTAACTAAAAAACTCTTCAAAAAAATAAGAATCAAAAAAGCAATCAGAGGAGAAATGTCAATACCTATTTGATAATGAAAAGGGATAAAATGCCTTATAGGTTCAAGTATTGGTTCTGTGGTTTTATTTAGAAACTGAACAATAGGATTATAAGGATCAGGGCTAACCCAGCTTATTAAAGCACGGATAATTATAAGCCAGTATAAAATGGTAATACTAATGTCAATGACTTTTGCTAATGCTAAAAGTAAATTACCTAAAATAAACATAAAAATTTACTCACTCTTAAATCTTTAGTCCATAAAATATGTTTTTAATGTATTATAAACAACTAATGACAGTTTAGCAATAAAATCTTTTGCTTCTTTATAAGTCTTAAATCTTGAAGCCATCACGCATATAGCATAATCACACTCCTTAGAAAATATAATACCTGCATCAGAAACTATGCCTTTCTCTAAACCTGTTTTGTGGGCAATATCTACCGATGAAGGTAAATATTTAGGTATTCTGTCATTTATTGTTTGTCTCTTTAAAAGTGAGAGCATAAACTCAGAATCCCCGCTGGTAAACATACTTTTCCTATATATACCTTCTAAAAGATACACTATATCCCTACAAGAAGTATAATTTTCTCTTCCTTTATTACGAGCTCTAAAATCCATCATTTTCCTCATAAGAACAGTTTCTTTTAATCCTATTTGATTAAATATTTTATTTATATAATCAAAGCCTAAAATGTCAATGATTCTGTTAGTAGCGGTATTATCGCTATGGACGATCATAAACCATAAAAGTTTTTTTAAACTAAGTTTGTAGGGAAACTTTTTGTATTTTAGAACTCCAGAACCTGTAGCTTTATCTTCCTCCTTTAAAGTAATCTCATCATCTAAAGACAAAAGACCATCTTTTATAGCATAAAATATCGTTATCATAATAGGTACTTTTATGAGGCTAGCAGCAACAACCCTCATATTACTATGATAAGAAAAAATGATCCCCTTATCGGTAAGAACCTTAACAAGAAAAGTATATTTACCGGAGAAAGAATTAACTACATCAGTAATATTTTCTCTTAAGGCGTATTCTACTCTTTTCTTCTTAAAATTCTGTAACTTACAATATAAAAAAACAGATAAGAAAATAAAACCTAAAGAAACAAAATAAACAAATAACTTTTTTACCTTATATTTATTTATAAAAAACATTTCTTCCCTAACTACTTTTAAATTTAAAAATTAAATAAAAGGATAGTTCATACGAAGGGAGACTATTCCCAAGATAATATCCGTTCTCGTGGTTCTACTCTCCAAGGATGAGAAGCCACAATAAGGGCAAAAAATAAAGTATAAATTAACCAATCCCTACCAATAATGATAATAGCTAACCAAGGATAGCCTCCATAGGGTGTTAAAAATTCCTCTATTAAAGAAGAAACTAAAAGAGCAACTAACACACCAGGAGCAATTAACTTAACCGATGCATCCCACCACCATTTATTTAATTTTCCCATACTCCAGTGACTGATGTGCTCTCTCAACCTGCTTGCTTTATAAATCCATCCCACTACAATACATTCAAAAATTGCTGCTAAGACTAGGCCATACTGCGTAAGAAAGTGATCGACAATATCTAACCAGTAGATTCCTGCTTGGGTAGTGAAAATAATACTTCCTAAAAATCCTGCTACAGAAAGTCCCGAGACAACAACCTTACGAGGATAATGAAATTTATCTATTATTGCAGAAGTAAAAGCCTCTAAAATAGAAATTGCTGAAGAAAGTCCTGCAATAACAAGAATACTGAAAAAAATTAGACCAAATCCTCGCTGAAAAGCAGGAAGCATACTTATTGCTTTAGGATAAGCTACAAAGGCTAAGCCTATAGACTGGCTAACGACCTCAGAAAATTCCTTTGAGGTAGAATGCACCATATACCCCAGAATAGAAAACACTCCAAAACCAGCAATGAGAGAAAAAATACAATTAAAAAGACTAATAGTAAATGAATCTCTTATTATGTGACTTTTTTTAGGTAAATAAGAAGCGTATGCTACCATTATACCAAAGCCTAAACTTAAAGTGAAAAATATCTGGCTGAAAGCATCCATCCATACCTTAATATCCCTTAGACGACTAAAATCAGGCTTAAGATAAATAGCAATGCCCTCCTTTGCACCAGGAAGCCTTAGGCTCCAAAATACGATAACTAATGTAAGAAAAACAAGTACAGGCATAAAAATTTTATTAGCCCGCTCTAACCCTTTCTGTACTCCACTAAATACAATTATCCAATTAGACAGCCATACTAAAAGCAGAGAAAAAAGTATTGGTGTTCTTAGGTCTCCTAAATCAAAAGGGCCACTGCTTGTGATAAGAAACTTATTGAAAAAAAAGGTATTAGGGTCACTGCCCCAAGAAAGATTGAAAGAATAGAAGAAAAAATTTAAACACCAAGCAATTACTACCGAGTAATAGAGAACGATTCCAAACATTACAAAAATCACCTGCCACCATCCTAACCACTCCCATTTTTTGGAAATACTGGCAAAACTTGCAGGAGACGATCCTCTCATCTTATGTCCCAAGCCAATCTCTAAAATCATAAGGGGGATTCCTACCAAAAAAAGAGCAATAAAATAGGGAATGAGAAAAGCTCCTCCTCCATTTTTATAACAGAGATAAGGAAACCGCCAGATATTACCTAAACCAATTGCTGACCCCACCGCAGCCAGAACAAAACCAATGTGAGTTTTCCATTGAGGACGATGGTGAACAAAAACATCTCTTTTCATCTTATATTAATAAAGTGATTAAAGGGTTTTTATAAAAAGTCCAACTCGAACATTCATCATTACAACATTACAACCGGAAAAAGAAATTCATAAAAGGATCATCAAAAGTGCGAGAAATTTTCTTATAATAATATCCCAAATAAATAAAAAATATCCCTGCTAATATTAATAAAGAAGCAACTATTAAAGAAAGTAAAGGCGGATAAATAGCAATTAAGAGCCCTGCAATAATTAGAACAATTCCTAAAACCATTTTTACCTCCTTTTAGAATAATATTCTCTCTTAATCTTCTTTGTAAATCTAACTATTTTATTAGATATAATCTTTTCTCCAGTTTTATACAAATATTTTACAACTACAATCTCTGTTAATTACCTCTCTAACTCTACCACTCAGATCATCGATAGACTTTTGTTCTCATTATATCAAAAAATTAGGAAAGTATGAAATCTTATCCTTACTGTTAAAGAACAATTATTTTATTCTGATAGACTTTTTAGCTCTTTTTATTGAATTAGACAAAATGACAATATACAAAATGTCCACGCTCAACCTCTTTTCTTTCTGGTTCAATATCACATTTTTTGCTTCTTAAGAGACAACGATTTTTAAATAAACATCCCTCGGTATCTTCTTTCTCTTTTAAGGATACATCTTTTATTTTATATTCTGAAGCTTCAATAAGAAGCTTGGTGTAAGGATGAAGAGGATTTTTCCAAATACATTCTTTTGGTCCATATTCTACAATCTTTCCATAATACATGACAAATATATAGTGAGAAATATTTTTAATAAGTTTTAAATTATGAGAAATAAATAAATAACTTAAAGAGTGATCTTCTTGCAACCTATCCAGCAGTTCAATAATCCTTACTGTAGTAGAAACATCGAGGTTAGAAGTCGGTTCATCGAGAATAACGATTTTAGGATTTCTTAATAGGGCTCTCCCAATAGATATTCTCTGAAGTTGCCCTCCGCTTAATTGATGAGGAAACCGCGAAAGTACATCCTCCTTAAAGCCTACCTTATTTAGAATATCAATAATTATCCCTCTTCCTTTTTCTTTAGGAACTCTTCTTATAATCTTTAATGTTTCATAAAGAGTAGAAAACGTAGTATAACGGGGATCAAAGCTCAAAAAAGGATCCTGAAAAACGATTTGAATATTATCCTGAATAAATTTACGGTTTTTTACAACATTGGTGATGTCTTTTCCTCTAAGAAATATCTTTCCTGAATCAGCATTATAAAATCCAAGAATTGTCTTGGCTAAAGTGGTCTTACCACAGCCCGATTCTCCTACCAAAGCAGTCGTTTGCTTTTCTTTAACAAATATATCTATGCCATCTAAGGCCTTAACAATTCTTTTTTTAACTTTAAAATGTTTTACCAACTTATCTGTCCTTAGAATCTCCATAAGCTTTTTTAACTTCTATAATTAAGTTATCTTTCTAAAAGAATCAATTAACTTTTTGGTATAGATATCTTTTGGGCTATGAAAAAGTAAATCTTTGGTGGTTTGCTCTCTTATTTCTCCTTCATAAAGAACTAAAACCTGATTACATAGAATTTCAATAAGCGCTAAGTTATGGGTAATGAATAAAACTGTCAAATCCAGCTCTTTTTGTAATCTCATAAGAAGATTGATTATCTGACTTTCTATAGTTACATCCAAAGAGCTGGTAGGTTCATCAGCAATCAAAAGCCTGGGGTTGGTAGAAAGAGCCATCGCAATCATTGTCCTTTGAAGTTGCCCTCCGCTTAATTGATGGGGATAACTCTTTAATATACGCTCCGTGTCATTTAAACCTACTTTACTAAAAAGTTTCTCTATTTTTTTAAAACAATCACTTCTCTTTTTTATCCTGAGCTTACTTTTTAAAAATTCTATAAATTGATAGCCAATACTTAATACAGGATTGAAAGCAGCTTTGGGCTCCTGAAACACCACTCCTATTTCTTTACCTCTTATATTATCCAAATCTCTTTCTCCTAAAGTAAACAAATTATTCTTCCCAAAAATAATCTCTCCTTCTATATGCGTCTCTTTAGGTAAAATGTTTAAAACAGAGTATGCTAAAGTTGTTTTACCACTACCTGATTCACCAACAATACCCAGAATTTCTCCTTCATAAAGAGTAAAACATATATTCTTTAAAGCAAATCCTTTTTTCTCTTTATACTTTATACTTAAATTGTTTATCGTTAATAAAGGCTCCATCTAATTCCCTTTCTCCTGCAAATAACAGGTTAAAATATTTTTCTTTTAGGATCAAGCACATCCCTTAAGGCCTCTCCTACAATATTAAAACAAATGCTCGTTATAAGAATAAGAAAGCCTGGCATAAGGATCCAGGGATAGAATTTAATATTAACAATACCTCCTGCTAAGCTAAGCATATTTCCCCAACTTGCCTGGGGCTCTTGAATTCCTAAGCCTAAAATACTTAAACCTGCTTCTCCTACGATATAGCCGGGAATACTTAAAAATATTGCTACTATTGCATAAGAAAGTGTATGGGGTAGAATATGATGGATAATTATTTTAAAATTACTTAAACCAGAAGCTTTGGCTGCTAAAACAAACTCCCTTTCTCTTAAAGATAAACACATCCCTCTTATTACCCGTGCAATAGAAGCCCAACCAATTAAAGAAAGAATTACTACAATAAGAATGTATACTTGAGTTGAACTCATATTAGGAGGAAAAGAAGCACGCAAAGCAAGCATAAGATAAAACGCAGGAACCATCATCATCATCTCTACTACTCTCATTAAAACATTATCCACCCACCCAGAAAAATATCCTGAAATCCCTCCTATAATAATTCCAATAAAAAAAGAAATTGCTACACCAATTAAACCAATACTTAAAGATATCCGTGCCCCATATAAAAGCCTTGAAAAAACATCCCTCCCCTTCAAATCAGCACCCAATAGATGAATCCGTCCCCCCTTTACGCCAAAAAGATGATAATCAAATTCCCACAATCCAAAGAGTTTATACTTAAACCCTCTGATAAAGAATCTAACAGGATAAATCTTTTCCTTGTCTACAGAATATATACACCGATAGTACTCATCAATACTTCTTTTATACCCATAAATATAAGGCCAAAATATACCTTTCTTTACATTTATAAAATGTATCCGTGTAGGGGGAGCCCACCTATACATTATATCTTCATCATCATAGTGATAGGGGGCAAAAAAATCAGCAAAGAAGGCAAGAAAATACAATCCCCCTAAAACTACTAAACTTAGACGTGCTAACTTATTTTTCTTAAGATGCTTCCACATAAAAATTAATAACGTATACGAGGATCACAAGAAGCAAGTAAAACATCGGCAATTAAATTACCCAAAATAAGAAGTACACCTCCAATAATTACCGAACCCATAACAAGATATAAATCCTGCTTCATAACTGCCTCTAAAGTAACTCGCCCCAGTCCTGGCCAACCTACAATAATCTCTGTTAACGCTGCTCCACTTAAAAGAGAAGAAAACTGATAGCCAAAAATAGTAATCATAGGATTAAGGGCATTCTTTAGGGTGTGTATATAAAGAATTCTTTTCTTACCTAAACCTCTTGCTTTAGCAGACAAAATATAAGAAGACCCTAGAACTTCCAAAAGATTTGCCCTCATTATTCTCTGTAAAGAAGAAATACTGGCAAATGAGAGGGCTAAAGTAGGAATAATTAGATGTTTAATGATATCTAAAAATTTAGCAAAACAGCTTAGTTCGTCAAATCTTAACGAACGCATTCCTCCTAAGGGAAACCATCGTGTAATATAAGCAAAATAAAGAAGAAGCATTGCCATGAAAAAAGAAGGAGTGGAAATACCAATATATGATAAAAAAGAAAGAAATTTATCAATAAATTTGTCTTTATGTAAAGAAGCCAATATACCCAAAGGAATCACAAAAATCCAAGTAAAAATAACCGCCGATAAAGAAAGGAGAAGAGTATTTTTTGCACGAGAGGCAATAACTTTTTTTACCTCTGCTTTATAAGAAAAAGAATAGCCCAAATCTCCCTTAAGAAGATTTTTTACCCAAATAAGATACTGTTCAATAAGAGGTTTATCAAGATGAAATTTTTCCTCATATAACTTAATTGTACTCCGTGATACTTGTGGATTTGATTTAAGCTCACTTAAAAAATCTCCAGGAGCAATTTGAATAAAAAGAAATGTCAAAAAAGTTATTCCTAAAAGAAGAAATAAAGAATAGAATAATCTTTTTGCTATATAATTAATCATCTTTTTTATCTTTAATATAAAGATATTCTATTTGAGAGAAAGCTCCTCCATATACTGTAGGAAAGAGATTTCCAAAACGATTACGTACAGCATACAAGGAATAACCCGAAACAGTGTATATAAGGGGAAGATTCTCGGAAACAATATATTGCCACTGGGAAAAAAACTTTTTACGCTCATCGAGATTAAAAGTTTTAACACTGCGATTAAAAATATTATCTATCTTGACTTCGTAATCATCTAAAGCTTCTTTTGTTGGATTCCACATATGCAAATCTCCTCTGTAAGACCATACATTTTTCCCGAAATAGGGTTCAATTCCTCCTGTTAAACCAATAAGCACCATTTCCCAGTCGTATGTGGAAACGAGCTTATTCACTAAATTATTAAAATCTAAAGGCAAAAAATTAATTTTAAATCCAATCTTCTCTAAATCTTTCTTTATTAGAGTAGCAATTGTAACTCTCTCTGTGCTATTAGCATTAGTAAAAAAATTAATCTCTAAATTATACCCATCTTTATCTTCCAAAATACCATCGTTGTTGATATCCCTAAAACCTAATTCTGAAAGAATCTCTTTGGCTCTTTCAGGATTATAAGGATACTTTATTATTTTATCGCTATAGAAAATTTTATTTGCTCTGCTTAAAGGAGAAAACTGAGGAACTCCTAAACCATTCATCACAATCATTATTATTTTTCTGCGGTTAATAGCGAAACTAATTGCTTTTCTAAAAAGTTTATTGCGAAACCATTTTAACTTATAACTCTTAACATAAGGCTTTTTGGTATAAGGATTAACTAAAGGGTTCTGATTTAATACTAAGAAATTAGAACCGAAAGCGATACCCGCATTGTAGATAGTAAAATCTTTTTCTTTAATCGGCCCTAAAACCGCTAAATCCTGAGGCCTTAAAGAATAATAATCGATTTCTCCTTCAAGAAATTTTAAAAGTGCAGTATCAGGGTTGGGTAAAATAACAAAAATAATCTCGTCTAAATATGGCAACTTCTCTCCACATGCATCCTTTTTCCAGTAATAAGGATTTTTCTCTAAAACAACTTTCTCTCCTGCGAGATATTTCTTAAGACGAAAAGGTCCTGTCCCTACAATATCAGAAGGATTAGAATCAAGTCCCATACTAAAAGTAAATTTACCTTCTGTAACTAATTTCCTATATTTATGGGAAGGTAAAATCTCTACAGAAAGTGACCTTAGAAAAGGAGCAAACACCGAAGGTAATGTAAACCTTACTGTATAATCATCAATTTTTTCCACCTTAATTTTCTTACCATCTATGGTAAAAATATCTCGTGAGCTTGTAGGAATTTTAGGATTATAAATAATCTCATTAAAAGTAAAAATAACATCCTGAGCAGTAAATTTCTCACCATCACTCCAATAAACATCATCTCTTAAATAAAAAATCCATTCTTTTTTATCTTCTGTTGTATGCCAGCTCTTAGCTAAATGGGGTAAAACTTCTAAGGTACAGGGGTCTGTCTGGGTTAACCCTTCAAATAAAAAAGAAGTTATTTGAGTAGTGGAAGTCTCTTTTGCAACAATGGGATTAAAAGATTTGGGATCACTTGTAGAATAAAGGGTTAATTTACCACCTTTTTTTCCACATCCCAATTTATACTCATCTAAAGGTTTTTGCCATACACTAGAAAAGCTATTAAAAGAAGTTAAGAGAAAAATAGGAAGTAATTTATTGATTAGCCTCCTCATTTACTTTAGGAGTTTGGGGTAAATCTTCTTTTTTAACTGGGGGTAACTTCTGGGAATGTTTTTGGGAAGAATATTTCTCTTTTTTTAACTCTTTTTCTATCAAAGAAGTACTACGCGTCTTAGAAAGGTAGGCTAAAGTTATAGAGGTTATAAAGAAAACGACTGCCAAAAAAACTGTGGCTCTAACAAAAAAAGTATTTGTTTTGCTTCCAAAAATAGATTCTACCCCTCCCAGCGCTTCAATTAATCCACTGCTTCTTCCTCGCTGTACAAGAATAATCCCAATAAGAGCAATAACTATTACAACATGAATGGTTAAAATAAAAGTATACATAATTAAACTGCGTTTTTAACTATTTCTGCAAAACTTTCTACTTTAAGAGAAGCTCCCCCCACTAACGCACCATCGATATCATCTTGAACCATCAACTCTTTAATATTCGAAGGTTTTACGCTCCCTCCATAAAGAATACGCAGATTCTCGGCAATTTTAGAGGAAAAAACTTCTTCAATCCATTTACGAATAAAACAATGCACCTCTTCTGCCTGAAGAGGTGTAGCGGTTTTACCTGTTCCAATAGCCCATACGGGTTCATAGGCAATAATTATCTTACTTATCTGTTCATCTGTCAATTCTCTTAATCCACCTTTCAACTGTTTTTTTACGACCTCTATAGTCAAATTGCTTTCTCTTTCTTTTAAACTTTCCCCTATACATACAATGGGAATCAAACTGCCACTTAAAGCAGCTCTAATCTTCTTATTAACAATTTCATCAGTTTCTCCAAAATATTTTCTCCTCTCAGAATGTCCAATAATAACAAACTCGCACCCACAATCTTTTAGCATTACACTGGAAACTTCTCCTGTAAAAGCACCTTCTTTCTCCCAAGCAATATCTTGAGCTCCTAACTTTATAGGAGTATCCATAATTATCTCATAGACACTATTTAAGGCAGTAAAAGGAGGACAAAGCACAATGTCACTAGAAGTAAAATCAACCATTTCCCTTTTTATACCATTAGCTAAAATAATTGCTTCAGAAATAGTCTTATACATTTTCCAATTACCAGCGATTAAAGGCTTCCTCATTTTTTCTCCTTCTTTAAACGCAGATTATCACAGAAGAATGAACAGATGATCACAATTATATATGCTTACCTACTTTCTATCTGTGCTAATCTGTATATCCGCACAAACAAATGTTTGCGGTCATCTGTGTTTATCCGGTATAGCAGTGATACCTGGTAACTCCTTTCCCTCCAAGAACTCTAAAGAGGCACCTCCTCCTGTAGAAACATGAGAAAATCTTTTTTCCACGCCAAACTTCTTGGCGCTAGCAGCACTATCACCCCCTCCTACAATTACAGTAACATCACTTAAATTAGCAAGAAAGAGGGCTATCTCTTTAGTGCCTTCTTCATAATCAGGATTCTCAAAAATACCTAAAGGACCATTCCAAAGCACAATCTTAGCTTCTCTTAATTCCTCCTTAAACAAAGTAATAGTCTTAGGGCCAATATCAACACCTATAAGCCCTTGAGGGATAGAAACATCAACTACTCTTTTATCTTGGGAAACATCAATAGAGGAAACAACTACATGGTCCGAAGGAAGAATAATCTTTATCTTCTTCTGAGAGGCTTTCTTAAAAATCTCCTCTGCTAAGGGTAGTTTATCTTCTTCTACACGTGAGTTACCCATTTCGATACCTTTTGCTTTAAGAAAAGTATAGGCCATTGCTCCTCCAATGAGAATCTTGTCTGCTTTATTTATAAGATTCTCAATTACTCCTATCTTGTCAGAAACTTTCGCCCCTCCCAGAATCACTATATAGGGCTTTTGAGG
Source organism: uncultured Planctomycetia bacterium (assembly GCA_964635565.1). Lineage (GTDB taxonomy): Bacteria > Omnitrophota > Gorgyraeia > Duberdicusellales > 4484-171 > CAZWON01. The sequence continues at coordinate 77,854 of CAZWON010000004.1, forward strand.
ATTGAGCGCCTGAGATAAAAATTTAATTTCTTTCTCCATAAGAAATCCTACTGCTGAAGGTAGATAACGGGCAATAACTGTTGTAGAAGCATGCGCTCGGTGAGCAGTCCCAAAGGCGTCGTTTACATACACATCAGCTAAAGAAGCTAACTTTTGAGCGAAATCAACATTTCCTTCTTCCTCTTCTGAGTAAAAACGCAAATTCTCAAGAAGAAAAATACACTGGGGGCTTTCTTCTATCTTCCTTTTAACCTCTTCGCCTATGCAATCGTCTAATTTCTTCACATCTTTTTTAAGAAGCCCACTTAATCTTTTAGCTACGGGGTTCATACGCAATCTTTCTACTACTTTCCCTTTAGGACGACCTAAGTGGCTCATAAGAATAACTTTCTTTGCTCCTTTTTCAAGAATATAATTAATGGTTTCTAAACTTGCCTTTATCCGAGCATCATCAGTAATATAACCCTTCTCATCCAAAGGAACATTATAATCAACACGCACAATCACTTTTTTATCTTTTAAATCCAAATCTTTTACTGTTACCTTGTTCATATTTCACCCCAACGATTACCTCAGATTTTTAATCATAAACCCTTAGATAAAATATATTCAATTAAATCTACAACTCTTACCGAATATGCCCATTCATTATCATACCAACCAAGAACTTTCACAAAATTACCACTGATTACTCTTGTTAGTTCAGCATCAAAGATACAAGAGAAAGCATTACCTGTAAAATCTTTTGAAACTAAGGGTTCCTCTGAATAGTAAAGGATTCCTTTTAAATAACTCTCTGCGGCCTCCTTAAATATAGATTTTACTTCATCAACTGTAGTCTCCTTCTCTACATTTACAGTAAGATCGGTTATGGAAACTGTAGGTGTAGGAACTCTTATGGCAAGACCATCAAGCTTCCCTTTCATCTCAGGCATAACTACACCGATCGCTTTTGCTGCGCCGGTAGTGGTAGGAATCATAGAAAGACAAGCAGATCTAGCTCTTCTTAAATCCTTATGGGGTAAATCAAGAATCCTCTGATCATTAGTATAGGAATGAATGGTAGTCATAAGACCTTTTGTTATCTTCAGATTATCGTGCAAAACTTTTACCATTGGCGCTAAACAATTAGTAGTACAGGAAGCATTAGAAATTATCGTATGAGTTTTAGGGTTATAATCCTTTTCATTTACTCCCAAAACAATAGTAATATCTTCTCCCTTTGCAGGTGCAGATATAATTACTTTCTTCGCTCCTCCCTTAAGATGGAGAGTAGCTTTTTCCCTTTCTCTAAATACACCTGTTGATTCCACAACAATATCTACTCCTAAATCTTTCCAAGGAATCAAATCAGGCGATTTTTCGCTTAATACTTTTACCTCCTTATTTCCTACCAAAAGAGCGCCTTCTTTCGGTTTAACCTTAATATCCAAATAACCATAATTAGAATCATATTTTAATAAATGGGCTAACACCGTGGTAGAAACAGGCAAATCATTAACCGCAACCACGTCAACATTATCTCTTTTTAAAGCTGCTCTAAATACAAGCCTTCCAATTCTTCCAAAACCATTAATTCCTACTTTTACTGCCATCTTACCCTCCTAGTTTAAATTATGGTAATTTTAAAAAGTACCTTTAAATTGTTAAACCCGATATATAAAATTCTCTTTCAATTTACGGACATCGGTCTAATATTATCAACTTATATTAAGCTTCTCTTAAGTATTTTGCTGCTAACTCAGGTGGAGTAAAAACAATATAAAAACCACTTCCCCATTCAAACCCCGCAACTCGGGTAAGCTTGGGCATTATTTCAATATGCCAGTGGTAACCTAAATGTGTATCAGTGTTTATGGGTATAGTGTGAATAATATAGTTGTAAGGATGTTCTCCTAATACTTTTTTTAAACGGCGGATGGTCTCTTTTAATACCTTGGAAAGAGCAGTAATTTCTTCATCAGTAATAGCACCAAAATCACTTAAGTGTTTCTTCGGTATTATCCATGTTTCAAAAGAAAACCTGCTTGATAAGGGACAGAAGGCTAAGAATTTATCAGCCTCAAACACAATCCTTTCTTTTACATCAAGTTCATATGCCATCATATCACAGAAGATACACCGGTCTCTAAATTCATAATAATGATGGGAACCTTTAACTTCTTCTTTAACATTCTTAGGAACCATAGGAAGAGCAATAAGTTGAGAATGGCCGTGCTCTAAAGATGCTCCTGCTTGAGCTCCTACATTTTTAAAAATAAGAATATATTTAAAACGTTTATCCTTCCGCAAATCAAGACTACGCGAGCGGTAAGCTCTTATTACATATTCAACCTCTTTGTCTTCTAATTCAGACAAGCCCTTAAAATGATGGGGACTATCAATAATGACCTCATGCGCTCCAATTCCATTCGACATATCATATAAACCTATACCTTGTTTATCTAATTCTCCTTCGATACGCAAAGCAGGAAATTTGTTAGGCACAACTCTTACTTTCCACCCTCCAGTGTTGGGAGCGCGCTCTCTTTCAGCTATTGCCTCTATCTCAGGAGGAGTAAGACTCTCATTACCATCACAGAAAGGACAACCTTCTTTTCCCTTCCATTCAAAAGGTTTCAAATGAAATCCCTCAGGCAAAGTAGGATTTTCTGTATTTACAACCACCCATCTTCCTACAATAGGATCTCTTCTTAACTCAGGCATCTTTTTATTACACTAATTAACACAAATGACAGACAGATTGCCACAGATATACTATTTTATTATCTACGTTCATCTGTTTGTCCTTCTGTAACAATCTGTGTCTCATGCTTCCCGTAAAAACCTTGCTGTTTCCTCTGGCAATAAAGGACATATATAAAAGCCTGTCCCCCACTCAAAACCTGCTACTTGGGTAAGCCGAGGAATGATTTCTATATGCCAATGAAAATCCTCCTCAATAGTAGACCAATAACCGCGATGAGGTCTTCTAAAAGGAGCGGTATGAATCACATAATTATAAGGAGGATCGTTTAATATATTCTTTATCCGTGACAACACTTTTTTCACCACTTTTGCTAAAGAAAAAAGTGAATCATAGCTTGTCTTAGGAAAATCAGGAGAGTGCTCCTTGGGTAAAATCCATACTTCAAAAGGGAAACGGGGAGCAAAAGGAACTAAGGCAACAAAACCATCCTCATCCAAAACTAATCTCTCCTTCTGCTCTAATTCCTGACGGATCATATCACAAAAAACACAACGTTCATGATAATCAAAGTAAAATTTTGCTCCCTCAAGCTCCTCCTTAACTCTTTTTAGATTAACAGGAGTAGCAATAATCTGGGAACGAGCATGTCTTACTCTACCTCCCCCTGCATCCCACCTATAGTTTTTAAAAATTAGTACATATTTTATATTTCCATCTTTCTCTATATCTTTTATCCTCTCTCCATAGGCAAAAAATACATTTCTTATATTCTCCACCTCTAAATCTGCCATATTACCTATATGATAAGGAGTTTCTATTACAACTTCGTGTTTGCCTGAACCGTTCATCAAATCATAAGGCCCTTTACCTTTTTTCCATAAACTATGGTCGGTTTCTAAAAAGGGTTTAATGCTGGGAACTACTCTTACCTGCCATTTACCTTCACTGTCTCTAACTGAGAAAACTTCACCTGGAGTAAAATTTTCTTTACCCCGACAAAAAGGACACTCTTTCTCGGGAGGGGCTGAATCTATAACTTTAAAATCCTTAGGCCGTTTTGCCCTCTCTGTAGCAATAATAACCCATCTTCCAATAATAGGATCTTTTCTTAACTGAGGCATATTTTTAACAAAGAAAGTAATACATTTCTAAAATAATTGAAATTTATTATAACAATTTTGTCTTAAATTGCAAGCAGTTTTAACTACGGTTTTTGATAAGCTATCTCTTTATTCTGAAGGGAGTTTTTATGAGGCTGTAAAGATAGGCAGAAATAAATAATTCTTCAATCAGGAAGGTCTGTATACTATTTTTAAAAACCGTTTCTTCCCCACTTTTAACACAACATTTGAGGAAGGAAGGGTAAAACAAGAAGAAAATAAGGGTTTACCTTCACACCAAATACTTTTCTGTTCAATAAGGCGCCGTGCTTCTCTCTTACTGCAAACATAACCACTCCTATAGAGAATATCGACTATATCTATTTTTTTACTGTAAACAATGTATTCTTCCAAATCATCAGGAATTTCTTTTTGAAAAAAAACCTTCTCAAATCTCTTCCTTTCTTTCTCTGCGAATAAAGGAGAATGGTAATAGCCAACGATAGTTTCTGCTAAAAGTAATTTTGCCTCTTTTGGATGCATCTTCTTTACTTTTTCTATATCAATAGTGGTGAGTAACCTGAAATATTCCCACATAAGTTCATCTGAGATACTCATAATTTTACCAAACATATTCTTAGCATCCTCTGTGATACCTATGTAATTTCCTAATGACTTTGACATTTTATTTTTACCATCTAACCCCACAAGTAAAGGTAAAGTTATAACTACCTGTGGTATTTGTCTAAAACTTTCCTGCAGATGTCGAGCAATAATAAGATTAAACTTTTGATCAACCCCTCCAAACTCAATATCTGCCTTTATCTTAACAGAATCGTAACCTTGAATAATAGGATAAATAAATTCCTGGAGAGTTAAAGGCTTTCTCTCTCTAAGACGTTTAGAAAAATCATCTCTTTCTATCATACGTGCCACTGTATAACGGGAAAGTAAAGAGATAAAATAGGAAACTCTCATATCTTTATACCACCTGCTATTGAAAATAACGTGTGTTTTATCTCTATCGAGAATTTTAAATGCCTGTTTTGTATAAGTTTTGGCATTATTCTCTATTTCCTTGGCGCTAAGAAGAGGTCTTAATTCATTTCTCCCTGAAGGATCTCCAATTTGAGCAGTAAAATCACCTATGATAAAATACACTATGTGCCCTAATCTCTGAATCTCTCTAAGTTTCCTTAAAAGAACAGTGTGTCCTAAGTGAATATCACATGTGGTAGGGTCAAATCCAATCTTTACCTTTAAGGGTTTTTTTTCTCTTAACGAAAGGGTTATTTTTTGGATAAGTTCTTCTTTAGAAATTACATCTATGGCATTTTCAGTAATAACCTCAAGATGTTTTTTCTGGTTCTTTTCCATCTATCTTAGCAGAGAGTCCGATTTTAGCATTTTCTGCATCAATCTTAATAACTTTCACTTTTATTTTATCATGGGGGCTTAAAGACTGAATTTGCTCTTTAGTTATCTCTCCAGAAAAAACTAACCCCTCTAAATCTTCCTCCAGTTTAACAAATACTCCAAAGTTAGTAATCTTAACTACCTCTGCATCTATCACCTTTCCTAAAGGATAACGCTCGAGAATCTGAGGCCAAGGATTTTCTTTAAGCTGTTTTAAACCAAGAATCACTCTTCGATTAGCTTTATCTAACCCCAATACTTTAAATTCATAAGTATGTGACTTTCTTATAATCTCTTGGGCTCTATTTACTCGCCTTGTCCAAGAAAGGTCATCGCTATAAATTACCCCCTCCAGACCATTTTCTAATTCCACATAGGCACAATGTTCACCGAACGCTGTTACTTTTCCTTTCAGAATAGAATCAACTTTAATGACATTTTCAATATCCTCCCAGGGATCGTGCTCTAACTGTTTTATACTCAAAGATATTTTTTTACTCTTAGGGTCTATTCCCACAACCTTTGCTTCAACTATATCGCCTATAGCAAAAGAATCAGATAAATTTATAAATTTTTTTGCCCAAGAAATTTCACTTATATGCACAAGTCCCTCTATTCCTTTCTCAAGTTCTACAAACAATCCATAACTCTGAATATTAACTATTTTACCTTTTATAACTGAACCAATAGGATATTTAGCTTCGATTTCTTCCCAGGGATCAGGTGTAGTCTGTTTTAATCCTAAAGAAATTTTCCCCTGTTTACGGTCAAAATTTAACACCATCACTTCTATCTCATCACCCACAGCAACCATCTCTGAAGGATGAAAAATCTTCTTCCAACTCATATCCGCAATATGAAGCAGACCATCTACGCCTCCTAAATCCACAAATACACCAAAATTAGTAATACTTTTTACTCTCCCTTTCCTTATCTGCCCAGCCTCTAACTCTTCCCACACTTTCTTTCTCTGAAGCTCTTTCTCTAATCTAATGGCATCCTTACGAGAAACAATAAAATTCTGCTTTACTTTATTCATCTTTACTATTTGAAAGTAAAACTTATTGCCAATTATATCGGTATCCTGCACCCTAAAAGCAGATAAACTCTGAGGGAGAAACCCTTCTACGCCAAAAACTTTTACCATATACCCGCCTTTTACCTTTCGAAAGACTGTCCCCTCCACTAAATCACCTTCTTTATAATTGTAGGAAAGTTTCTGCCATCCCTTTGTTTCCTGGGCTTTAGTGTAGGAAAGGATTATCCTCCCTTCTTCATCCTCTACATTATCTACATAAACCTCTATATCCTGTAAACTATCTAAATCAACTCCTTCAAATTCATCCTTGGGGATAATACCTTCTGACTTATATCCCACATCAACTACAACCCCCTGGGGAGTAACAGAAACGATTTTCCCTTTAATAATTTCTCCCTCCTTTAACTCTTTTATTGACTCAAAATAAGCGTTCTGTAGTTCTACCGAAATCTTACCCACTTTAATTTTCCCTCCTTTTCTAAAGAATTTTTAAAATTATCTCTTAATTTATTATTTTTGTCAACGAGAAAACTAAATATTTTCTATTTTATTCCACACTTTATAAGTTATTTCTTCGTAACTGTCGTCCTTAGGCAAATCTTTTAAAGAAGAAAATGTAACCTTTATAGGAAAGAACTTTAATCTCCATTTGCCTTTGGGAAGAGCTTTGTCTGTACCAGTTATCTTTGCTACTATAATAGGGGCTAAAGTTTTTTTATGCAAAAACCCTACACCCATAAAAAGTTTAGTCACAGAATTACCTCTTGTTCCTTGAGGGAAGATAACTATAGGCTTTTTATTTCTCAAAATATTAATTGCTTTCTTAAGAGAAGAAATTTGAGGATTTCCTCTTTTCAAAGGGATTGCTCCTAACCTTTTTATTAAAAAAGAAAAAAAAGGATTACTGAACAACTCTTCTTTCGCCAGAAAATAGACTCTGCCAGGAGAACATGCTCCTAAGACTACAGGATCTAAATTACTTATATGATTAGAAGCAAGAATAAAGCCACCACCTTTAGGAATAAACTCTTTTCCTATGACTTCAAGCCTAAAAAATATCTTAAAAATTACTGCTATAATGGGTTTAAGAATTGAATAAAACATATTACCAATCAAATTCTCTTAACTAAATTCATCATTATATACTACTTAGAAAAGTAAGAAATATAAAGAATAGGTGTTTGGTGTATTCTTAACGGTTATAAACAAGAACCGCTTTTTTTCCTAAATTAATCAACCCCTCCAACTCCTTCTTAAAACGAGCTTCAGCATAAACCCTTATTATTGGCTCAGTCCCTGACTTCCTGAACATAAGCCAGCTATCTTTAGTTATAAACTTTATTCCATCGTTTTTATTTATCCTCTCAATTTTTTTTCCTAAAAGTTTATAAGGCATCCTCAGTTTATCAAAAGAACTATTAATGTTTTTAATAGAAAAAGATGTCCTTGCATAATACCACTTACCATATTTTTCCCATAACTCCTTAAGCAACTTATCGAAACTTTTCCTTTCGTAAGCCATCATTTCAAGAAGCATAAGCAAAGAGGCTGTGCCATCGCGTTCAGGTATATATCCTTTGAAACCAATACCTCCTGCTTCCTCTCCTCCAATAGAAATAAGTCTTTCTTTAAAAAGATGGGAAATATATTTAAAACCTACAGGAGTCTCATAACACGGAACATTTAATGATAAAGCAACTTCATCAATTAAGTTACTGCCTACAACTGTCTTACCAATGCCCCCTTCTTCCTTTCTATTTTTTACCATATGAACTGCCAAAAGAGGAAGAAGTACTTGAGCATTGATAAATTCACCCTTACTATTTACTGCGGCAATTCTATCAGCATCTCCATCCAAGGCAATACCTAAATCATATTTTCTCTTTACCTTCTCAATAAAAACACCTAAATTCTCTTCTATAGGCTCTGGATGAATCCCCCCAAAAGAAGGATTGAACTCATTATGAAGGTAATCTATTTTTATCCGAGAAGATTTAATAATGTCTTCAGCAAAATTATCTCCTACTCCATACATATTATCTATCAATATCTTTAATTTGAGTTTTTTTATCTTATTAATAGCAAAAAAATTCTTAAGAAAATTTACATAACTATTATCGAGATTCTCTATTCTTATAAACTTTCTTCTTAAAGCTTCCTGGAGGGATATTTGTTTTACGGGTTTTTTCCTTAACAATTTCTCTATCTTATTGGTTAAAATCTTATCTGCTGCTGCTCCATCTTTTGTTTTAATCTTTAAACCATTAAATTTTGCAGGATTATGGGAAGCGGTTATCATAACTCCCAAATCATACTTCCTATAAAGAGCATAAAAGCTTACTATAGGGGTAGGAATACTTTTGGAAGATACAGTAACCTTTACTTTATTAGCAGCAAGAACTGAACTTACCTCTAAAGCGAATTCTTTTGACAAAAACCTTCTATCATAACCTATAACTACTTTTTTTATCCCTTTTGAACTATCTTTTAAATAATCCGCAATTGCCTGAGATACAATTCTTACATTTCTAAAAGTGAAATCATCGCCAATAACCCCCCGCCAGCCATCAGTACCGAACTTAATCATCAAAAATCCTCCTTTTAAAGATATAGTTTATTTTGTCTTATGTATCTATATACATTAAGGGGTACTAAATATTTTATAGAAAATCCCCTCTTTATATAATCTCTTATTAAGGAAGAGGTAATTTCTATATTAATTACATCAATAACCATAAAATTTTTCTTCCTTAAGGGATAATTCTTTCTCTTTACAACTACTACTTTTGTTAACTTCTTTATCTCCTTATAATCTTTCCATAAAGAAAAGTTATTCGCTAAATCAGAGCCAATAATAAGAAAAAAATCTCTTTTGGGATAATGCTTCTTAAGGTTTCTCACAGTATCAATAGTATAAGAAATACCTTTTCTTTTTATCTCCCAGTCTAAAACCTCAAAATAAGGGCAACTCCTAACAGCCAATCTAACCATTCTAAGGCGATTCTCTGCTTCAACAAGATAAGTCTTTTTGTGAGGAGGTCTATTGGTAGGAACAAAGAGAACTTTATTTAAATTTAATTTCCTTCTTACTTCTTCTGCTAAGATTAAATGGCCAATATGAGGAGGATTAAATGTACCTCCTAAGATACCTACCTTCATAATCAAAAATAACTTTTAGTTTCTCTCATACTTTGTGGCTAATACTTCCTTTCTATGAACTAATCTAAAGGCTATGACCTAATTTATCCTCTTATCTGTCCATTACCATAGACAACATACTTATAAGTAGTTAAATCTTCTAATCCCATAGGACCTCTAGTGTGCAGTTTATCTGTGGAAATACCTATTTCTGCTCCTAAACCAAACTGATACCCATCACTGAAACGGGTAGAAATATTTACAAAACAACAGGCGGAATCAACTGTATTTACAAACACATCAGCATTATTAATATTTTCTGTAATTATACTATCAGTATGATGGGAACCATAGAAATTTATATGGTCAACTGCTTCTTGTAAATGAGAAACTATTTTTACAGAAACTATTAAATCTAAATATTCTGTAAACCAATCACTTTCTTTTGCTAAAATTATATCTTTTAATATCTTTTTTGTATTGTGGTCACCTTTTATTTTTACTTTAAATTTATCAAATTCTTTCTTTAATAGAGGTAAAAAATTCTTAGCTATTTTTTTATGGACCAGAATTGTCTCCACAGCATTACATACAGATGGCCGTTGAACCTTTGCATTGATGCATATCTTAAGGGCCTTTCTATAATCCGCAAATTCATCAACAAAAATATGACAAACTCCCTTATAGTGTTTTATCACAGGAATAGAAGAATTTTGAGCAACCTTTTTTATTAAAGATTCACCTCCGCGGGGTATAACAAGATCAATAAAATCTGATTTTTTCAAAAGCAAATCTACAACTTTATAATCTGTCTTCTCTATAAGAAAAAAAGGAGAAAAACTTATCTTTTCTTTTTGCACGGAGTCTTTAAGCACTTTAAAAATGGCTTTATTAGAATAAAAAGCACTAGACCCTCCCCGTAGTATAGCAATATTCGATGACTTAAAACATAAACCAATACAGTCACTGGTAACATTAGGACGCGCTTCATAAATAATTAAGATTACACCAATGGGAACTTTTACCTTATTTATAAAAATACCATTGGGCCTCCTCCATCCTTTTATTACTCTTCCTACAGGGTCATCTAAAGAAGAAATCTCCTTTAAAGAAATGGCCATTTCATTTATCCGTTTTTCATTTAAGGTGAGGCGGTCAATAACACTCTTATTAAATCTATTCTTCTTCGCAGAAGTAATATCTTTTAAGTTTTCTTTAATTATAAATCTCTTATTCTTCAAAAGAGATTCTGCCATCGTATTTATAATCTTATTCTTAACTGCGCTATTTAGAACAGCAAGCTTGTAACTATTGACTTTCGCTTCCTTTACTAAATTATCTACGTATTTTATCATTATCCTCCTCCTTTACGAAATTATCTCTATGAATAACTTCGCGCAAGAGTTTTTTACCTTTTAGTTTTTTTAGCTCCTCAGAAGGATAACTTACTATCCCACAACCAACTATATTACCTTCCCTATCTACAACTTCTACTGTATCTCCTTTAAGAAAACTTCCCTCTACCTCAGTTATTCCTACTGCCAGAAGACTTTTTTTATGAGATATAAGGGCGTCTTTTGCGCCTTCGTCAATAAAAATCTTTCCTTTCTTTTTCCTTCCAAAGGCAATCCAACGCTTTCGTGCCTTTTCAATATCTTTTTTGGGAATAAATACTGTGCCTAAATGTTCTCCTTTTATAATGCGGGAAACTACAGAATCAACTTTACCATTAGCAATTACTGTCTTGATTCCACTTAAAGTAGCAATTTTTGCTGCTTCTAATTTTGTTACCATACCTCCTGAGGTAAATACCTTATCTTCCCTCTTAGCTAACCTTATAATTCTTCTGTCTATATTCTCCACTTCTTTAATCAAACCAGAAGGAGCTAATAAACCCTCTATATCAGAAAGAATGATAAGCATTTCTGCTCCTACTAAATCACTAACCAAAGCAGAAAGCCTATCATTATCTCCAAATTTAATCTCATCACTAGCAACTGTATCATTTTCATTAATAATAGGGGTAATATTTAATTCTAATAGTTTATTGATTGTCCCTTTTGCATTAAGATAACGAATGCGGTTGTTAAAGTCATCCCACGTAAGTAAGACTTGAGCGCACATTTTCCTGTAATGCTTAAAGTGCTCAGTGTAAATCTCCATAAGAACAATTTGTCCCAACGAAGCTAAAGCCATAAGAGAATTTAAGTCTTGTGGCTTCTTTTTATAATGGAGTTTACTTAAACCGCAGGCTATTGCTCCTGAGGATACAATAATTACCTTTCTGCCATCCTTTTCAACAGCAATCACATCTTTTATAAAATCTCTAACAAACTTAGTATCTATTTTGCCCTGGGGAGCCAAAATGCTACTTCCTATTTTCACTACTACTTTTTTCATACTCATATTTAATTATTTAGTTAGAATTTTTAAGAACTGTTTTTATTTTATCAGTTTTGATTAATAAATAAAACTTTTTTCTATATAAATAAAAACCTAAGTAGATTTTAAAAAAACTTAGGCGGATTTATTTTTAACTGCTATTTAGACTCTACAATATCAGAAATCTTAAGGTGGGTAAGAATTTGACGGTGACCCCGTTTACGACGATATTTCTTCCTTCTTTTATACTTATAAACAATTATTTTCGACATCTTCTTTTCACCCATAATAGAAGCCTTTATTTTAACATTCTTTAGATAAGGGGTACCTATTTGGGCCTTGTTCTCTTTATAAAACAAAAGCACCTTATCTAAAACAATATTACCTTTCTTGTTAATGCGATCTACTAAAAGAGATTCTCCCTTTTTTACCTTATACTGCTTTTTGTTTATCTCCACTATTGCCCACATAGAAAAGGAATATTAACATACAATAAAATAAACGTCAAGCTTTGTCTTAAGAATATTTATTTATTAAATAAATGAGGATTCTCTTTTATAAGAGAAATAAACTCATCAACAACATAAGGATCAAACTGTGTACCTTTACATCTTTTTAGCTCCTCAATAGCCTCATTTAAACTTAAAGCTTTTGCATAGGGACGGTTGGTAGTCATAGCATCAAAACTATCTGCCACTGCCATAATCCTTGCTCTTAAATCTATATCATCTCCTTTATTGCCATAAGGATATCCTTTACCATCGTAACGCTCATGATGTTGCTCGATTAGTTTAATCACATCATTTAAAAAGGGAAGTTTCCTTAGTATTTCTACTCCTTTTAAAGGATGAAGTTTAATTTCCTGCCATTCTTCATCTGTCAACTTACCTGGCTTAGTTAAAATACTTTCGTGAATACCAATTTTTCCTAAATCATGAAGTTGACAAGCAAGCTTTACTACTTCTATCTGATTATCAGAAAGACCCATTCTCCTAGCAAGCCCTACAGCATAAGTGGTTACCCTCTCAGAATGACCTTTAGTATAGTGATCCTTTATCTCAATAATTGAAGTAAGAGCAGCTACAATTTCTAAATACACTCTTTGAAGATTGCTATAAAGCCGTGCATTCTCAACAGCAATAGAAGCATGGTCCGCAATACCCTCTACTAACTTTAAATCATCCTCAGTAAAAATCTCTCGAGAACGCTTATTATTCACATTAATAACTCCTATCTTTCTCTCTTTGAATATCAAAGGCACGCTGATAAATGAATGTGTATAATACATTTCTTTATTTCTCCGGCCAAATCGCTTGTCCTTTTCAATATCTTCTACTAACACTGGTGTTTTATTCTCCAGAATCCAGCCAGAAATTTTTTCCCCCATCTTTATCCGAGTATTCATAATTATATCGTCACTTAAACCACACGCAGCAACAATAAAAAGTTCATCTTTATCTTCATCTAAAAGAAGTAAAGAGCACCTTTCTACATCCAAAACTTGAGCAATCCGTTCAATAATAGCATGTAAAACTTCATCTAATTGCAAAGAGGAGATTAACTCTTTACCTATTTCAAAAAGAAGGGTAAGTTTAGATGTTCTCTCTCTTATCTTCTCTTCCAGCGCAATATTATACTGGGCAAGTTCATCTTTCATCTTACGTATTTGCTCTATATACTCCTTCTCTTGCCTCTCTAACCTTGCTGTCTCCATAATTTTCTTTACTCTCAATATAAAATAGTCCAGGTTTATAGGTTTATAGATAAAATCATCCGCATCTATTTTGATTGCTCTGAGAGGTGCATCCCTATCACTATAAGCAGTAATTATAATTACAGGAATTCTTATATGAGGGTTTAACTCTTTAATACGCCTTACTACCTCTACCCCGTCTATTCCCTCTCCTAATCTAACATCGGATATAATCAAATTAAAAATCTTCTTTTTTGCTAACTCTAAAGCGGATTCTCCTGTCTTTGCATAATCTACTTCAAACCCTTCCCGTCTAAGAATATGTACTAAACTCTTGCAAAAAAGCTCATCATCTTCAATAACAAGGATATTTTCCTTTATTCCCATTATATTTGCCCCCCTCTAGAGACAAAAATAGCATTTATTTTATCATATTTTTTTTATAATTAGCAATAAATTTTTCTTTTTAATTAACCAGTGCCAGTATTTATTCCCACATTCTAAAGTAAGTATTTTTCTGATATCTTCTCTAATTTTTCTTATAATTTTATATATTACTGCCTCATTTATTCTTCCTCTACTACTGCATTGCTTCTTCTTGAGTCCTATATACATTTAAAACCCTTAATGCACCGCAAATATCCATAATTTCTCGCAAAGACTCAGAGAGACCGAATATTCTTAATGTGCCTTTTCTAATTTTTAAGTGGATATGGTATCGGATGAGCTTGGCTAATCCGCTACTATTTAAGTAACTTAGGTTGCTTAAATCAATAAGTAAAAGAAAAGGAGAATTTAGCTTCTCTACCAATATTAGAGGATCAACAGTTTTCTCTACTTGAGATAAAGTAGTGTTATCCAGATCGCCTTCAAAACGGATAAGTTTGGTGTGAGGGCTAAGTTCTTTTATCTCTATTTTTACCATCTATTTCACCTCCTTAAGTTGATTATATTATTATACCAAAAGAGTTACCTGATTAATAGGCATCAAATCTCTCCCCTTTTTATTCTTTTTCTATCCCCACCAGGGTTATATCATCATATTGTTCCTGCGTGGAAATAAATCTCTGTATATCCTGGTATACCTCCTTTATCAACTCCTCTATCGGCAACTCCTTATACCTCCTGAATGACTCCACCAACCTTTCCAGCCCATACATCTCCCCCCGAGGATTCCTCGCCTCCGTCGCCCCGTCTGTGTATAACAAAATCTTATCCCCTCTCCTTAACTCTATCTCCTTCTCCTCTAAATGCCTATCAACATCCCTTATTATACCTAAAAGTATACCCCCTGACTTTATCACCTCTACCTCCTCCCTCCTCCTTACCAGTATACACTCATGACCTGCTGAGGAATACCTCACTACCCCCTCCCTTCCTTTTATCTCAAAATATAACAGCGTTGCAGGTTTCCTTAAACTTATATGATAATATAATACCTCATTCACTCGCCTCAACACCTCCCGTGGGCCTATTCCCCTCTCCAGAGCAAAACTGTACACTATTGTCTTAATCATTGCCATCACTATCCCCGCATCTAACCCCTTACCTGATACATCTCCTATCGCCAAAGATATACCCTCCCTTCCCTTCCACTCTATAAAATCATAGTAATCCCCTCCTATCTCCTTAGCTGCCTTCATCATCCCATATACCCGGCATCCTTCTACCTCAGGCCTCTTCCTCGGCAATAAACTCTCCTGTAACTGTCTGCCTAACCTTAACTCCTCCTCTAACCTCTGCTTCTCCACAATGTCTTTGTGATGGAGGGCATTGTAAAAGTATATCGATATATCTCCTGCTATACTCTCCAGTATCTGTATATCCTTCATCGTGTAACTCTGCAAATTCTCCTTCCTGCCTAAAACTATAAACCCTATGAAATCTTCTCCAAAACTAATGCTCATTACCAACGGTATATCTTCCTCCTGCAAAAATCGGTAAAACACCGACCCCTTTATATATTCAAGTGAAGGGTCTACCTCCACTAACTCTGGCTCTAAATATCCTCTCTCATGAAGATACCCTATTACCTCATCCCTCACTGAAATATATGATAATTCCCTCCTGAATCCCTCCTCTATCAATACATAAAAATCATCCTTCTTTACATCCCTTACTACAATCCCTATCTTCTGAAGATATAAAGCCCCCTTTAAAGAAATGGACACTTTCTTCGCTAATTCATTTATGTCCAAAACCCCTTTTAAGGAAACTGACAACATCCCCAGGATCTGTGAGTAATCATACTTCTTACGCCGGAAAAAATGGTCTATCTGTGGCTGAACCTTGTTATGGTAAAACTTGAAAATAAAAAACATAACCGTCAAATATATGCTCATCATCAACGACCCCATCCTGACAAACAGAGGTCTGCTTAAAAAAACAAATAACGCTATAGGTACAAATACTGTCGCTGAGGCTAATAACCACATCAATGTCCTGTGGATAACAGTCTCTATTTCAAACAAACGGTGCTTAACTATGGCGTAAGCAAGAATTACTGTCCATAACCACATGAAAATATTTGGCCAGGGATATACAGAAATGTCGTAAACTAAAGGAAAAGTTGAACCGCCAAACACAAACCCAACAATACTGGCTACTATTGTGTATTTAATCTGGGTCTTCTTTATAGCTGAAGAAAGAGGATAAACTTTTACCATCTCTTTTATGGCATAACCAGTTTCTATCAGAAAAAGGAAAGTGAAAATGAAATACAAAAAACCAGGCTCATCTGTATACATAGGCAAGTCCATCTTGGGTTTAACATCTCCAACGAAATGTCCAGGAAATACCAAGGAAAAAACGAGAACCACTATATTTAAAGTATAGAAAGAAACTAAAAATTTAATATTCTCGCTTATCCGGTCAATAAGTGCAAGAACAAAATGTAGAAAGAAAACAGGAATAAACAATGCGAAAAGGTTATTAATCCTGGCAAAGAAAAGCGCTGAATCCCTATCAGCATTCCCAGCTAAAAAAGCAACAAAAAAAGCCCACCCTGTAATGAACACATTCATTATAAAAAAATACTTGTTAACCTTTGAGCGGGGGTTTTTGAAGAAAACAAACAGACCTAAAATGAAAGAGAAAAAAGCGTTACAGAAACTTCCTACAACAATGGCATTTAATCTCAGCTCAAACATTCAAAAGTTATTTTACACCAAAACTAATTAGTTGTGAATCTTATTCATCCTGAAGACTACATCTCCAAAACCGATATAACCTCTAAACATAAATCCTGTATTCTAAGCACCCAACTTATAGGGAAAATCTTTAATTTATAATTTCTAATTTTTATTAAATTATCAATGAAACAATTTTTAATTAGGAATTTATGGGAATATGCGGTCTTTGGCTGCGAAATTTATTGAAATATGTCCGCTCGCGCGGATGAAATATGCAACCTGCGGTTGCGAAATATATAGAAATAAATAGAAATTTGTTCGCTAATACGGACGAAATAGATAGAAATAGGTAAAAATATGCTTCGCGAAATAGATAGAAATCTAATAGAAATTAGAAATTCTTATGAAACCTTATTACCTATAGAAGGTTAAGCCTATTATATATTAAGAGATTTTCAATTTTTTTATTCTTTAAAGGCCTTATATTCTTTTCCTGTCAAAATTTCAGACGCATCCTACATTTAAGTGTGATGGGGAAATAAAATTAAGTTTAAAAAATGTCTTATCTACCTTTCGGTTAATTTTAATATATTTTAAAGAAGAAATATTATCCTCTTGAGAAATTTTTTAGGGAGGTTTTTATTAATATCGGGAGGATATTACAATAAGAGTTATGTAAACCTTATTGTGAAGGAGAAAATTGTTTCAAATATCTAAAATAATCTGAGTCAGTAGTAAGAATAATTATTGAATCTTTGTCAACAGTATTTTTATAGGTCTCTAAAGTCTTTAAAAAAGTATAAAATTCTTTATCTTTACTATAGATTTCAGCGTATATTTGGGTAGCCTTGCTGTCTGCCTCTCCTTTAATCTTTTGCGATTTCTTATAAGCTTCGGAAAGTATCAGTTTTAATTCTTTTTCTGTCTTACCCTCAATTTCTGCCCTAATTCCCCGTCCTTCGGAACGATATTTCTCTGCTGCCCGTTTACGCTCAGCAATCATCCTATCATAAACTTTCTTCCTTACCTCTTCAATATAATTAACGCGTTTTATCCTCACATCGATAAGTTCTATCCCATAATTATGCACAAGTTCTTTTGCGCGGGTAATGATCTCCTTTCGCAATTCTTCCCTCCCTACATTTATCTTCTCTAAAGCGCTCTCCTCAATAGACTCACTTTCATCACTCTTTAAGGTGAGTTCTTCCATAACTCGATTTGTAGAACGGACAATAGAAATAAGTTTGTGAGAGGTAACAGCATCTCTGACCGCAGAATCAATAATATCATCTAATCTTGCCTGAGCTCCTCTTTCATTAGACACAGATTGGTAAAATTTTAGAGGATCTACTATTTTCCATCGCGCAGTGGTATCTACCCAGATATATTTTTTGTCCTTTGTAGGAATCTGATTAGGGTAACCATCCCATTCTAATATCCTCTTCTCAAAATAATGGACATTCTGAATAAAAGGTATTTTTAATTTTAATCCTGCCTGTGTAACAGGTTCTCCCACAGGTTTTCCAAACTGAGTAATTATTGCCTGTCTACCTTCATATAAAATATAGAAAGGACTCCCCATAAGGAGAATTATTATTACAATTATTACTAAAAAGAAATAAATATTTTTTTTATTCATTGCTCAACCTCAACAAAGGTAAAATACTCTTCTGCTGGGGGTCTATAATATATTTCCTACCTGCCTTCTTAAGAATGTCATTCATATAATCTAAATATAGACGTTTGCGAGTAATCTCCTTTGATTTCTGATAAGCTTCTAACAACAAGCGAAATCTTTGAGTGTCACCCTTGGCTCGGTTAATCTCTTCTAAAGCATATCCCTCTGCTTCTTTCACCATCTTAAGCGCCTGACCTTTAGCTTCAGGAATTTTATGATTATATACCTCCCATGCCTGATTAACCATCTTTTCTTTCTCCTGCTTTGCTTCATTAACTTCATTAAATGCAGACTGGACAGCTTTTGGGGGGTTTACATCCTGAAGTTTAACGGTAATTATCTGAATACCTGACTCATAAAAATCAAGAATTTTTTGTAATTCTTGCTGAGCAAAATCATTTATCTCATTACGCTTAGTAGTTAAAATTTCATTAAAAGTGTAATCACCGACAATTTTACGCATAACAGACTCAGATAAGTCTCTCAATGTTTTTCTAATATCTCTTATATGAAAAAGGACTAAAAAGGGATCTTTTATCTTATACTGGACAATCCACTCTACATCTAAAACATTCAAATCTCCACTTAGCATAAGGGATTCATCAGAATAGGAATGTTGTTCATAAGACGTTTTTATCCCTGCAGAGCGGGTTCTAAAACCAAACTCTTCCTTATATACATACTCTACCTTTACAGGAATGTTCTTCTCAATACCAAAAGGAATTTTAAAATGTAAACCAGGAGGGGTAGTTCTTATAAACTTTCCGAAACGCAAAACCACCCCAACTTCATTAGGTTCAATAGTATAAAAGGAAGATGTTAAAGCAAAAAATATTATTAAAATTAATATAACAAAAGAGGGAGAAATATTCTTGAAAGGAATAAACTTTCTTTTACCCCCATAGGGATGAATGATTTCATCAGGGTCTATACTTCTAAAAGCCATTTGAAGATGTTATAACATAAGTAAGAAAAATGTCAAGTCCTATCATCTTTTAGCACTGTCAACATTTATTCGCAAACTCTAAAGAAGCCATATTCTGTT
>CAZWON010000005.1:0-88146 GCA_964635565.1 uncultured Planctomycetia bacterium
ACGAACGGCTCGAACCATATATTAAAAGACAGAAAGCTTTCATTTTATTGGTCCGAGCCGTTCAGTATAGTTGCCAAAATTGCCCCGACTCAAAATTGGCGGAGAGGGGGAGATTCGAACTCCCGGACCCTTACGGGTCACACGCTCTCCAGGCGTGCGCACTAGTCCAGACTATGCGACCTCTCCTGTTTCTTGTTATCCTGGCAAAGAAATTCTATCTATCTCGTTAAAACCTATACCTATGCTTTCTAAAGCTTTTTTCTCATCTTTATTATAAAGAGAAGCGAAATTAGTAACCTCATGAAACGTCTTTATACCTTTTTGCATAAGAAAATATAAAATCTTTGCTCGCCTTTCCATTTCTTTAAGGATATATACAACTTCTTTCCCTGTAGCTTCAGCAAGTTTATCTCTAAAAATAGTAGAAGGAGATTCTTCTACGATACGGTTTGTCTTATAATCATACTTCCATATCACTGATACTAAAGGACGCTTCTGGTACATAAAAGATGTCTCAGAAATTTCCTCCACTACTCTATGAATATGGCCATCTCTTCTAAGCTTTCTTAGGACTATCAAAATATCAATCAAGTTTATTAAGGAAGGAGGGATATTCATAGGAGCATTTTCTAAACGAGTAAATGCTTCCTTTGTATTAGAAGCATGGATTGTTCCCATACAATATTTACCAATATTCATTGCTGTCATCATATCTTGAGCCTCTTTCCCTCTTACTTCACCTATTATAATTCTTTCAGGCCGCATCCTTAAAGTATTCTTAACTAAATATTCTAATGACAAATCTTCACCACTCTCCAGCCGAGAAAAATTATCCCTAAATCGGGTATTTAACTCTAAAGTATCTTCAATAATCACTACTCTCTCGTTGGAAGGAATAAAACTTAAAAGAGCATTAAGAAGAGTCGTTTTACCTGCCCCAGGACCTCCTACAATTAGCATATTGGCGGGCCGTAAACCCATACCCTCTACTGCTAACCATAAAAAAGAAGCAGTAACATAATCCAAGGTATCCTTTTCTATTAATTGAATAATACTTAAGGGTAACTCTTTTGATTTTGTTATAGTAATCTGCGGTCCAAAGGGAGAATGAACAATATTTACCCTACCATAGATATTAGGAAGACCGTAGTCATTAATTTTTCTAAAATAAACTCTTCCTGCAAAAACAATCAATTTTCTCTGAAAAAAATCAAGATAACGTGCTGTAGAGAAACTCTTATTAGTCTTGACAAACCCCTTATCTGTCATATGAACAAAAATAGGGTTTGTACTATTAATATCAATATCTTCTACCTGCGGGTCTTTAATAAACTCATCTACTTCATCGTAAGAAAGAAATCTTTCAATAAACTCCTTTCTTTTTACTCTGTTATCATAAATATTCCTAAAATCATCATTATTTATCTTTTGAACAACATTTTTTAATGTATTTTCCACTAAATCCCAGCGTTCTTCATTACTCATATTAAAATGAAACTTATGCTCTAAATTATCTAAAAGTATTTCTCCCAATTCTAAATACACTTCCTGCTTAATCACAACTCTTTTTAAGAAAAAAGAATTTACAGATACTTAATAAACTTAACCACCAAAAAAAACAACTTATAATTTCAGAGGGTCACTTCTTAATCAGACTCGATAAAATATCTTTCTCTGCCTTATGCCATATCTCTACATCTTTACCCTCGGGTTTACCCATATCTTCCCAGATATAATATGCTCGTGTTCTTATATACTCAGCAATCTTATTCAATGTCAAATCAAACATTTCCTCCTTTCTATTACCTTTATTTTTTGATATCTGCATTTTTCTCCCTTTTGCTCTCTTCTTAGTAACTGAGACTTGCTTTTTAAACATTTCCCACCTCCCTCTTTAGCGCACAGGTTAGTTTATAAAAATTATGACTTGTTTTCTTAATAAATACAATTGTTGTCTGTTGATAAACCTTTTCAAACCCAGATTCAGATGAAGAGACCGAATATAGAGGCAAAATAAATACATCTGAAGGAGTTAAGTCAAAATGAATAGTTATACCTAAAAAACTATCTTTGACGATGCACTGTCCTACATTAGTGAAGTGTTTGTTACCATCAAATATGCAAGAATAACCATCTACAATAAAACTAATAGAGTCCTGGGAAGGTAAAAATAAATTAAACTCTATACCAAAATAATAATCTTTCAATAAAGAATACTCAAAAAATTTATAATCGGAAGTAAATAAAGAATCTTTACCAAAAACTACTTTCTTAGAAAACTCTAAACCTTCCTTCCTGTAATGGTAATCTAAAAAGAAGTTGTCTCTTTTTTTTCTTAAAGAAAAATTATATTTATCATTAGAAAGTGTTTTAATTTTTTTCTGCTTCATATAGTCATCAATAGAAATGTCCTTACTTAATAGATGGTCCACCAACGCTACTTTATCATAATCATCATATATAAGATAAGTGTCTAGACCATCTTCTTTTGTAGTAACTATATCGTGAATAGTAGAAATCTCTTTAGTTTCTTTTTTTATATTTCCTTTTATTTTTCTGTGATAAGATTCCTCCCCGCGGGTGATAGTATTAAGAAGATTAAAACACTTATCTTTACAACTTAATTCTATAATACTTGCCCCTTTGTCAGACAAAGTAAGAATAAAATGTTGATTCTTGAGAACCGTCTCATCATAGCCATCAAAATTAAAATCACACCTCTCAATAGCAGGAAATTTTTTTGAGATACTTTTATCAAGCTCTTTTTCTGCTATAATCAAATTCTCATAAATAGCGGACCTTATATGGCCAAGATAAAATCCACCAAAAATACCATGCCAATATCCACAATTGCATTGTGCCTGCCATAAAGGATTCAATACTCTTTTTAAATTCTTAAATCCTTTATGAGAATGTATCTTATTACTTAAAAAGACCATTTTCTTATGCATAAAGTTAATACGGGTGTATTTTGAACAAAAATTTCTAAAAAACCCTCCCTTTAAAAAATATACCCATCTTTTATCCTCGCCTCTCTCTGTAACATATTTTTTCAACTTTTCGTAACTTCTAAATGCTTCTGCATTAAGCACCCATTCTCCCATCTCCTCATAAGAAGCAGTGGGTAAATAAATCAAACCCTCAGGAGTAAATCTCTCTATGGCCTCATGGGCAGTTACTGTAGTAATAGCCTCAGTATTTTCACTTAAAAGTCTAAAAAAATTATCTAGCCAACCTTTGGTATAAACCCACTCAAAAGTATGGGGCCAAAGTCCAAACTTTTCTCCATCATCAAAAAGAGTAATCAAGACATCTTTCTCTTGAGAGAATCCTTTAAGAATCTGGACTGCTTCTTCAGGTCGAGAAAAAGGAATTTTATACCTGAGTGTCTTACTTATAGGAAAAACAAAAATTTCTTTACCTGCATCCTCTGTGGCATAATAGCCAAAAAACTCTTTTCCCATTAGACCAGCAAACCTAAAATGGGTATCATCCAAAAAAGTATAACGTAAAGAGGCATTATGAATTATCCTTGCTAAATAAGGTTCCCAAACCCGCTCTGCAATCCATATACCTTCTGGTTTTATACCAAAATGCTTCTTTATAAACTGATTCATAACTCTTATCTGGGAAATTTTATCTTCATCAGGAATGATAGGAAGAATCGGCTCATAATAGCCTCCACTTATAATTTCTAACTGCCCTTTTTTTGTCATACTCCTAATTTTTTCTATAAAATATTTTTGATTCAAAATAATCCAATCATAAAGAGGGCCACTTATATGGAGATTACATTTTACAAGAGGGTATTTTTCTAGAATATCAATAAAAGGAGAGTAACATCTCTCAAATGCATCTTTAAACACATAGTCAAAGTTCCCTACAGGCTGATGATTATGCACACCAAAAAGAAAATACACTTTATTCATTTTTTCCTAACAAAAAGCTATTTATGGCTCTATAAATATCAATAAGGTTATCTACCTATTATATAGGAAGGAATTTTTTTGCCAAGTATTTTATATATTTCATATACATAAGAAAGGAATAACTCTCTAAAATCGCCTGTAATATCTTCAAACGTATTCCACCAGTTCCAATCACTACCTTCTATAATATAAAAATATTCTAAAAGCTTATTCCTCTTTTCCTTATCTTTTACCTTGTCTATCTGGTCACGAATCCTTCTTAAAATATACCAATTATGGTTATTTTTATAAGACCCAATCCATACACCAAAATCAGCATTAATCCACGAGCCTGAGGTCAATCTCTCTAAAGATTTCGCATGATAATCTTTTAAGAATCCAGAAGGAGTATTGGAAACGAGAATATTACTATTCTCCAAAGCAGTATAAATTGTTTCCAAAAACCCTACACCATTATTATTATAATACTCCCAAGCATTCTCTCCATCCATAATAATTACAATTGCACGTTTCTTAAGAATATTTTGAGTATGATAATGTATTCTTTTGCAGTGTTCAAGAAAATCATTGGCAGCAAATACAGAATCATCCCAGCTCTGATAGATAAAACTTATTGCATCAGAAAGGTTACGGTCTCTGAAGAAAATATTCAAACCTCTAAAGTTATATGGCCGGTAGATAAGATGGCGTTGATTTTTTATAAGGTCATAAGAAACAAATTCTGTGGTAAGGCTTTTAAAAAGAATTGCTTCATCGGCTCCTATCCATTTAAATCTTTTATCAAAATATACTTTTGCAACTTCTTCGGAAATACTACCTTCTGAAGGCCAGCTTCCTCTTATTTTCTCTCCAAAAATTTCCCTAAAAATATTATGAGACTTCTCTAAATGCCAAACACAATCTTGAGGGTAAGAAAATCTAAGAGAAGGCCTTTTTAAATAAGGAAAATCTTTTAAAATATCAGTATCATAAATTAAAGGCATAATAGGATGAGTATAGGGAGTTAAAGAGAGTTCTATTCTCTTCTCCTCAAAAAGTTTCTTATAAAGAGGGATAATTTTAGAAATAATATTATATTGCTTACGCATGATATAATGTTTGTCATCTGCAGTATAATTTTTCTCCTTCCTTACTATCGCTCTCAGATTTTTATCTTCCTTTACAGTGTAAGGATGAAACCAGCTAAGGTTAAAAATAACCTGTAAATCTAATATATCCTGAAAAGAAAATCTTTTCTTTGCTGTTTTTTTATAATGAAGTTGCAGATAACGTCTATTAGTGCGAATAAATCTTTCAAAATTCACAGAAAAAAATCTGTCAATAATAAAATCTCTCTCCTTCTTCGTAAGATATTTGGGAGATTTTAAAGTGAGTATTCCATAATAATCTTTCGCTTTATTTTCTGCATAATCAATAAGTTGTTCCAAAAGTATTCCGCTAAAATTAAAAGTAACTTTTACTTTATCAAACTTATCTACAAGGTGTGCCATGCCATAATAGTCTTTTACAGCATGTAATCTTGTCCAAGGAAGAAAATAATAACTTGTTTCTGGCTTATGGTAAGAAGGCTGGTGCATATGCCATAAAAATATAACTTCGGTGGGATTACTTTTCATTTTTAGATTTGATATACAGTGTAGCTTATATGGGAAAAAATATTATCTTTTCGCTCAATATCTTCTAATACCTCTATATTAAAAAAATCTCTTTCTAAATAACTCTTAAGAAGATAAAAACGCTCCAAATGGAGAATGGTCCGCTTAGAAGCATATTCGCTAAAAGCGCCTGTTTTCATCATAAATGCCCAGTCGCTTGACTGTGCTAAAAGCAGTTCCCTTAGCATTTGATTTAAAATGCGCCTTTTTAATTCTCCATTAGAAGAGAACTTTTTGACTGCTTTTTTCATTTCTTTAGATGCTCTATGTAGATGAGGATAAATCCAATCATTAGCCCCGTTAAGCCACACTTCATAATATCCTTTCCATCCCCAACTAGAAGGAGAAGGGCTAATAACCTGGTTTTTAGGATAAATCTTAAGATAGTCAGAAGGAGCGATTAATTTAATAGTGCGTTGGTCATAATTAATTTTACGGATAAGAAAATTAAGCCAATCTATCCCTTCAAACCACCAATGGCCAAACAATTCGGCATCATAGGGAGCAACTATAATCGGCTTTCTTCCTAAAATTCCCTGAAGATACTCTATCTGCTTTTCACGGTTAAACATAAAATTACCCGCATGTTCTGCAGCTTTCTGGCGTGCCTTCTCAAGGTTATATGGCTCTTTATAAGGAGTTTGACCTGTTATCTTATAATACTTTATCCCAGTAAATATACGATCTCCTGAGGCAGAAATGTAAGGTTTAATATAATCATAATCCAAATCAAACCCGATATCTCTATAATACTCCCGATAGTTATAATCACCAGGGTATCCTTCGATAGAAGACCAAACACTTTTAGAAGACTCATGGTCTCTACCAAATACTGCTACCCGATGTTTTGTATAGTATGCTGAATATATTCCAAATTTAGGCCTTGGTCGCGAAAACAAAACACCATGTGTCTCTAAAATAAAATATCTTATACCTTCTTCCTTGAGGAATTTATCCAAATTTTCAAAATATCCACATTCCGGAAGCCAGATTCCACAGGGAGAGACGCCAAAATGCTTGCGATAAGTCTCAACTCCTATTCTTATCTGGGCCTTAACCGCTTCTTTATCTACAGAAAGTAAAGGCAAAAATCCATGGGTAGCACTACACGTAATAATCTCTAAGTTCCCTTTCTCTTGAAGAGCTTTAAACTGTGTTAATATATTTCTCTTATATCTATTTATAAATTTATCTTTTGTATGAGAAAAACGATAATAATACATCAGAGCGAGTTTATGAAAATCTTCACAGAAACGTGTCCGCTCTACCTCCTTCTCGCATAACTCTATCATTTTATTCAAATATTTAATATACCTCTCCTGAAGAAGCTTATCCGCCATCATCTCACATAAGGAAGGAGAAATATTCATTGTAAGTTTAAAATTAATTTTATCATGTATAAGGCCTTCTAACATAGAAAGTAAGGGCATGTATGTTTCAGTAAGAGCTTCAAAAAGCCATCTCTCCTCTAAAAATTCTTCATATTCCGGATGACGGACAAAAGGAAGATGAGCATGTAATATTAAAGAAAGATAACCTTTCTCCATAATATTATTTTATGGTATACCTCTTTACTGCGGGGACAATATTGATGGTCTCTTTTCTATCTGAAGAAGTTGCAGAAACATCAAAACGAAAATCACCTTCGCCTAAAGCATATCGTATAGAAAATGTACCATCGTCTCTTAAATTTATCTTCTTGCCACAAATAGATACTGTGGCATGGGGGGTAGTTTTACCAGAAAGAATAAGTTCTGTCCATATCTCTAGAAAAAATTTTCTTGCTTTTTTCTTCTCTCTTAAAGAAGAAATGCTACTTAGAGAACCTGAAAAAAACCCACTGGAAATCTGTTGTCTTAAAATTTCTTCTAACTTTCTTCTTCTCTCTAAAGAGCTCTTACCTAAGTCATAAACTCCCAATACCTTAAAATACTCATCTTCAGGCAAAACCCACTCTTCATCAACAACATCAGAAATTCCAAAGTAAGGGGTTTTAATAATATTAGAACGTAGAACTACAAAGAAATTGTCCTTTTTTGTCTTAAATCCGATTTCTACACACCACTCTCTCTGGGGAGCATTTACATTAATATACCAGTTACCCGCATCAAAATTAATCTTTAAATCAAAGAAAAAATGGGAATTATGCCCATTAAAATCTCTTATATCACTAACATCATGTACTCTTAAGTTCCAAATAATCCCTTCTTTCTCATAAACAGGAATTGCAGAAATTACTTCCTTTATCTTCTCCTCTGAAATATCCCAGTAGGCATGTATCCACCAGGGATCCCTGGGTATAAGTACAAGTCGATTGTCATTGTAACGGGAAGGAAGGGTATAGCGGGGCATGGGTTGAGGAGTTTGAACCGCCGTAAATTTAGAAATTTCTACTTTTTCTTCTTCTTCTCTTTTTTGCTTAAAAGACAATGTAGAAGGTAAAATTTCCTTTTTGGAGGGAAAACGTCTTTTTGCTGTAGACGACTTTCTTCTTAAAGATGTTCTCTTGCGGGAAATAGCCCTCTTAGAAGAAACTTTGCGGGAAGATGTTTTTTTGGCTAAAGAACGGATTTTCCTTATCCCCTCCTGGATTTTCTTCTTTAAGGTACGTTTTTTTACACCCTTTTTCATCGTCCTTTTTAGGCAAGAAAAATTCTATCACCTCTTTTATTAGGTGTCAAATAATATTTTCCTCCTCTTCTCTTTCAAAATTATTATCTGTATGTTTTTCTTATTTAAGTTACTTTAGTGCTTAATATTCAAAATCTTGTAATAAAGACGGCGATAATCCTCTAATGATAAATTTTCTGCCCTCAAATTTTCATTAAGATTAATTTCCTTAAGGGCTTTACTTACTATCCTCCTGTGTTTACCTTTTATTCCTGAAAGGGCATTTATAATTTTCTTTCTCCGCGAAGAGAATACCTTTCTAATCAGCTCAAATAAAAAAGATTCATTTTCTACATAAAAAGGGGATTTTTCAAAAAACTCTATATCTACAAAAGAAGCAGCTACTTTCGGTATAGGATAAAAAGCCTCCTTGGGAATATCAAATATTACCTTAACTTTCGCATAATATTGAATGAGACAGCTTAAATATCTATACTCCTTTGTATTAAAGGAAGCACATAATTTATGAGCAAACTCTCTTTGAAAAGTAAAATATGCCTTTTCTATAAAACTTCTATTTTTTATAAGATACCTTATAAGACGATTGCTTATATTAAAAGGAATATTGCCAAATACAATTACTTTATTGCCTAAAGAACTTATATCAAAATCTAAAATATCCTCATTGATAATTTTTACAAAATCTGATGTAAATCTTTTCTTTAAGAGAGGAATTAGACTGGGGTCTTTTTCAAGACAGTATAGTTCTTTAGGTCTTCTGTTAATAATATAGTGAGTCACTCCACCGCTACCTGCTCCTATTTCTATTACTATTTTATCAGTAACAGAAAGGCAGTTAACAATCTTATAAACAAAACGTTTATCTCTTAAGAAATGTTGGCCCAATGACTTCTTAAATTTCATAAAGAAAGTTTCTCTATAAGGCTTATTGCAGAAAGCATGGAAAAATGAAGAGGGATTCCTTTCTTCTTTATAATATCGAAAGCTGTTCCGTGAACAGGAGAAGTTCTTATGATAGGCAATCCTAATGTTATATTTACCCCTTTCTTAAAAAACAATAATTTAAAAGGAATCATTGCCTGGTCATGGTAACCTGCTATAATACAATCATATTTCTTTAGATTCTCTAATAAGAACAAAGTATCCGAGGGATAAGGACCATTTATTTTAAAATTCAAAGTTCTAACTACTTCTTTGATCAATTTTTCTTCTTTGCCTAAAAATGTATTAATGCCCGCATGAGGATTTATACCTGTAATTGCTATCTTCGGATGAGTTATATTAAATGTATCCTTAAGAGCCTTGTAAGTTAATTTAATTGTATTTCTTATAACTTTTTTTGTTAAGCAAAAAGGCACTTCTCTTAAGGGAATATGACGGGTAGATAAGACTACCTTAAAATCACCTTCAACCATCATCATTACAACATTTTTTACTTTAAAATAATCAGCTAAAAACTCCGTATGTCCAGAGAATGTTTTAAAATTTAATTGAATAGCTTCTTTAGAGACAGGAGCAGTTACTAATTTTGATATCTTCTCTTCCTTCATTATTTTTAAGGCAATTTTAATATAATTAAGGCTTGCCTTCCCTCCTAAGCAAGAGGGATAACCTAAACGTAAGTTTTTTATTCCGGGTGTTCTAATATCAATAAGCTCTATCTTTTTGGATATTCTTTTAAAAATCCTATACCTCTCAAGAACTACCTTATCTCCTACAACAAAAAGACTTGCTCTTTTTTTAAAATCACTAATAGCCTTTAATGTGACAGAGGGCCCACATCCTGCAGGATCGCCAATAGTTACTAAAATCCTCTCTTTCATATAAAAATTACCTTACCAACTTCTATATTTAAGGAGTGTAGATCTTGACCATAAATTGTTTTTTTAGTTTTTCTACCCATTGAGAAAATTTTTTTGAAAATTTTTCTTCCCATAATTTTTTATATATCTCCTCTTTTACTTCGTTAAGAAATCTTTTATGCTCCGGAATGACTTTAACCAGATATATAAGATAGTATGCTCCTTCAATCTCCTTTATCTCAAATTCACTATCTTTCATCTTCTCTATAACTTCTCTAACTTCATCTTTCAAGCCCTCTCCTTCAGAATCAATTTTGAAAAAAATCTCTTTATTACCGTCCACTACTTTATTGATACCATCTTTTTTTATCGCATCAGCTAATTTTTCTAAAAAATCTTTTTTATTAGATTTTGCTATCCAACAAATATATCTTAAGGGAGAAATAAAATCTTCTATATGCTCGTTGTAGTAATTAGTTATTTCTATAGGGGAAATTTCTATCTTTGAATTTATGTATTTCTCTACTGCTTTACGGATAAGAAAACTCTCTCTTATTCTTTCCTTTACCTTAGCAACACTAAGCCCTTCTTTTGCTAAATATCTCTCAAACTCCTCATAACTATTATATGCAGATATCAATCTTTCTAATCTATCCTTTACCCAGTCTTCATCAATCTTAATATTATCTTTCTTTGCCAACTGAATAATGAGCTTCTCCTCAATTAATCGCTCAACAATCTTCTTATAATCGTGAGGGTACGTTTTATCTAAAGATATACTCTTTGCGTATTCCTCTACATCTTTTAAGGTAATTACTGAATTATTTACTTTAGCAACAATCTTATTTAATTCTTCCGAAGAACACAATAAAGGCCACATTATAAATATAAATACGAGTATTTTTAATTTTTTCATTATTAACAACATTTTATCTTTTCTTTCTAAAACCATTTCAGTGGTAATCTAATAATTCTTTTAAATATTCTATCTCTTTCTTAAGAAGCCGGCAATATAAATCAAAGCCAATCATCCAAACAAACCCATGCTGCTGATGCCCTAAAAGATTTCCTGCGCCTCTTAATTCTAAGTCACTCATTGCAATATCAAAGCCGGACCCTAAATGAGAAAATTCCTCAATAAGTTGAAGCCTCTTAAATGCGTCGCTATCTAGCGATTTAATACAAGGAACAACTAAATAAGCATATGCTTGGATATTAAATCTTCCTACTCTACCTCTTAATTGATGTAAATCTCCTAGCCCAAATCTATGAGCATCATTAATAATGATTGTATTTGCCATAGGAATATCAATACCGGATTCTATAATTGCCGTAGAAATAAGACAGTCTATATTCTTGTTGATAAAATCTAACATTACTTTTTCTATATGACGCGAAGATAAACGTCCATGTACAATCTCCATTCTTATATGGGAAGGAAGAAATTTCTTAAGCTTCTTATAAATCTTATCTATGGTCTCTATACGATTATGAATAAAAAATACCTGCCCTCCTCTTTCTACTTCCCGGAGAATAGCTTCTTTTATTATCTCCTCCTTAAATTCCACAATCTGAGTTTTAACCGCTAATCTATCTTTGGGGGCAGTTTTTATAAGAGACATTTCTTTTATGCCTACCATACTCATATATAAGGTACGTGGAATAGGAGTAGCTGTAAGGGTAAGCACATCTATTCCCACTTTAAGCTGTTTAATTCTCTCTTTTTGTGCCACTCCAAAACGTTGCTCTTCATCAATAATTAAAAGCCCCAAATCTTTAAAAGAAATATCAGAAGAAAGCAATCTGTGAGTACCTACAATAATATCAATCTTGCCTTCCTTTAGTCTTTTTATTATATCTCTTTGCTGGGAAGGAGTACGGAAACGGGAAAGCATCTCTACATTAATGGGGAATTCAGAAAGGCGTTTAACTAAACTTCTATAATGTTGGTAAGCCAGTACTGTTGTAGGAACTAAAAATGCCACTTGTTTGTTATCCATAACCGCCTTAAATGCTGCCCGCATTGCTACTTCAGTTTTACCATATCCTGTATCACCACATACCAGATGATCCATACAAATAGAAGACTCCATACCTCTCTTCACATTTTCTGTTGCCCTTATCTGATCGTCTGTCTCTTGATAAGGAAATGACTGTTCAAAAATTTTCTGCCACTCTGAATCAGGTGAATATCTAAACCCTCCTTTTAGCTTACGATGTGCTTCTATAGTAAGTAACTTTAAGGCAAAATCTTTAATTCCCCGCTCTGCTCTCTGCTTAATACTTACCCATTCTTTTGAACCTAAGCGAGTAAGTTTTGGGGGCTTTAAAGAAAAACTTACATACTTCTGAATAAGATGAGCGTCCTCTCTGTGGACATACAATTTATCCTTATTTGCATATTCTATCTCAAAAAAAACTTCTTCTTTATTTTTTGTTCTAATTTTTTTAGTTCCCAAAAATTTACCTATGCCATATTTTGTATGAACGACGTAATCTCCCTTTTTAATTTTCAAAACAGCATCTAAAGGTAATTCTTCAGAATACTTACGCGTTCGTATCTTTTTTATAACAGGGATAACGATAAGAAAATTATAATCAATTATTTTTTTATTCAACCCCTTATCGAAACTATAAATTTTCTTAACTATATTAAATTCCCATTCAATTCTTAAAGGAAAACTAAAATTGGCAGGGAAAATCTCTAAAGTATCTCCCTTAACAGAAAAATCTCCCTCTTCACTAGCAGCTTTTTGATGACGATAACCTAACTGTATAAGTTTCTCTGTTATCTCTTCAAGAGAAATATCTTTATGAGTATAAATTTTTAAGGTTTCAAACATTTTAATATTTATATACCATTACTTAATCTTTATAACAAAAGAAACAATACCCTAATCTCTTAATCCTACAATTACTTTTCTTTATTCACAAAAGACTATACTTATTCTCTAAAGGCATTCAAGGGGAAATGTTACATCTTAAATGGTTTACTTTATGATTGAACGGCGTCTGCGGAATAACAATACTAATGGCGAAGCAATATAAATTGAAGAATATGTCCCTGCTATAAAACCCACAAGAAGGGTAAAAGAAAAACTTCTCAAAGCAGTCCCACCGAGAATATAAATTGCAAGTACAACCATAATGGTTGTAAAAGAAGTTATAATTGTACGCGAGAAAGTTTGATTTATTGCTATATTAATCAATTCTCTTAAAGGAAGTTTATAAAATTTAGGTATGAGCTCTCTAATTCTATCATAAACAACAATAGTATCATTAATAGAATACCCTGCAATAGTAAGCAATGCAGTTATTATAAGAAGAGTCAGCTCATAATGAAAAAAAGCAAGAAAAGAAAGGCTTATAAAAATATCATGAAATAAAGCTACAATTCCTGCAAAGGCAAAATCAAAATGTTTAAAACGAAAAGCAACGTAAACTAAAATACCCAAAACGGATAAGATAACTGCCAAAAAAGCTTTTCTTTTTAAAATATTCCCTACTGATGGTCCTATAGTAGTTATATTAAGCCGGTCTATCTTCTTAAATCTGCCCTTTAAGACCTTCTCTAACGAAGCAGTTATATCTTTCTTGCTTTTTATAATAATTCCTCCTTTAATATCACGAAACTCCTGTAAGGTGATATCTTTAAACCCCTCTTTCCTTAGAATGCTCCTTAACTCTTCAATGCTAACAGGGGGGGTAAGTTTATACTCTAAAATCTGCCCTCCTTTAAAATCTATACCTAACATTTTATCCCTGGAAGGAATAAATTTGAAAATACCTGCGCCAATAATAAATAAAGAAATTAGTAAACATATATTTCTTGGCCGAATAAAATTTATCTTAGGATTTCTTATTATCTCCAGCATAGGAAAACGTTTTATATTATAGAGAAGAAGAAAATTAAAAATGGTTCTTCCCACAAAGACTGCAGTAAAAATACTCGCAATAATACCCAAGGAAAGAGTAGTGGCAAACCCTCTGATAGGTCCTGTTCCATAGATAAAAAGAAAAAAAGCAGCGATGAGAGTAGTAATATTGGCATCAAAAATAGTCCTTTTTGCCTTGTCAAAACCATTTTTCACTGCTAAACTTAATGGCTTACCAATAGATAGCTCCTCACGTATCCTCTCAAAAATCAATACATTTGCATCAACAGCCATACCTAAGGTTAATATCATACCAGCAATTCCTGGTAAAGTAAGTGTGGCTCTCAATAGGGACAAACCTGCCAGAACAAAAAGTAAATCTAAAATTAAACATACAATTGCAATTACTCCTCCAAGAAGATAATAAACGAGCATGAAAATTGCCACAAAAACTGCTCCCAAAACAATAGAATTTATCCCCCGCCTTACAGAGTCACTCCCTAAAAGAGGACCGACAGTGCGTTCCTCCTCTAACTTTAAAGAACACGGCAAAGCACCTGCTCTTAAGACAAGAGCTAAATCGCGCGCTTCTTCTACGGTAAAACTACCGGTAATCTGAGCATTTCCTCCACTAATAGGTTCCCGTATTACAGGAGCACTTTTTACTTTCCCATCTAAAACAATTGCCAAACGTTTACCCACATTCTCTTGTGTCACCTTAGCAAATTTCTTTACCCCTTCACTATTAAGAGTAAGGTTAACATCCGGCATCATACTAGAATCAAATCCACTTTTAGCATCTGCTAAATCATTCCCTGTCAATACAGCTTCTTTCTTTAGCAAAATAGGCTCGCCATTTTCCAACGAAGACAGCTGGTATCCTTCAGGCACATTTCCTTTTAATGCCTCGTCTATCTTATTCTTATCATCTTCTACTAATTTAAACTCCAGAAAAGCTATCTGGCCAATAAGTTTAAGGGCACGCTCTCTATCAACCTCTCCTGGCAATTGAATTAACAAAGAATTTATGCCTTGAATCTGAATCACTGGCTCTTTTACTCCAAACTCATCTATACGGTTGCGAATAATCTCCCTGGCCACCTCTATCGCTTCCTGAGCCTTATCTTTGGGTATCCTAGAAGTATCTGCTTTAAGAAGTAGATACATCCCCCCTTTAAGGTCTAAGCCAAACTTAAGCTTGTCCTTTATAGGATAAATGTAAAAAATACTTAAAGCCACTACTCCCAAAATAACCAAAATTCTTATCTTTATATCAGCTCGCCTTATCATCTCTTTTCTTTTTTATATACGCT
The DNA here is from genome assembly GCA_964635565.1 of uncultured Planctomycetia bacterium. Lineage (GTDB taxonomy): Bacteria > Omnitrophota > Gorgyraeia > Duberdicusellales > 4484-171 > CAZWON01. Next base: position 15,206 of record CAZWON010000005.1, read on the forward strand.
ATAGAGCTCTTATCAATTTCTATTTTTGCACTATCATCTACCCTTAAGGTGAATGTCTTATCCTTTATATTAACCACTGCCCCATGAATTCCTCCAATTGTTACAACCTCATCGTTCTTCTTTATGCTCTTAACCATCATATCATGCTCCCTTTGTTTTTTCTGTTGAGGTCTTATAAGAAGAAAGTAAACTATAAATATAAAGAAAATCAATGGTAATAATTGAAATATTAAAGGCACATTATTAGTTTGCATAATCCTCCTTTCCTACTTCTCGCCACAGATATCCACAGAAGGAAATAGAATGAATTCGCTATCTTCTTCTGCGTTAATCTGTGTTGACGTAAACCGCCAAGGTTAATCCATACTTTTTCGTTTCTTATATTTCTTTACCAAGGAAACAACTGTTGATGTAGGCTGTGCTCCCTTTTTAATCCAATTCTGGTATTTTTCTAAATCAATTTTATAAATCTTTCTTGAAGGGTCATAATAACCAATCTTTTCTACAAACCTGGAATCGCGCGCTCTTCTTGCTTCTGTTACAACTATCTTAAAATGGTAGCGTCTTTTAACAGATTTACCTGGCTTCATTAGACGAATCTTTAACATAAATCTCCTCCCCTGATTTTTTATCTTAAGTCTTCTATAAGGAATTAATTTGTGTTAAAAACCTTCTCTGTCCGAGAAAATAAACTCTGGTTCTATCACCTTACGATAAGGGGGCACTAAAAACGTCCCTATCTCATAAGCACCTACAACCATTCTCCCTACAGTATAAGCAAATCCCTTAAGAGGACCCAAAAATAAACCAGCAATATCTCCTGAAGACTCTTTGACTTTTACCATTTGACGGGGTATCTCCAACCATCCCACAGATAGATTTACTAACCCTCGCGAAAACTTTCTCAAAGGGTTATTATCTTCAGCATATCCACAAAATATAACAACAGAAAAACTTATAGCAAAAAAAATAAAAATAATTATTATTTTTTTTAACATTTCTCCTCCTGTAAATTTTTTTTAATATTATTTACTTTTAGTATGCCTTCTTAAGAGCCAAAAGTTGAGCACGTGCTTTATTCAATATCTCTCTATATTCTTTAAGTGGTTTAGAATCAGCAACAATTCCTGCTCCTGCCTGAACATAGGCACGGTTGTTTGTAAAAATAATGGTACGAATTATTATACAAGTGTCCAATGCCTTTGTGAAGGAAAAATATCCAATACAACCAGCATAAATACCACGAGCTTGTGGTTCAAGTTCGTTAATAATTTGCATTGCTCTGACCTTAGGAGCACCTGTAACTGTTCCTGCAGGGAAACAAGCCTTTAAAGCACTGATCATATCTTCTTTATTATCTAATATTGCTTGGACTTCACTTACAATATGCATAACATGAGAAAATCTCTCAATGCTCATAAAAATAGGTACCTTTACTGTTCCTCTTTTAGCCACTCTCCCTAAATCATTTCTGCCCAAATCAACCAACATCAAATGTTCAGCGCACTCTTTTTTATCACTGAGAAGCTCCTTGGCTAACTTTCTATCTTCTTCTTCACTTTTCCCCCGAGGTCTTGTTCCTGCAATAGGACGGGTAACCAAATGTTTTCTTTCACAGCGTAAGAGCATCTCAGGAGAAGAACCAACAATTTTCGTATCACCAAAATCTAAATAATACATATAAGGAGAGGGATTTAAAATACGTAGATGGCGATACACTAAGAATGGGTTTTTAGAAAATTTAACACTAATACGGTTAGAAAGAACAACCTGAATAATTTCTCCTTCCTTTATATAACGTTTAGCTATTTTAACCGCCTCTAAAAATTGGGTTTTTTTAAGATTAGAAGTCAACTTAAATCTCCTCTTCCTTAAAAGACCTCTCTTTTTTATAGAAGAATCACTATCTAAAGGGGATAATCTTGAGGGGATAGTGATATGGTTAATCAATCTTTTCATAATATTTGCTTCTTTTTTGTAAACCCTATTTAATCCCTGCCTTTTATCGAGAAAGAAAAACGATAAAACCTCGACTTGCTTTTCTATATGATCAAAAATAATAAGAAACTTAGGTAAAATAAAATAAGAATCAAATGTATTTATGGTCTTTGCAGGAAATTCTCCTACGGGTTCATAAAATTTAATAACATCGTATCCTAAATATCCTACAAATCCTCCAAAAAAACGTAAATATTTTTTGGGCCATAATCTGAATTCCTCCATCAATTTTTTCAATTCACTCAAAGGATCTTTTTTTGTAATAAACATTTTCTTCTTCTTTTCTTTCTCAATATAAATCTTTTCTCCTCTGCTCTTGAAGGTGACTAAAGAATGGGCTCCAATAAAAGAAAAACGTGAAATTTTCTCTCCTCCCTCTACAGATTCTAACAAAAAAGACTCACCATAAGAAAATTCACTCGTTCTGGTATACAGAGATACAGGGGTTAAATAGTCACAATAAAACTTACATGAAAAAACAATAAGATTCTTCTTTAAAGGCACCTTCATAAATTCGCTTAACGAAGGGTTTATTTCCATAATTTTTACACTATCCTCCTATAAAAACAGCTTTTCTTGCCAGTATGACAAGCTACCCCTATCTGTATTACTTTAATAAGTAAAGCATCCCTATCGCAATCGTACCATATGCTTTTTATTTTCTGAATATTACCGCTTGTTTCTCCCTTACGCCATAACACCTTGCGAGAACGAGAATAAAAACACGTTCTTCCTTCATTAATACTAATCTTCAACGACTCCCCATTCATATAGGCAAGCATAAGCACTTTGCCTGTTTTATAATCCTGAATAATCGCAGGAATGAGGCCCTTTTCGTTAAATACCAATCGAGACAAACTTATTTTTTTTCTCTTTCTTAATCTTGTATTTTTTTCCCTTTTCGAATTTCTTTTCATATTCTTACCTCTACTCCTCTTTTTTTCAGATATCTTTTAACTTCTCTTATGCGAAGCTGACGGTAATGGAAAACAGATGCTGCCAAAGCAGCTGTAGCTTTTGTCTTGCTAAATATATGGTAAAAATGTGACAATTTTCCTGCACCTCCTGATGCAATAACAGGAATCTTTACTGCATTGCTTACAGCTTGCGTCAATACAATATCATAGCCTTCTTTCGTCCCATCACAATCCATACTCGTCAAAAGAATCTCCCCTGCACCTAAACTTTCTACCTTCTTAGCCCATCTAATAACATCAAGCCCTGTAGGAGTTCTTCCTCCATTAATATAAACCTCCCACTTTTTCGTATTGCGCCGTGCGTATTGTGTAGTGCGTTTTTTCTCTTTTGCATTGCGTATCATTTTTGCATCAATGGCAACAACAATACATTGGCTACCAAATACTCTACTTGCTTTTTTTATCAAAAAGGGATCTTTTACCGCAGCGGTATTTAAAGAAACTTTATCTGCTCCTGCTAAAAGAAGATTACGAATATCCTCTATGGTATTTACTCCTCCTCCTACCGTAAAAGGCATAAAAACAACGTGAGACACTTTTTTTACTAAGGTAACAGTAGTCTTTCGCTTCTGGTAGCTTGCGGTAATATCTAAAAACACTAATTCATCTGCGCCTTCCTTCTCATAAATTAAAGCATTTTCAACAGGATCTCCTGCATCCTTTAAATTCACAAAGTTTACTCCTTTGACTACTCTCCCCTTATTAATATCCAGACAGGGAATTATTCTTTTTGTTAGCATAAAAAAAATTATACCACAATAAAAATAAAGGGTAAAATTTATTTTATTATCGATATTATTATTTGATTTTTCTTCTTTTATTGGTATGATAAAAATCTATGAAGACTTCTTATCTTTGTATACCATGCTTTTTTCGCCAAATAGAAAATGCTTCCTCTTTGGTGGGACTCTCTAAAGAAAATAGAGATAAACTTCATTCCTATATTACTAAAAGGCTACTTATATTTGACTTTAATTATTCTCCTGTGGTATTCGGTAGGACAATATATAAAACTATTTCTCAAATAAGTAATAAAAGGGATCCCTTCTTAGAAGAAAAAATTAGAGCAGAAGAATGTCTTCTTAAAATCCTTCCTAAAATAAGAAGTTATTTAAAAATAGTAAAAAATCCTCTTTATATTACTGCAAAAATGAGCTGTATTGCTAATAGTATTGATTTTGGAACAGGGAAAATTCCTAAAGTGCATGGAATAATATCCCAATTAAAAAATGCTAAACTTTACATAGACCATTTTCTGCTTTTCAAAAAAAAGATAAAGAAAAAAAACAGTATTTTAGTTATTGGCGATAATTGTGGAGAAACAATATTTGACCTACTTTTTATTGAAGAGATAAAGAAACACTATTCGGGTATTAAAATATTTTATGCGACACGTTCAGCGCCTATTATTAATGATGTAGTTTTTTCTGACGCTAAACGCATAGGCCTGAATAAAGTAGCAAAAGTTCTCTCATCAGGATGTGACTATCCTGGTATTATTCTTAAAAAAGCTTCGCCGATATTTAAAAAAATATATCAACAGGCAGACATTGTTGTAAGTAAAGGTCAAGGCAATTTTGAATCGTTATGGGATATAAAAAAAGACATATTTTATCTTTTTAAGGTGAAGTGCCCACCAGTAAGTGAATTTTTAAATACTCCTCAAAATAGCTATATTTTTTTCTATAACAAATTCAAAAAGCAATAAAGATTGTTTTATTTGACAAAAAAAGGAGGTAGGTGTAGAATTTTTTCTATTATTTTATAATGCTTTTTCATAACTAATCCTTAAAAAGGACGAGTAAAGAAAACTAGTAAATGATTGAAAAAATATAAAAAGTATTGGAATATTAATCGAAAGTATATATGAGTTTGTTTTTTGTAGGATTAGCTCTTCTATGTGGATTTATAGGGGGTAAAGTATCTGATCATTTTAAATTTCCCTCTGTTGTAAGATATCTCATCGCAGGATTGCTTTTAGGTCTTTCCTTTCTAATGGAAAACTTAAGAATTTTTAATGACCTCGCTCTTTCTTTTATGGAAATTTTAACCTCTTTTACTCTACCCATATATATCGTATTCTTTGTAATTGCTGGTACACACCTACAACTTAACATGCTCTCTAAAATGGGATTAATTGGCTTAGTATATATTATTTGTAGAAGTATAGGACCTATTGGAGGAGCATTTTTTGGGACAAGTATCTCTAAAGCAGAAAAAGCTATCCGTAAATATCTCGGATTTGGTATTCTCTCTCAGGCAGGTGTAGCAATAGGATTAGCACTTTTAGTTACGAGAGAATTTTCTTCTTTAGGACCGCAGGCTAAGGAATTAGCTACTCTTGTCATTAACACTATCGCTGCTACTACAATTATTTTCAAAATTATTGGCCCTATTGCAACAAAATTTGCCATTACAAAAGCAGGCGAAGTTAGAAAGGATATCCTTAAAGCATAGATAAGTTTTATAGAAATCTATGTATATTCGAGGTAAGATAATAGAATCGATAACTCCTACCTTATTCTTTTTCCGCTACAAAAAATGATGAGTATTACAGGAATTCTTGTTATTTTCTTTATTATTATTTCGGCTTTCTTTTCTGCTTCAGAAACAGCACTTTTTTCTTTAGGAAAAATGCGGTTACGACGTCTTCAAGATAAATTCTCTTCTGCAAAGATTATAAAGTATCTTTTAAAGAAACCTGCTCATTTGTTATCTACAATTGTCTTTGGCAACATGCTTGTAAATATAGGATTGGCTTCTCTAAGTGCGGTTTTTTTTGTTAATATTTTTAAAGAAAAAGGGATATTTTTTTCTATATTTTTCTCAGGAGTAATCATTTTATTTTTGGGAGAAATATTCCCAAAAATATTATCTATATATACTGCGGAGAGATTTTCTCTTATTTGTGCTCCTATATTAAATATTTTCTCTAAAATATTTTTTCCTATAGTTTTTATTCTTAAATACCTAAGTACAGGTTTAACATCGCTCTTTGTCCACCATAAAAAGAACATTCTTTTTACTGAAGAAGAATTAAAGACTGCTCTTTATTTAGGTAAAAAAGAAGGAGCAATAAGCGAAGCAGAGGAAGAAATGATTTCCTGTGTGTTAAAATTTAAAGATACTTCTGCTAGTCAAATTATGACTCCCCGTGTAGAAGTAAAAGCGATAGATATAGATAGTACCTCTTTAGAGGTTAAGAGTACTCTTAAAAAAGAAATGCACTCTAAATTTCCTGTATATAAAGAATCAATGGATAATATTAAAGGAATTTTATATAGCAAAGATGTCTTTTTAAATCCTGATAAAGATTGGAAAATATTCATAAGAGAACCAATATTTATTCCTGAAAGTAAAAAGATAGATGACATTTTAACTGAGTTTATAAAAAGAAAAGAACGGATTGCTGTAGTATTAGATGAGTATGGTGGAACTTCAGGAATAATTACCTTTGAGGATATTGTAGAAGAAATTTTTGGAGAACTTTATGACGAATATGAATTTCCCCAGGAAATACTTCAGGAAATTGGACCTAAAACATATAGAGTATTTGCTAAAGCTCCCATAAAGACAGTCAATTTAGAGCTTAATATAAATCTCCCTGAAGGAGAAGATACGATAGCAGGATTCATTTTAAACTACTTAGAACGTATTCCTCAAGAAGGAGAAAAATTTTTATTTAGTAATAATATAGAATTTATTATAGAACGAGCTACTCGCCGTCGTCTCTTAAGTGTAATTGTTAAATTATTATGAATATAGTTTTTTATGTAATAGGATGTATATTTTTTCTCCTGCTTCAGGGATTTTTTTCGGGTAGTGAAATCGCTTTTATCTCTACAAGTATTGTGCGCTTACAACACCGCATTCAAAAAAAAGATAAAAAAGCGCAATTGGCTTTAAAGCTTATATCAAATCCTGAAAAATTCCTTGCTACAACACTGATAGGAACGAATATTTCTGTAGTTATAAGTTCAAGCCTTGCTACTCTCTTTTTAATTAAATTAGGCATAAAGAACAGCAATGTATGGATTACATTCTTGTTTACTCCTCTTGTGGTAATTTTCTCTGAGCTCGTTCCTAAAAATATTGGTAACCATTACCGAGAAAAATTTAGTTGCGCTGTAGCATCTTATATAAAATTTTTTGAATCTTTTTTTCTTCCCCTGGTTATTGCGGTAGAATCAGTTAGCCGCTTTTTTATAAAATTATTTATAGGAAAACGAAGAAAACATTCTCTTTTTGTAACTCGTGAAGAAATAAAGGTGATGTTTAAAGAAAGGGGTGGCTTAAGTTTAGATAAAGGAGAAAAGGAAGCAATTGAAGACATTTTTAATTTTAAAGAAACAAAAATAAAAGATGTGACTACTCCTTTTAAAAAGATAGTAGGATTTGATTATATGGATTTGCTACCGAATATATTTGAAAAAGCATCCCGCTATAGATTTACCCGTTATCCCATATTTAAAAATCAAGAAATTATTGGTTATATTAATATATTTGATATTTTCTACCATAATAATAATTGGCATAATTCTATTCGTCCTATTATTCGTGTAGGAGAAAGCCAGAAACTATATGAAGTATTTACTCGACTGAGAGAAAAACGGGAAAGCATAGCAGTAGTGATGCGTGGTAAGAAAGTATTAGGTATTGTAACTATTGAAGATATTATCCGTGAAATAATAACCTCTATTATTAAATATTAGAAGATACAAGATATAACCTTACAATACTTTATATTACTTAATTACTTATGTAACAAAAGTATTCAACTCTTTGGCAGTTATACAGTTAATCCCCAATTTATAAGCCCATTCAATTAATCCTTTATCGGATGTGGCAAGATAAGCTTTTAGTTCCTTGGCAAGCAGTAACAAATCACAATCTTCTTTACTATCAATTATTCCCTCCCTAAGCGCAAACCGATATTCCTCACGTAGGCTCTTAATAATTTCCTCCTCATTCTTGATATGCAATGCCCGCCGAGTATATTTTTCTGCTACCCTTAAACCTTTATTTATACGGCTACGCATTTCTTCTATAAACTCATAAAATAAAAGAGAAGGTATAAAGAGTTCATACTTGGAAGGAGGCTTTTTATTTATAAGGGCGGCTTTCTTCAATATCTCAGAAACACCAATAAATTTGGCCAACTCCTCATATATTAAAGGAGGCATATAGCAAATAATATTATTTTTTTTCTCTAAAAGTGCTAAGAAATTGTTAAATGCCTCCTTTGGTGTCTTCCCAAAATAACACCGCTCCACAGGATTGATAAAGATATTTGTATCTAATACTATTTTTATTTTATCTTTCTTCATAACCTTTTATTTTAAATGATAAGATAGAATAAAGCAAATATTTTTATATCCGAATCTCTAAATCAATATAAAAAAAAATTATTATAACTATTTATAAGAATCTTTATTAAAATTAATAAGATAATCCTAAGAATTTTAAGAATAAATAACACTATTTTATGAAAATATTGTCAAAGAGAGTATTATGTGTTATAAATATGTGCTTAAAGGTGGTCCGTTAATATTTTAATTTTAAAAAGCAGGAGGGTTATGGGAAAATTAAAAAGTGAAATGAAAAAGATTCATGCTAAAAGAGTAAGAAAGGCTAAGGAACAACTTAAAACATATCGTGAAGGAAAAATTCCTTACGAAAAGTTAAATAGATTAGCAAGAAGGTTTCTTATCCGTCAAAAAAATAAAGAAGAGCAAAAAATATAAAGGTCCCTATTTAAAACCTATTCAAGACTGTAGTGTTTTTTTACATGTTTCTTTATATGCCAACGGCAATGTAACCCTTTAGGAAATATTGCTAAATCGCCCTTTTCTATTTTAATCTTTCTTCCATCCAGAAGCTCTACTTCTACTTCACCCTCAAGAAAATAACATATCTCTTTACTTTCATAATACCAACCAAAGCTACTTTCTTCCTTTTCCCATATAGGCCATTTATCCACACCTAATTTTTCTAACTCTTCTGGTGTAAGTTTTCTCACTTCTATCTCCATAATACCTCCTCCCTCTTATTTTTTCTCTCTCATCATTCTTTAATAATTTTTCCTATGCTGCTTTCTATAAAATGTTTTTATCTAATCTTAGGATAATTTAACAATATTTTTAATAAAAAGTCAAAGAATAAAACATAATCTGTAAGAATTGAAAATATTTTAGCTAACGCACAATCTCTGATATCGGCTATACTGAAGATTATTTTGTAATGCTGGCTTATGTTCTTATAGACAGTTTTTAAGATATTTTGACAAAAAATTTTTATATTAGAACCAGAACAAAAAAAGTTAAATTATAAAAGCTGTTACCCAATTTTTTTATAATACCTCCACCAATAAAAAATAATTTAGATTTTTTCTAAAGAGGTGATATAATTTAATAAAATTTATAAATAAAAAGTTAGATGATTTTCTAAAGACGAAGATAAAATATCTGCCTAACCAATGAGTTTTTTACGATAACTGAAATGAGGTTACTTAAGGTAAGTTAAGAAGATAAAAAACAAGGAGTTTTAGGAGATTAAATCAACTAAAAATTTTGTATATTTTGCTTCAAAAGTTTAAACCTCATTAACAATCAGTTGTTTTTTTCTAATAGAAAAAGATAATATTTGTTGGCGGCGTAGCTCAGTCTGGCAGAGCAAACGGCTCATACCCGTTATGTCGACAGTTCAAATCTGTCCGCCGCCATTTTTCATAGGACGTTTTTCCTTAAAGAGAGAAATATAAATAATATAGATGTTTAAAAGTAGTAAAGGTCATAGTATAAAAAGATTTACAGGGGAACAAAACAATTTGGCTTTTGGTTTTATTAAAAAAAGTGAGTCTTAAAAAATTATTTATCAAATTAAAGATAAGAATGTATTTTAAGAAACAAAAGAGCCGCTGTATAAAAAACCAATAAAGCACTATTTGTGCGTCTCCTTTTAATCTTCTTTACCATACAAAATATCCCTTCTACCCACCCCATATTATCTTACCAATATTGCACGGAATTTTTGGAAAGAATTCATTTCTATTTTCTTCAGTGATTAAAAAATACTAATAAACTCAGAGAAATTTATCCATCTTCCTGACCTACTTTCATTGAATTAACTCTTCGTATATGTTACAATTTAAAGGGAGTGGAATATATTAAAGAAATAAAAATGAGCAAATTCATAAGAAAAATAACAGTTCCTATAGTAATTCTATGTGGGTGTCTTCCTCTTTATTCTCAAGAAAAAACCATTAAAATTCCTCAAAAAAATAGCGTAATTATTTCAAAACAACCGAATAAAATACAACATACAAAAAATAAAGTTAGAAAAAATTTTTTTTTGGAGTGGATAAACACAAAAGCATATGCTGTTCCTATTGACAAAAATGGAGAAAAAAAATTATTAAGAAAAAAATGGAAAAAATTGTTGGGATTAGATATCTTCTATCCTTATTTTAAAGCTAAAGAAGTAGAAGACTGGATAAAAGATAAAACAAGCATGCAAGTTTTTAAAATAAAAGGCAGGCCAAAATTTGAAAATGACCATATAAAATATATATTTAAAATAAAGTTCTAAAAAATTAAAAACAACCTACCCCTTAAATATAGCCCAAAGCAACACTACAATCACAATAGAAGAAACAATGTAAAAGTCGTTAAAATAAATAAACTCCCGTATACGCTCAGAAGTAGATACTTTTTCTTTATGAATATTAAATCTTTTCTGGATTTCTTTTTTTAAATCAACAATGTCATCCTTACGAAACCTTAAGAATTCGCCGGCAACTTTAAAATGAGGAATCTTGTTATTTTCCGTTAATTCAATCACATCCTTTTCTGAAATTTCTAATATCTTAGAAACCTCTCTTGTAGTCAAAAGTTTTTCTCTCATTGCTCCATTTTCTTGTTACTCAATGAATATACACTAATTCTCTAACGATTCTGACCTATCCACGCTTCCACTTCCTTTCTATCAAACACCAGCTGGTCTCTCTCTTTCTCTACAGGTATCTTACCACTGTTAACCCACTCCATTATCTTATGCTCTTCGATGGATAAATAATTGGATAATTCTGAAAGATTAAGCTTTTCTCCTCTCATCTTGCACTTGCCATTCAAAATTGCTCCCTCTTCAACAGACATCCGAGGAGTATCAATATCTGCATTAACATTGGCTGAGGAAGTTAAAGCTACCAGAGCATTTGCTTTTATCTTTCCCTTCACATACCCTGAAACAATAATATTTTCTCCTTCAATATCAGCTAAAACAGTAGCATTATTCCCAATTGTCAATACTCCTTTCGTCTTTAAACTTCCCTCAAAACGTCCATTTATTCTCAAATTTACAGGATCAGAAAAAACTAACGTCCCCTGCATTGTAGCATTAACATCTAATATTTTTTCTTCCTCTTTACGTTTTACCATTATTCACCCCCCTTAATATATTTTTTACTTATCTAATTTATTCTCTGCTTTCTTCAAGAAAGCAAGAGAAAGAAAAATAATTCCCGTAGAAATAATTGCAGCCAGAAAATAACCACAACCTACTGCTAAACCAATAGCTGCACTCACCCAAACACTGGCGGCAGTGGTAAGGCCTCGACTACCCTGTCTACTTCTAATAATAGCTCCTGCTCCTAAAAAACCAATGCCTGTAACTACTCCTGCTGCAATCCTTGCAGGATCAACACTGCTATAGTTATTATAAGAATGATAAATATATACTGAAATAAGCATAATTAATGAAGAACCAACACAAACAAGAATATGTGTTCTTAATCCTGCACTTCTTCCTTTTGCTTCTCTCTCTAACCCAATGATACTACCTAAAATAAAAGCCAATATAAGACGTATAATAGTATCGGAGGTCGTTAACATAAATTTTAATTAGATGAAACTTTGATATTAAATTTACTTTCTCTCCTCTTTATATTATATAAATAAAAAGCTAATCCTGCAACTACTGCTGCGTTATCACAAGAAAGATGAGGAGGAGAAAGAAGTAAATTTAATCCGTTCTTAACTGAAGCTGTCTTTAGAAGTTCTCTTAACCGCCGATTAGCAATAACTCCCCCTCCACATACTAATGTTTTTATCTTATATTGCTTTGCTGCTAAAATTGTATTATAAACAATAACTTTTGCTATGCTTTCTTGAAAAGAAGAAAGCAATTTAACTTTTAACTCTTCGGATAACATTCTTTTTTTCTTAAACTCACTCTTTTTATATATAAGAGCGGTTTTTATTCCGCTAAAACTAAAATCTAAACCTAAACGCCCACACTTAAACTCAAAACAATCCTTATATTTTTTCTCAAATATCTTATCTATATACACTCCTCCTGGATATCCTAAACCAAAGGCTCTGGCTACCTTATCAAATACCTCTCCTGCAGCATCATCTCTAGTCCTTCCAATACACTTTACTCTGTCAAAATCACGTACTAAAAATAACCCTGTATGACCGCCCGAGACAACAAGACCAATAAAAGGAAAAGGAAAGTTTATGTTATTATTTAAAAAGGGCGCATAGAGATGCGCATAGAGATGATTAACACCTACTAATGGCTTACTCAATACTAAGCTTAATGCTTTTGCAAAATTTACCCCCACTACTAAAGCTCCTGTAAGTCCTGGCGTATACGTGAACCCTATCACACCTATTTTCCGCAAATCTATATTAGCTTCCTTAATAGAAGTGTTTAAAACTTTGTCAATAAATTTTAAATGATTCCGTGTGGCAATCTCAGGAACAATGCCTCCATAAATCTTGTGAAAACGCAATGAGGAGACGACAATATTAGAAAGTACTCTTCTCTTATCAACGATAGCTACTGAAGTATCATCACATGAACTTTCTATTCCTAAGGCATACATATTATTGGGGGCTGGAAGATAATATAAGCAACCCTCTAATTAAATCCAACGCTCTTATTATCTGATAATCTTTTCTGTAATCAAATTCTTTTTTATCCTTTTTCAACTCTTCAAAAATATCTTCTTTTTTCTCTATCTTTTCTTTAGCAACAATGATATCAGGGGTTATTCCTTTCTCATGAATACTATGCCCCTGGGGAGTGTAATATTTTGCAGTAGTAAGTCTTATAGCGGAACCGTCAGAAAGAGGAATTACTGTCTGAACAGAAGCTTTTCCAAAACTTTTCTCTCCCAAAATAATTGCTCGCTTATTTTCTCTCAGTGCTGCCGCTACTATTTCGCTTCCTGAGGCACTTCCTTTATTTATTATCACTACCATAGGAATCTCTAAATATTTTTTCCCTAAAGGTAAAGATTTATACTCTATCTTCTCCCCACTGCGTGGCTTAGTATAAACAATCAACTTACCTTCTTTAAGAAATCTGCTGGCTACATCTACTGCAGAGTGTAATAATCCCCCTGGATTATTCCTTAAATCAAGAATCAAAGCCTTCATTCCTTGCTTTTTGAGTTTCTTTAATGCTTTATCTAAATCCCTTGCAGTAGTCTCTCTAAACTCGGCTAAACGTATATAACCTACTTCATCCTCTAAAATTATTGCCCTTTTTATATCTTTTATCTTAATAACACCCCTTGTAACAGTAATATTTTCAATTTTCCTATCCTTCTCTCTTAAAACTGTAATAGTAACTTTTGTACCTGGTTTACCTCTCAGTTTTTTTACAGCCTCATTAAGAGTAATTCCTTTAGTTAGTTTTCCATCAATTTTTACAATTATATCTCCAGGCTTTAGTCCTGCCCGCCAAGCAGGTGTATCTTCAATAGGAGAAACAATAGTAAGAAGTCCATCCTTTATAGTAATTTCAATCCCTAACCCTCCAAATTTACCTTCTGTTTCCACGAGAAGTTCTTTATATTCTTCAGGGTCAAGAAACTGGCTATAAGAGTCTAAAGACAAAAGCAATCCGCTTATTGCTCCATATATTACATCTTTAGGAGAAAGTTCTTCTACATATTTTTTTTGAATAACAGCCAGTGCTTCTCCGAACAAATCCAATTTTTTATATATTTCATCTTTATTAACGGGAGCTTCACTTTTTACTTCACCACAAAATCCTTTTAATGCAAATGATGCTACAAATATTCCTGTTAAAATAATCAAAATAAATCTTCTTCTCATTCTCTCCTCCTTTCTAAGAGTTACTCTTTTTGTTTCAATTTCCGCTCTATTAATTCTCTTACTACCTTAGGGTTGGCTTTGCCTCTGGTTTTCTTCATAACCTGCCCTACTATAAACATCACTGCTTGCTGTTTACCGCCAAGATAATCATTTACCGCACGTTGATTTTCTTTAAGAGATTCTTCGACAAAAGCAATAAGCTCATCTTCCTTTGATACCTGAGATAAACCTTCCTCTTCAATAATCTCATCGATAGGTTTGTTATTTCTGATAGATAAAGCTAACAATTTCTTTGCCGCTAAATTATTAAGCTTTCCCTCCAAAAAATACTGAACTATCTTAGAAAAATTATAAGGACTAAGCTCAACCTTATCCATTCCTCCTTCTAAAGAATTAACCAACTCCAAGAAAGGTCCTAATATCCAATTAGCAATACTTTTGGGCTGAAATAACTGCTTATTAGCCTCTTCAAAAAAATTAGCTAAAGATAAATCGGAGATTAAAATGTCTACCTCTTTATCACTTAAGCCGTACATCTTAATAAATCTTTCTCTTTTAGCTACAGGAAGTTCAACAATGTATTCTTTTTGGCTTTCAATCAATATATCGTCTACAATAAAATCTCCTAAGTCTGGTTCGGGAAAATATCTGTAATCGTGGGCTTCCTCTTTTGTGCGCATAATAAAGGTTTTCTGTTTTATCTCATCCCACAAACGTGTCTCTTGGAAGATATTCTTTTTATTCTTTAAACAATTTATTTGCCTTTGGGCTTCATAAGAAAGAGCGTTTTTTACTCCCCTAAATGAATTCATGTTTTTCAATTCTACCTTTGTGCCCAATGATTCTGAACCTTTCTTTTTTACAGAAATATTGGCATCGCATCGCAAGAATCCTTTCTCCATATCGCAACTTGAAACACCAATATACTGAATAGTCATTTTAAGATAATTAAGGTAGCTAAACGCCTCTTCGGGACTACTAATATCAGGATGGGTAACTATTTCCAAAAGAGGAATCCCCGCACGATTAAAATCGACCAAAGAATATTTTTCTTTATGAATGAGCTTTCCTGCATCTTCTTCTAAATGAATTCGTTTTATCCTTATCTTTTTAGAGGAAGGTAAAACTAAAAATCCTTCTTCTCCTAAAGGAAGTTCATATTGAGAAATTTGATAATTTTTTGGTAAGTCAGGGTAAAAATAGTTCTTCCGCTCAAAATATATTCTTTTGTTTACTCTACAATTTAAAACACAAGCAACTCTTACTGCTAATTCCAAAGCTTTTCTATTAAGAACCGGTAAAACTCCTGGATATCCACAACAGATAGGACAAATATTTGTATTAGGAGAACTTTCAAAATCAGTGGGGCAACTGCAGAATATTTTCGACTCAGTAGCAAGCTGGACATGCACCTCTAAGCCAATTACAATTTCATATTCCATATTAACCACCAACTAAAGGAGGAATTCTTTTATGATAATCTGTCCTTTGCTGGAAAGTAAATCCAATTCTTATAAGGGTTTCCTCATCAAAAGGTCTACCAATAAGTTGGGCCCCTATAGGCAGATTTGTCTTGGTAAACCCACAGGGAAAAGAAACCGCACAAATACCTGCTAAATTAGCAGAAATTGTATAGATATCAGACAAATACATACTCAAAGGATCATCTACTTTTTCTCCCAGTTTAAAAGCAGGAACAGGAGATGTAGGAGTTAAAATCGCATCTACCGATAAAAAAGCATCCTCAAAGTCTTTTTTAATCAGTGTCCTTACCTTGGAAGCTCTAATGTAATAAGCTTCATAATATCCACTAGATAAGCTATAAGTCCCAATAAGAATTCTTCGTTTTGCTTCTCTACCGAATCCCTCCTTACGGGTATTTTTATACAAAGAGAGCAAATCTTCATTTTTTTTACACATCCCATACTTTATTCCATCAAAACGTTCTAAATTAGAACTTGCCTCTGAAGGTGCAATAATATAATAAGTAGCCACAGCATATTGTGTGTGAGGCAAAGCGATTTCTACAATTTTCGCTCCCTCTTTTTCTAATAACTCTGCTGTTTCTCTAACAGCTTTCTCTACTTCTGAATCTAAACCTTCCCCGAAATACTCCCGGGGAAGACCAATGCGTAGCCCTCTAATATTATCTATCAATGACTTAGTAAAATCAGGAACATTTTTTTTAGAAGTAGTGGAATCATATTCATCAAAACCACAGATTATATTAAGCAGATGGGCACAGTCAACAAAATTAGTAGTAATGGGCCCTATTTGGTCTAAACTCGACCCAAAAGCAATGAGACCAAACCGCGAGACTCTGCCATACGTGGGTTTAAAACCGACTACCCCACAAAAAGATGCAGGCTGGCGAATAGATCCTCCTGTGTCAGAACCTAAAGCAAAAGGGACCAGTCGGGCCGCTACTGCTGCTGCTGAGCCTCCGCTGGAACCTCCGGGAACACACTCTAAATTCCAAGGATTACGTGTTGGCCCATAGCAAGAGTTTTCTGTAGAAGAACCAAAGGCAAACTCATCCATATTAGTTGTTCCAATAATAGAAAGCCCTTTATCTTTCAAGGCTCTTATGACAGTGGCATCATAGACCGCATTATGGGAGTTTAAAATCTGTGAAGCACAAGTTATCCTTTTCCCTCTAATGCAAATATTATCTTTAATGGCAATAGGAACACCACAAAGAGAGGATTCTTTTGACTCTCTAACAGGGTTAGAATATATTTCTACAAAACTGTTTATATGTTTATCTAATTTCTGAATTCTCTCTTTAAAAAATGAAAAAACTTCCTCTTCAGAAATTTTAGTTTCTTTTATCTTTTGGGAAATCTCCCATCCGTGTAAATCTAAAAGCTCTAAGCTCATTCAATTATTTTAGGAACTTTAAAATGATTATCTTCTTGGGCAGGGGCATTCTTTAACATATCAACAAAATAATCTTTTCTTTCTGCGGTATCGGAACGGAAAATATTTGTCTCGCTAAATCCTCCCCGTGTAGGCACAACGCTATCTACATTAAGCTCCTTTAACTTATCAATATAACCAATAATTTTTGATAATTCGTAAGTTAAACGTTCTTTTTCTTTGTTATCAATGTCAATGCGTGCCAAATGAGAAACATACTCTACTATTTTTTTATCAACTACATTATGGGACATTTCTCCTGAAAATACTTCTCTTGATAAATATTATATCTTCTTTGAGAAATACCTCTTTTCCTCAGAAATTAACTCTCTATCTGTAGATTTTGATTATATCTTAAAAAAAAGATAATGCAACTTAAAACTTTTATAGCAATAGCGCCAAAAATATGAAGAAAATGGTTTCCTCTCGCTATTTCATTAAAGAATTTTTTAGTTATCCCTTTGGGAAACGCCAAAAAACTATCATTTCCTGAATCTTAATTTTTTATTTTAATTGCTTGCTAATGGATAAGAAAATTGTTTTAAGTAATTGGACTTCATTCTTAGTTAAATGTGTTCTTAAAAAAATTCTTTTTAAAGAAGAAATAGTGGTTTTTGCAATTTTATTTTTCAAATCGGTCTTTTTAAGAACACTATCTATCAATACAAAAAGACTCTCAATATCTTCTTTTTTGACTAAATCCAAAAAATCGACATATAACATATCTATCAAATATTCAAAAATTTTATAACAAACAATACCAACCGAAGATGCTAAATTGTAAGAAGAAAAGGAAGGATTTGCGGGTATATAAAACAGACTATCACAGCAATCTATTTCTTCTTTAGAAAGACCAAAATTCTCCTGGCCAAAAATAATACTTATAGGATACTTTTTGGCTACAGCAGCTATAAAAGGTAAAATATCTTTAAAATTATATATAAACTTATATTTTCTTCTTCTTTTTGTTGTACCAAATACAAAATAAGATTCCTTTAAAACGCTTTTTAAATCCTCCGCCAATTTTGCTTTCTCTAATATATCACGGGCGCGCTTAGCTACTTCAAAAGATTTGTGGGTTAAATTGGGTCTTACTAAACAAAAATTATTAAAAGATGTGTTTTTAAGGATTCGAGCACATAAACCTATATTTTCAGGAATTTGGGGAGATACAAGAACAATATTGATATTCTTAAGAATATTTTCTTTATCGGAAGTTAATACGCACACTCTTTTCTTCTAAAAATTTAAACATCTTCTTAAGTTCGCTCTCCTCGCCCTCAAAACGAACAATTGCCCATCCCATTTCTGTAGAAAAAGATGCCTCCATTATATTGGGAATTACCTTAAAATGTTTAATAATATAGTAAAATATAGGCTCATTTTTTAAACTTCCTGGGATAATAAGCTCTACCTCTCTTCCTTTCATTGATTATCACCTCTCTAATTTTATCAGATTACAACAAGTATGCCAATTACTCTTTTTAAAGAGAAAAAATTGACCATTCCTTAACTTGACACATCCTTTTGACACATCCTTTTGAAAGTTAAATGTAAAGTTAACCTTTTCCTTTACTGTGAAAGCAATAAAAGTAAAGGATAAAAAAGAAGCGAAGTCATTTTAACCATAACATTATTCCTGCCAAACCTAAAAAGAACCATCCCAAACTTGCTTTAATTATCCCTAAGTTTTTTTTCAAAAATCGATTAAAGTGCTGGGAAGTAAATCCAAACAACGCAAGAGAAAAGATAATTATAAGAGGAAAAATAAACATAATGTTATAAAGAATAAGATAGAAAAAAGCTTTAAGCCGTAGATAAGGAATTTTCAATATAAAGACGATGGTAGGAATATAAACCTGTCCCGTACAGGCTGCCTCTAAAAGAGAAACTCCTACGCCCACTATAAAAGAAATAACACATAACTCTATTATACGGGTATAATTTTTATTACGTAGCCCCTTACCAATAACAATATTGACCTTCTTTTTTAAAAACATAGGTAGTTGTAGAATCATCCCTTGAGAACTCTGGGATTTTTTATACTTAAAAAAATCATAAAAAGAAAGCATAGCAAGCATAAGACACATTATTGCTACTATATAATAAAATATTTTCATAAAAATATAAAAATGACTTACAGAATACAAAAAGCTGAACACTCCCAATCCAATAAGAACATAGGTTATAAAAACACTTAATATATAGAAGATACCTACGTATACCATCTCTTTTTTATTATAACCATAGACAGTAAGAAAAGATATAAAAAACACTATTACAGCAAAAGCACAAGGATTTATCCCATCAAGTAGCCCCCCACTGATAATAGTAAGAATAGAAAGGCTTTTAAATTTTTCTATCAAGTTTACCCCCGAAAAGAAATAAGGAAGGATTGTCTGTCTTTTAGAATATTTCTCAATCAATGCTTCTAAATTTTCTTCAATCTCTTTCACGCCATTTAGAAAAGCGTTGCCGATAAATATTGTAGGGACAACTGCTTTCTTTTTGGGAAACTGTTCGGCAAGACCTACCAAAACACTTAAGTTTTCTGGCTTATCAATATTAAGAGTTTCCAGGATTAATCTATCTTTGTATTTTTCTAATATTTGAGGTAAAAATTCTTTTTTTAATCTTGCGCAGGCGCCGCAATGAGAAGAATAGAAAAGTACTACCCTAAGCTTTCCTTCATCTTTGGCAAATGCACTTATGCTTGTTGTAAAAAAAAGTAATAAAAAGGCAATTGTACTTTTTCTTATACTTTTCATTATATAAAAATTATATCAGAAAAATATTGATGAAAAAATATAAAATATTACAATAAGTATAAGATGGTTTATAATTTTATTGATAACAAGGGAACTTTTAAAGTTAAAAATGCACACCTATATCCCTATCTCTATCTTCCCCTTACTAACAGAAATGGTACCCTCTTAAGCTCAATAAGTCCAAAGTTAGCAGGAGACATAAAAAGAGACAATGGCCATTTTTTAACACCTCCCGCAAGTATCGAAGATATAAAACACAATCTCTTATGCCGAAGGGATTTCTTCCTAATGTTTTCTAATTCTAAAAAACTACTCCGTATATCCGAACATAAAAAAAGTTATCTTGAAATTGGTATGCTTTATCAGAAACTTATAAGCATGCATCCTCAGGTTAAGATTATTACAACCAACTTCATCCCTCCAAATTTAGATGCAGAGGTTATGTGGATAAAGATAAAAAATCTGACAAAAAAGAATATTTCCTTTACCCCAACCTCCTTTCTTCCTCTCTATGGTAGAAGTGAAAAAAATTTACACGATCATAGGCATGTGACTTCTCTCCTTAACCGCATATATTTTAAAAAATACGGCGTTATATTAAAACCAACCCTTTCATTTGATGAAACAGGTCACCATCTAAATAAAACTTCTTATTTTGTCCTAGGATACTTAAACAACTCAATACCGCCAATAGGTTTCTTCCCCACCTTAGAGAGTTTCTGCAAAGAAACAGGGACGTTATTAATGCCAAAGGCAGTAATTAATAATCTTCCTAGTTATAAGAAAAAACAGAAAATATTTGATGGTAAAGAGTGCTGTGCTGCTTTAAGATTCAAACGCATTATTCTTAAGCCATTAAAAGAAGTAAATTTTATTCTCATAATGGGAATTACCGATAAAGAAGAAACTATTGCTAGAACTTTCTCTGCACTAAATACAGTAGAGAAGATAAAAAAAACATTAGAAGAAACAAAAAAATACTGGCAAATGGTTGTTGCTCACCTGGAAATTTCATTTGGTAATCCGGATTACGACAACTGGATTAAATGGGTAATATTACAGCCAACTTTACGTAAACTTTTCGGCTGTTCATTCCTGCCTCATTTTGATTATGGTAAAGGGGGGAGGGGATGGCGAGATTTATGGCAGGATGCTCTAAATCTATTACGTATAGAGCCAGATAAAACACATAAACTCATTCTTCGTAACTTCTGTGGTGTCCGTATCGATGGGTCAAATGCAACTATTATTACCAAAGAGAATAATTTTATCTCTGACCGCAATAAAATCTCCCGTGTGTGGATGGATCATGGGGTATGGCCTTTTCTTATCTTAAAGGAATATATTAACACAACAGGTAATTTAAAAATCCTTCTACAAAAAAGCTTTTACTACCGTGACCATCAGATAAAACGAGCAAAAGAGCTCGACTATAATTTTGTTCCTAAAGATAACACTTTAAAGACAGGTGATAACAAAACTTATAAAGGAAATATTTTAGAACATCTTCTCGTTGAACTTCTTGTGCCTTTTTTTAATGTGGGCAAACATAATTTTATTCGTTTAGAAAATGCGGACTGGAATGACGGATTAGATATGGCTAGTGATGATGGTGAGAGTGTAACTTTTAGTTGTATGTATGCTTATAATTTAGAAGAATTGGCTTTTCTGTTAGAAAAATTTACTAAAACACATACTTATGTAGAAATATTTAAAGAACTTACTATTCTTCTTGATAGATTAACTAAATGCCCTATAGATTACAATAACCCCCAGAAAAAACAGACTCTTCTTAACAGATATCTTGAGAAAACAAAATACACTATCACAGGGAAAACCTATAGAATTTCCCTTAAATCTTTGATTTATGATTTAAAAGAAAAAGCCCATTGGCTTAAAAACCATATCCGTAAATATGCCTGGTTAAAGGAAGGTTTTTATAACGGTTATTACGATAATAAAGGCAAAAGAGTTGAAGGCAAAAAAGGGAATATAATAAGAATGCTACTTCCTTCTCAAGTATTTGCCATTATGAGTGGGGTAGCTACACAACAACAAATAAAGAGTATATGGGAATCCATAAAAAAATATCTTTACGATAGAAACCTAAAAGGCTATCGTTTAAATACTGATTTCCACTACTTATATATGGATTTAGGGCGTGCCTTTAGTTTTTCTTATGGAGATAAAGAAAACGGTGCTTTTTTTAACCATATGATAGTAATGCTTGCCTTTTCTCTTTATAATCGGGGGTTCGCCAAAGAGGGAAATAAAGTTTTTACTACTCTTTATAAAATGGCTACAGCCAAAAAAGCAAAAATATACCCTATGCTTCCAGAGTATTTCAACGCCCAAGGGCAGGGATTATATTTCTATCTCACTGGTTCAGCAAGTTGGTATATATATACCTTAATGAACAAAATCTTAGGGATACAATTTCTCTTTGGAGATATGATTATCAATCCTCAACTTACTCCAGCAAACTTTTTCACCAACAAAATTTCTTGTATCTTCCAATGGAAAAACAAAAGAATCAATATAACTTATACAATAAAACATAAAAAAGCTGAAGTGTATAAAATCCATGAGGCATATTTAGAGGGTAAAAAACTTACTCCTACGAGAAATAAAATAGTCATTCCTAAGAATATTTTCTCTCTGCTTTCTTCTAAAAAAAACTATCTTATCGATGTTTTTCTTCAATAAATCTAACAAATACCTAACTTAGCTAAGGCTTTTATTCTCTTATTTGTCTCCCTGTGCATATAACTACTTTTACCTTTTATTACTTTAATCGCTTTTGTAAAATACTCATAGGCACGCGTTAAATTACCCATCCTAAAATAAGTTTCTCCTAAACTGAATATTGTCTCTGGTCTGTTTTTATCTATCTCTAAAACCTTCTTAAAAAGCAATAATGCTTGCGAATATCTTCCTAAAACATAAAGGAGCCATCCTTTATTATGATAAAGAGTAAGACAGTTAGGGTCTTTTCTTAAACCCTCGTTAAAACAGTTTAGCGCTTCTTTATAATGCCCCATATCTGCTAACAAAAGAGCCTTATCGTTATAGGTACAACCGTCATTTTCTCTCAAAGAAAGCGCTCTGTTGCATAATTCTATTGCCTTACTTAACTCTTTCTTAAGAATATATTTCTGGGCAGTAAAATAATATACGAAAAAATAATTGTTATTCTTTTTAGCCTCTTTAAGACATTTTCTTATAATAAATTGGGCTTTTTTGAAATGAAAAAAGGTAATTTCTCGGTCCAACCTCTTTCTTTCTCTTTCAAAATCTACTTTTGACAAACTATCCCTCCATCTTCGTAAGAAACTACTATTATCTTGAATCCTACATCTTTAAGTTTCTCTCTAATTTCCTGAGGAAAATCTCGTCCTCTTTTTATTCCGTAAAAAGGTAAATAATGAAATAACCTACCTTTTCTTTTTAAGACACGTTTAAGTTGATTATAAAATCCCTCAGAATATAAAAGGGGTGCTAATTTAAAAGTAGGAGGATCATGGATAATACAATCGAAAAAATCATCTTTAAATCGTGTTACCAATTTATAAATATCACCTATTTTTATAACAATATTGTCTCTCTCAAACAGCTTTTTTGATAAAGGATTGATTTTTGCAATAAAATAAATATTTCTATCTATCTCAAATGTATAAACTCTCTTCGCTGTATATGAAGATAGAATAGCTGTATATCCTAATCCCATACATGTATCAAGTACCACACCATAAGGTTTTATCAATCTAATCTTTCTTTCTGTATCCTCTTTTGGTGAAACTATTTTTAATCGGTGCATAGAAACTGAACCAACAGTTACGCTAGGCCAATCTTTTGAGGGTAAAAGTTTATAAAATTTATTGGTGTCATCAGAAAAGAACGCTACTGGGAGGAGACCTTTTCTCTTCCTAAGAAGATAACAAAAATTATCTTTCAATTTAGTGTTAAAATCTATAAAATAACCTCCTTTTACCATTATTCCCTTCTTTTCTATCTTAACAGGCAGGAATTTCTGGCCAAAATCGACTCGTAGGAAAGCCTCTTTTTGACTTCTATCTTTAAACAAATATTCGAGGTCTTTTTTTGTAATAATCATATATACTATTATAAAAGTATTAAATTTTCTTGACAAATATTTATATTGGATTATAAAATAATTCCATATGGTCTTAAGAAATTGCGGTTTTAACTAACAAAAGGAGGTGTTTCAATGAATAAAGCTCAATTAATTGAAGCAGTAGCACAAAAAACTTGCACTAAGAAAGAGGCTCAAGTAGCGGTTGAAACAATGCTTGAGGCAATAAGAGGTTCTCTTAAGAAAAAAGAGGCTGTCACAATTTCTGGCTTTGGAACATTCCGTGTTAAAGAGACAAAAGCAAGAACAGGAAGAAATCCTAAAACAGGGGAAACAATTCAGATTCCCGCAAAGAAAAAAATTGCTTTTAGAGCTTCCAAAGAATTAAAGTCTCTTGTAAAATAAGTATTACAAGTTATATTCTTAACGACCCTTTAAGAATAAAGTCGGAAGAGAGGATTTTTACGCTTTTTTAAAACAGGCAATAAAAAATCCTTCCATAGATGAATTTGGAATAATACGGCGGGTTAATTTTAAGCTATGAGAAAATTTTTTATTGCCCCATTTTATTAATCCTTCTTTAATATTTTTCAAAGGAATTTCTATGGGTAAAAGGTAAAGAGCATCTTTAAATTTATTAAGTGCCCAATCAACGACTTCTTCATTCTCTTCCGGAGAAAAAGTACACGTGGAGTAAACTAAAATCCCTCCGGGTTTAAGAGTATGGTAGGCAGAAGAAAAAAGCCTTTTTTGTTTATGGGCCATCTCTTTTATCTTTCTGTATTTCCAGTACTTGAAACTACGCGGGTTTTTAATATAAAACCGCCCTTCACTAGAACAAGGGACATCCAGTAAAATCTTATCAAAATATTCAACAAATTTCTTCCTTATCAATACTCCATCTAAGAGAAGAGTCCGTACAAAATTTGCTCCTTGTATTTTAAGGTTAGTTAAAAGCTTATAGTAACGTGTGCGTATTTTCTCTACAGCAATGACTTCTGTATTTCTATCTACCAAGGAAGCAATCTGGGTAGTCTTTGCTCCCGGGGCAGCACACAAATCTAAAATTTTATCCTCTCGCGATACAGAAAGAACTAAAGGAGGTATCATGCTGGAAATATTCTGAACATAAACCGTCCCTCCTTTATATATAGAAGTATTTTGAAAACGGCGCATACTGCTTTTAAGAATGAAGGCTCCAGGAGGCCAATTAAGCTCAAAGGCCTTTATATTTTCTACTTTTAAAAGTTGGCGTAAAGATTTTAAATCGGTTTTTAAGTAATTTATCCGGAAACACTGCTTTTTTTTATGGAGGAAACTCTGGCATATTTCTGTATACAAAAAGGGATAAATCTGTTTAAGGCGATTAAGAAATTCGTGGGGTAACTTATATATTTCTTTATCCATTGTCCATCTCTATCAAAGAGGAAGATTTAAAGAAATTCCTTCCTCCCAGATGAAAAATAAACTCTACTTTTTTTGTATCCCATACATTATTATAAAAATATTTTTCCTCGGCTTCCGCATAAACTATCTTTCCGATAAAAATAAAATGGTCGCCTGATTCTTTAATATCCACAAGCGCACATTCCAAAGAAGCTACACATTCACTAATAGAAACTGCTTTTTTAAGACCACAAGAAAGACTAGGGGTAAAGTCTGTTTCTTTAAACTTATCTACTTCTTTTCCTTTAAGCCGACCACAGAGTATCACTTTATCAATCTGCTCCCATACAGGAATATTAACTACAAACTCTTTACTATGCTTAATAAGAAAAGAAGAAAAATGCCCTTTTGCTAAAGCTACAGCAATTAAAGGGGGTTCTTTGGACACAGGCATATGCCAGGCGCAGGTTGTTATATTGTTTCTGTCCTTATAAGTGGAACTTATCAAGACTACCATCCCACAATTAACCAGACGGCTGGCAACAGAATTATCTACCTGTTTTCTCATAATTTCCTCCTCGTATAATTTTTTATTCCATAAAATAAATTATATCAATTAAAAAGTTAACAACTCTTTATATCGGCTTAATTGTTAAAACTCGCTTTCAAAAAATTATCATTTGCCTATCTTTTCCAACAACAGACTATCATCAAATATCATCTAACTATTAAACCCGTCTTACGCGCATAATCTAAAACCTCCTCATACTCCTCGCTTGTTATCCTCCTGCCAAGCTCTTGGATTTCTCTTGCACGATAACAGGGACGGTATTGATCCATTATATTAACAAAAGTTAAAGGTGAAAGTTCTTTTATAAAATCAAGCACACAAAAAGAACCAGCAAGGCGATTAGGTAAAACAAGGTGACGGACAAGCAACCCCCTTTGGGCAACGCCATCCTCTACTTTAAGGTCTCCTACTTGCTGATGCATTTGAACCACTGCTTCCTTTACTATCTCCCAGTAATTACCAGCTTCTGATAACTCTTTGCCTACTTTGTTAGAAGAATATTTTATATCGGGCATATAGATATCGAAAATTCCATCTAAAAGCTTTAAAATATCTCCCCTATCATATCCTCCGGTGTTATAAACCAAAGGTAAACGTAAACCTTTTTCTATGGCAATACATAAAGCCTCAACAATCTGAGCAATCACATGCGTAGGGGTTACAAAATTTATATTCTCTGCCCCTTCATGCTGAAGGTATAACATCAGAGAGGAAAGCTCTTCTGCGGAAACTACTCTACCCTCTCCTAAATGAGAAATAGTATAATTCTGACAGTATATGCATTTTAAGTTGCAATAGGAAAAAAATATTGTTCCTGAGCCACCCCTTCCTACAAGTTCTCTCTCCTCTCCAAAATGCAAGAAGGCACTACTTACAACTGCAAAACGGCCGGTCTCACAAAATCCTTTCTCCTCTTTGAGGCGATTTACCCGACAACAACGAGGGCATAAATCACATTCTTTAAGACGCTCCAATAAATAATCTTTCACTCTCTCTAATTTTTCTTGAGGGAGAATAAGATAAGCGGCTTTCATGATAATTTTTTCTTTATTTTAAAGGCAACTATTAAAGTAATAATTAAATATATCAAACTAAGATAATACAGCTGGGGATGCTCTATAAAATACCGAGCTATTTTCTGAAAAGAAAAACCTCTTATACTCGCTAAAATTGCTTGAATCCAAAAAATTCTGGGCAAAGAAGCAAAAATCACTACTAAAAGATATTTTGCTAAGGATACCTTACTTAACCCAAAACTTAAATCTAATATACGATAAGGGATAAGAGGGATAAAACGAAGAAGATATATCCACCCTAAATTAATATTCTCTAATTTCTCATAAAATCTTTTAAATTTCCCTTTTAGCCTCTGTTCTACAAATTCCCTCCCTAATATATTACTAAGATTAAAGAAGATGACAGCATTTATTATTTCTGCAATATAGATAAGAAATGTACTTAAATAAGCACCAAAAATAATAGCACTTATTATCTTTAGAGGATCCTTTAAGTACCAAATAAAAAATGTCCCTACTACATAAAAGAAAACAAATATTATAGAAGCATATAGACGAGAGGTCTTTGTCAGCACGGAGATTATTTTTCCTTCATCAATATAAAAAACCTTACCCAAAACAAACAATACTATTAGAAGCAAAATAAAAAAGATAAACCTTATAGCTGTGCTATTTTGTCTCAGTTTCATTAATATTTACCCATCTCAGTTGTCCGCATGCAGCCTCTATATCCTGGCCTCGGGATTTCCTAAAAGTAAAAAATATCCTCTTTTTTTTAAGAGCTTCCCTAAATTTATTTATATCATAAATAGAAGGGGAGTGCCATTTAAAATAAGGAGAGAAGTTATAGGGAATGATATTCACCTTACAATTTATCCCTCTAATAAGATGGGCCAACTTAAAAGCATCTTCTTTAGAACAGTTAAAATCTTTAATGAGAATGTACTCAAAAGTTACAGGGAAATTGGTTCTTTTCGCATATTCCTTTGATACCTTTATAACTTCACTCAGAGGATACTTTTTATTAACAGGCATAATTAAAGATCTCTTTTCTTCACAAGAAGCATGCAAAGATATTGAAAGTCTTACTCTTAAATTCAAAGAAATCAACTCTCTTATGCGCGGGGGAATACCACAGGTAGAGATACAAATTCTTTTTTTCCCAAAATACACACCGTAGGGAGAAAGTAAAATTTCTATACTCTTTACTAAATTATCAAAATTGTCTAAAGGCTCTCCTATCCCCATAAACACAATGTTGGTAATTATGCGTGGCTTAATAATATCGTTTATAGTTAAAAACTGATTGACTATCTCAGAAACTTTCAAATTTCTCTTAAAACCTCCTATACCACTCACGCAGAAACGACAACCAAATCTACATCCTGCTTGAGTAGAAATGCACAAAGTAAGACGTTTGCCTTCAGGGATAACAACGCTTTCTATAGCATTTTTATCATCGAGAGAAAATAAAAATTTCTCTGTTCCATCTTTTGAAATAAATCTTTTTAATATCTTTGGCTTAGAGAAATAAAAGAAATCCTTTAAAAAGATTCTTGCTTCTTTAGATATATCAGTCATAAGAGTGAAATCTTCAACTCTCTTTTTATATACCCAGCAAAAAATTTGCTTAGAATAAAACTCAGGATAACCTTTTTCTTTTAAAAATTGCCCTATCTCCTCCAGCGTATAATCTTTTATATCCATCTGTAACCTCTTCAATCCAGAAGTCTACTGTTATATAAACGATATATTTTAAATTCTAGCTTTCAACTGTTCTGTTAATACCTTCTTATCTTGAGACAAAGCTAATCTCCTTTTACTCTACTCAAATTTTTATCATTTAAATGAACGAGTAAATAAAAATCTTCAGCATTAATAGGGAAACATAAATGTCAATATTAAATTTTTTAGAAACTTCTTTTAGATTATGTAAAAAAGATAATCAGCTTCTTCCAATTAAAAAATCTTGCTGTTTTTTTCTTTTTTATTAACTCCAAAATATCCATAATGAAAATAAATTATACTCTTTTCCCTTTTCTATGCAATATTTTAGTCCTTGATTAAAATTTTGTAGTCGGCGGGGTAATTAAATGAGGTAATTAAGAGAAAGAAATATTAGCCAGTAGGACGATGTTATTTTATCATCGACATCTGTAGACAAACCCATATAAGGGCCGGCGTAAAAATACTGATGTTGAGTACCTTCTGTATCTATCTTCGCATATTCAAAACCAAAACGGCAATGCCAGTGAGAAATAATATTCCATATTCCATTAACGTTAAAGAAATAGGCATCTCCCTTGCCTTCTGCTTCTGATAGTTTATATCTTAAAATATGATCGTCTCTATCGTTGCTTCTTACCCAAGGAGAATACCCAAACTGGAAATTTAAAAGAAAATTATCTTTTAAATAAATATCACTGTTAATACCAAAGTAAAAGAATCTATACCGTACAGAATATAACAATGTTGGTCCAGGGACATAAATCGTGTAAGTAGGATGATAAGGACCATAACCTTTTTGATCGGTATCATAAATATCATATCTATACTTATAATATTTGTAACCCGCTATCCATCCAATAGTGACGTGCTTATAAAAAAGAACATTATAAATATAGTTTAAATCAAGAATACTCAGATCTATACCTGAACTGGACTCAGAATAAATATCTTTTCCTGGATGACCATCTCCATCTATCCAGTCTGAATCTTTGAGTTTTCCTGAATGGGCAATATCTTTAAACCAGCTTATGGTAAAACGCGCTCTATATCTATCTCTTTCAGAACTAATAACTTGTGAATTATTTCTATAATATAAAAAACAATTTACTCCTAAAAGGTGGGTATCTAAAGGAAATTCTAATTCGCTGGCTCCTCCGGAAAAAGTTATAAGATAAGTAGAGTGCCCTTTAATATATCCTCTTTGGAAACCAAATGCTATATGCGCCTGTTGACCGAACAATTCCAAGAAAATATTTTCATCTTTTTTTTGTAAGCCTGAAGGCAGAAGACGATAATTATTTTTGTCAGAAAAAAATCTCTTTTCATAAAGACGTTCTTCTTTTTTATTGTGCTGTTGAATTTTTAAAAGCGCCTCTCTTTTAAGTTTAATAATCTTTTCTATCCTGTCTAATTCTTTAGAAACATTGTGTCTTTTTGCGCTAGAACCACTATAAGAAAATGATTTGGGAGGAAAGAAAAATATTAATGAGACTAAAATTAACAAAAGAACTTTCACATTTTTCAGTATATATTTGTAAGAATTAGTTGTCAAGGAAAACCATTACTACCTCCGTTTTTCTTTTATAAAGAATTTAAAAAGTAAATTTAACTGAACAATATAAGTGGTCATTATTTCTAAACTGGCCATTAGAACCATAAACAGGCCCCCAGAAATGATGGTAACCAACAGTTAACCACAGATTATCTCTTAATTCATAGGTAGTTTTAAAAGAAACTCTTCCATCGTTGTCATCGTTATAAATTATCAAAACCTGTGGTTTAAGGCGTTCGTGCATAAAATCAGTAGCGATTTTTAAAGTCACATAATTTTCTATTTTTTCTAAAAGACCATAGGTATATGAATTTAAAACCTGATAATTGCCTATCTTCTTGTTATCATGAATATACTGAGCAAACTGTAAAGAAAATACCCACTTGGTAAAAAATGTTCTGTCAAATCCTAAAACATATGTGTATTTATCTGTACGCTCTGTAAGTTTTCTTGAGCCTTGGGTTCCATAATATGTGGGCTCATTGTGAAAATAGGCAAATTCTCCTCTTATAGTCCATCCTTCAAAAATACCAGGATTAATAAAAGATTTATTAAAAGAAAAACCAATTAAATGCATAAGTTTATGTCTACGTGATACTTGGTAGTGACCAAAAGAACCAAGAATAGGCGTAAAAGAGTCTGTATAGGTATAAGCACTTGTTGAATACCCATAAAGCCAGTTCAAAGTGTATTCAATACCATCTCCCACCATAGAGCGCCAGCGTAAACCTACACGTGAATTCTTAAATTGCTTTGGGGGCCTATATATTGCCTCCTGTGCTGTACCTCCAAAAGAAGCATTAATTCCCTTAAATGTATCCCAACTATTATTTGCTTTAAAGGCAAAAGGAGCATTTGCAGGAGCAGACCTAGAGGCTTCAAAATCAGGGATAAGTAAAAATTGCAAAGTCGAATTAATCTGAGGCGAATACTCTACTTTTACCATCCATAAAGGAATTCTTATATCAGCAAAATCATATAACCAGTAATAACTCAAATCAAAAGGCATCACCCTATCTAAAAAAGGAAGACCATCCGCTTGACCCCATACCACCTGTTGTTTACCAATTCTAATATCTAACTGGTCAGAGATATAATCTAGATAACAATCTCTTAACCATTCTGTGCGCTGAGTATTGCCTATCTTTGCCTGATTTTTATCAAACACAGGATCATTACGAATATCATAAGCTGGATCATAGAAATAACGACCATGCATAAAGAATGTCCAGTTATCACTTATCTTATATTCTCCTTCCACGTCAAAAGTGTTTTTAAAAGATGAGAGGAACTGATGCGAATTGTCATTGTTGGTTTTAACCCAAACTTCTGTTTTTAAGTACCCCGCCATTTC
The DNA here is from genome assembly GCA_964635565.1 of uncultured Planctomycetia bacterium. Classification (GTDB taxonomy): domain Bacteria; phylum Omnitrophota; class Gorgyraeia; order Duberdicusellales; family 4484-171; genus CAZWON01. The sequence goes on from CAZWON010000005.1 coordinate 46,694, forward strand.
AATGTTGTCGCCTACCTGAATAGCAAATGCGGAAGAAAAAACCCCCGTAATAAAACTTGCTATACATAATATAAATAATCTTTTCCTTAACCTTCTCATTGTTTTACACCTCCTTTGTTTTTAGCCCACAGTCCATAGCCAACAGACCATTGACCATCGACTAAATTCACCATCTTGAACGCATAAGCGCCTTAACAGTAAAATTATATTCACTTAAACCTTGATCATATTTTGTATCTTTCATCAAAATAGTGGTACGGTGTCCTGTCCTTAAATCTTTACATTCTAAAGAAACTTGTGTTTGATATTTCTTAGTTTCCAAATCTGTCCATATCCACTCTCTAAAAATAGTTTTAAATAGCTTGTCTTTCTTATCATAGTACTCTTCAAATATGCTTCCTCCTGTGTCTTTATCAACCCAGACAATTCGTTTAGAATAATACCAGTGAGGTTTATTGGGAATACATTCAATAACAAAACATGGAATATTTTTAAATTTTACCTCTCCTGTCTGCTCAAATTTATAGCCGATGAAATTCTTTTCCCCAATCAGCTTATAAGTTTCATCTTCAAACCTGCGTGTGGATACTTCTTCAACTGTAAAATCACTTCCCATAAAAGCATCGTCATCCTGAGAGGCAGAGATTTTTCTTACCTTCTTTAAAGAAGGGATCCATAACCATACATTTTGATCTCTGTTAGGGTCTTCATAGGTCCATGTTAAAACTGCTAATCCCTTAATTTCTGTAGGATAAGTCATTATCACAATATCCTTATAAGAAATTCCCTCTTTGCCACCTTTACTAATTCTCATCCTCTTCCATACTCTCCTACGTATAAATCCCGAACGGTCCACATACAACACTTCCCCGGTTTGCTGATAATCATGGGCATAGAGAGAATATTTGTTATGGTAACTAATACGCATAATTTCCTCAGCACTCATTCCTTCTTGGGGAGTATAAACTTTGTAGTATTCTAATGCCTGTCCATATATCCCTAAAGAAAAGAGTATTGAGCCTAAAAATAGCAACGCCCTCCTCATAATAACACCTCCTTTTTAGTTGAGGTTCGCCTCAATAAGGGATTAAATATAAATAAATTACCGAGCGCCTCTTTTCCTCCTTTTCCTTAAACCTACAAAAAGAAACTTTGGCTTAAACCACCACACAAATACAGGAACCATAACCAAAGAAATTATCATATTAAGTATCAATGCTATGCATAAATTAAGTCCCATCTGGGCCTGGAATCTTATAGAAGAAAATATCCACACTACTATCCCTAAAGAGACTACAAATCCACTAAAAAAAACAGCTTTACCACTGGTAATAAGTGTATAAAGAAGGATGTTCTTGTAAGTTCTGCGTTTATTACGCATCTCATCAAAAAGACGCGCCAACACATAAATCCCATAATTTATCCCCAATCCTTCACTTAATGAAACTAAAGGCAACATTTCTGTTGTAATAGATAAACCCACAAATCCTAAGATAGCAAAAACAAACAAGTTACTTAAAAGAAGAGGTAGAATGAGAATTACTCCTGCTAGATAAGAACGATAGATAAAACTTACATAAAGAAAAATAAGAAGTGAAATAAATACTGCATTGGGAATTATTGTCCTTTTTATGATGTCGTTAATAGCATACAGTATTCCTATATCTCCTCCTCCATAATGAAATTCCATATTCTTAAATTTATGCATCGCAAAAAAATTACGTGTTTTTTTAACTGCTTTCTTAACCGTAGAAGATTTATGGTTGCGAAAATCAAATTTTATATTACAAAACTTCTCATCTCTAGATATAAGATGATCGTAATCCGAAGGGAATCCGCTTAATGTGTATAAGAACCAATATTGAGCAATTGTATCGTCCCTTTCCGGAATCTTAAAATAATCACCTCTTCCTTCAAACATAAACATATTAAGCCCCTTGATAGCATTAACTATGGAAAAAGCCGAGCCTGCTTCGGGAACTTCTTTTAACAGATAATTTTGAAAGGAATCAATTGCTCTTAACTTATCCACTTTAAGAAGTGAGTCTTCTGACTCAACAAAAATGTAATATGAATTGGTCCCTCCAAAATTCTTATTAATAAATGTCTCAGCTCTGTTGTAAGGGCTATAAGGATATAGATAACTTGTGCCCTCAGTATTATCACCAATAATAACTCTTTTAATCCCAAAAAGAGCAACAAAAGAGAGAATAATAAAAATAATAACAAGAACTGTCCCTGCCTTTTTATTTAAAGAAAAAATACTTATTTTTGTAAGAATATTATCCACCCAAAGATGTTGTTCTTCCTTCTTAACCTCAATCACTTTTGGCCGTCTTAAGAAAGAAAGCACACAGGGAGTAAACATAAAAGAAGTAAAGAAATTTGCCAAAATTCCTAATCCCGAAGCAAATGCCATACTCCTTATAGTAGGCAGGGGCACAAAAGCAAGAGAAAGAAAACCAAATCCATCAGTAAAAACACAGGCAATTCCCGGTAAAAACAGATGTGCCATAGTATTAACAATAGCGTGTTTACTTTTCATCTGGGGACTATGCATTTCTTCATAGTAACGTTTTAATGTATGCACAGAATGGCTTATTCCTAAAGAAAGAACAATAAAAGGTACTAAAATTGTGGAAGGGTCAAGACGTAAACCAAGTAATCTCATCATCCCCATTCCCCACAGACAAGCCATGGAAGAATCAAGAAGAGGAAGAATTACTCCTCGCTTGGAGCGAAATGTAAAATAAAGAATAACGGAAATAACCAAAAAACTTAACCCTAAAATTTTAAACATCCTTGGCAGATAAAAGTTAAGCCATCCTTCTAAAATAACACGACCAGCAATGTAGATTCGTGTATTTTTATCTTCGTATTTTTTTTTAAGACGCGTTAGTTCCTTAAAAATATATGAGGTTTTAGCTTGAGAATTAAAATCTGCATAAATAAGTGTACTCTTAAAATCACGCGATACCATTTTAGGATAAACATTAGGGTTACTTACCACCTTTTTCTTAAACTCCTCCATCTCGGCCTGCGTCTGAGGGGGAATCCTCAATAATCTTTCTACAAAAAAACCTTCCTCATTTGCCACAACATGTTTTATATGACGGGAAGCAATAGAGTTTATTCGGGAAATGTTTATGTCCTCTATAAGATATAAATCTTCAGTAAAAGAAATGAGTTTCTCTAGAAACTTGCTATTGAAGATATCACCTTCTTTTACCTCCAAGGCAATGGAAACCTGATTAAGACCGCCGAATATCTCCGTAAGGCGATTCTGCACATCAATAAAAGGATGGTGTTGTGGGAGAAAATCCTCAAGGTGGGTTTCTATCTTTATATCTTTAAGAACACTTACAAAGAAAGCAGTAATAAAAATAAATACAACTATCACATAAATCCGAAAATGGACTATCTTCCTTGCCAATTTATACTGCCAACTTGTAATAAGTCCTCTTTTCACCTTTATACTCCAAACCACCCCTCAACAGGGTTACTCGATAACCCTATGCCAATATGCTTTGGCTGAACATATTCCATAAATCCTTCAACTCCTAAATTTCTTCCCCATCCACTTAAACGCGTTCCTCCAAAAGGCGTCTGAGGTGAAATCTGTGCAAATGTGTTTATCCATACTGTCCCGTAAGAAACTTCTTCTGCAAGGTGATAAGCACGCTTGGCATCCTGCGTCCATATTTGTAAAACTAACCCTGTAGGATTTTCTTCAATAACTTTTTCTACCTCCTCAACTTTAAATTTTTTAACTAAAAGAACTGGCGCAAAAAACTCATCATAAACTATTTGTTCTACCTCAATTACTGTCGGAGAAAAGTAATACCCTTTCTGTTCTAATACTTTCCCTCCGCAGAGAACTTTTCCGCCTTTTTTAACTATTTCTTTTATGTGTCTATTCACAGAAAAAAGGTGCTCTTTTGATATAAGTGGCCCCATACCGCTAGTAGGGTCAAAAGGGTCGCCAACTTTTATACGTTTTACCTTATCAATAAACTTATCAATGAACTCGTCATAAATATCTTCCTCAATAAGAGCAAGGCTTGTTCCAATACACATCTGTCCCTGTTTCATGAAAGAAGATGCTAAAAGAGTATCCATCGCCCTTTTCGTATCTGCATCGGAATAAATTAAAGTTAGATTAGCACCACCAAGCTCACATATAATTTTCTTAGGATAAGAAGAAGAATAAGAAACTATTCTTTTTAGAGTTTCTCTTGAACCCGTAAAAGAAATCAAATCAATATTACTTGAGGCAAGGAACTTACCTGTTATTTCTCCTCTTCCTGTAATCACGTTTATCAATCCAGAAGGAAAATCAAGCTTATCCAGATGCCTCACCAACTCAAGCAAAGAAAGTGAAGCCCATTCAGAAGGCTTAATAATCAGCGCATTCCCTCCAGCAAGTGCAGCAGCGCAACTAAATCCAAAAATCATAAGAGGAACATTAAAAGGAAGATAAACTCCACAAACACCATAAGGTTCATACCTTATAATATCTATGCCAGTATCAGTCTTTAATGTTCGTGTTTCCAAAGTTTCCAAGAGAGAAGCATAGTAATTAAAACATTCAGCCCCTAAAGGAACATCCACAAACAAAGACTCTTTATATGGCTTGCCAATTTCTTTTGTTTCAAGTTCTGCAAGCAGAGAAAGATTACTCAGCATAACCTTAGCGATCTCACGTAAGAGTCCTGCCCGTTCTTTAAAAGAAGTTTTATGCCACTTTCTCTGTGACTGTCTTGCTATCTTCACTGCTCTCTTTATATCTTTGTCGTCTGCCTCATAAAAGGAAGCAAAGACTTTTTCTGTAGCAGGATTTACAACTTTTATGTTTTCTTTTCCTTCTCTAAACTCTCCTCCTACATAAAATCTATATTCTTCCATATCCCTTCCTATATAGCTCCTGGCTCTTAGCTCATAGCTGTTAGTCCTTAATCTGAATCTTTATATTTACTTTACTATTAGCTAACAACTATAAGCTAATTTCTATTCGCTATCCATTAGGCACCATACGCTACTTAACTGGTGCCTGCTCCCATAATTTAAAAGTACGTACCAAAACCGGGTACCACTTGCTCATCTTAGTAAAATCACCTTTTGTCTTCACCTTACCCTGCGTTGACGCAACAAAGGGATCAATTTGACGGTTAAATATTTTCTTTAACATGCTATATTTACCTGCTATTACAAACTCAGCATTCTCATCTGTATCAGTCTTTATAATCTTACCATCCTTATAATGGAAACAGACGCAAGTGCCATTATCAGTATCTTTAACTGCCAGAGTGCAAGTAAGTCCGTACTTTTTGCCTAACTCCTGCGCTTCTCTATCGCTATTTACCAGCTCAACTAATCTCTCAATATGCCCCTTTGATAATAACTCATACTTATTAACCTTTTTAAAATCCGCCTCTTCTTTCTTATCCATCCCCTCACCGCTAATCGCTATACGCTTAATAAAAAGATTCACTTTCGCCTGCTCCTCTAAAAGCTCAATCAAACTAAATGCCTCTTTAAAATCTGCACCCACAGATACTACTCCGTGTTGACTTAAAACCACAATGTTAGAGTTCTCAAGTTCTTTTAACACCGGCTCTACATCTGTAACTGTAGGGGTATCTTGAGGAATCGCCTTTATATTACCAAGATAGAACTTTGCTTCAAAGGAGAAAACATCAAGCTTATCAAAATAGTAAAAAAGGGCTGTTGTGTAAGGAGAGTGTGCGTGAATTATAACTTTTGCTTCAGGAAACTTCTCATGGATACTTAAATGTAATTTTCCTTCACTGGTGACTGTGTTTGTTCCTTCTAAAATCTTACCTTTATTATCGATAAGTAAAATATCACTATTCTTAAGCTCTCCTAAATAACAATCATGGGAAGTTATAAGTATCCCTTTATCAACTTTTAAGGAGATATTCCCACTTCGGGCGGTAACAAACCCTTTTTCATTTAGTTTCTTAGCCCAGTAAATTAACATGCTCTTCTCTTCTTCATACATTTTGTGCCTCCTTAATAAAACTTTTCTCAATTAATTCATCTTCAGCATCCTCTACAAAGGGTAGATCTTTTTCTAACACAAATAATTTACCCTCCAATGTAGAGGCATTTCTATCAGAAATATCATCGAATTTTCCTTGGGGTATAAATTTAACCTCTATGTTATGCAATTTACTTAAAAGATATACATACAAACTCCCCGCGGGAGATAAAAATCCCTCTTTATTCTTTTGCTTATAAAATATAAAAGTATATTTTATTTTACCCTCTCTAAAAAGAACGCCTAACATATTATCCGTACAATAAAAATAAGGGATCTTTTCCTTATTAAGCAAAATTAAATTGTGCTTTAATCCATAAAGGTAAGGACGACATTCTGCGGCCACCACACACTCTTCATTTTTTAAAGCATCTACCGCTTTTTTACTTAAAACTCCCCAGATAAGGACAGATTTTTTTATCTGTGCAATCTTCACCGGTCTAAAATATTAATTTGTTTACTGATTAAATCAAATCTTACCACATCAAAAGAAGGGTACACTGCATCTATCTGTGAATAATTGCCTTCTAAAAACATAAACACTTCTATAGGAGCACGCTCTTCGATTTTAATACGCTGTATATCAATATCTTTAGGATACTGAACTAATGCATAAAAAGGTATCCTGAAATATTTTGCCAATCTGGCTAAGCTATATGTACCCACTTTGTTAATAATATCTCCTTGTATTACCGCTCTATCTGCGCCAGTTACCACACAATTTACTTTCTTCTCCTTCATTAACTGTGCTACCTGGTTATCGCAGATTAAATAAACAGGGATATTATTTTTTCTTAACTCCCAGAAGGTAAGCCGTGTTCCCTGTAAATAAGGCCGGGTTTCCGAAACATAGAATAAGCAACTTTTGTTCATCTTCTGTAGCTCCTGGTAAAGATAAATTAATTCTCCGTTGACATTACAGATAGTTAAGATTTTAGGAAAAGAGGGTAAAATATCGGCTAATTTCTTAGCTCTTTTTCTTCTTAAACTATCAAACCTCTTAATAAAATTATCTACTGCCTCTGGGATAGTTTTTGTCTTCTGGGCCTCTTTCTTAACTAACTCGGCTAAAAATTCAAAAGCAAAAGTAGGCCTTACTTTTTTAAACTCCTTAGATAAATGCTGAGGTGAATATTCTTTAAAGAAAACGCAACTATAAAAAAATAAAAGCACTTGCCCAAAAGCACGTGTTTTCATGCTCCCTAGAACCCCTAAAGCCTGTTTTAAACTTTCTACCTCTATATAATCTTCTCTAAAGGGAAGCAAGCTTTCGTCAAGAACAAGAATTTTCTCATCTTTTAACTTTACAGGAAATAGAAGCGGAGAATTAAACATTTAACTCCTTAATTAATTTAAAGATAGCCTTAACCATCTTTTCCTCTGCCTCAAATAATCTAAAATCAGTAAATCCCAATTCTCCTGTAATTAAATTATCAGAAACAACTAAAACAATAGCGGTTTTTCTCTTATATAAGTTCGCTACTGTAACAAAAGGACTGGTTACCATATCCACTGCAATTGCTCCTTTTTCAATATATGAATTAACTATCTCTTTCGTCTCCCGAAAAAGAGCATCTGTTGTCCAGATACCTCCTGTATGGACCTGCCCTATAGAAGAAAAAATCTCTACAAGGTGTTTAGTAACTTCTTTATCTACAGAAGGCGAAAAATCATCGTCTACATAGTAACGTGTTGCCCCGTCTCCTCTTAAGACCTTATCGGCAACCACAAAATCACCAATAGATATATCTTCTCTTAACGCACCGCATGAACCTAACCGCACAAGAACCTCAACGCCTGCCACACATAGAAGTTCTGTAACAAAAGCCGAATCAGGAGCATAAAAACCACCGTTACCAACAGTAATTCTTTTGCCTTTATAAAATCCTGTCCAGAAAGTGTAACTTAAAAAAGTAAAATTTTTTACGGGTTTTTCTAAATAATCAAGGCACATCTTAGCACGCTGTGCCTGTCCACTTACCAAAGCAATCTTACCAAAATTTCCCTCTTTAAACTGCAAGGACTTAAGCAAATCCTCTGGTCTTAAATGCACATCTCTTTGCATCATTGTTATTCTCCTATTTTTATACACAGATTAACACAGAAAAATGTACAGAGAACCACAGATACTTGCGTTCATCTGCTTTAATCTGTGGAAATCTGTGTATATCAAACGTACAACTCTTTATGCGAAGATGCCTTCTCAAATCGTGAGATATTCTCTATATAGGAACGAAAACAGAGCTTAACATAGGGATGATAAATTTTTGAGTACATAATTCGCTCCACTCTTCCTGGTTTGGAGTAAAATTCACGCAATGCCCAAGCCCCTAACCTACCAACTTCCTCAACAGAAAGGTGCTTTGTAGGCACAACAGGATGATGAAAATCCCACATCTTTAGGTCGTCGAATTTTACCCATTCCCTTTCTACATATTCTTTCCATATCGGCGCACCTGGCATAGGCGTTAAATACTGTAAAGCACAAATATCTGGGTCAATCCTATCTACAACCTCAAATCGTTTCTTTATCTTATACTCATCATCATTCTCAAACCCCATCATCCACGTTAAAACCGTAGCAATACCAGCTTCTTTCAATTTGGCAATAGTCTCTTCTACTTGCTCCACAGTTATGCCTTTGCCCAGTTCTTTTAACTCCTCGTCTGTGGCAACCTCAATTCCTGCCAAAGCCAAAAAACAACCCGCCTCTTTCATCTTAGGGAACAAATCAATATCCCTTAAATAGTAAGGCGCCCTTCCTAAAAAACACCAATGAATTTTTTTATTCAATGTGCATTTCATCATCCCATCAAGAAATTCCTCTATTCTCCGACGAGAGGTGTTAAAACAATCGTCCATCATAGTAACAACTCTTACTCCAAACTTCTCATAAAGAAGCTCTAACTCATCGACAACGAGTTTCCCGCTTCTTGCCCTAAAAAACTTTAAATCAGCGTTTCCCCGTGGATCAAACTGTGACCACTCGTAACAAAATCTACACCCTGCTGGACACCCTCGTGAATTCCACGTTTCCACATAGTTCTTCCAATAATCATGGCCAACATATCTATCCATAGGGAATAAATCATATGCGGGTATAGGCAACTCATCTAAATCAGTAATTAGACTACGATATTCAGTTAAAATAATCTCTCCATCTTTCCGAAAAGCAACTCCTTTGACTTGCTCTATATTTCTTCCTTCTGTAAGCGCCTCAACTAATTCTACAAAACTATAATCGTGCTCTCCTACAATACAGTAATCTATCCAAGGATTGCGCTCCAAGATTTCAGATGACGCAGAAGCATAAACCAACCCCGAGGCAATAATTGCTGTTTCCGGTAGCTTCTCCTTAACAAGACGTGCTGCCTGATTGTACCTATACACAACTGCTGCCCCGCCCGTTGTGTGAAGAATATCACCAATGTGAATAATTTCCGGCTTGATTTTTACTACCTCTTCCACCATTCTCCTCTCATCAAGCTCTAATGCCCGACAGTCTAAAACTTGTAATTTATAGTCGGAGTGTTTCTCTCTTAATAATCCTGCTAATTGAGCTTGACCAATATTAGGGGCCCGATGTTTCCCCCATGTTGACCATGCTCCTAAGGGCGGTTGTAGAAATAACACCTTCATATACCTCTGCCTCCTCCCCCTAACCTATAACCTATTATTTCTCAATTAATTATCGAGGGTTACCCTCGATAATTTTGTAGTTGTTTTTTATCAATTTTACCTGTCCGTGTCTTAGGAAGCTCGCTTAAAAATTCAAAGTAATGAGGAATTTTAAAATGGGCTAAGTACTTTTTTAAAAAATCCTTTAGCTCCTCTTCACTTAAACTTTCCTCTTCTTTTATTACAATAAATGCTTTAGGCACCTCTCCTCTTAACTTATCCGGCACTCCAATAACTGCTACTTCTTTAACTTTAGGATGAAGCTGAATTTTTTCTTCAACCTCAGGGCTAAAAACTATTTCCCCCGCTACCTTTATCATATCCTTCTTTCTTCCCACAATATAAAAAAGACCCTCTTTATCGTAATAGGCAATGTCACCTGTCTTCAACCAACCATCTTTAGTTAATACAGCATCCGTTAATGCTTGCTCCCTATAGTAACCCACCATCACCCCCTCTCCTTTCACCCACAATTCCCCGCATTGTCCTTCTTTCAAAGTGTCCCCTTTATCATCAACAATTTTTGCTTCCATCCCAGGATAAAACTTGCCAATGCTCTCTAACTTATCTACATCAACAGGTAAAACACAGTTAGGAGCAGAGGTTTCAGTCATTCCCCATCCATTGAGCAAACGTGCCTTGGGACAAGTTTTATGAAACCTTTTAAGAAGAATTGGTGAAGAAGGCGCACCAAAAACAACCGCATATCGCAAAGAAGATAAATTAAATTTAGTATAATCTTTTAAAGAAAGTATTGCTATATACATTGCAGGGACAATCCAAAACCAGGTTACTTGATACTTTTCTATATTGCGTAAAAATTCAAATGGCTGAAATCGCTCCATTAAAATAAGAGTCTGGCCAGTAGCCAGCATAACTAAAATATAATCAATGCCACCAATATGAGAAAAAGGAACCCCCCCGCATAAAACAATATCACAAGAAGAAACATCAAGGGCATAGTTTATACAATTTATGGGATTATCAAAATGCCGGTAAGTTAACATTACTCCTTTGGGATGACCTGTTGAACCTGATGTATAGAAAATTGCCGACAAGCTATCTTCTTCAATCTGCACAGGAGGTTCGTCTTTTTGAAATTTTTCTAAAATATCCCCTAAGAAGATAAATTTTTCCCCTCTATTTTCACAAAGAATAATCTCCTTTAATGAAGGGCACCTTTCTTTAATCCGTTCAAATTTAAAATCTTTTTTAGGATAAGCAACAATTAGACTTGCCTGACTGTGATTTATAAAATTAATAACCTCGTTTTCTGTAAGCATAAAATCTAAAGGGACAACACAGGCGCCAATACTGAACACTCCTAAGAAAACATAGATAGCTTCAGGAATATTAGGGAAGAATACTACTATCTTATCTTCTTTTTTTATCCCTTTATCAATAAGAAAATTGGCAAAAGAAAAGGAAATTCCCTTTAATTCTAAAAAACTAACAGGTTTATCTTCAAAAACAAAGGCAGGTTTCTTTTCATAGATTTTTGCCTGGTTAATAAGAAGATTTTTTACATTCATTATAGTAAAATTTAACTAGTTAAATTTTACTATAAACCTGAAAGGAGTCAACTTTTTTTTAAAATTTTTTCTCTTTACCTTAAAAGTATTAAGGAAATAAAATGAGGTAGTTTAGAAGGTAAGGGTTATTGTCCTATCACCCTGTGAATCAATGAGTTGAACACTATTATTATCTATCTTCTTAATTTCTAATTTATTAATCTTATCTCCTTCTTTAAAAACCTTGCCATTAATAATTGCTAAGGGTTTACCTTTATCATAAACTATCCCTTCTAAAAGAAGTTCGTTTTGGGGATATTTTTTCTCTTTAAAAGGGACTTTTTTCTTATGCTTTTTGTTCACATTTAGAGGTAAAGATGTTGGAGGTTTTTGTTTTATTTTTATAAAAAAGGAGAAACCTATTATAACTATTAAAGCAAAAATAATCCCTAAAAAAAATTTTTTTTTATTATTGGTTCCTTTTTTAACACTTTTTATTTCTGCTTTTTTGAGAGCTTCATAAATAATACTCATCTTAACTCTTCTACAGAAGCCTTCAGTATCTCTTCGTCTAAAACTTTTGTGCCCTTTACAAAACCACAAAGCATTGCTCTTTCGCAAATCATATTAATAAGACGGGGGATCCCGCAGGAAAAATCATAGATTACTTTAAAACTTTCAGGAAGAATTTTTATATCCTTAACACCTGCTTTGTTAAGTCTAAAATAAATATAGTCTTTAACTTCTTGGCGATTAAAGGGTGAAAGCTCATATTTTACAAAGATTCGTTGACGAATCTGCCGTAAGTTGGGATGACTGAGTTTATATTTTAATTCAGGTTGTCCTACTAAAACAATCTGGAGAAGCTTATGATAAGAAGTTTCTAAATTGGAAAGGAGGCGAATTTGCTCAAGCTGACGGGCAGTTAAATCCTGGGCCTCATCAATAATAACTACTGCTGTTAAGCCTTCTTTATATATCTTTAAGAGATAATCGTTTAATTTTTGCACAATGCTTAGACGGTCTTTTTTTCCACAAGTCAGACCAAAATCATTGGCAATGGCCTGCAACAGCTGGACCTGGCTAAAGTAAGGATTAAGGATTAAAGAAGTTTTTATATCAGAAGGGATACGATTAAGAAAAGCTTTACAAAGTGTTGTTTTTCCTGTACCAACTTCACCAGTTATTAAGATTATCCCTTTTTTTTCATTAATGCCATATAAAAGCGTGGCTAAGGCTTCTTTGTGAGAAGTGCTTTCAAAGAAAAAATCAGGATTAGAAGTGATATTAAATGGTGATTGTTTTATGCGGTAGAAATCGTAATACATGGTTTCACTTGTCTATACAAACACAGATGAACACAGATTTATAACAGAACTACACAGATATATTATTATTTTAAAATGTTAATTGCCAATATCACATTTTATTATCTGCGATCATCTGTTTATTCTTCTGTGACCATCTGTGTATATAAAATTTATTTTTCAGCAGTCTCCAATTTAGGTGTTACAATTCTGGGAGTAATAAAAATCAAAAGATTCTTTTTCTCAACACTTTTATCTTTATGTTTAAATAAATAACCCAAAAAAGGAATGTCTCCTAATAAAGGTATTTTGTTTACAGTATCTACTACTTTATCCCTTATCAACCCTGCAATCACCAAAGTCTCGCCGTCTTTTATCATAACTTTTGTAGAAGTGGTTTGTGTATTTAATACAGGAACAGTTGTCTGTAGTCCTGAAGCACTTACAAATGACTTATCAGATACTTTTTCATCTACAGTGGGTTTTACGCTTAAAGTTATAAACCCTTCTTTATTTATCTGAGGCGTCACCTCTAAAGTAACCCCATATTCGTATTTCTCAAAACCATTTATCTCCCATGTGCCTGTATCACTATTGTAGGTATATTGTGGAACAGGGTCTGTAGTTGTCACTTTAATTATTGCAGGAGAGTTATCCATAGTAGTAATTTGAGGGGCGGATTTAATCTTAGTATTTATATCACTAAATAATATCTCCAATGTAGTCTGCAATCCTGAAGCATCTAATGTACCAAAAGTAAACAACGTACTTGCAGGGGAAGGAAAATCTAAAGTAGTATCTTTTAAATATTTATTGTCAGAATGACCTGTAGAAGGCCAGGTTGTGGGACGTTTACTTCCTGAGGCTATACCTTGAATATCCCACTTTATCCCCAACTTATTGGTAACTCCTAAATCTGTCTCAATTATCTTCGCCTCGATTAAAACTTGAGGAGTAATAGTGTCTAACGCCTCTACTATTTTCTCTAAAGAAGGCAAATTTGACTGGACATCAGTAATAATAAGAGTGTTGGTGCGGGAGTCATAAGTGAATCTCCCCCGAGAAGTAAGTGCCCTAGCAATTGTCTTCTTTATATCTTCAACTTTGGCAAAATTCAAAGTAAAGACTTTTGTTTCGAGTGGCTCTGCAACTTTAGCCTCTTGAGCCTTCTTACGTTTTTCTGCTAAATTATCCAAGGTATCTACCAAAATTATGTTTTTACCTATCCACTCATAACCATAATCATAGGTCTTAAGCACTGCCTGAAGAGCTGTTTGCCAGTCTACATTTTCTAAGTCTACTGTCACCAGACCTTTAATATCTGGCCCAAGAATAATATTTACCCGTTTACCCTCTTTTATTGCCTTCTGGGTAATAGCCTGTAACACTACCCTAATATCGGCATCTTTAAACTTTAAAGTCTCAATAACCCCTGCTTCTTGAGCATGGGTTTTATAAAAAGAAGTAACAGAAACTATAGAGAATACAAGCAATAAAATAATAATCTGAAATTGGAAATTGGAAATTGGAAATTTTTTCATTATTCCTCCCATTTTAAAATAAATTCCTCCCCCTCCTTCTCAAATATCACCTGATAAGCTTCTATTTTTTTTATTTTATATTCTTCTATTTTATCACCTTCTCTATAAACTTCATTATTTATAATAACCTGACTTCCTGTGGGAGAATATATAATTCCTTGTAAAAAGAAATCTCCCATTTGTTTTCTCTCCTTTATAAGAATATTGCCACTTTCATCTACCAAAGGTTTAAGAGGATCCCTTTCTCTAAAAGAACTATAAGGATATTTATAATTCTGCGCCCACACAGAACAGACAAAAAAATTAAACAACAACATTAGCTCTCCATATTTTACAGTATATTTTATCTTTCCCATTTATTCTTTTAATAAAGTAACTGCCTTGAACTCCACCTCATGATAAGGACTATTAGTAGATTTAATAGATAATTTTTTTATCTCTAAAAAATAATAACTTTGCTGTAGGATATTAAGAAAGCGACAAATGTTATGGAAAGAAGCTTGTGCTTTTAATATCAATGGCAAAGAAAAAATTTTTGCTTTTTCTATTTTTTTATAAAGTTTAGGCTGGATTTGAGATATTTCTAATAAATCAACCATATTTTCTTTTGCCTTATGAGAAATAAATGCCAAGACACTGGAAATCTCCCCTGCAGTAATAATCTTGCTGTCTAAGTTTACAATATCTAATTTTATCTTTTCGATAGTATTAATAAATTCATTTTTGGATTTTATATCTCTTTTGACCTCTTTTATTTTCTTTTTAAAATCTTTTACCTTTGAGCCTAAAGAGGATAACTTTTTAATTTGAAAAGGAAAAATAAAAATTAACTCTACAATACAAAAAACATAGATAATAATAGTAACTATTTCTTTTTTGTCTAACTTTAGATTTTGCATTCTACCTCAAATTTCATTGCTTCTTTACCATACAACTCAATTTTTCTTGAACTCCTTAAATGAATATGGCAAAAAATCTTGGAAAAGTATTCTGTCTTTTTTAGTCTTTTTATAAACTTGTCTATAGAAGCCAAAGGAGATTCCTTCCATAAAACAGCATAACCTACAAAGATAATTTTATCCTCATCAAAATTTATATTATCAAACCAGATATTTTTAGGTAAAGAATCATAAACATCTGCAAGCGCATGAGAAATATCTACCTTATAGGTAACTAACGAGGTATATATTTTCTTTTTTAGTTCTAAATTCTCTAGTTCTTTTTTCAAAGAATTTATCTGTTCTACCTTGGGTTGCAATTGCTTCCATTCTTTGCTTAGGTTGCGATAAGGAAAAGAAAGCCAAGATGTAAGAAGGAAAATAATAATATTAAAAAGGATTAAACCCACTCCTCCTAATAATACAAAAGGAGCGTATTTTTCCATTATCGTAAGATACTTATTTTCCTCCTTTTGCTGATAGGGATAGAGATTTATCTGAATCTTTTTTACTTCTATCATAAACTTGCTCCTAAAAGTACTGCCATAAATTCCTTATATTTCTTTATCTCCTCATCTACATTGTAATCAGAAATATATACAAAAGGATTCCACAGTTCTATGTTCATTCCTAAGGAATTTTCTATAACTTTGTTAAGACCTTTTATTTTCGATAATCCTCCTGTAAGCAAAATTTTCTGAATGCGTTTTCCCCAATTAACTTCAAAATAATCCAGGGAATTTTTTATCTCTTCCGCTAATTCCAATCCTACTTCTTCTATAATCTCTATCATCTCCTGAACTTCAGTTGTCTCACGTGCCTCATCAAGGGTAACAATAATTTGCTCTGCTTCTTCTTCACTTATATTTTTAAGCTTGACTAACTTTTTAGAAAATTCTCCTGCTGAAATTCTTATTTCTCTACTTAATACAGGCATACCTTCCTTGAATAAATTAAGGAGGGTAGAATTTGCCCCAATGTCTATTGTCGCTATATTAGATTCTCTATCTTTAATATTAATATACAGGTTCAATAAGGCAATGTTATTTAAAGTAATTTCTCCAATATTAATTTTTTCTTGCTTAAACTCTGCAATCAACTTATCGACAAATGCTTTTTTAACAATGGCAACGAGTATCAGAAACTCCTCCGGGGAATAATTTTCATCAAGCACAAAAATATCAAAATATACCTCCTCTCTCTTAAAAGGAATATACTTAGATATTTCGTAACTAAATACCTCTTTGAGATTCTTCTTGTCTACCTTAGGAAAAGCAATATATCTTATTAATGTATCACTGCCCTTAAGAGATAATTTTACTTTTTTTGTAGAAAGGCCTTCCTTATGTAACCATTCACTAAAAGTTGCTACAGGTAAGCCTTTATTTTTCTTTATAAAATATTTCTCAATTGTATTATTATATAAATACATAGCTTTTATATAGCGAAAACCTAAATCAAGAAATACTCTTTCCTCTTCCTCCTTCTTAAACAAGAAATCAAAAAAAGAAAGGATATTAAGATTACTCTTAAAAGTAGGAATTTTTTTAAACATATAAATATGTTAAGATCTCTTTTTTAATATCTCTGTAATAAAAACAGACTCCTTCCTTATAAAATACTTAAACTGACAGTTTTATCTTACAATAGAGAAAAATAAATGTCAAATTAAACCATAGCTGAGGTTTTTTAAAATGAAGCTTTAGTAATTTTATAGAAGGGTAAAATTAGAAAAAATTTATAATTACAATTTGTATGGTTTCTGTAAATCTTCCCAGGAATATATATACACACCAGGATCAATATTCAAAGACTCTATCGCATCCATATACTGTCGATTATACTCAATGCTAGCACTTCCGTTTAGTCTTACTTTCTTACCTGCCCAGACTCCACCGTTAACATTCAAATTACCTCCTCCACCATTTATTCTGAATTCACCTAATGTATAAACTACCCCCTCTATTGTCCCGCTACCATCAATCACTATATCATCAACCTCATCAGGATCCGTAATAACATCGCCAACAACAACGAAAAATCCTCCGACATTGCCAATATTACCATTTAACTGCAAATCACTTTCTACATATACAACATTAGGAACCCATTCATCTGACTCATCTATTAAATCGTCGTTATCATTGTCTATACCGTCATCCGCACGGGTATACCAAAAAGAAGAAGGAAAACTAACCTCTCCTTTCTTCACTTTTTTAAGACGGTCTGTATTGTATACATTACCCTGGCTAGAACTTATATCATAAAGTTGTTGAAAATCAAAACGCGCAAGAGGACTTGCTGTCTCGCTATAAGT
This sequence comes from uncultured Planctomycetia bacterium, assembly GCA_964635565.1. Taxonomy (GTDB): domain Bacteria; phylum Omnitrophota; class Gorgyraeia; order Duberdicusellales; family 4484-171; genus CAZWON01. The sequence goes on from CAZWON010000005.1 coordinate 64,047, forward strand.
AGTAGTTCCTATTATATTCTCAGGATGCTCTACATCAAAATCTCCCGCATATATTATCGCAGGGTTAGAACTACTTGAGTCCTCCGCAACTACACTATAAGAAGAACCATTAAAATCAATATTTCCTGCACAATATAAGGGTTGGTTATAAAAATTTGAAGGGATATATTTTTTTACCCAGGCCTTAATCTGGTGCTGAATAGAAACTCCACCCAAAGATACTGAACCTGTGGAAACAACTTCTCTTGTATTAGCATCTTGAAAAGTAATGCTCACAGAGCAAGTTCCTTCTCCAGAAAATGTAGGAGAACCGTTTTTTACGAAATAATCAAAATTATTTTGTAATTTATTTAATGCCCAGTTTATACCTGCTTCTGCTAACCAAAAGGCTCGTGTTGAACTTGTAAAACGACGGGTAAAATTACTCTCAGAAGCTCCCCGTGTTAAAACTAATACACTCAAAACTCCAAGTGCTACCAATATTAAAATACTGAGCACAAAAACAATCCCTTTTCTCTTTTTACTTTCTCTTTCTTGATGGCTCATATTTACAATTTATAACTTATAAGGATTATCCTCGTCATTCCATGTTTCTACAGAATACCCTGAGGAGCCTGGTCCAGATACACTGGCTAATGCTTCATCATAATGAACATCGCCATTACCGCTTAAAATTATATTATCAGCTACTATTGAACCAAATATATCTCCGTTTCCCGTAACTTTAACTTCTGTATCAGGAGCATAAATAACACCGTATAAATCACCATTTCCTGTAATCTTCACGCCATTATTTGACCCTGTATAAGTACTGTAAATCATAAAATTTTTGGGTAAATTAGAATTATTAACTACTCCATTACCTCCAATATCACACTGTCCATCTGTATATATCTTAACCGCTCCAATAACTTTCACTTTGCCATTACCCGATATAGAAAATGACGAAGACCCCATAAGATAAAGATTCATTGGCCCCTGCAAGATAAGCTCACCATTTCCTGATACACTAATAGAAGAAAATTTATAATTTCCTGAAGATATAGTTACATTATCATTACCATCTACGTTGTAACTTCCTCCGCTAGGAAGACTTTTTAAACTAGAGGGTACTGTAACCGAAGGAATCTCTTCGTTACAGGTATCACTTATTGACTCGGTTACTTCAGCATTGCCACTTATTTTTACTGTCCCCCCCGGGCCTGTTAAAGCATCGCCTTTTACTGTAGCATTACCACTTAAAGATATAGCACCTGCAGTAATACCATTTGTACCCACATCTCCATTTGAACCCTTATTTGACCCTCCATAGGGCCCTTGAGCAGAATCATAACTATCGGTCTTACCATTACCACTCATTGTCAAAGAACTTTTACTTAATCCTGCATAAGTAAAAGGATGGGTTGTTTTTGGGACAAGATTTACTTTGATGTTGCGGTCAGAACCGGTTATACCGCTTACGTATCCTTTTGAATAAACAACAGGATTACTACCTCCTAGGTCTACCTCTACTGTACAGGTGGCTGTATTTAAGCTAAAGGTTATATCAGGACGACCATCGTTATCATCATCGCCCCAAGAAGTTAAATTAGAATCACTAGCTAAATCTTTTATCGCTCTCTGAACACCTGCTTCTGAACCCCAGAAAGCTTTTGTCGAAGCTACATATCGACGTGCAAGATTACTCTCCGAGACGCTCCGGGAAAGTATAGGAACACTTATAGAAACAAACGCTATAAGAACGCTTATGCTTAATATCAAAGCTATTGCCTTTCTACTCATTTCTCAACCTCACTTTCTGTGTTAAAGCAAATTGTAAAGATCTACCCCGTGCAGTCTTTACAGCGGTGAGGCTAATAGTAACTTCATTAGAAGATTTATCGAAAGATAAAGAGCTGATATCTTTTGCTAAAATTTTGGTGGTACCCGCAGGATGTTCACGGATAATCTGGCTGTTACTTAAATAATAACTAATATTCTCAGAAACATTGGGAATAGTAAAAGAAATAGTTGAACCCCCATCAGGATCAGATATGGTCTCTGCTTGCCTTAGCTCTCTACTCATTCCATCTATTGCTAATCTAACCTCCTGCTGGATACCCATCAGACTCATTTCCGTACGCCACGTCATATCCCCTACACTTAAAACTCCATAAATACTTACCGCAATAAACCCTAAGAGAGCTACACTTAAAATAACCTCAATAAAAGTAAACCCTCCCCTAAATAAATTGCCTCTCTCTGGATTAGTAAAATGTCTAAAGCTTTGTTTACCCATAATCCTTATTTATCGCTTTTTATTAAGACTTTCTCATACAGCTCTTTAAGGTTGTGCTATTAAAGTCTCCAAAGAGACCCCTGGTGTATGATGTCTGCCACTGCGGTCATCCCAGCTTACATTTACGGTAATATCCAGAAGGTCTGTGCCACTGACTGAAGTATCGATACTCTCATTCCTTAAAGGTGTTAAACCATTCGATGTAATATCTGTACTATCCCAATCCCAATATCCACTTTCGATATTAGCCTTAATACTACTAAAGGTGGTATTTTTTATATCTTCCATTACATACTGAGCGTGCATTGTAGCCCGGGTAAGATTTCTACTTGCTTCACCTAATAGACTACAACTTAAGAATTCAAGCAAAAGAATAGAAAGAGCAACCGCTAATATAACTGCGGCAAGAAGAAGCTCCAGTAATGTAAAACTTTTTCTTCTGTAAGTATTTAACTTTCTCATATAATAAATATATCCACGCACAAAATAAATTAAAGAAAAATCAAAAGTTTAACACCCTGAATCGCTTAATACACCTCCTGTAATAATAGTAAAGGTCTTAGAACCTGTTACTCCACAAGAAGAAGGAGAAGCAGTAATTGTATAGTTACTCGTATTTAAATCACAACTATACGAATACCCCTGTATAGTTCTGTTACAGAAAGACTGATGCAAATAAGGAGGAGATGCGTTTGTAAGAGCAGACTCATCTGTAGGATAATTCCCATTATTTGATGTAGCGTAGGTTTCAAGAGCAGCAGCAATAGTCTGGATGTTAGCTTTAGCAGCACTATCATTGGCAGTTATCTGAGTTTTGGACATCCTCGGTAGAGCCATAATTGCTAAAATACCAATTATAACAATCACCATTATAAGCTCTATCAAATTGAAGCTTTTTTTCATAATTTATCTCCCAATTTATAGATAACACACCTATACTATAATGTCAATATTATCTAAGAGATTATAAATTTTTAAATTTATTATAAGAATCAAAGGTAAGATTTCTTAGGTCGCATGCATAATAACCTGAGAAATATTAAAAATAGGTAAATATAAGGCAACGACAATAAAACCCACAACAATTCCTAAGAAAACTATTAAGAGAGGCTCTAAGATACTGGTAAAAGCAGCAATGGCTGTCTCTGCCTGCTCTTCATAAAACTGAGCAATTTTACTTAACATATGCTCTAATTTACCTGTTTTTTCCCCTACCGCAATCATCTTTACAACCATAGGAGGAAATACCCCGCTTTCTTCCAGAGGATAAGATAAAGGAATGCCCTCCTGAATAGACCCTTTAGCCTTTACAACTGCTTCTTCAATTATCTTATTACCGCTTGTCTTACCAACTATCTCAAGAGACCGTACTATTGCTACACCGCTTCTTATCAATGTAGCGAATGTTCGGGCAAACTGGGCAATACTAACTTTTTTTACTACCTCTCCTATAATAGGCATTTTAATAAGAAACATATCGTATTGTTTTCTCCCTTTAGGGGTAGAAATATATTTTTTAAACACAAAGATTGCACCAGTTAAAATGGCTATTACAAGAACAATGTTATTTTTAACCCCCTGGGAAAAACCAACTAAAAGCTGGGTAATAAAGGGAAGCTGTGCCCCCAAGGATTTATATAATTCAGCAAAGGTGGGGACTATTTTAAAAACCAGAAAACTTGTACCTAAAAGTGCCATAGTAAAAATAATTGCAGGATAAATCATACTCGATATAACCTTCTTTCGTAAGGCACTTACTTTCTCAAGATACACTGAAAGTCTATCTAAAATCTGGGGAAGACTTCCTGAAGTCTCTGCTGCTTCTACCATACTTACATAAATTTCAGGGAAAATAGAGGGATATTTAGTTATGGCTCTAGCAAAAGAAGAGCCTTCTTTTAAATCTTTTAAGATAAGTGTTATTACTCCCTTAAAGTATAAATTCTGTGTCTGTTCCGCTAAAATTTCTAATGCTCCTACAATGGGGATACCGCTTTCAATCAGGGTGGTAAGCTGACGAGAAAATATTACCAACTCATCTATTTTAACTTTCCCTTTCTTAACGGATTTCTTTTTTCTCGTTTTGCTCTCCTTAAGAGAAAGTACCATCCCCCCTTGAGCATGAAGATACTCTAAAGCCTTCTCTTTACTATCAGCCTCAATCTGACCACTTACTATCTTATCTTCTTTATTCTTTAAGGTATAAGAGAAAATAGCCATTTTTATTTATAACACAGATTGACACAGACTAAAAACAGATTATCACAGATAAAATAGCTCATAGTTCATAGCTGATAGCTAAAAAACAAGAATAATTTCTTATTATTGTTTTATTCTCCCGTCTTTACTATAAACCAAAAGCTATGAGCTTCTTTATATTGTATTTCTATAAGCTAACAGCCATGAGCTAAATCATCTGTGTAGAATCAGCCGGCAACCCTTAACACTTCCTCTATACTAGTTACACCATCAAGAACCTTTTTAAAGCCGTCATCCTTAAGAGAAGAAAAAATATTTTTTTTGACTGCATATTTTACAATCTCATCTTCACTTGCCCTTTTAGTAACCATTTCTCTAATTGTATCATCAAACAATAAAATTTCCAATAAAGCAGTTCTGCCATGATAACCTGTATTGTTGCAGTAACTGCAGCCTTTAGGGCGGTATAATTCATTTACTTTTTTAGTAATCCCTAATCTCTTAAGAAGATTGTTGTCAATTTTATCTTTAACTTTACACTTAGGGCACAATTTTCTTACCAAACGTTGGGCAGTAGCAGCAATTAAAGAAGAAGCAACTAAGAATGGTTCAATTCCCATATCAATAAGACGGGTAATTGCTCCTACAGAATTATTAGTATGAAGAGTAGAAAATATGAGCTCACCTGTTAAAGAGGCTTTAATAGCAATATCTGCGGTTTCGGCGTCACGAATTTCTCCTACCATAATAATATCAGGAGACTGACGCAATACACTTCTTAAAGCTGAAGCAAAACTGAGCCCAATATCCGGACGAGCTTGGATTTGTGTAATCCCTTCTATCTGATATTCTACGGGGTCTTCAATAGTAATAATGCTTCTGTCAGAAGTATTAAGTTGATTTATGATGGAATAAAGTGTTGTAGACTTACCGCTTCCTGTTGGTCCGGTAACAAGAATTATTCCAAATGGCGCGCTTAATGCCTTTTCGAATAACTTAAGGGGTTTTTCAGAAAATCCCAATTTTTTAATACCTACAGAGAGACTTTCTCTGTCTAAAATTCGTAAAACTATTTTTTCTCCAAACTGGGTGGGCAAAGAGGAAACTCTAAAATCAATATGGCGACCCTCAAACTTCACTTTAAATCTTCCATCTTGAGGGACTCTAAATTCAGTAATATTTAAGGAAGACATAATCTTAAGCCTTGCCAGTATAGCACTTTCATTTTTCTTAGGAAGACTTATCCCATGCTGTAAAACACCATCTATTCTATAACGGACATCTAAACCTTTCTCTGTAGGTTCAATATGAATATCAGATGCTCCTTTTCTTAATGCTTCGTATACAATTAAATCAACCACTCTTACTATTGGAGGAAGTTTGCTCTCCTTTATAAGACTTTCTAATCCCTTACTTTCTTCTCTCCCTCTCTCCTCAACAGAAACTTCCTCCTCTTTATCCTTATCTAATAAGGAAACAATATCAGTTTCAATATAAAGCCTATTTAAATACTTCATTATTTTATCTTCCCGGGCTAATACTAAATCAATTCTTTTAAAGGAAGTTGCTAATTTCAAATCATCCAAGGCAATTATATCCAGAGGGTTAGCGGTAGCAAGGGTAAGAACATTACCTATTTTAGAAATCGGGAGGATTTTATAACGAAAGGCTATCTCTTGAGGAAGAAGATTTTTATTATCTTTATTCAAACGGTATTTATCCAAATCCAAATAGGGCATTTGGTACTCTCGGGATAATATAAGAAGAATATCTTCGTCATTGGCAATATTATATTTTACTAAATTATTCTTAAACTCATTAAAACTCCTTGATTCTCTGGCAATATCACGAATAGTCTCCTCTTTTATTTTCTTATAATTAACAAGGTGCCTAATAAATCTTTCCTTTAATGATTCCATATTTAATATTCTCTTAATCCCTAATCTTCGTCCTGAGCTGTTACTTTAAGAACTTCTTCTAAGCTTGTAATGCCCTTTTCTACTTTTAAAATACCATCTTCCCGTAAAGTACGCATACCTTTGCTTCTGGCATACTGTTTAATAGTATGTTCGCCTGCTGATTCATAAACTAACTTTCTTATTTCCGGGTCTAAATGTAAATATTCTCCCAAAGCAACTCTCCCTTTATATCCCTGATTAAAACAAGAACGGCATCCTTTTGGTTTATAAATTACAGCTTCTTTTTTTATCTTATATAATGTTCTTACCTCGCTATCCAATTTAATCTCTTCCTTACAGTGGGGACATAGCCTCCTTACTAATCGCTGTGCCACTACACCAATAAGAGTGGAAGATAATAAAAAAGGTTCTACTCCCATATTAATGAGACGGGTAACCGAACCCGAAGCGGTTGTAGTATGAAGAGTAGATAAAACCAAATGCCCTGTTAAAGCAGCCTTTATAGAAATATCTACAGTATCAAAATCACGAATTTCTCCTACCATAATAATATCAGGATCCTGCCTTAAAATAGAACGCAAAGCTGAAGCAAAAGTCAAATTAACTTCATAATTTACATTAACTTGATTTATGCCCTCAAGTTGATACTCTATAGGATCCTCTACTGTAATAATATTCTTCTTAGGGGTGTATATGTGTCTTAAAATAGAATAGAGAGTTGTAGTCTTCCCGCTTCCTGTGGGCCCACATACAAGAATCATCCCATAAGAAGAATCCGCATCTTGCTTTAATTTCTCTGTAAAATCCTCTTCAAAGCCCAATGCATCTAAGTCTAATAGTCCTGCGGACTTATCAAGAATTCTCAAAGCTACTTTTTCTCCCAAGGTAGAAGGGAGTATAGAAACTCTAAAATCTATATCATGTCCAATTATCTTCAATCTAAATCTCCCATCTTGAGGAAGACGATGCTCGGTGATATCTAACCCCGCAACTACTTTTATTCGGGAAATAACAAAATTGTGCATCTTACCAGGAAACGAATCTGCTTCTCTTAAAACACCATCGATACGATATCTTACCCTAGAAGATTCACCTAAAGGCTCGATTAAAATATCAGAAGCACGTTCCTCAACAGCTTTCCTTATAATGTAATTGGTAAGTTTAATAATAGGTGCTTCTTCAATGGAACGCAAAATTTCTTCATCTTTAACTTCGTGTTTTTCCTCTTTAATAATTTCTATAGATGCGGACTGGGAGTTTTTAATAATTTCTTCAATGGCGGTTGTAACTGACTCTTTATAATAAATATCTATTGCTTTCTCTAATTCTGAACGAGAAGCAATAACAGGATTAATCTCACATCCTGTTAATCTTTCTAAATCATCAAAAATCACAACATTAAGAGGGTCCGCTACTGCTACTGTAATAATATTACCTATTTTACCTACAGGAATTATCATATACTTCCTGGCTATCTCTTTAGGGACAAGCTTTATTATTTCAGGAGAAATTTTTAGATTTAGTACCTTTATGGGAGGTATAGAAAGATATGTAGAAAGGAAAATCATCAAATCCTTTTCTTTCACATATCCTAATTCTATGAGAATTTCACTTAATAAACCTCCTTTCTGGGAATGCGTTTTCCTAAGATCTTGCAGTTGCTCCTCATTTATCAATCCTTTTTCTACCAGAAGGTGGGCAAAATCTTTCCTCTTCTCTTCCATAATCTACTTTTACAGACTAAAAATCATTTAAAAAACTTACATCAATCTTTATAAAAACGTGCGATAGCTTTTCTAACATCAGAGGAAGTGCTGATAAAAATCTGAATATTTAAAGAAGTAATATCTTCTAAATCCTCTACCGCTTCCATATTTAAGGGGTTAGCCATTGCCACCGTTAAGGTATTACCTATTTTATCTATAGGGATAAGGCAATAATGATGAGCAACATTTTTAGGAATAAGTTTAATTACTTCTTGAGGAATATCATAATTCTCCAGGGGCAAGAAAGGAAATCCATACTGAAAAGAAATACATTGAGCAATTTCCTCTTCTGTCGCGAACTTTTTATTGACAATAATCTCGCCAATTAATCCACCCTCTTTCGCTTGAGTATCTAAAACTTCCTTTAACTGCTCACTCGTAATAATGTTTTTCTCGACAAGAATTTCTCCTAATAGTTTTTCTATTTTCTTTTTTCTAAATCTCATTATTTCTTAAGCTGAGTGTGGATGCATTCTAAGAGCTGCTGGGAATTTGTACCATCAATAGGATTTTCTGCTACTGCTAATTTAATTTGAGGAGCTAAGGCAATGTTTTCTTCTAAAAAATTGTAAATTATTTCTTTAAGTCGTGTTCCCATATGTTGAGACTGTCGTCGATTGCGTTCAATAAGAATAACCCCAAATCTATCTTCTCTAAGCCTGCCTAAAATATCTATGGGTCTTATATTATTCTTAAATATACCCACCAGCTTCTTTAATAGCTTCTCTAATTCAAGCAAAGCCATTTTTTGCTTGTATTCATTATAATTAACAATTTCTACAACTAACAATCCGCAGGGGCGTTGGTAAGTGGTAGCACGCTTAATTTCCTCTTCAAGGCGATTAAGAAAAAATTTTTCGTTGTAAATCCCTGTTAAGGGGTCAAAAATTTCTAAATCTTCAACTTTTTTATAAAGATTTTTCCTTTCCCACAAAATGCTCATATTATATGAAAAAAGATTAATTACTTCGCTATCGTCATCAGAAAAAGCAAAATCGTCAAGATAATTACCTACAATGATAAACCCCACAATATTATCTCTTAAATAAATGGGCTGAATAATAAAGTTTTTAGTACCTAATATTTCATCGACAAATAAAAATTTATCGTCTCTATTGTTCTTATCAATAATGCGCGTAGTAATTACTGATTTTAATTTATTTATATTTTCATTAGTTAATAAATTTAAAACTTTATCTTCGTTTATACCGGAAAAGAAGTTATAATATTTACCTTCTATTTCTCTAACAAAAAATATAACAACAATATTAACCTGGATTATTCCTCTTAGTCTCTCCGTAAGAAACTGTAATATATCCTCTGAAGGAGCTCCTTTAGAAAATAAAGAATTAGCCTCTAAAATAGAAGAAAATACTTTAACTTTCTGAGCAATTGCCCTGCTTAATTCTTCTGTCTTAGAACTTACTATCTTAAGCTCTTCCACACTCTCTTTGACCTTCGAAGAAAGCATATTAAAAACAACGTCAAGGCGTTCTACTTCATTCTTTATTCCTATATTTCCCAATGTATCGTGGTCTTTTATATGACGCAAAGTTTCCTGTGTTTTATTATAAATTTTTATCACTGAAGAAAATACCTCAAACACAAACCACCATCCTACTAAGATAACCGAAATAAGAACATAAATAGCTAACACAGATATTCTGTAGGAATTTATTATGTAATAGAAAATAAGAGCTATGGGAGCAAAAGTAGCAAAAGTAAAGGCTACGCAAAGTCTTCTCTTTAAACTTATCTTGCTTAGAGAAGAAATTTTCTTATCGTCTTTCATTGTTTTTAAATTCCTTTAAAGCGCTTAAGGTATATATTCCTTTTAAAATATCTTTAATTTTCACCGGCTTAACCAGATAATAATCGGCTTCCAAATTATAGGTTTTTTTAATATCGTTAAATGCATCCTTCGCAGAGATAATTATTATAGGAAGCGACATATTTTTTTCTTGTTTAATCCATCTTAATACTTCCCATCCATCTATACCCGGCATTACTAAATCAAGAATTATCATATCCGGCTTTTCTTCTACTATCCTTAACTTTGTCTCTTCACCATCAAAAGCTACCACCACGTCAAAACCTTCTCTTTTTAAGGCAACCCCCAAAAGCCTAACAAAATCTCTCTCGTCGTCAGCAATAAGAATTTTCTTGATCATATTATTGACTGCATTTTTTTAAAATAAATCTTTCTTTCTTACCGTCTCAATCATATCTTTTATAAACTCTTTTTCTGCCAAAGCTAACTTAAAATGGTGCTCTATCAACAAAGATAAATTTCTCGGAGAATCTTTTAATTCCTTTCTTTTTAAAATAAGCCATTGTTTAACACTATCAAGAAACCGAGAACGTAACCTTAAAAGAGGAAGTACTTCTTTTGTATCAACAAAAGGAAGGAAATAAAGGGCTATATCTAATTCAATGAATGGCCGGCGTTGAGAAACCAATGCTTCCTTACATAGCCTTAAGAATTCCCTGTCTCCTTTAGAAGTAATCTGATAAACATACCTTTTAATATCCCTTTGATTTATTGATTTTTTTCGGATAAAACCCTCTCTCTCCATTTTCTTTAGAGGGTAATATATGGAAGAAGTATCTAATTGGGAAAATATTCCCAGGTCTTTTTTTATAAACTTCTTTATATCATATCCTGAGGCAGGATTTTTTTTAAGAAAACCTAATATAATAAGCTTTTGGATCATTCTCTAAATACGCCTATCTTTCTGAACTTTTCATATCTTTTTAAAACCAACTCTTGCCCAGGAATATTTTTCAGTTCCTCTAATGATTTTAGAAGAGCGTCTTTTACATTAATGGCTGCTTTTTGGTAATCTCGGTGAGCTCCTCCTTGAGGCTCAGAAATTACTTCATCAACTATCCCCAAAGAAAGTAACTCTTTACTACTCAACTTAAGGGCATCCGCAGCTTGTGGAGCCATTTTTGAATCGCGCCATAATATTGCTGCACACCCTTCAGGAGAAATCACAGAATAATAGGCATATTCCATAATCAATATCTTATCCCCCACACCTATACCTAATGCTCCTCCACTGCCTCCTTCGCCTATCACTATAACGATAATAGGAACCTTGAGATTAAACATATCTTGAATATTCTCCGCAATAGCAAGAGCCTGTCCACGTTCCTCTGCTCCTATTCCGGGATAAGCCCCCCGTGTATCAATAAAAGAAACTATGGGCAAAGAAAAGCGCTCTGCTAATTTCATAATCCTCATTGCCTTACGGTATCCTTCAGGATGAGCACAGCCAAAATTCCTCTCTAAATTCTCTTTTGTATCTTTACCTCTTTGATGCCCTACAACAGCTATTTTTCTTCCTTCTAATTTTGCTAATCCGCAGACGATTGCTTTATCATCTTTATATAAACGGTCGCCAGAAAGCTCTATAAAATCCTCCATTATCATTTCTATATAATCCAACGTTGTAGGACGTTTTATATGGCGAGCAATTTGAATCTTCTGCCAAGAAGTAAGATTGGTATAAATTCTTACTTTTAAATTTCTTAATTTCTCTTCAAGATTATTTATTTCACTGGATAAATCTATCTGTTTATTTAAAGAAAACTCTTTTAATTCTTTTATTTTATTTTCTAACTCAACTATTGGTTTTTCAAAATCCCAATATTGCACCATTTTTTCTCTTAAAATATTCCTTCTAAAACTCTATTCCTTTAATCTATACATCTATAACCCAAATATCTCTATCAATTTACAATAATTACTTCTGTGCCTAAAGGAACGATATCATAAAGTTCCTCAACGTCCTTGTTATGCATCCTGATACAACCTTGAGTGACTTGTTTGCCGATATCATTCACATTTCTATTTCCATGTATACCATATCCCTTAATATTTAAACCTATCCAACGTGAACCTAATACATTATCAGGGCTGTCAGGAAGAACAACAGCGCCAGCTTTAAACCACACAGGTTTTTTTAGTTTATTAGCTACTTTAAATTTCCCTGTGGGAGTAGAGTTATTCTTTCCCGTAGATACCACATAAGTTTTTACTATTCTATCGTTTTGTTTTAAAAAAAGCAGATTTTGAGATTTATCAATAACTATAGAAAATTTACAGGTGTTCACTTTTAACTTTTGCTGAGGATGGATAATGTCGCTTTTTAATCCATTAGCTTTTTTAATAAGAGCAACAGTTGTGCCAAATTTCTTAGCAATCTTAATTAAAGTATCGTTAGGTTTTACCGCATATTGTATACTGCATTCATCAAGAAGAGGAGAGAAGATAATATTAATGTTTAATCTTTCTATGTTTTTCTTGATCTTGTCTAATAAAAAAGAGTTATCTGTAACATCCCTTGCTTTTTCATATAAACGACGCGCTTCTAATAAATCATTCTTTGATAAAGCCACATCTGCTTTATTCAGCAAATCTTTTAAAGAAACTTTTTCTGTCACAGATCTCTTTGGAATAATAATTATTGTTAATATTACAAAAATAGTTATTCCTATTATTCCCAAAATAAATATATTTCTTCTCAACCTTGCCTCCCTTTAAATTAATATCCTTTATAAAACAATAAAAAAGTAACTAACCCTACTAATGCACCCATAAAAACTTCAAAAGGAGTATGCCCTACCAATTCCTTAAGATGATAATCTTCTATTTTCTTTTTTTTCTGGATATCTTCCATGATTAAGTTAAGAACCCTTGCCTGTACTCCAATAGAACGTCGCCATGTTTGAGCATCAAACATAGTAATAAGAGCTAAAATGGCTGCTAAGGCAAATAAAGCAGAAGAATACCCTGCTTTTTCTCCCACCGAGAAAGTTAAAGCTGATACTGCCGCACTATGTGCGGAAGGCATTCCTCCTGTTCGCAAGATCCAATAAAAGTTAAATCTTTTCCCTTGAACCAAGCCAATAGCAATCTTTATGCCCTGGGCTATAGCCCAACTTAAAAGGGTAATCCAAAGTATTTTATTAGAAAGCACACCGCCCCAAAATTCTCTCATAGCTATATTATTATAAGCCTAAATATTAACCCAATCAAGAAGGAATACTTTCTAGCAAACCACACAAGATTGTAGAAGATTTTATTTTTCCTATAATGTTTTAATAAATAAAAATATTATATTGTAAATAAAAATATTATATTGAGAATAAAAGTACTTTTTCTATAATCCTTGAAAAAATATCAATAAAGAGATAAAATTTCTTAGGAAGTATAATTTTTTGATAAGGAGTTATTAATGTTTTCTGTTACCTTTGTATATATTATAGTAGCAATCATAGGGGTGATAATTGCTTTAATATTAGCTTATCTTGGCACTCTTCAGTCAAAAGGGAGTACTACTGCTATCGGAAAAACACCAAGAAGCCTTGTAACACCCCCTATTATACACAGTTCTATAAACGAATCAATTGTAAAAGAAATACAACCTGTATTACGCTCCCGCAAACACAGTGAGTTAATAAGTAAGAAAATATCACATGTTTTTAATAAAGAGCTGGAAAAACGGATTAATTTGACTGCACAGGAAATAAGTAAGAAATATAACGCCCTCATTGAAGAGAAAACTCGCAATGAAGAGATTGCTTTAAAAAAATACAAAAAAGCCATTGTAGAGAAAAGAGATACAGAGGCAGTAATAAGAAGTATTGCTGAAGGGTTGGTGGTAGTCGACGCAGAAGGTAAAGTTATTATGATGAACCCTGCTGCAGAAAAGCTTTTAGGGGTAGAAAAAGAAAATACCTTTGGGAAAAAACTTACAGAAAATTTGAAAGAAGAACAACTAATATCATTAATAAAAAGTTCTCCTGATAAAGAAAACAAAGAGATAGAACTTTCTTCCCCTGACGATGAAACAAAAAAAGTTTTAAGAGCTAGTAGCGCAGTAATAGAAGATGAGAATGGTAAAACTGTAGGAATGGTCTCAGTATTAAGCGACATCACCAAACAGAGAGAATTAGAAAGGATGAAATCTAACTTTATTGCTAGCGTTTCTCATGAATTAAGGACACCTCTTATTGCTATTGAGAAATCAGTATCTTTGCTTCTCTCTAAAACAACAGGCCCTATTTCAGAAACCCAAGAGCAGTTTTTAAAAATCGCCCATCGTAATTTAAAAAGACTATCCCGCCTTATAAATGACCTTTTAGACTTATCTAAATTAGAAGCAAAGAAAATGGCGTTAGAACGTAAGATATCTTCTATAAAAGAGATTATTGATGAAACAATGGAAACATTCAATACATGGGCAGAAACAAAGTCTATTACCCTTGAAAAAAGAATAGAGGAGAATATACCTATGGTAAATGTAGATCCTTCAAGAATAACTCAGGTGCTTACTAATCTTATAGGAAATGCTATTAAATTTACTCCCCAGGGAGGAGCAATAACAGTTGAGGCGCATCATAAAAAAGATGCTTCCTGTATTGAAGTAAGTGTTGCGGATACAGGCATAGGTATTGATAAACAATACTTAGAAAAGATATTTGACAGATTCTATCAAACAACAGAAAGAGCAACTACTGATATAAGCGGAACAGGATTGGGACTAAGTATCTGTAAAGAACTTATAGAACTACATGGGGGGAAAATATGGGCAGAAAGTGAAAAAGGATATGGGGCAAAGTTTATATTTACTCTGCCTTTAACAACTAATTCAAATACTGGAGGTTAAGTTATGGAAAAAAAAGTTAAAATTCTTATGGTAGATGACGAGGAAGATTTTACTCAACCGATGGCATTCTGGTTTAAGACAAAAGGATACGAAGTCTCTACAGCGAACAATGGCGAAATAGCATTAGAAAAAATTAAAGACGAAAAACCCGATATAATATTTTTGGATCTTAATATGCCAGTTATGGATGGCTTTGAAACTCTAAAAAGAATAAGAAAAATTGACAAAAATCTCCCTGTAATAGTAATAAGTGCCTATGCAGACCCTGAAAAAATACAAAGAATGCAACCGCACGGAATCTCAGGAGTTTTTTATAAAGGAAGCGACTTTGAAGAAGGAGTAACTCTTATAGAGTCAATATTAAGAACACACAAAAAACTTAAGAAATAACTTAAGTTATAATTATTTTATAGATTAATCTTTTCTCTGGGGGGTGAAACTATATCCATAAACTTTTATCTAAGCTACGATAACGGACTGCTTCAGAAAGATGGAAAGAGGTAATTTCTTCAGATTTATCTAAATCTGCAATAGTTCTACTTACTTTCAGAATCTTATCATAAGAACGGGCACTTAATTTTAACTCTCTTATTGTTGTTTTAAGTAGTGATTTTGCTTCCTCATTTAATATACAATATTTTTGAAGGTGTTTATGGTTCATTTGGGCATTAAAAAAAATTTTTTCTTTTTTAAAACGCCTATTTTGAATCTTTCTGGTCTCTTCTACTCTCTTTTTGATCTGATGGGATGATTCTACAGGAATATTTTTACTCATTAAATCATCGGTTTTTATACCAGAAAGTTCTATATGAATATCAATACGGTCTAAAAGAGGTCCAGAAATTTTACGGCGATACTTCTGAATTTGAAAACTTGAACAATGACATGCTTTCTGGAAAGAACCAAAATACCCACAGGGGCAGGGATTCATCGCTGCCACAAGAATAAAGCGTGAAGGAAAACGCAGGTGTTTTGTTGCCCGAGAAATACTAACAAAACCATCCTCCAATGGTTGTCTTAATGCTTCTAATGAATCACGGGAGAATTCAGGAAGTTCGTCTAAAAAAAGAACTCCATTATGGGCTAAAGTAATCTCTCCTGGTCTTATATTAGTCCCCCCTCCTACTAAAGCTATACTGGAAGAAGTATGGTGAGGAGAACGAAATGGTCTTTTTTTCATTAAAGGCTCTTCGCTATTTAAGAAACCGCATACACTATAAATCTTTGTCACTTCCAGTATCTCCTCAAAAGCCATATCGGGAAGAATCGTGGGTATTCTTCTTGCGAGCATTGTCTTCCCTACGCCTGGTGGACCAATCATAATAAGATTATGCATTCCACTAATAGCAACCTCAATAGCCCGCTTGGCAAAAATTTGTCCTTTAACTTCAGAAAAATCCACTTCATAAATGGGTTTTCGGAACATATCTTTTTCTTTTTTTATAATAAAAGGTGTTTTCTTTGTAATTCCTGACAAAAAAGCAACTGCCTCCGGAAGGTTTTTAACAGGATAAACATCTACCCCTTTAACTAAACCTGCTTCTTTAGCATTCTCCCACGGCAAAATAACCTTTTTAGATAAGTCTTTAGCTTTCATTACCATAGGGAATATGCCTCTCACTGGTCTTATATTACCCTCTAAAGAAAGCTCTCCAAGAATAATATAACCAGATAAATCTAAATTTAACTGGTTGCTGGAATTAAGTAAACATAAAGCAATTGCTAAATCATAATGAGTGCCTTCTTTTTTTATATTACCAGGAGCTAAATTAATAGTTATTCTCTGGGAAGGAAATTCATAATTAGCATTTTTTATAGCAGAACGGACTCTATCTTTACTTTCCTTTACCTGTGCATCTCCTAACCCAATGATAAGTAAAGAAGGTAAACCCCTCTGAATATCTACTTCTATTTCTACAGGGTATACCTCTAAACCATTTACACCAAGAGCAAGTGCTTGGGAAACCATAATATCATTTTTAAAACAGATACTCTATTATTTAGCAGTAAGGACTTTTTCGATTAAAATTCTTAGTTTATTTACAATTTCTCTCGGAAGAATAAACTGTGTTTTTAAGGTGGGGGTAGTAATAACAAATTCAAACATATCTTGATTCTGAGCCACCTTGCGAATTGACACCTGCATTTTAAAAGAATTACTCATCTTTATTAGATGATAATTTCTATTGCTACAAAGTTCCTATTATAATACTGCTAATTTTTTTATTCGTCAAATTATTCTAAATTAACCTTAAAAATCACAAAATCAAGTTATTTGACTTTTCTTTTTTATTATGGTATTTAAAATATGTTATGGAAGATAAAGATATAAATCAAAGAATTAAAGAATTAGAAGAGGAATTAGAAAAAACTAAATCCCAATTCTATATCTTCTATGAACTTACTCAAGCAATGCGCACAACCTTAAGGTTAGATGAAATCTCTTATATTATCCTTACCTGCTTAACTGCCCATCAAGGATTAGGATTTAATCGAGCAATTCTTTTCTTAATTGATGAAATAAAAAATACCATTAAGGGATTTATGGGTTTGGGTCCGGTAGACACTGAAGAAGCAAATAAAATCTGGAAGCTTATTGAGGAACAAAAAATGGACCTATATGCTTTAATAGAAACCTACCGACGCATAAAAGAAGGAAAATTTCAACCTAAACTTATGGAATTAACCCGCTCGTTAGAATTTCCTCTCCAGGAAAGCTCAGGTCTTATCTATGAAACATTATATGAAGTAGTGCCTATCTATATAAAAAATCATGATAGTGAAAAATACAAAGATGACCCTTTAATAAAAAAATTGAGCCTAAAAGAGTTTGTCCTCACTCCTCTTTGGTCAAAGAATAACCCTTTAGGTACTATTATTGTAGATAATTACATAACTAAAAAACCAATTACTGAAGAAGACCTGCGCATCCTTACAATGTTTATTAATCAAGCTGCGGGTGCTATTGAGAATTCAAAAACATACGAAGATACACTTCTCCGTGCCCATACTGATACTTTAACCTCTCTATGGAACTATGGCTATTTTCAATATAAACTCGATGAAGAAATAATGAAAGCTCGCTCGCAAAAAGAAAATCTTTCTGTTTTGATGATTGACATTGATGACTTTAAAAAATTCAATGACACCTTTGGACATCAAATAGGAGACGAAGCTTTAAAAAAAGTAGCCAATTCTCTTAAGCGATGTTCCCGTAAAATGGACATTACCTGTCGTTATGGAGGAGAAGAGTTCGGCCTTATCCTCCCCAATACCTCAAAAGAAGAAGCTTTAGCTATTGCTGAACGGATGCGGAAAACAATGGAAGATGAGCTTATTGTAAATACAAAATTCACAATAAGTATCGGCGTTGCTTCTTTCCCCGAAGATGCTCAAACCAAAGAAGAGATTATCCGTAAAGCAGACCTGGCATTATATCGTGCAAAAAGGGAAGGAAAGAATAAAATAGTTTCTATTTAACAGGAGTGGCCTGTTCTTGAGCAAAGCGCACAGAGACTAACTTAGAAATTCCTCTCTCCTCCATTGTTACCCCATAAAGAACATCAGCCTTACTCATTGTCTTTTTATTGTGCGTTATAATAATAAACTGTGAGACAGGAGCAAATTCTGTAAGAAGCTGATTAAATCTGTCTACATTGGCCTCGTCTAAAGGAGCATCAATTTCATCAAGCACACATAAAGGAGAAGGTTTGACTTTAAAAATAGAAAAAATAAGAGCAATTGCAGTTAAGGCTTTCTCTCCCCCGGAAAGCAAAGATACACTCTGCAACTTCTTTCCTGGTGGCTGGACTTCAATCTCTACACCTGATTCTAAAACATTATCCCTATCCAAAAGAACCAACTGAGCTTTTCCTCCGCCAAAAAGAAAACGAAAATACTTTTTGAACTCCTCTTCTATTTTATTAAAAACCTCTAAAAATATCTCTTTTGATATACGATTAATCTTCTGGATAGCCCTTTTAAGACTGTCTTTAGAAGATAGTAAATCTTCTCTCTGGTGAGTAAGAAATTCATAACGTTTATTAAGTTCTTTGGATTCTTCAATTGCTACCAAGTTAACTTCACCCAAAGAATCTATCTTTTTCTTTAATCCCTTTTTTTCCTCTTCTAACACATCTAAAGGCTTATTAAGAGCAAAATCTTGTTCCATAACAAAATCAATATTATAAACCTGATTAAAATAATCTACTATTTTTGTCTTCTCAAAATCAATCTTTTGAATCTCTAATTTTATATTATAAATCTTATTTCTTACCTCCTCTAAAACACCCTCTTCTATCTTTAACTCTTCTCCCAGCCTTTGAAAGGATTCCTCAAGATCTCGTAATCGACCTTCTTTCTTACTTTTCTCTTCTGATAAAAAACCTATTTTTTCTCTTTCCTCCTTAATCTTTTTATCTAATATTGAAATTTCTTCTTCTAAGTTCCTTTTTTTATCAATAAGATTTCTCTTTTCCTCCCTGATAGCAGAAATTGTCTTTTCAATATTCACTTTCTCCTCTTCCAAAAGAGACAATTTTGCTCCTATACTTTCCTTCTGCTCCTCATTTGCCCTTATTGCTGTTTCTATTTTAGCAATTTCCACCTCAAACTTATTTACCTCATCCTTAAAAATAACTACATTATTTTGAGCAATCTCTAGGCTCTTCAGTGTATCTTGTAGCTTTTCTGTCATAATTGAAAATTCATTATTTATTAAATTTTTTTTACTTTCTATATCATCAATTTCTTTTTGTACATCCTTAAGCTCGCTTTCTATAAGCTCCTTTTCTTCCTGGAATCTTTCTACTGCTTCGGTAATATTTTCTTTCTCTTGAAGTTTTTCTCTTAAGTTATTGTTTTTCTCTGTAATTATTTCCTCCTCTTTATCTATCTTACCCTTAAGTTGATTACTTTTGTTTTTGTTTTCTCTAACAATCTCTTTCAAATATTCCCACTCCTTAGTTAGAAGCCCAATTCTTTTCTCTAATTCTTCTTCGGGAAGAGAGATTATTTTAGCCTCAACTTCTGCTTCATATCTGTAACTACCTTTAAACTCTACACGGTTAAATTTTACATTACGCAAAGAGGCAATGAGCTTATTTATATCCTTAGGATCATCATCAAATACAAGGGTAACTTTCTTTTTAAGAGGAAACTCTTCATACTTAATTTTTAAGTCCTTAAGAAATTCAAAATAAGATTTTAGCTCTACAAGGGTTTTTTCTATTTCTAATGACTTTTGTTCGCTGTTTTCAATTAGGATATTGATTTCTTTAAGCTCAGAATGTAATCTTACTTTTCCTTCTTTAAGGATGGTAAATTCTTCATTTAACTTTTGGATAAAACTTTCTAATAAAGCTAATTTTTCTTTATGTTCATCTAAATAACTATCAATCCTTGCCTCATTAAGAGTTAGCCGTTTCTTTCTCGCTAAACTATTTTTAATATGGGTCTCTAACTCAATCAAATTATTATTAAGAGTTGTCTTCTTGCTTTCTCCCTCAAGGATAAATTCTTTTTTCTGAGCAATTTCTTTATTAACCTCTTTAATCTGGTTAATTCTTTTTTCTTTTAAATTTTTTAAATCCTCCAGCTTAATCTTCAAAATATTACTCTGTTTTTCTAAAAAACTTAAAGATTCCTTTTCTTGTCCTATACGTTTTTGATGGAGGATTATTCTTTCTTCAAGCTCTTTTTCTGAACTATCCAAAGAAACATCACGCTCTTTTATCTCTTCTATTCGTTGGGTATTAATTTTTATATGATTATGATAACCCTCTATCCGAGAATTAAAAGAGACTATTTGCGAACCAATCTCATTTATTTTCTTCCGTATTTCTTTAATTTCATTTTCTATTATTTCTTTTGTTCTGTTTTTTTGAGAAATATTCTCTTCAATAGACTTCTCTTTCTCTTTAAGCTGATCCATCTCATCTAATAAGAGATTAGCCTTATTGTTAAGGTCTATAGTTTTAGCACTTGCTATTGCTTTTTCTACTTCAATTAGATGTTCCTGAATCTTGCTGTATTTTTTTGCCTTCTCAACTTGTCTCTCTAAATAGTTCATCTGACGCTTTACCTCTAAAATAATATCATCCAGCCTTAGAATATTATCCTCGGTATCTCTCAACTTTTTTAATGTTTCTTTCTTTTTGTCCTTATATTTTACAATACCACTTGCTTCATCAAAAATAAGACGCTTTTCTTCTGGTCTATAACTTAAAAGCATCTCTACTTTTCCTTGTTCTATAAAAGAATATGAATGTTCTCCAATCCCTGTGCTTAAAAATAAATCCTGAATATCTTTTAATCGAGATGGATTTCGATTTATAAAATACTGACTTTCTCCTGAACGATAAAGACGCCTTGTGATAGCAACTTCCTTATAATCTATAGGAAGACGGTTATCTTCGTTAGAAAAAACCAAAGTTACCTCTGTATAGTTTAAAGAGGGAATTGACTCTGTTCCGTTAAATATCACATCTTCCATCTTTGTTCCTCTTAAGGACTTAGGGCTCTGTTCTCCCAAAGCCCATTTTATTGCATCAAACACATTGCTCTTACCACATCCATTAGGACCTACAATAACAGTTATCCCTGCATCAAATTTAAGAACAGTTTTAGAAGGGAAAGATTTGAAACCAAATAATTCTAAACTCCTTAAATACATTATCTACCTTTACTTTCTTTTATTTTTTTTATAAGTAAAGGAACAACTTTAAATAGATCGCCTACCACACCATAGTTAGCTACCTTAAATATAGGAGCATCCGGATCTTTATTAATAGCAACAATTATCTTTGAGGACTGCATTCCTACAAGATGCTGAATCTGTCCAGAAATTCCACAAGCAATATAAAGTTTAGGAGCAACGGTTCTGCCTGTTTGACCAACCTGATGAGAATAGGGTATCCAACCACTATCTACAGCCGCACGGGAAGCCCCCACAGCTGCTCCTAGGACTTCGGCGAGTTCTTTAATTAACTTAAAATTCTCTGGTGCTCCTAATCCTCGTCCGCCAGAGACTATAATATCTGCGTCAGAAAGATTAACCTTATATATCTCCTCTTTAATAAAATCAATGAATCTACTTCTTGTATCTACGAGATTTTTGTCCAAAGACTCCTCTATAATTTCTCCTTTTCGATTGGGATCAGCTGGTAACTCTTTCATAACCTTATGTCTAACTGTAGCCATCTGAGGCCTGTAGGAAGGAGTAATAATTTGAGCCATAATATTTCCTCCAAAGGCAGGACGAGTCTGGACGAGGAGTCTGCGCTCTTTATCAATGTCTAACCCTGTACAATCTGCGGTTAAACCTGTTTTTATCTTTACGGCAATACGCGAAACAAGAGATCTACCTATTGTTGTTGCGCCAGCCAGAAAAATCTCTGGTTTGTATTTATGAATAAGATGAGAAATAACATTACCATAACTCTCTGCAGTAAAATGAGCAAGTTTCTTACTATCTACAATAACCACTTTATCTGCCCCTTTACTAATGAGTTGCTTTGCTTTATTCTTAATATTGCCCCCCAGAAATATCGCCACAACTTTGGCATTTAAATTCTTGGCTAGCGTACGTGCTTTACCTAAAAGCTCAAAAGAAACAGAAGCAATTTTATCCTCCTCTTGTTCTATAAAAACCCATACATCTTTGTACTGGAATAAGTCTTGCTTTACAACGTTGGGTTTGTAAATAACAATGGCATCAAACTTACACGCTCCCTTACATGCGCCGCATAGAGTACATTTATCTAAGTCAATTACGGCAACCTTATCTTTTAAAACAATGGCAGAAAAAGGACACGCCCTTACACATAAGCCGCACCCTACACACTTATTCCTAACAACCTCTATGCCTTTTTGCTTCATAATAAGTGTTTTCGTAACTCACTAAATAGCTTATCTACTGCTTCATGTGTTTCCCCATCAAAAATCATACCGCTTTCCCGCGGAGGAGGAGTGAATATTTTTACAACCTGTGTAGGAGAACCTTCTAAACCAACCTCCTCGTCTTTCAATTCCAATTCGTCTTTGCCCCAGACAGGAATCGACTGTTTTTTAGCTCTCATTTTTCCTCTCAAAGAAGGCATACGGGGAACATTAATTTCTTTTACTACCGTAACAAGACAAGGTAAACTTACTTCCAAAACCTCATAGCCATCCTCTAAAAGCCTTTCAAAAACTGCCTTTTTATTATCCAAATCTATCTTATCGACTCTGCGTACATATGTAGCCTGCGGCCAATCCAAATGGGTAGCAATACCCGGTCCCACCTGAGCAGTATCGCCATCAGAAGCCTGTTTCCCACAAATTACTAAATCAACTTCTCCTATCTTCTGGATGGCCTTAGCTAATACTAAACTTGTAACCCACGTATCAGAACCAGCAAATGCTTTATCAGAAAGATGAACAGCATTATCAATGCCTAATGACAACGCCTCTCTTAATGCACTATCAGCCTGAGGAGGCCCCATAGTAATTACTGTAGTATTGCCGCGGTATTTCTCTTTTAATCTAATTGCTTCCTCTATAGCATACATATCAAAGGGATTAATGATAGAAGCGATGCCTTCTCTTATAAGAGTATTAGTTTGAGGGTCTATTTTTACCTCGGTAGTCTCAGGAACCTGTTTTATACAAACGACAATATTCATCTTTTAACAATACTATTATATTATCTACAAAATGTCAATAATAAAGGGATTAAGTGTGTGTTAAGGAGAGATAAAATGTACAAAATTAATTATTATCTCGCATCTTTGTAAGCCACTTATTATAAGCGTACTCTAATATTTCGCTCTTAGCATAAGGGTCCATCTCTTTAAGTCTTATACCTACCAACGAGTTTTTCCCTTTATCTTCTTCCCATACAATTTCCCCTCGGCAAGCAACAAGAACATCTTTATTAGGTAATTTAAATTTTAATTCTAAATCTTGGTTGGGTGATAAATTGGTCTGTTGAGTAATAAAACTTAAACCCTGCCGAGAAAAATTTCTCATCAATCCTGCAGTATAATAATCTCTTCCCTCAGGAGTTTTAAATTCTATGTTAAGAAGAACATCAAATCTTAAAAACCTCCTTTTCTCCTCCATTGTCTTTCCCTCCTTTTTAATGCTGGTAAAAAAATTTCCTACTTCTTCCTCTTTTTAAAATACTATACTACAATATAACATTTTTTCAACTTATTCGTTTGCCTAGCACTGTCAACATTTATTCGCAAATTCTAAAGAAGCCATATTCTGTTTTAATGC